>JBDNHK010000114.1:0-6725 GCA_041688815.1 Acidimicrobiales bacterium | reverse complement strand
GTCGGAGCCGATGATCATCGTGTGCGCCGCTGGTCTGCAGGGATCCACCGCCGACGACGTGGCCAAGGAGGTGGCCATCTACCGCGCCCACAAGGCCGCACCGATCGTGGTGGCCACCGAGGGTGAGGAGCGGTTCTCCGCTGCACTGCACGTGATCTCGGTGCCGGAGGTCCACCCTCGACTGGCCTTCGTGCTCTCGGCGATGGTGGGCCACCTGTTCGGCTACGAGGCGGCGTTGGCCATCGACGCCCAGGCCCAACCTCTGCGCGAGGCCCGCTCCGCCATCGACGAGGTCGCGGCTGCGGGTCGGTCGGGCGAAGCGGCGCGGGCCGAGGTCCACGACCAGTTCGTGCCGCTGGCCGCTCGGTTCTTCGACGGGCTGCGTTCGGGCGCCTACGACGGGCATCTCGAAGCCTCCACTGCGGTCCGGCTGGCCTCGATGTGGCGGTTCGCGCTCGGGATGGTGCCGCTCGAGGCGTACCAGGTCGAGCACGGGAAGGTGGGGACGCCGGGGGTGGTGCTCGAGGACCTGGCCGTCGCCCTGAGTCGGGCCATCGACGAGCTCACCCGTCCCATCGACGCCATCAAGCACCAGGCCAAGACCGTCACTGTCGGCATCTCCCGCAGCGACGAGACCCTGCTGCAGGTGCCGCTGGTGCGCGAGGTCATGGCCGCAGGTGCGCCCCGCGATCGGCTCACCTACTCCACGCTGCGCACCCTCAGCGCCCTCGAACCCCTCGTCGCCGAGGTGCTCGGCTACACCCGTTACGCCATCGAAGGCGAAGTCGAGGCGGGCGGCACCGCCGACGACGCCTCCATCGTGGTGGTCGACCGGGGCGGTATCGGTCGTGATCTGCGCAGCCGTACCGAGACGGACCCGCAGTTGCGCGGCACCAAGCGCTGGGTGGCCGTCGAGCGCACCGTGCTGGTGGCCAAGGGCCGAAGCGACGGCCGCACGGTGGTGATCGTGCCCGAGATCAAGGACGGTCGGCCCACCGGGCTGGCGTTGTTGCACGTGTCGCTGCGCAATGACCTCCCCCTGCCCGTCCTGCGGGCGGTGCTGCAGGGCTACCGCAACCGATACGCGGCGCTCAAGCACGCGGTCACCGAGACCGAGCCGGTCTTCCGTGACGACCTGATCGTCGACCTCGATGTCGTGGATCTCATGACCGATCCGGTCAACGACCTGGCCGATCGCTGGCGATCGTGACCCCGATGCCGGGGTCACCGCCTCCGCCGGCGCGCCCCCGTCGGACCCGGGGCTGATGATCTGCGGCCTCGGGGTCGATGTCGTCGACGTCGAGCGGTTTCGCACCGTGCTGGCCCGCCGGCCCGGGATGGTCGATCGGCTTTTCACCGCCGCAGAGCGGGCCTACGCCGAGGAGCGCCACGATCCGGTCGAGCGCTTCGCCGTGCGGTTCGCAGCCAAGGAGGCGGTGCTCAAGGCGCTCGGTGTGGGTTTCGGCCGGGTCGGTTGGCACGACATCGAGGTCGGGCGCGACGACGCCGGGCGCCCGTCGATCCTGCTCTCCGGTCCCGCCGTCGAACGGGCCGCGGCGGTCGGCATCGAGAGTTGGGAGTTGTCGCTCACCCACAGCGCGTTGATCGCCGAAGCCGTGGTCGTCGGTCAGGGCGCCCGGTCGACGCCGTCGCCCTCGCGGCTTCGATCGGTTGTTCCCCCGGCGGGCCTGCCGATCGGCGGTGGGCTGGTGCCGATCGTGACACCGGAGGAGATGGCCGCCATCGACCGCGACGCCGTTGCGCCGGTCGAGGAACTGATCGGTCGGGCCGGGTCGGCGGTGGCCAGGGCCGCAGTGATGATGATGGGCGGCACCTACGGCCGGCGGGTGGTGATCCTCGAGGGCAAGGGCAACAACGGCAACGATGGCCGCGACGCCGCCCGGCGTCTGCGCCGGCGTGGGGTCCGGGTCCAGGAGATCGACGTGGCCGAAGCGCCGGCCTCGCTGCCGCCGGCGGACCTGGTGATCGATGCCGCCTTCGGCACCGGGTTCAGGGGCTCGTTCGCGGCGCCCGTCGTGTCGCCGGGTACGCCGGTGTTGGCCGTCGACATCCCTTCGGGGGTCGACGGACTGACCGGGGTGGCGAGCGAGCACGTGCTGCGCGCCGACGTCACCGTCACCTTCGCGGCGCTGAAGCCCGGACTCGTGTTGTCGCCGGGGCTCGAGCTCGCCGGGAAGGTGACGGCGGCCGACATCGGGCTCGACGTCAGCCGAGCGTCGGCCCACCTCGTGGGCGCGGCCGCAGTGGCGTCGTGGCTGCCCGACACCCCGGCCGGGGCCCACAAGTGGCAGCGGGCGGTCTGGCTCGTCGCCGGCAGTCCCGGCATGGCCGGCGCTGCCGCCCTCAGTAGTGCCGCGGCCGCCCGCTCCGGCGCCGGGTACGTGCGACTCAGCACTCCCGGTGGACACCCGATCAGCGCCGCCGTCGAGGCCGTGATCACCGATCTCCCCGCCGAGGCCTGGGACGCGCGTGTGCTCGGAGAGCTCGGCCGCTTCGAAGCGCTGGTCATCGGCAACGGCCTCGGTACGGCCTCCTCGACCGCCGCTGCCATCCGCGCCACGGTCGAGGGGGCCACGGCGCAGGGAGTGCCCACCGTCGTCGACGCCGACGGGCTGACCGCGCTCGGTACCAGTGCGGCGGCTCTCGTCGGTCCGGCCACGGTGCTCACCCCCCATGACGGGGAGTTCGCCCGCCTGGCCGGTCATCCGCCCGGCCCCGACCGTCTCGATGCGGCGCGTCGGCTCGCCGTCGAACTCGGCTGTGTCGTTCTGCTCAAGGGCCGGGCGACGGTGGTCGCCGCCCCCGACGGCTCGGTGCTGGTCAGCACCACCGGGCTCCCGCGGCTGGCCACCGCCGGTACCGGTGACGTGTTGGCGGGCCTGATCGGAGGCCTCCTCGCCCAGGGTCTGCCGCCGTGGCGCGCTGCGGCCGCGGGTGCGTTCCTGCACGGCTGGGCCGGCGCTCTAGGGTGGGAGCGGGGCCTGGTGGCCGGGGACCTCCCCGACCTTCTCCCGCTGGCCTTCGCCGAGGTCGTCGCCCTTCGACCCTGACCCGGCTCATTCGTTTGCGAGGACCGATGTTGTTGCGAGATGTGCCGGTAATGGACGTGATGGTCACCGAGGTCCTGAGCTTCACGCCCGACGAGAACGTGCAGGACGCCATGCGTGAGCTGGTGCTCACCGAGATCGACGGAGGGCCGGTGCTCGACGAGCAGGGCCGGGTCGTGGGCATGTTGTCAACGGGGGATCTCATCCTCGAGGAGGCGCGCCTCCACCTGCCCACGGTGATCAGCCTGTTGGGTGGGGTGTTCGAGCTCCCGAAGTCGAAGCAGCGCTACGAGTCCGAGCTCGACAAGGCCCTGGGCGCCACCGTCGGCGAGGTCATGGAGACCGATCTGAAGGCCACCCTCGGCCCCGACGACACCTTCGAGACCGCGGCGACCCTGATGCACGAGCACGGGCTCGATCGCCTCGTGGTGGTCGATGACGACTTGGTGCTCCTCGGCATCGTTGCTCGAGGCGACATCGTTCGGGCCATCGTGCTCGAGGTCGACGAACCTGCCTCAGGCGACGGCAAGGCCGAGGAGTCCGACCCGGGCGACGAAGGCTGAGCGGTGCGGGCCACCCGGGCCGACGTCGACCTCACCGCCGTCGCGTACAACGTGCGGGCGTTACGGGAGATGGTTGCACCAGCAATGGTTTGTGCAGTGGTGAAGGCCGACGGATACGGCCATGGGGCGGTGGCGGTGAGCCAGGCCGCTCTCGCGGGCGGGGCCGACTGGTTGGCGGTGGCGCTCGTCGAGGAAGCGGTGGTGTTGCGTCGCTCCGAGGTGGAGGCACCCGTGTTGCTCCTGTCTCAGCCACGCCTCGACGACATCGCCGCCGCCGTCCGCTTCGACCTGCGGGTGTGCGTGTACACCCCTGAGGGAGTCGAGGCCGTGGCCGATGCGGCCAAGCGCGAGCGCCGCCTGGCCCGCGTCCACATGAAGGTCGACACCGGCATGAACCGCGTGGGGGTTCAGCCGGCCGATGCGGTGGCCCTGGCCCAGCAGATCTCCGCCCACGGCAGCATCGAGTTCGAGGGCGTGTTCACCCACCTGGCCGTGGCCGACGAGCCGGGCAATCCGTTCACCGACACCCAGCTCGACCGATTCGATGCGGTCGTCGCCGACCTCGATGCGATCGGTCTGCGCCCACCGATGCTCCATGCCGCCAACTCCGCCGGCGCCATCGACCATCCCCGCAGCCGCTACGACCTGGTTCGTGTGGGCATCGGCGTGTACGGCCTGCCGCCCGCGCCCGTGCTCCGTGACCGGGTGGCGTTGCGCCCCGCCCTCGCCCTGCGCTCGGAGGTGTCGATGGTGAAGCGGGTACCGGCCGGGGTGGGCATCTCCTACGGCTTGCGGCACGTGTTCGAGACCGAGTGCACGGTTGCCACGGTGCCGATCGGGTATGCCGACGGCGTGGCCCGCCGGCTCGGGGCCAGCGGCGGTGAGGTGCTGGTCGGCGGCCGGCGCCGTCGCATCGTGGGCACCGTCACCATGGACCAGCTGATGGTGGATTGTCGCGACGACCCGGTGGCGGTCGGCGACGAGGTCGTGTTGATCGGCGACCAGGGCGACGAGTGCATCACCGCCGAGGAGTGGGCCGAGCGTCTCGACACCATCGCTTACGAGGTGGTGTGCGGGATCGGACCCCGGGTGCCCCGTCGCTACCGGTGACCGGCTCTTCTCGGGCTCGGTCGGCAGATCGATGGTCTGGACGATCGCCACCGCCGGGGTCGTGGTGGCCGCGGCACCGACGGAGCCCGAACCGACGGCGACGGCGCTCGTGGCGAGGAGGGTGGTGACCGCCAGCCCCCGCTTCACTGGCTGATCAGTCCGGGGGCCCACCGACCACGTCGACCATGGCGGCCGTCGGCAGGACGAACGCATCATTGCTGGCGTCGGCGCCGGGCTCCACCAGTTCGGGGAAGCGTCGAGGGAGCACGGCCACCTCGAACAGCTCTTGGACCGTTCCTTCGAAGCGCAGGAACGAGACCACCGCCCCCGAGCGCAGGTCCACCACCCACACTCCGCAGGTGCGCTCCCCTCCGGCCTCCATGAGGGGCAGGCCGGAGAAGACCGCCTCGCGCACCTGCGACAGGCCGACGAAGGCGAACGGACCGGCGAACGACAGGCCTCGCGTGAAGCCGGGGAGCACGGCGACGGTGTCGACGGTGCCGGTCTCGACGTCGACCGTGCACAGCGCGCCGCGTCCCGACTCGAGGACCCACAGCCGGCCGGCGTACCAACGGGGTGAGTGGGGCATGCAGAGCCCGGTGGCGACAGGCGCCCCGCCGTCGACGTCGAGCACGGCGCCGCCGGTGCCCTTGCCCTCCCGCCAGCCGTTCGCAGTGTCGGTCATGCCGAGCACCGTGACGTACCGGGGCCGTCCCTCGACCATTGCGAGGCCGTTGAGGTGACAGCGGTCTTCCGGCCCGAGGGCGCTCACGAAACCAGGTCGCCAGCGCGGGACGAAGCTGGCCGCTGGATCGAGGGTGGCCAGGCAGGAGAAGCGGGTAGCCACCATCCACAGCTCGCCGGCCCCGTCGTAGGCGAGGTCGTGCACCCGGACGTCGCCGGTCACGTGGGCGGAGCGGGGCTGGTAGCAGGCATCCGTGCGCCCGGTTGCGTCGACCGAGGTGGCGGCCTCGGGCTGGTCGCAGAACCGCCACACGGTGTTGCGCGTGCCGAGGGCCAGCTCGGGGCCTCGGACGGCGATACCCATCGGGCTGTCGAAGTGGCGCAGGTGGGTGTTGACCCGCTCGCCGTCGCCTCGCACCAGGACGACTCGCCCTGATTGGTAGGTCGACGCGATGAGCGCGCACCCCGTCGTGGCGAGGACTTCGGCGAACCCGGGCGTGTAGACGCTGCGGAAATCGGGGGTCGGCGTGCCGTCGGGTTCGGCCGTCTTCGCCGATCGGCGGGCGGCGGTATCCGACCTGATCGGCACCGTGGGCGGGGGTTCCGCGAACAGCTCGTGGGCGCGTCGCGCCACCGGCTCGACCAGTTCCCACACGGCATCGAGCTCCTCGGCGTTGTGGGCCCAGGTCCGGGGATCAGGTCGGTCACGACCTGCAGGAGTGTCATCGGACGGGGCCGGCGTGTCCCACGTGAGTCCGAGGAGGGGGCCGAGGCGGTGCTGCTCGCGATCGGGGTCGTCGGTGAGGGCCGAGGCGGAAGTGACGGCCCAACGATCAGGCGGTAGTTCGGCCAGGTCGTCGAGCATCGAGCTGATGGTCTCGCGCGGGCCGCGGTACAGGTAGACGAAGGTGGCGTCCGGGAACGTTGCGGCGAGGAACGGGACCCGGAGGGCATTGCGGGGTGAGCGCTCGACCAGCCGGGGGTCGGGACCGTGGCCTTCGGATGGGTCGGCGTCTCCGGGGTCCGCGACGAGCGCGGCCCGAGCGGCGATGACGGTGGCGGGTGCGGCGTCGACCTCGACGAGTCGGTTCGAGACCCAGCCCCGGGCCGCCGGGTGAAGCTCCGCAGGATCGTCGGCGACCCGGCGTTGCCCGTCAGAACGACGATCGCCTCGTGCGCTCGCCCGAGGGCTTCGGCGAGGAGGGTGCTGCCCGAACAAGGCGCGCCGACGAGAAAGATCGATCGCCTCGCCGCTCGGCCCCTCCTGGTGGGCGAGCGGTCGGTGCCCTTAGGTGGGGTG
>JBDNHK010000113.1:0-17223 GCA_041688815.1 Acidimicrobiales bacterium | reverse complement strand
GTGGAGTTCGAGGACGTTTCGTTCAGCTACGACCCCGACCGCCCGCTCATCACCGATCTGTCGCTGGTGGCCGAACCCGGGCAGACCATCGCCATCGTGGGCCCCACCGGTGCGGGCAAGACCACACTGGTCAACCTGCTCATGCGCTTCTACGAGATCGATTCCGGCCACATCACCGTCGACGGGCGCGACATCGCCACCATGCGCCGCCGCGACCTGCGCTCGATGATGGGCATGGTGTTGCAGGACACCTGGCTGTTCGGCGGCACCATCCGCGAGAACATCGCCTACGGCAACCCCGACGCCACCGAGGAGCAACTGCAACAGGCGGCGCGGGCCACCCACGTCGACCGGTTCGTTCGTACCCTGCCCGACGGCTACGACACCATCCTCGACGACGAGGGCACCAGCGTGAGCGCCGGCGAGAAGCAGCTCCTCACCATCGCCCGGGCCTTCCTGGCCGACCCGGCCATCCTGATCCTCGACGAGGCCACCAGCTCGGTCGACACCCGCACCGAGGTGCTCATCCAACGGGCCATGGCCGCCCTGCGCTCCGATCGCACCAGCTTCGTGATCGCCCACCGCCTGTCCACCATCCGTGACGCCGACACCATCTTGGTGATGAACCACGGGCGCATCGTCGAGCAGGGCGACCACGAGGCGCTGCTCGAACGCAACGGGGCCTACGCGGCGTTGTACATGGCCCAGTTCGCCGCCGCCGCGGCCGAGGTCAGCTGAACCAACGTCGCTCCACCCGGCGGGCCAGCGCGGCGGCCAGCAGCCCGACGGCCAGGGCCACGGCGACGACGGCGACGGGTGGGAGCACGCCCCGCAGCGGGGGCAGCACCGCCCAGTGGGTGAGGTATATCCACAGCGAAGCGGCGGCCAGGGCGGCCACGGCCGAGCGCAGGCTGCGCGGCACCGGCAGGCGAGGGAACCAGAGCAGCAGGGCCAGGCCGACGGCGACGGCGAGGCCGCGCACCGAGCTGTCGAAGAAGTCGACGACGCACACCAGCCCGACGACGGTGACGATGGCTCGCGGGCCGACGGTGGAGGCGCGCTGCGCGGCCCAGCCCAGGGCGAAGCACCACACGATGGTGTCGGGCCGGTACATCCACTGGCCGACGCTGCCGATGTCGAGGGCGTCGAAGCGCAAGGCGGTGGCCGCGGCGAGCACGCCCATGGCCACCCCGAAGCGGTGCCGACGTTCGAAGGCCCGGACCCCGGGGAAGGCGAAGGCGACGGCCAGCACCACCAGGATCTGCAGGAGCGCCTCGACGTACCAGTACTCCCACAGCCCGGAGCCGAGGTAGTTGTTGACGAACAGCACGCGGGGCGCGGTGAAGGGCTCGGCGTAGGTGAACTGGAAGGCCAGCCAGATCGCAGTGGGCACGGCGATGCGGGCGACGCTGGAGGCCGAACCCCGGAGATGGCCTGCGGTGGCGGTGGCGAGGAGGCGGAAACGGGCGTAGTTGTAGCCGGCGACGGCCAGCAGCACGTGGGCGCCGCCCTGGAGCATCACCGCGCCGCTGTGGGTGGCCACGATGGCCACGATGGCGGCGGCCCGCAGCACCACGTTGGTCTCCATCGACCGCGATGGATGCGAGGCGGCCTTGGGCGCGGCGTGGTCGGTGGTCGGCGTGGCGGCAGTGGCGTGGGTGGCGCCGGTACTGCCCGCATCGGGGGTGACGACCCGAGTGACGACGCGAGCCTCGAGCGCGGCGACGGGGGTGAGGTGCCAGGCGTCGGGCACCCGATCGAGCAGGTCGTCGAGGGCCACCGACACCTCGACATAGGAGAGCGAGTCGCCACCGAGCGACACGAAGGTGGCGTCGGGGGTGACGCCGGCGATGGGGCGATCGAGGGCCTCGGCCAGCAGCGCGGCCACCGACCCGGGGGTGCTCGGGGCGGTGGGCGCGGCCCCGACGGCCACCGCCGGGGACGGGTCAGTCGCTGCCGCCGCGATGGCGGCCAGGTCGGGTTTGCCGCTGGCCAGGCGGGGCAACGAGGGCGTGACCCACACCACGACCGCGGGGCGGGGCAGACCCAGGGTGTGGGCCAGCGCGCCCACCGCCGGGTGGTGTTCGTTCGGCCCACCCGAAGTTGCCTCGGCCTCGACGGCCACGACCAGGCGGTCGTCGTCGCCGACGCACACGGCGTGGAGGCCGCGCTCGGCCAGGAGCTGCTCGCAACGGTCGAGGTCGACCCGCAGCCCGAACGGCTTGGCGAAGCGGCTGGTGCGACCCACGATCTCCACGAACCCGTCGGCGTCGAGACGGGCCAGGTCGCCGGTACGCAGCTCGTGCACGGTGCGCCCGAGGGCCAGATCGGCGGCGGTCTCGGCGTAGCCGAGCATCACGTTGGGGCCCCGGTAGACGAGCTCCCCGACTCCGTCCGGCCCGGCGTCACCCGGCTCGGCATCGAATGGGCCCGCGTCGCCCGGACCGGCGTCGGCGGTCGCGTCACGAGGTCGTTCGATGGCAAACGATCCGCCCGGGATGGCGAGCCCCACGCTGTGGGGTCGGCGCAGGGCCTGGTCGGGAGGAAGGCAGGCCATGCGGGCGGTGGCCTCGGTCTGGCCGTACATCACGTGCAGGTCCCAGCCCCGCCGGCCACCGACCTCGGCCCAGTGGCGTACCCGGTCGGGGGCGAGGCGCCCACCGGCCTGGGTGACCGAACGGAGGTGGGGCAGGTCCATGTCGGCGAAGCCGACACGCTCGAGCATGGCGAACGTGTAGGGCACCCCAGCCAGGCTCAACACCCGCGCCTCTCGGAACTTGGTCCAGAAACACGGATCGGTGACCGAGAGGTCGGTGAGCACCACCGCCGCGCCGACGGCCAGGTGGCTGTGCAACACCGACAGGCCGTAGCAGTAGTGCAGGGGCAACGAGGTGAAACCCCGGTCGTCGGGGCCGAGGCCCAGAACGGTGGCGATGGCGGCGGCGTTGGCCTCGACGTTGGTCCGCGAGAGCCGCACCAGCTTGGGCGAGCCGGTGGTGCCGGACGTGGTGAGCAGCAGGGCCAGGTCGGGGTGCAGCTCGTGGGTGGTACCGGCCCGTAGTTCGTGGATCGCCCCGCCGTCGCCGTCGGTGCCGACCACGTCGGGGCGGTAGGCGTCGGCCAGGGCCCGGGTCAGGTCGGGTCGCCCGGCGGGGGCCAGCAGCACGGGGTGGCCACCGGCCAGGGCGGCGAGGTAGGTGACGATGGTGTCGAGGGTGTGGGCCCCCTCCACCAGCACCAGCCGGCGGGTGGAGCCGAGGGCGGCGGCGGTGTCGGCCACCCGGCCGGCGAGAGCGGCGTAGGTGACGGCGGTGCCGTCGTGGTCGATCAGCGCCGGGCGCTCACCGTGATCGGCCAGGGCGGTGGCGAACCCGACCGCGGGGTGCCGACCGACGGCCGCGACCCTCGACTCCGCCCAGGCCAGCTCCTGAGGTGTCAACGCCAACCCTTTCCCACGTGTGAGTGGACCCCTTCGACACGTGGTGTTAGGTAAGCCTATTACCAGCCGGAAAGCAAGCCAATCCTCGGTGTTCCGGCGTCAGGAGACCAGCACTGGCGGGGGTGGCAGGGTCGACGGATCGGGGGTCGGCGGCCCGTTCTCGCCGCCCTCACCGTCGGCCTGGGCGAGGAGCTCCTCCTCGCGGCGCAGAGCCCGGCGGCGCAGCCAACGGGCCAACATGAAGGCCAGGTCGGCGACGAGCACGACGACGAGCACGAGGAGCAGCCCCGGCACCAAGCGGGTCGACTCCTCGGCGCGGACCGCCGGGCCAGCGCCCGAAGCCACGGCCTCCCAGACGTAGTTCCCCCACGCCGGTGACGGCAGCGTGACCTGGGCGTCACCGGTCCAGGTCTGGCCCGCCCCGATCTCACCGGGCACCATCTCGAAGAGGTCGAGATCCTCGGCGGGATCGTGCCCGACCGACCCGACGACCACGGCGTTGGTCAAGGTCTCGACGGAGATGTTGCGAACGGTGACCGCGACGTCGTAGTCCGTCGGTCCGCCGAGGGCCGACCGCAGGGCCGCGAACCACCCGGCGTCGGCCCGTCGTGGCTCGAGGCCCACCTCGACGAGCACGCCGCCCGAGGGGTCGACCACCGGGCCCACCGGATGGCCAACGATCTCGATGGGCGCCACCGCCGACTCGTCGCTGTCGACGCCGACGGCGCGGATCACGCACGGGCACGTCGCCGATGGTGGGTTCACCACGAACGCGGCGACGGGTTGGCTGATGCCCACCCCACTGATCTTCGAGCCTTGGCTGGTCACCTGGTTGCAGTCGACCGAGCCGCGCTTGGCCAGGTTCCCGCAGACCGACAACAGCACCGTGGTGGCCTTCCAGTCGGTGAAGATGACGTCGATGCGCTGGCCGGCCTCGACGGTACGCGGCGCGATGGTGAGCAGCGAGCCGCTGATCTCGCCGGGGGTGAGGTCCCTATCGCTGGTCGGTGGCACCTGCTCCTGGGCACCGGCGACCGAGCCGACGACGGTGACGGAGAGGACCACCAGCACGGCCCACGCCAGGGTCCGCGCCGTCAGGCGCATCATGACGCCTGACCCACGGGCACACGCGCTGCCGGCGGCTGCGAGGGCGGGGGCGGACCGATCTCCTTGTTGCGGCGCAGGTAGGCCCGGCGGGCGCACCACACGAGGGCGACCACCAGGAGCAGGGCCATGATGGTCACGGGGACGGCGAGGGAGAGAGCACTGCCGCCCAACTGGGGCAGGTCGTCGGCGCCAGCGCCCACGGCCTCGGGCTGCAGGTCGACGTCGGTGACCAGCGCCACCGTGGCCGGCACGCCCCCGACGGTGCGGGTGACCTCGTAGCTCTCGCCGGGCAGCAGCTCGGGGATCTCCTCGGCGTCGAGGGTGGTGATGGCGATGCCGAAGGGGCCGCCCACGCTGAGCTGTTGGGTGCCGCCAAGGCGGACGTTGCCCCGGTTACGCACCCGGTAGGTCACCTCGGCGCTGCCCGACAGCGGGTTGAGCGATGCGGTGTAGCGGGTCTGGAGGTCCTCGACGGCGAGCTCCGGGGAGAGGGGCCCGGTGACGCGCAGGTAGATGCGTGTGCCCGTGCGCCGGTCGACGGTGACGGTCTTGCCGTCGGGTCCGGTGCCCTCGGCCTCCGAGGAGGCCAGGACGGCACCGACGTGGTCGCCCGGGGTGGCATCGGCGGGGACGGTCAAGGTGATGGGTATGTCCACCTGGGTGTTCGGGGGGAGAATGACGTACTCCTGGGGCAGCGTCACCCACGAGCCCACGTCGTCGGGGGCCTCGTCGCCCTCGAGCACGGCGAACTCCCCGGCGTCGTTGTTGAAGGCGTCGGTGGAGTACAAACGGAAGGTGAGCGCCACGTTGGAGAAGTTGGCCAGCGTGACCGAGTCCTCGATGGTCGACCCGGGGGCGGCGTCGTAGATGAGGTTGGGGCGGTTGCCGGGCAGGCTGGGGTCACCCGACCCGGTGGGTGCCAGCGACCAGCTGTTGACGATCTCCTCCCCGGGTGCCGGGGTGTCCGCGCTGGGCGGGTCGGACTGCGCCCACGAGGAGGGCGCCGTGGCCAGGAGCGTGACGGCCGTAAGGGCGACGGCGGCGAGGAGACGGATGCGGACGATCATGGCCTTCGGTCCTTCAGGGGAGGGAGACGGGCTCCTGTCGGAAACGCCAGGAGCGGTATCGGCAAATCGTCTCGCCGATACCGCTCTCTGGATGCTGCAGCGGCGGCGGTGCGGAGAGGACGTGGTGTCGCTCCCCGCACCGGTCACCGGTACGTGATGGTCCCGGTCAGATGACCGAGATGGTGAGGGTGGCGGTGTAGGTGCCGCTGACCGCCGCCACCGGGATGAGCAGCTTGAGGCGGGCGTCGGCCACGGCGATGCCGAGGTCGGACCCGTTGGCCGCCGTCATGAGCGGCTGGTTGCTGACCAGACCGGTGCTGTTCGGTGCGATGTTCGCACCCGCCACGGGGGTCTGACCGGCCGTGGCGCTGGTGACCTGCGGCGTCCAGCCCAGCTGCGTGCCGCTGAAGTTGGCCGAGCCCGACACGAACTGCGCATCGACCCTGCCGTTGAGCACCCAGCCGGCCGGGTTGCTCAGCCGGGTGTCGACGACGGTCACCTGGTTGAGGCGACCCTCGGCGGCGAAGAACGCACCGGCGTTAGGGCCGGTGGTGACCAGCTGGGCTGTGCCCATGTTGATGCCACACCGGGTCGGGTAGGTGGCCGGCGACGGGAATGGGTACTCGGCGAACCTCGCCGGGCTCTCACCCGTCGGGATGGTGCCGCCCGAGACCGGCGGGAGCGCCCCGCCCAGGCCGGGGACAGTGGTCCAGCCCTCAGGGCTCATGGAGCCGTACCGACCGCAGACCTGGGTCAGCACCAGGGCGTCCGCCGGCCGGGTGGCCGTGATGTCCTGGTAGACGAAGGCCGACCCGTTCACCGTGAAACCGGGAGAAGGCCCGTTCACCGGGTTGGAGAAGTTGGGCGTGGCGTACAACGCCTCCACCGACCAGCTGTACAGGGTGCCTGCGGCCAGGCCCGGGATGGTGAGCGTGGTGGTCGGAGCAGTGACGGGGAACGGTGAGCCGGTGATCGGCGAGCCGCCTGCCGTGACGACGACGTTGTAGCCCGTCAGGGTTGCGGCCGACGCGGCCGGAGCGGTCCAAATCAGGTCTATCGCACCGGGTGCCCCCGGATTGGCCAAGAGACCCGTCGGAGCCGGCGAAGCCGGCAGCGTCGGGGTGAAGGCAACCGCCGGAGTCGACGGGGTCGACGTACCGGTCGGGTTGGTGGCCGTGGCGCTCACGTTGTACGTGGTGCCGTTGGTAAGGCCAGTGATGACCACCGGTGCGGGGTCGAAGCCGGCCGCGCCGTTGATCGTGACCGGAGCCCCAGCACCCGTGATGGTGTAGCTGGTGACCGTGGCATCGCCAGCCGGCGGATCAACGTTGACCGTGATCTGCAGGTTGCCGTTGACGCTGCCACCCGTACCAGGAGCGGTGACGATCGGCGCTGCGCTGATCGCACCAAGGTTCCAGGCCTTCGCGGCACCCACGGTGACCTTGGAGTTCCAGTACTCCTGCATCGCGCCCAGGTTGTCGATGCAGGCGATACCCATGTTGTACACACCGGCCGGGAAGGCCGTGGTGTTGAAGTCAAAGATGCCGGTGCTACCCACGAAGCCGGGGAGACCCGGGCCCGATGCATTGGTGAACCGGTCCGCAAAGGCGTTGCCGCCCACGTTGTAGAGCGGCTGCCGGAACGTCGCATTGGTCGTGCTCAGCGGGACCGGGCCACTGCTGTTGAACGTGAGGCCAGCAGGATCGACACTCACGGGAACCACGTAGCTGTTCGTGGTCCACGAGCTGTTCAGGCTGTCACCACTGCACGCGGCGTTGTTCGCGCCGAGCGCCAGCGTGACACCGGTTCCGATCGCGGTCGCGGCGATAGACAGCGTGAATGTCGTCGCCGACGGAACGGTAGCGATGGCGGCACCGCCCGGAATCCCGGTTCCGGTGACGGTTCGGCCCACGTCACGCACGTTTAGACCGCCACCAGGAACAGAGACGGTGGTACCGGCGACCGTGTTGGCCGTGACGCTACGACCGGGCTGCTGCGGCAGGCCGATCGTGAACACCGTGGTGCCACCGCCGCCCGATGGCGAGGTCGAAAGTGGGGTCGTGGACCCCAGGATCCCAGCGGCCGCGGCGGGTGTCGCCGCCAAGGCCGGGAGGAGCGTGGCGGCAATGGCGACAGACGCCGTTCCTGCCAGCAACTTCTTGAACGTACCTCTCATGAGGTGAGTCTCTCTTTCTTGGTTTGAAGGTGAAGTGAAGTTGGTGCGGTGCTACTGAAGTGGCGATCGGCGGGCCGAGGCTGACTGCCCCGGCCCGCCTCACGTCACAAGGGATGTGACCGGCGTCCGCCGATCAGGTGAAGGTCCGCCGAAGCAGGGTGGACCCGCACTCGGGGATGCTCAGGAACCCGAAGGTGTTCACGGTCGTCTGAGGCACGGAGCCACAGATCCCGTTCACGTTGGTGTAAGGGAACGGCAGGCCCGGGACGACCGGGCGGATGTTGATGACCCCTGTCGACACTGCGCTCGCGGTCGCGGTCGCGTTGACCGGCTGCTTGGTGAAGCCATCGATCAGCTGCACCGTTGTGGTGTTGGTCACCGTTCCGATGAGGATCACGTTCGACGCCGGGGTGACGCCATCAGCGGCGTCGACGAAGCTCTGCGCAGGCAAGAACGAGAGACGCCTCCCGACATCAGCGCCGGTGAAGGCCCCGGTTGCCGAGGTGAGGGTCGGGCTCCCACTGGTGACGGCACCGTCGACCAGGGTCCGCGCCGTCGTGAGATCACCATTCACGGCGAAGAGGGTCTTCTGGGCGAGGTTGCCGTTGGCCGCCAGCACCGTGCTGAGGGGCAGGATGTTGAACACCCGACGGCCCCAGGTGGCATTGTTGTACACGGTGGCGTTCGGGCTGATCTTCACGCCGGGGGTGGTAGCGAGAACACCGTCGTAGGGCGTCGGGAGGGCGTCGATCGACCCCATGTCGAAGGTTGCGCCAGCCGGAAGGGTCGGAACCGCCGGAGACGGGCGAGGGATCTGACTGGCGGCAGCGCCATTGGCCTGCGCGATGAAGTTCGCCGCCGAGTAGCCGATGATGCACTGGGTGTCGCCCGGCGCTGTTGCCAAGCTAGCGGCCACCCGAGCGGCGTTCACGGCCTGGCAGGAGGTCTGCAGGGCGAGGCCATCGTTCTCTTGGAGCCCGTTGAGACCACCGGTGCCGGGTGTGCACTCAGCAGTCGACGTCTCCAGCGCGAGCGGGGTCGGGGAACCAATCTTGGTGTTCCAGGTGGCACCGGTACCCGAACCGGCCTGGATGCGACAGGCGATGACACGAGTCGACCCGACGGTGATCGAAGCGGACGACACGGTGTTGGTGTGCAAGCCCGTCAGCTGCGAACCGGAGCCGGAGGTGAGGGTCGTGACCGGTGCGACGCCAGAGGGGGCCCACAGTCCAAAACTGAGACCGTCGGCCGCAAACGGGACGTACACGAGATCGCCGGTCGTGGTGGTCACGCCGCTCGAGGACCGAGCGAAGTCGATGAGGCCGTTGACAGCCTTGGGTGATGTCGTGCATGTGACCGCGGCCGCATCCCATCCGATACGGGTGGCGACGGGCTTGAAGGCTTGGCTGAGGGCGTCACGGCCAAAACTGGAACCGTTCGGGCGGTCGAACGAAGCAGAACCACCTCGCGGCGTCACACATTCAGCGCCGGCTCGGGTGGCATCGAAGCTGATGATCTGGCGGTTCCCGGAGCCGAGGTCACTCCTGATGGCCCCGTAGGGCGTGCCGTTCGCTTCGCCGGCTAGGGCGTTCATGACGTCCTGCGTGGTGTCGGATCCGACCCCGACGAGGGCTTGGTCGAGCTGCTTTGGATCAGCTCCCGCGGTCCCGCTGGTGGCAAGTACGGCGCCTGCACCGATGCCGACTACGGTGGCGACTGCAGCGGCTCGGGCGAGTTTCGCCTTGAGTGTGAGTGTGGTCATGTGCAGTTGTGCTCCCCTTGTGAGCTCCATCGACCGACGGTTCTCGCCGGCACGGTGCGACGTTTCGGACGCCACACGGAAGGGATGATGGCGGACCAGTTCGTCCGCACCGTGGCCCCGAGGTGAACGCTTCCGGTTGGCGCGAAGTGTTCACCCGGCGTCCACCAACGCGCCCTCGGATGTCGCCGGATCGGCGTCTATCCGAAGCGGCCGTTCACGTAGTCGAACGTGCGGGGGTCCTGGGGCGAGTGGAACATCGCCTCGGTCTCGCCGTGCTCGACGATCACCCCGGGGGTGCCCTGCTCGGCCAGGAAGAACGCGCACTGGTGCGAAACCCGGGCGGCCTGTTGCATGTTGTGGGTGACGATCACGATCGTGACCTCGTCGGCCAACTCCATGATGGTCTGCTCGATACGCCGGGTGGACGTGGGGTCGAGGGCCGAACAGGGCTCGTCCATGAGCAACACCCGGGGCCGGATGGCCAGCGCCCGGGCGATGCACAGACGTTGCTGCTGGCCGCCCGAAAGACCACCACCAGGTTGGCGTAGCCGGTCACGGACCTCGTTCCACAGGCCGGCCTTGCTGAGGCAGGTCTCGACGACCTCGTCCTTGTCGTCGGCGCCCACCTTGCGCCCGGTGAGCTGGAAGCTGGCGACCACGTTGTCGTAGATCGACATGGCCGGGAAAGGATTGGGCTTTTGGAAAACCATCCCGATCTGGCGGCGAGCGTCGGTCAGCTTCTTGTTCACGTCGTAGATGTCGGAACCATCGAGAAGTACTTCGCCGGCCAACGATGCCGACGGGATCATCTCGTGCATGCGGTTGAGGATGCGCAGGAAAGTGGACTTGCCGCAGCCCGACGGTCCGATGAGGGCGGTCACGAGACCGGGGGGCATGTCGAGCGAGATGCGGTCGAGCACGTGGTGGGTGCCGAACCACGCCGAGATCTCGTGGGCCTGGAGGCCGATGAGCTCCTGGTGTTCGTGCAGGGCCACGGAGCCAGCCTTGTGCTGGCGACCCATGCGGGCCCGAGCCATCAGACCGACCTTCGCAGCCTTCTTCGGAAGGCCGAGCTCGCCCTCCTCGGCGGGTTGATCGCCCTCGATGGGATCGAGATCGATGACGGTCGCCGGGCCCTCGACGATCGTGCCCGACGCCCCGGGCGGCGGCGGAAGGAGGGTGTGGGCCCCGTTGCTCTCGGGCTTCAGTTCGGCGAGGGCCACGATGGCCGGCGCCGACGCGGCCGCAGCAACGATCGGAACGGCCGGCCGCTTCTCGTCGTGAGCCTCAGCCTCGACCTGAGGTGCAGGGCTCGGAGGTGGTGGCGGACCCACCGTCGGGCGCGGAACGTTGGCGTCCGGAGAGGTCGAGGTCAGGTCGATCACGGGGTCGGGTTCGGGGGGAAGAACGGGGGAGACGACAGGAACAGCCGTCGACGGTTCCGGTTGGTGCCCGAGCCGGCGGCGGAACTCCACGACGTCGGCGTCGCGGACGGCGACGCCGTGGTCGTCGACGCCGGGCACCACGAGGATGGTCCAGGGCTGATCGACGCCGTGGTGGACGGCCTCGAGGTCCTCGAGCATCCACGACCATTCGAGGTCGCCGTCGACGGCGACCACCCGGGATGAGGTGAGCACCACGGTGGCCGGGTGCACCTCGACGACCACGGCCCGAGGGGACGAGGGGTCACCGTCGATGAGCTGCACGACGGCACCGCCGAGGAAGGACGCCTGTTCGTTCTCGGCGCCGGCCAGGCCGCGGTAGCTGCTCGGGGAATCGGGTTCGGTCACGACGAGGTCTCCACGGGTCAGAGCAGGTTGGGTAGGAGCTTGGCCGCCTCGTTGGCCACGGTGAAGCCGACCACGAGGAGCAGAGGAAGAAAGACCACCCAGGTCTTGGCCCGGCCCCACCGGTACCACGCCCAGATGGCACCGATCACGACGGCGATGAGGGCCTGGAGCCAGAGGACGAGAGCGTAGAGACTGGCGGTGTCGGAGGCCATGAAGATCTCGGGGGCGGGAAGGTTGGCGGCCGTCACGATCCGCGCCGGCGCGCCGACGGCCGTACTGGTGATCTGGGCGTCGACCCGCAGGACGCCTTCGGGGAAGAACGGGCGGCCGTCGGCGGTGGCGAGGAGGAGTCGGCCCTCGTCGGCCGCGGCCGGCTCGGGCACGGGGTCGCCCTCACGGCGCACGCCCATGACCTCGTAGTCGAACGTTCCCTGACCAGTCACCGCTCTGATGACGTCACCTTGCCGCAGGTCCCCGATCCGGGCGAACGGGGCCCCGAAGGTGGCGCGACGGCCCATCACGATGCTGGTACCGACCTGCCCGGGCAGCGGCGAATCGCGGCGGTGACCCAGGCCGTCGAAGAGCACACTCGACGATGTTCCTTCCACGATGACCTGGCGAACGCCGATGGCCGGGATCTCCAGGTAGGCGACGGGGGTGCCGGGGGCGAGGGCGGTCTTCCTGCCGTCCTCTCCGGGCTCTTTGGTGTCGTCGGTCGGCCCCACGGGCGCGGTGCCCTCGGCCAGTTGTTCGCGGAAGTCGTCGAACAACCGTTGCTGGGCGGCGCGCTGTTGCAGCGAGCTCACGAACAACAGGTCGACCAGCAGGCTGACCGACAGGATGAACACGAGAACCAATACACCCTGGAACAGCTTGGCGCGTGGGGTGAGCGGCGGAACCGGGGCCGACGGGTCGGCTTTGGGGGTTCGGTTCCACCATCGTCGTTCGGCTTCGGCGTCGTCGAGGCCGCCGGCGATCGGTTCGACCCCCGCCTCCTGCTCGTCGACCATGCCGAGGTCGAAGAGCCCAGGGGGCGGCGGGAGATCAGACCGGTCGTCCAGCGACGTGCTCATTCGCCGAGGGCCCGCACCTTCGGCTTACGGCCGAGCAGGATGGCCATCCGACCGAACACCAACAGCATGGCGCCCCAGACCACGAGCGACCACGGCGAGTTTCCGGTGTAGGGAAGCTGGCCCACGGTGCTGGCCAGGGCAGCACTGGAGGGGTTGCCACCGGAGAACGTGGTGCTCCCGGTGCTACCCGAACCACCACCGGCAGCAGTCGTTGAACTCCCACCGGAAACCGTCGTCGTCGAACCGCCAGCAGCGGTGGTCGTGGTCGAACCATCCCCAGCAGTCGTTGTTGTCGAGCCATCGCCAATCGTCGTCGTGGTCGTGCCATCCCCGGTCGTGGTCGTCGTCGTCCCGCCACCGCCACCGGACGACGCCGTCCAAGTGACCTTGGCGGGGGAATCGTCGGGGGCCGCGGCAAAGGTCAACTCGATGTTCCAGTACTTGTCGACCGCCGCGACCTTGGTTGTACACGCGATCCCGACGTTGTACGTGCCCGGGCGGACATTGGTCGGGCTGAACACGCTGAAATTGAAGATTCCAAGATTGCTGACCGGCCCTGCCACCGATGGCGGCGTGGCCGTAGAGGTGAGACGGTCGATAAAGCCATTCCCGGTCGGGTCATACAAGGGCTGCCGGAAGGTGGAGAAGGTTCCAATAGCGCTTGGCGACGGACCTGACGCGTCGAATACGATATCCGCCGGGGAGAGTGTGTTCGGAACCATGTAGCTCTGAACCCGATACTCACCGGTCAAGCTGTCACCGCTACAAGCGGCTCCCAACGGCAGCGCTAGTTGGAAGACCGTCGCGCTCCCACCACTCGTCAAGGCACCTCCAGCCCCAGGTTGACCGTCCGGCACGACGAGTTGAGCCGCACCGACCTCAGGAGCTGCTGCAACTGGCGCCAGCCATGGCGTGGCCATGTTCCAGACGCCAAACGCAAACCCGAGTGCGCAGAAGACGGTCCCGGACCGGGCCAGCGAAAGGGCCACACGCCGCTTGGTGGGGTGGTTGAAGGACATCTCTTTACTCCTTGTGGGCGAGCTGGCGGAAACGCCACCATCGGTACAGGCCGAAGGCGAGGACTACTACGAGAAGAAGAACGAAAATGAGTACGAGCAACCGAACGATGGAAGACGCGCTGTTCTCGTCGCTGCTCCCGCCCGAACCCGCAACAGACCAACGAACCCCGGCGGGCTTGTCGGTGGAGTCCTTCTCTATGGTGATCTGAGTGTTCCAAGTTGTCTTTGCCTGGCCATCTAATGTGCAAGCGACGCCGATCTTGTAAGGGCCTGGGGGCACTTGACCGGCGCTGTAGACATCCAGACTGAACATCGGAACATCAATGATCAGCCCGGGTTCACCAGGCTTTTCGTTCGCAGCGGTCAGGCGATTCACGAACATCGCCGTGAGATTGTCGTAGAGCGGTTGCCGGAACTCGTCGTAGCGGGTCAACGTATTGACCTCCGGTCCCGCCGACCCGAACGTCACGTCCGTGGGGGCGACAGCTGACGGGACCATGTAGCTGTCAACGCGGAAGCCATCATTGGCGCTATCGCCCGGGCAGGTCGAACGCGGTGGAAGCTTAAGGGTGAACTCGTCGGCACTTCCACCGAGGGTCAGTTTCTCGCCACTGTTCGACGCAACTACCGCCACCCCGGAAGGCGACGACTGGGCCGCAGCAACGCCGCTGAACACGGTGATCAGAGTGGTTACGGTTGCCGCGCCATACAAGAAGAGAAGGTGTCCAAGCGACCTGGTTGCCTTATGTCGAAGCCCGACCGTCACAAGCGTCATGTGGGCCCTCCGGCAGATGAGGACCCGGAGCTGCGCGTCGACGCTTCGGAAAGGCCTCGCCGCGGTCGCTTCGTGATCTCCAGTGCACCGAGAGCAGAAAGAACAGCCAGCATCGCGAGAGCCGGAATCACGAACCGGTTTCGGGCCAAGGCCACGATCGGGGTGAGCAGGCCCAGATTGGGAACCTCGGCCGAGGCGGTCTCCGTGACCGCTACCACCGAGGGTGCTGCAGCCAGGCTCGCCGAGTTCGCCGCCGCTGGTTTGGGCGTCGAGCTCGGACCGGCATTGTTAGTTTGCCCTGACGGTTGACTCGTTGCCGGCGCGGAGCCCCCGGAGGATCCGGTGACAGGTGGCGGTTCCGTCGCTGGCGGAGCTCGGAGGTCCCTGATCGCAACGGCGGCTGTCTTGGCCTGTTCCCGAAGGTTCACGGGGAGAGGGGCAAAGCCCTCTGGGAGTTGCCCGAGGTTGCGGCCAGGCACCTGCCCCGGGCCGGATGCGTAATCGACAAAGCGTGCGAAATCCTGCCGAGTGGCGGTATCGAGGGACAACGGCCGGATGACCCCATACGTCAAGATGGCCAGTGGGTACGCCGCAGGGGCAGAGACCGTCGGGTCCGGCTCGAGGACGGCAGGCTCCGCCTTAGGCTTCATCGCTGCCACAGCCGCAGTGAGCCCGCCCTGATCCGGTGCGATGAACGTTCGGTTCGGGCCATTGTCACCAGACCGGCTGAGCTGCGCGGTCTGGAGCCCGAAGCGGGCCGCAGTCGCTGAGTCGGTGATCGACATGAACGACCGGAATCCGAGCCGTTGCGGCGGAGTCCGTCGGTACACCGTGTCCGGGCTGATGGGGAAGGGATTCACTTCGATCCTTGCCCGATCGCCGGCCACGCGGGTGAACTGACCGGCCTCCTGAAGCGATTGGGTGTAGGGCAACCAGTCGGTTCCACAAACCAGCGGCGGGATGATCACTCCACCAGCGCCTCTCGGCGCCCCTTGGTAGCAGTAGGGATCGCTCTTTGGAAAGTTCTCGGGAACGGGCGTTCCGAAGGCGATGCCCGAGGGGTTGGCCTGTCCCAAAGTCGCATAGACGGGGTTGACCCTCATACCCCATGGGTCCGGGCTGCCGTCCATCCAGGCTTTCGCCTCAGGGTCAGCAAGGATCCAATGCCACAACTGCTTCGCGAGATCTGAGTTGCGGGCGGGCATGACAAAGCCACCCATATTCCTCGCGCCGCCCCCTATGAGATACTGGAACTCCGGGTTGAACTGCAGAAAATCGGGGTCATTCAGAAGATAGATCGGGTTCGTCGCGGCCCACGGGTAGGGCGAAGACTCGAGGATGGCGGTCTGGTTGCGATACGACTGAGACAGCAACTTGGCCACGAGGCGGGGAGTGAGCTTCAGATCCGCCACCCGCAGGCCATTCAATGCGTTCTCTTCTGCTGGGGCGCCAGGAAGGACGGTGCGTTCGACGTTGAAGGCGATGACCGCACCCGATGCCGTGAGTGGCGCATATACGACGGGGTTTGCCGGGTCGACGGTGGAGGGATCGTAGGGCTGCGAGACAGCAATCATCTGAGGTGCGCCTGCCGAAGACGCGAGCAACTGCTGCCTGGCCACCGGATCCCCAGTGACCCCGTAGACGAAGGGCAGGCTTCCAGGCGTGGAACAAAGAGACTGCTGCCAAGAAGCGATCGCCGGTGACAGAAGCTCGTTTCCACCGAGCCGCCGCTGTTCAGCACCGATCTGACAGGCGGTGTCGACCGGATTGAACTCGAGCGGAATGGCGATTCGGCTCTGCCACGGGCCTTCCGCAAGAGGGGACGTTGCGACCGGGAGCGGCTGGGGGGAGAACGGCCGACCAGCATTCTCCTGCTCTGGAGTCCCCCGGGGAACGATCACCAGCCAGCACTTCGGGGTGGCCAGGGGACCACCAAGGATGGAGACTCGTTGGCCACACCCGAGTCCAGAAGACTCGATGCCAGTTTGCACCTCGAAGAGTTCGCCACCACTGCCGTTGGCGAGCGTCCTGCTGCCGGCCACCTCGTTCGTCGTGACCACATTGAAGTACGGGTTCAGCCAATACTGCCCACCTTCGGCCCGCGGGTCGAATTGCGAGTCGATGAATCGATCCACCACCGTGCCATCGACGGCCTGAAAGGGACGCCAAACCGTACCCGTCTCGGGTTCGTAGGACCCAGCGTTCGTGTCGAAAGAAGGCCAGCCTTCCGTCGACATCACGCGCGTCAGTGCATAGTTGCCCACCGAGAACTCCGTGAGCCGGTTTCCGAAAACCGCGTCCGCAGCACCCTGCTGACACTGTTCCGGTGGAGGGCCCGGATTGGTGGGATTGGTGCCGTCATCCTCGCCCCAGCACTGCATGATCTGGACGTAATTCCCATCCCAGTTCGTCACCCCGGTAATGGTTTCTTGGCCTCCCTTCCAGGTCACCGATACCGCCTGGTTGACGAGCTCTTTCGTCTGGTTGACGATGAACTCCATACCCGAGAAAGCGCCACGGCCTTTGATCGTCAAGACCGAGTCGGTCGGAGGAAGGCCGAGATTGATACCTGAGCCACCTGGGATCGCAGGCGGAAGGCCCGCCGGAGATGGGGCGATGACGCTCGAAGCAGGCGAGGCCAGGGTAGAGAACGCCAACACGGCCAACAGGCCGAGGAGGCCGTTTCGCGCCATACGGCGACGGGGAGTGTCGAACCTCACGACGACATCCCGTCCTTCTTGGTGCCCAGGTTCCGCCACATCATGGCGGGAACGAACACCAGAGCGAGCACGAGGCCGGCGACCAGCAACATCAGGGTCTGGGCCGACGACCAACCGGAGGACCCGGCCACGACGGTCGAGGTGGCGCCGGCGAGCTCGACCGAATCGGCGTTGGAACCGGTGCGACGGGTACCGCCGGCGATCGGCTGGCCCGTCTCGGGATCGATGGCACCGGTGGCCGCGGCGTCGGTGGTCCCGTCCGCCGCCGTACCACCCGCCCCACCCCCAGCTCCGC
>JBDNHK010000112.1:0-32271 GCA_041688815.1 Acidimicrobiales bacterium | reverse complement strand
GGGCCTTCGGTGATGGCTTCGGCGCGGGTCACCCACTGGCGGACGGCTCGGGTCACCTCGACCGGGGTCAAACCAACCAGATAGGGCGACACCTCCGCGTCGTGGGTCGCGTACAGGTCGACGAGCGGCTTCGGGATCAACGCCACCACGATGTCGACCTGGGCGGCGGACAGGTGGCCGGTGAACCACAGCCGGGCCACCAGAAGCTCTTCGATCAGCGCCGATGACGGCTGCGGATCGACCTGTCCGATGGCCTGAATCACCTCACTGGGCATGCCCACAGCATACCAAACACATGTACGACTGACAAGCAGAAACCGAGGAAATCACTGAAGAACCTGAAGGTCCTCGGGACGATCTGGGACGGCCCGAGCCACCGCGTACGCGAGCACCCGAACGGCCTGGACGTCGTACCGGTGTCCCGGGCCGCTCCCGCCCCGCCCGGCGCGACGACACGGCGTCAGGGGCTGGGGGTGTACCCGTCGAGGATGCCGGTGAGGCCGGTGGGGTGATGATCACCGAAGGCCAGTTGCTCGAGCACGCCCACCCCCTCGCGATCGGCCATGCGCACCTTGCAGAGGGTCTGGATGTGGATGCAGGTGGGGTCCTGCGGGTCGAAGTCCTCGAGCTTGATGGACTCGCCCCCGACCTCCAACACCCCGTGGGCGGAACCGTGGGAGAACGTGGGGTGCATGTACCCGATGCCGCGCATGCGGAACGTGTAGAGCCGCTCGAACTCGATCTGTGACACGGTGCCGTCGGCGTGGGTGGCGCGCAGGGTGGCGTTGGCCATCTCGCGAGTACCCGGCCGCCACTCGATGTCGTACTCGACGTCGCCCACCTCCTCGGGCTCGGGCACGTCGCCCCACGTCGGGGCATCGGGCCCGTCGAGTACCGGCACCACGAGCGCCGATTCCATCCAGCGGGTGCCGTCGGCGTGCTCGAACATGGCCAGGTGGGTGCACACGTCATCGAAGTGCAGCGGCGCCCACAGCCAGAAGATCTGAGGTGTCGACGGCGGCAGATTGGTGGGGGCCTGCTGACCGACGGGCCGAATACCCCACGACCGATCGCGGACACCAAAGGTTGACTCGGCAATCACCTCGGTGGTGACGCCGTCGACGGTGAAGGTGCCCTCCCACGTCCCCCACTGGGTGAGGCGGGTGTAGTCCATCACCAGACGGCCATCACGAACGATCTTCTGCTTCGGCTCCTCGATGGCCGCGGTGCGGGCCCGGAACACGAGGTCGCAGCTCGGCCCGTGGTCGTTGGGGGTCACGACCAGACGGATGGCCCGGAGCGGCTCGAGCACCTCGAGGGTGATGGGCCCGATGGTCGTTTCACGCCCGGTGGGCATGATGCCGCTGGCGAACACCGAGTGCTCGACCCCGTCGATGACCACACTGAAGGCGGCGTCGATGACCGCCCGATTCGGGTAGTGGCCCATGGCTGCACCGATCATGAACCGCCCGTCGCGGTCGAACCCGTTGAAGAAGTACCGGTCGTACTGGTTCGGGTCACCCGTTGCCGTGTGGGCGATCGGGTCGCCGGTCTGGTGGATCGGGAAGTCGTCGAACGGCGTCAGCATGGTTCCCCCAGGAAGTCGAGCGAGCGTCAGCGATGGCTCCGCCGGGAGAGGCCCTCGATGGACCTCAGCTCAG
The DNA here is from genome assembly GCA_041688815.1 of Acidimicrobiales bacterium. Taxonomy (GTDB): domain Bacteria; phylum Actinomycetota; class Acidimicrobiia; order Acidimicrobiales; family Acidimicrobilacustridaceae; genus Rhabdothermincola_A. The sequence goes on along the minus strand of JBDNHK010000112.1, from coordinate 30,610 downwards.
ACGCCCACCTTAGTGACGAGCACGATCCGGCGAGATCCTCGTCGCCCGCCTCGAACTCCTACCTCGAGAGTGGACCCGACTGGACTCGAACCAGCGACCTCTTCCGTGTCGAGGAAGCGCTCTAGCCAACTGAGCTACGGGTCCGCGTACCCGACCGGTGAACCGGTCGGACAACAGCGATGACGATAGCAGTCACGTCCAACCGCGTCCGCAGTCACGTCCAACCGCGTCCGCAGTCACGCTGCGTCCGTACTCGCCATGCGGTCGACCCCGGAAGCGCCGCCGAGAGCTCCGGACCGGCTGATCCGATCGACCGCCCGATAGAACCAACCCCATGGATCACCGCCAGATCGCCCGCACCCTCGCCTCCGCCCGTGTCGTGATCGGCGCCGCCCTCCTCGTCGCCCCAGGGCTCCTCGGCGGGCGTTGGCTCGGCGGTGAAAAGCTCGACCGGCGGGCTCGCCTCGTCGTGCGCAGCCTGGGTGCCCGGGACCTGGCCCTCGCCATCGGTACGCTGAGGGCACTCGACCAGGGCACACCGGTGCGCTCGTGGGTGACTCTGGCGGCGTTCGGCGATGCGGTCGACGCGGCAGGAGCCGCCCTCGCCTGGCCCACCCTCGGCCCCGCCCGGGCCGCCCTCACGATCGCCTCCGCCACCACCGCCGCCGCCCTCGGGGCCGTGGCCGCCTCCGAACTGGACTGACCGCTGACCAAGCCTCGCTCCCCCGCCGGCCCCTCGACCCGCCTCCTGAGCATCATCATCGCCCTGGCGGCCACGGTGCTGCTGTCGGCGTGCGCGTCCGAGGCCGCGCCGCAGGGACCAGGCGACACGATCACCGACACCGTGGCCGAAACCACGATGGTCACCGAGCCGCCGACCACGACCACGAGCGTGGCGCCGACCACCATCGCGCCGCCCCCGGCCGCGCCCCTGCCGGCACCGACCGACGGCCTCGTCCCCGTCACCGGCCGTATCACCACCACCGACCCGGTGATCTTCGTGACCATGGACGACGGCACCAATCGCGACCCGGCCATCGTCGACTACCTCAAGGCCACCGGCATACCCGTGTCGATGTTCCTGAATGCCCAGTACCTCAACGCCAACCCGGCCTACTTCGCCTCGATCACGGCGCTCGGCAACGTGGCCCACACCCACACCCTGAGCCACGCCAAGCTCCCGAACCTCACCGCGGAGGGGCAGCGCACGGAGATCTGCGGCATGAAGGATCTCATCGCCGAGAAGTTGGGGTCGGTCGGGTCACTCATGCGCCCGCCCTACGGCAGCTTCAACGCCATCACCCGGGAGCAGGCCGCCACCTGCGGGATCACCGCCGTGGTGATGTGGGCCGGCGAGCTGCAGAACGGGGGGCTGAAGCTCCAGGGGCCGGCCATGCGGGCGGGCGACATCTATCTCATGCACTTCCGCCCCGACACGGTGGCCAACCTCACCGAGATCAGGCGTCTGGCCGATGCCAACGGCTTCCGGATCGCCCGGTTGGAGAACTACCTGTCGTAATCGCGGCCCCGCCACCACCGCGATTCGAGCCCAAGGGGAGTCAGGGGCCGGCGGTGGTCGTGGTGGCCGGCGCCGTCGTCGTGGTCGTTGGCGGGGCCACAGTGGTCGTTGTCGGCGCCGCCGTGGTGGTCGTGGCCGGGCGGATGGTCGTGGTGGTGGACGGGCGCGTGGTCGTCGTCGACGCCGTGCTCGACGTGGTGGAGGAAGTGGTGGTGGTCGTGGGCGAATCGTCCCGGCCGACGGCGATCCCGACGGCCAGCGCGATCGCGGCCACGACCACGAAGCCCAGCACGGCAACGACGATCCAGAGCGCCTTGTTGCTGCCACCACCCGATGCCGGGGGTTCGCCGGGCGGCGGTTCGCCGGGCGGCGGCCCCGACGGCGGCACCACCGGCATCGCTTCGGTCGGCGGGGTCACGTCGACCGCTTCGGTGGCGTCACCGGGTTCAAACGGTGGGTTCATCGACATGACTGGGTCCTCCCGCAGCTCGATCTCGAAAGCGTGAGGCTACGACGCACAGACTCGTCGCCGCGGGATGATCCGCCCGACGCGACAGGGCCTGACCCGGGATCGAGTCAGGCCCTTTCGGGAGGCGGCGGGCGGAATCGAACCGCCGTACAGGGCTTTGCAGGCCCTTGCCTAAGCCACTCGGCCACGCCGCCCGGCCGGCCAACGATAGCGCCCGAGCGACCCGACACCGGTCGGATCGAACCGAGAGCTCAGTCGAAGCGACGGGGGTGCAGGTGCGCCGCGACCTCGGGATCCGGAAAGAGGTGCGCCGGCGACAGTTCGTCACCCGGCACCGGGTGGGCCGCGACCAGTAGCCCACCCGTGGGCCCGGTCACACCACCGTCGGACGCGTCGGCCGGGTCGGCCGGACCGTCGGGCAGCCCCGCCCACACCTCGGCCACCCCTCCGAGGGCGGTGAGGGTGGCCACGCCTTCGCGGATCATGGCAGTGTCGGTGTCGGCGCGCAGTTCCTGGTCGACAGCCACGAGCTCGAACTGCAACGCCCCCTTCTCCGCCCCCGACATCGAAGACCGGACCGTGCCGAACGACGCCAGCCGGGCCCACCGCAACGGCGGCGTGACCCCATCGGGCAGAGCAGGCACGTTGAGGTTGAGTGTGGTGCGCGGTGGCGCCTCGAGCAGGCGACCCGCCACTTCGGCCGCCATACGGGCCGCGGTCTCCCAGCGATAGTCGTCGTCGTGCTCGGCCAGACTGACGGCCAGGCCCCGGTAGCCGAAGTTCTGCGCGGTCAGCGCCGCCCCGACCGTGCCCGAGTGCAGGATGGCCCGGCCGGTGTTGGCGCCGGCGTTGATGCCCGACACCACGCCGTCGATCTCGTCGTCGCCGAACCCGCCGAGCGTCGCGGCCAGCACGCACATGGCCGGCGGCCCCGCCAACGCCCATGCCTCCACCCCGGGCGCCCCCGGCAGTTCCGCCCGACGCACCGGGAGGTCCTCACGAAGGTTGACCCGCCCGAGCGAGGCCGAGGTGCCACTGGCGTCGAAGTCCGGGGCGACCACCACGACGTCGTGGCCGGCGGCATCGAGGGCGCGCGCCAGAGCATGGAGCCCGGGCCCGTGGATGCCATCGTCGTTGGTCACCAGGAACCGAGCCATACGAGCGACCCTACCGGGTGAAGGTGAACGCCAGGCCGACGCGACACGACCCCCACCGGAACCGTCGTCGTCGGCACGCCCACCCGGGCCGCCGGGACCGTGCGGGCCCATCGGACCACCCGGGCCGCGTCCACCTTCGGCCCGGGCGGCCGGTCAGACCAGCACGACCTTGCCCAGCTTCGACCCCGCCGCGAACCGCTCGTAGGCCGCACCGGCGTCGGCCATCGGGAACGTCGCCGCCACCGGGACCCTCACGCGCCCGGCGGCCAGCAGCGGAAGGACCTGGGCTTCCACCCGCCGGGCGGCGTCGGCCTTGGCTTCGAGTGACCGGGCCCGCAGCGTCGACCCGTGGATGCGGCCTCGGCGGCCCCGTGGACGCAGACCCGCTCGCCGATGGTGAGACCGCACTGGGTGAACAGGGCGTCGTGAGCGGTGGTGAACACCTCGGCGAAGCCCCCGGCCTCGGCCCAGGCCACGTCGTCGGGCACGCGCAGCAGGTGGCGTTCGTGCACGACGGCCATCTCGGCTTGACCACCGCCGGCCACCACGGCCATCACGCGATCACCCACGGAGAACGCAATCACCCCGGCGCCCAGGACCGCGACCTCACCGGCCAACTCGAGACCGGGGATGTCGGCGGGTGCTCCCGGCGGCGGCGGGTAGAGCCCGGCGACCTGGAGCCGGTCGGCCCCGTTGAGGCCGGCGGCGCGCACCCGCACCAGCACCTCGCCGGTCCCCGGACTCGGGTCCGGGTGCTCCCGCCACTCGAGCCGGCCGTCGACGATCGTCACTGCTCGCATCGGCCGATGCTGGCACACGGACCCGGGTCAGCGGTCGGGCGGCGCGAAGCGGATGTCGAGCGAACGGAGATACGTGTGGAGACCCGCATCCTGGATGGGCACGATGATGGCTGGTGCTCCCGACTCGTTGTGATGGGCGTGCCAGAGGCCGGGCGGAGTGACGAAGGCCCCGTGGGGCTCCCAGTCGACCCGAACCGGATCGACGATCTCACCGTGCTCGTCGAGGGACCGGCCGACCAGCGAATAGCACCCTGGCTCGCACTCGGCGACCAGGTCGAGCGCCACCGACTGGTGGCGATGAGGCCTCTGCACGACGTCGACGGGAAGCAGGCCGTACATCGCCCACAACACAGGGGTGACGGTCTGGGTGAGGTCGTTGGGAGCCGTGTTCAGCAGCACCGCCAGGCGGTTGCGGTCGGTGGCCCGCGGCGACGCCACGATGCGATCGAGCTCGGCCCGAACATCATTGGCCGGGAAACGAGTTGGGGCGAAACGGGCGTGAGTGGGAGCGGCACCCAGGTACCGCAGCAGCGGCTCATCGGTCACCCAGTAGAGGAGCGCGTCGTCGGTGGCGCGGTGCGTACTCGGCCCGCCCCCCGGGAGCACGACGAAGTCACCCTCTCCCCACTCGATCGTGCCGCCGTCGATCGACGACGAACCCGAGCCGGCCAGCACGTGGTACAGCTCGGAGGCGGCGACGGGGTCGGTGACGAGCTGGTCCCCCGCCGCGATGCGCACGAATGACGCCAGCAACGCCGGTGAGGTGGCGGGACCAGCGGCGATGCGCAACGACGACGAGAGGTCGAACGGCACGATCCCGGTGCGCACCTCTTGGTGAGCGGAGGCGGCGAACCGGCCCATCGGAACGGCCGGCACGTGACCCGAGCCGACCGGGTTGGCGGCCCGGGTGTACTCGAAGTAACGGGCGTCGCCGGTCCAGTCTTCGACGGCGTCACCTACGGCCAGCACCGGCTCCATAGGCGGCAGTCTGCCCGATCGACCCCGCCGACACGACGGCGAGGGCCGGACCGGCGGCGCCCGGATCGAGGCTCGGGAAAACGAGAGAACGAGAGGAGGGGTGCCCGCCCACCGCCATTTCGTGCCCCTGACGGCGGCTGTCCCAACGCCGCCAGAGCAGGAAAGCCGCCGAGCCGGTGGCGATGGGCAGAGCGAAGGTGAGCCCCCGGTAGACGAGGATCGCGGCCACGGCGGAAGCGGGATCGGCGCCAGCGGCGACGAGACCTCCCCCCAGAGCGCCCTCGATCACCCCCACCCCGCCCGGGGTCGGCGAGAACCCGGCGGCGAACCGGGCCAGCAGGTACACCCGGATGACGTCGAACGCGGGCGGGGCCTGATCGCCGCCGACGGCCTGAGTGACGAGCACCACGATCGCCGCGCCTCCGAGAGTCGCGGCGGTCGCGGCCAGAAGCAGACGACCGGCCCGAGCCGACAGGACCCAGGACGCACCGGACCGCATCCCGAGCACGAACGGTTCGACCGCCACGGGCCCGAGCCTGGGAACACGCCGGGCCACCCGGTCGATCACGGCTTGGGCGCGGCACATCGCCCACCGGGTGCCCCGGGTGTCTCGCGAGATGGCCCACCAAAGAACGGCGCTGCTGACGACGGTCGCCGCCGCGTAACCGAGTACGGCCACGTCGAACCCGCTGCCCGCCCCGAAAGCCACACTGGCGCCGAGGATCACCACGACCAGGGTCCATCGGGCGATCGACATGGCCTCGCCGACGGCCAGCAAGCTCACGGCGATCTCGTCGGGCGTGTGCCGGAAGCTCCGCCCGATCCGGAAGCACAGGGCCCCCCCGACCACGCCACCACCCGGCACCGAGTTCCCCACCGCCAGCTTGACCTGGTCGAGCAGCACGCCACGGGCCAGGGTCGAGCGAGGCAACGACCACCGGTACAGCAGGGCCCGCGACAGCACCATGGCCGCGAACACGCCGAGGACGGCGGCGACGGTCACTCCGGGGAGCGCCAACAAGGCCTGGAAGGCCCGGCCGATGGTGCTGTGCATCCGCACGACCGCGATCACGAGCGCACAGGCCAGCACAGCGAAGAGCGCCCGGGGTACCCAGACCGAGAGCCGGGAACGTTTCGCCATGACGCCGGTCACAGTTTCGGTCTGAACCGGAGGAGCAGTGGTTCCCTTCGCTGACGCGTCGGCAACCGTTGCGTTCACGCATCGGACCGTATCCAGGAGATTCGCCGTTCAGGGGACCGGGTGACGAGATTTCCCCTCGCGCGCCTCGAATCGTCACCGGCCGTTCCCCACCGCGACTCCGAACGGACACTTGGACCCACTGACCCGCCTCTGTGCCACTAGAACGATGGTGTGCCCGACCCCGCTGCCGTGTCGTTGGTCGAACGTGTTGCCACGTTCGGGTCCCGCCCGGCCATCGTCGACACCGAGGGCATCATCTCCTATCGCGACCTCCACCGCCGGGCCTGCGGCCTCGCCGAGGACCTCGGCGCCGCCGGTGTCGGTCGCAACGATCGGGTGGCGTTGCTGTGCCGACCGGGACGGGACTTCGTGATCGCCGTTCTCGCCACCTGGTGGGCTGGCGCCATGGCCGTACCGTTGCACCCCGCCCACCCGGCCGCCGAACTGGGCTACGTGCTCGACGCCGCCGCCGCCGGGTTCCTGATCACCTCCGACGAGCACGCCGACGCCGCCGAAGCGTTGGGCCAGCCCCGCTACCTCCCCGTCGTCACTGTTGCCCCCGACACGAGTGACGAGGGGCGCCCACCGCTGACACCCCCTGTCGCCCTCACACCACCCGATCCGGCCGACCCTGCGCTCATGATCCACACGAGCGGCACCACCGGTCGGCCCAAAGGGGTGGTGCACACCCACGCCAGCCTCCAGGCCCAGATCGAGGGGATGGTCGAGGCGTGGGCCTGGTCACCTGACGACCGCATCCTGCTCGTCTTGCCCCTCAACCACGTCCACGGCATCGTGAATGTCACGTTGTGTCCGCTGTGGGTGGGCGCCACGGCCGAGGCCCCCGGCGGTTTCGACCCGGTCGAGACATGGGAGCGGTTGGCGTCCGGCCGCCTCACCATCTTCATGGCCGTGCCCACCATCTACGCCCGGCTGCTCGCCACCTGGGCCGACGCCGACGAAGCGGCGCGAGCCCACTGGAGCACTGGGGCCGAGAGGCTGCGCCTCATGGTGTCGGGATCGGCGGCTCTTCCGGTGACGGTGCTCGACGAGTGGCGACGAATCACCGGGCAACTGCTGCTCGAGCGCTACGGCATGACCGAGGTCGGCATGGCCCTGGGCAATACCCTCGCCCACCGGGTGCCCGGCCACGTGGGCGGGCCCTTCCCAGGGGTCGAGGTGCGGATCGTCGACGACGTCGGCTCCGACGTGGCCGACGGCGAGCCGGGGGAGCTGTTGCTGCGCGGCCCGCAATTGTTCGCCGGCTATTGGAATCAGCCGGACGAGACCGCGAACGCGTTCACCGACGGCTGGTTCCGCACCGGGGACGTCGCCGTCGCCACCCCCGACGGGTACCGCCTCCTCGGTCGGGAGTCGGTCGACATCCTCAAGACCGGCGGCGAGAAGGTGTCAGCGCTCGAGATCGAGGAGATGCTGCGCACGCATCGCTATGTCGTCGACTGCGCGGTGGTCGGTCTGCCCGACGACGAGTGGGGTGAGCGGGTCGTCGCGGCCGTCGTCACCCGAGCCGGCACCACCATCGACGGACCCATGCTGCGCCGATGGGGCAAGGAACGCTTGGCCCCGGCCAAGGTGCCGACTCGCTATCTCTTCGTCGACGAACTACCCCGCAACGCCATGGGCAAGGTCACCAAACCAGCCGTGCGGGAGCTCTTCGTCCCGTGAGCCCACCGTCGACGGACCGCCGGGGCCGGCGGGCGGAGTTGACGCCGCTCGTCGCCCTCGTCGGGGCCGTCGCCCTGACCGCCGTCGTCTCCTACGGCAACCAGCAGGCCCGGCTGACGCTTGACCCCGTGCTCGCGGTGGCCGCCGCGGTCGCAGTGCATGCCGCGGTGCGGGCACTGGCCACTGGTCGATCGTCCCCCGAGACCCACGTCCCGGCCGAGACCGGGACCTCGGGCTGATCCTTCGGAACCTTGCCTGGACCTCGCGTTCTCAGCTCTCGGTTCCGGAGCGACCAGTGACCGGTTCGGGTGCTGGATCACGCCACGGCAGGAGGCACAGCCCGACGGTGGCGAGGATCCCGCAGTGCACCGCTTTCGAACCGAGCCCGATGATCAGGGTGTCGGGCGAGTCGCTGTAGGTGAGCAGGAGCAGCGCCGCAACAACGATCATGGCGATTCCCGCCCCTCGTCGGACCTCGGCCCGAGCGTGGGCCAGCGCCCACGTGCCGACGCCGAGGGCGATGAGGACCAGGCCCAGGGCAATCGAGCCGATGAAGATGGCGTTACCGAACTCGTCGGGGATGTCGTTGCGGCCGGTGAAGAGGGACCGGGTGACGCTGTTGTCGCCCCCGAACCCACCCTTGATGGTGGTGATGGCGGTGACGACGCCTACGAGGGCGACGACCACGCCCATCGTCCGCGGCGCCGTGGGACGGCTGCGTGGTGCCTGCACGAGTACGGCGATGCTCAGACTGATCATGAGCAGGTACGCCCAGTACCACTCATCGGGCGCGTTGGCCACGGAGAGACCGATGGCGAACGCCTGGAGGACGCTGATCACGGCTGCCACCCGAAGGAACCGGCCCGACAGCAGCAGAGCGGCCAACCCGACCTCGACGAACAGCGTCATGTAGCCGAACGGCATGATGTTGGGGAGCACGATGTGCTCGAACATCCACGCGGAACCCGGCAGGACCGGGTGGTCGATCCCAGCCTGCACATAGTTCTTGAGACCACCGAAGTCGGGTGGAACCTTCCAGTTCACGTTGGAGAGCCACATGAGCCCGAGGAACCACCGCACCATCGCCGGCCCGTAGGCCCCGGCGATCCGGTCGACCGTGCTGGTGATCGCAGAAACGCGATCTCCAACACTTCGGTCCTGGCGTTGATCCTGCATGGTGGCCATGCGAAACTCCATACGCTGTCAGGTTCGACGAACATCGACGGCATGGCCCGAACACCCGCTTGGGCCCCTGAGATCTCCTGGACACGGCCGATCGATCCGGCGCTTGGACCATCATCGATATTGGTGTCACAGACGGCAAAGGAGCGTTCGGCGCCGATGGCGGCGTCGACGCGAGGTGCGGTTGTGGGAGTCGGCCCGACCGGACCGGCGTGAGATCACGCTCACCTGATACCGATCTTGACGTCATCGCCATGCGGTCGGCCCATCACCGCCCGTCGCAACAGTTCGGCGGGAACGCTCAGCGGCGCCGTCTGGCGTGACACGAGCAGGTCGGTGTAGACCCGGCCGTTCAGGACCGTCGGGCCGAAGGGGCTCCAGAAGGCGCCGTCGGCAGTGATGCACAGCTCGGCGGGGATCTCCTCGGGTGTGAAAGTCGTGCCGAGACCGAAGTCGACGGCCCGGCCCCGATTCACGATGGGCCGGACGAGATGGTCGTCGTCGGAGATCCCGAGCGAGCGGTGCAGAGCGCACAGTCGGACGTGGTCGTCGGCGTCCAACCGGCCCGGCTCGGTGGTGGTGGCGATGCGGACCCGGATACCCCGGTCGATCAGCTTGGGGATGGCCTCGACGACCTTGGCGAAGTTCTCGGGGCCCCGCATCTCGTCGTTGACGTCAGGGTCGGGCGAGTCCAGCGAGATCTGGATCGCGAAGTCCTTACCGGCGAGGACGTCGAGGGTGTCGAGTCGCTTGTCGTTGAACAACGTGGCGTTGCTCAGGCAGAAGGTCGGGAGGATCTCCGCGATGGTCGCCAGCGTGGTCGGCAGGTGAGCGAGCAGGAAGGGCTCGCCGCCGGTGACTCCGATGTCGGTGAACCCGAGCTCGGCGGCCTCGGTGGCGATGCGGATCATCTCGTCGGCCGACAGCCCTCGCTTGGGAACTCCCGGGGCAGACTCCGTGAGGCAGTAGGTGCACGCCAGGTTGCAGTTGTAGTTGGCGTACATCCACACCCGGCCGGGGAGGTCGCCGGCCTCGATGGCCTCGGAGACGGCGCTCAAGCGAACCCGTCTCGGGCCAGACGCTGGAGGGTCTCGTCCGACGACGGGAGCTCGAGCGCGCTGCAGAACCGGTTGAGCAGCATCGTGGCGCCCACCAGCACCGTGAGCTCGACGATGTTGTGCTCGGGCCAGTGCGCGGCGATCCCCTCGGCCACGGCGTCATCGACCCGTCCCTTGCCGGTCGCCACGGCATCGACCCAGCGCAGCAGGGCCAGCTCGGCCGGGTCGGTGAACGCGGCCTCGATGTCCATCTCGTCGCGCAGGGCGGCGACCTCGTCGTGGTCGAGACCGGCATCGGTCGCTACCGGGGTGTGGGCGGCAACGCAGTAGCGGCACTGCATCAGCGCCGACGTCCGCAGGATGACCAGTTCCTTGGGCCGCAGCGGGATCGAGGTCGGTCCCAGCGCCGCTCCCAGGAACGGCATGGCCACGTCGAGCAGCTCGGGTACCTGGGCGAGTGCAGCGGCGATCGGCCCCGGGTCACCGTCGGCGAAGTAGTCGCGAGCCAGCAAGGGCGCCGTGGCCTCGGTGATGAGCTCCACTCTCGCCATCAGTCGCGTGTGCCTGTCACCACAGCAGATTCGGGGATGTGAGGAGCGGGCATCGCGACCCCTTGGTGAGGTTCCGGTTGGCGGAGAGCATCATTCGACGACAAAGGTCACGGTAGCGGAGCTCTGCCCGGTTCTGAGCGGCCCGGCGGATTCCGCAGGGTCGGGGAATCGGCCCGGCGCCCACCGGGTTCCCGAGCGGTGAAGGAGAGCAGCGTGTCCGCAACGAACGGCGCCGAGGCTGCGTTCGCTCGTCATGTACCACCCGAGGTGGACGTCCTGTGCCGCGTCGCCCTGTCGATCACCAGGAACCCACCGGACGCCGAAGACCTGGTGCAGGACACCATGTTGCGAGCGTTCCGATCGATCGAGCGCACGAACCACAGGGCGATGCCATAGATCACCAGCGCGCCGATCGCCTGCGCGTAGACGCCACGGTCGGTCGCTGGCAGCAGGAAGTCGCTCGCAGCAGCGGACCGATACCGGTCACGGTCGTCGTCGTGCACCTCGCCTTCCTGCTCGTCCTTCGCCGCATCTCACGCGGATGGCGTCGCGCCGCGAAGCATCGACGGGCACCCCCGCCGACCGGGCCCGATCAGATACTCCGCTACCTCCACCCGCGGCTTCAGAGCACCGGCGTCAACCGACATCTCCTCGACCACCTCCCCTCGCACCATCAGCGGTACCGGCCGAACCCAACACGGCGGAACGCCCCCGACATCTACGAAAGCCCAAGCCTGTGAACTGGGCTTTCGAACTTCAGATGGTGGCGGGGGCGGTGACTAGAGACCCAGCACGCCCCGAAGACCATCGTCGATGTCACCGAGGATGACCCCAGGCACGCGACCCGACTGCTCGGCTAGCAGCGAGCGATCGATCAGTTCGAGCCCAAGCGGCACGGCAACCGAGTCCTTGGTCAGACCCGTCACGGTCGAGCGGAGCAACACGTTGCCTGCGGTACCCGCTCTCTGGAGATTGGAGGTGAGCGGCACGACGTGGGTCTGCCACACCTCGATACCGAGGACGTCGTCGGAGGAAACGACGACGCACGGTCGCCGCTTGTCCAGGTCGATCCAATACACACCTCCACGCGCTACCACGGTGCAGACCGCTCCATTCGGTCCATCGCAGCTCGGGACTCCTCCTCGGTCGGGGGTTCGGTGCCCGCAAGCGCCGCGTCGGCGAGCAACTGCTGCCCGAGGCTCAGCCCGGTCTGCGTCGCTGCGTGGCGGCGGAGCTGGTCGGTAACCCAGGTCGAGAACGGAACGCCGAGACTGTCGATGACGGCGACAACGTCATCCGGAACGCTGATCGTCTTGTTCGGCATGTACGTATCTTACATACGTAGTGCTGCCCACGCGCCCTGTTCCGGGTGTGTTCGTCCTACGAGGGGGCTCATCCACGCAGGCCGGCAGTATCGACAGCCGACATGGCGAGACGGGTCGGCGAAGGTCTCGACCAACAGCACCGGATGCCCCCAGCGCTGACACTGCACCCGGTCCGAGGTGGCCAGCTGGGCTGATCATGTCGTCCACATCGTCCCGAGGAACGGCGTCACGGCCTGCGCAACCACACCAATGGTGAATGCGATGACAGCGGGGTCACTTTCGGCAGGGCGATGGCGTATCCCTCGGCGGCACGCTCAGCGCGCTCAGCGGGTTCCTTTATGAACCGGCAGGTGATCCGCTGTCGGCACCCTTCGATAGGTTGGCCACATGCTCCGGGTGACGAGCGGCGGCGACGCCCAACAGTTGGCCGCGCACCTCGCGCAGGTCTTGTCCGACCCGATGCCCGACCCGATGGCGTCGGAGTGGATCGTCGTCACCACCGCCGGCGTGCAGCGCTGGCTAGGCCTCGAGCTGGCCCGCCGACTGGGCAGCTCCGGCGCCGACCGCTCCGATGGTGTGGCTGCCAACCTGGACATGGTCTTCCCCGGCACCCTCGCCAGGCGTGTGCTCTCTCCCGACACTGACCGGGCGAACGACCCCTGGCACCTCGACCGAGTGGCCTGGGTGGTCCTCGATGTGCTCGAGAGCAGCGCGACGGCCGCCGACACGCGTCTCGGACCACTCAACCGGCTGGCGCCCGGCGCCACGCGGTGGGGCCGGGCACGACGACTGGCCGACCTGTTCGACCGCTACCTCCTGCACCGTCCGTCCATGCTGGCCCGGTGGGCGGCCGGCCACGACGTCGACGGCGCCGACACGCCGCTGTCGGACCGGGCAGCCTGGCAGCCCCACTTGTGGCGGCTCGTCCACGCCCGCATCGGGGTGCCCAGCCCGGCCGAACGCCACGCTGGGCGCCTGGCCGAGATCCGGGCCGGTGACTGCCCCGCCGACGTCCCCGCGCGGGTGTCGCTGTTCGCGCTGTCCACCCTGCCCGGTGGCGGGCCGTTTCTCGAGCTGCTCGAAGCGCTCGGCACCCAACGCGATGTCCACCTCCTGGCCCACCAGCCCTCGCCGGCCATGACCCGGGCCGTGGTCACCTCCGCCTCCACGGCTCAACATCGGGCCCGGCATCGCATCCACGACCGTTCAGGAGAGCTCGTATCTCATCCGTTGCTCGTGTCCTGGGCTCGCCCGGCGCGCGAGAGCCTGGTTCTGTTGGCCGACCACCTCATCGGATCCGCGGCCGACGAACCGGACGCGGGGGCTGAACCGACGACGTTGTTGGAGCGGCTCCAACACGACCTCCGGACCGACACCGCCCCCGCGGGCGACTTCTCACCCGACCCCGTCGACCGGTCGGTACTGATCCACACGTGCCACGGCGCCACCCGTCAGGTCGAGGTGCTGCGAGATCAGATCCTGCACCTACTGGCCGACGACCCCACCCTCACCGAAGACGACATCGTGGTGTTCTGTCCGGCGCTCGACGAGTTCGCGCCTCTCATCGAATCGGTGCTGGGCCCGCCCGGGAGCTCGGGCGGTCCCACCGACGACGCCACCTTGCCCGGCGCCCCCACCCTCTACTATCGGCTCACCGACCGGTCCCTCCGGGCCACCTATCCCCTCCTTGGCGCGCTCGGCGCCCTGGTGGAACTGCTCGACAGCCGCTTCTCGGACGCCGCCGTACTGGATTTCGCCAACCTCGGTCCAGTCCGGGAGCGATTCGGGCTCGACGACGAGCACCTCACAACTCTGGCCGACTGGGTCGACAAGGCCAACACCCGGTGGGGCCTCGACGGTACCCACCGGGTGAGATGGGGCATCCCGGCCTCCTACGAAGCCGGCTCGTGGCGATCGGCGATCGACCGGCTGCTACTCGGCATCACCGTTTCCGACGATCCCGACGCCCTCGCTGTGGGCCACATCCTCCCCATCGGCGTCGAGGGCTCCAACATCGCCGTCGCCGGTCGGCTGGCCGGCCTCCTCGCCCGACTGGGCGATCTGACCGCGGCCGTCCAGGGCACCCGCCCGGCTCGAGAGTGGGTGCGGCTACTCCAGGACGCTGCCGCCACGCTGTTCGCTGTCGACCCCGAGTTGGCCTGGCAACAGACTCGGCTCGCCAACGTGTTGGAGGACCTCGCCTCCCAGGCCGTCATCGGATCCGAACCATGCGGCGTCGACCTCACGTTGACCGATGTCCGCCATCTCCTGGGCGGTCACCTCCAGGGCACCGCCGGCCGGGCCGACTTCTTCCGCGGTGGGGTCACCATCTCTTCGCCAACACCGCTGCGCGGCATCCCCTACCGGGTGGTGTGCCTGCTCGGCATGGACGAGTCGGCCTTCGCCGCCGGATCCCCCAACGGCGACGATCTCACCGCCGCCGACCCCCACTTAGGCGACCGCGACCGCCGGGCTGACACCCGCCAGTCCCTGCTCGAGACCGTGCTGGCCGCCCGGGAACACCTGGTGGTGATCCGGACCGGACGGAGCGTGGTGACCAACCAGCCGGTCCCCGCCGCCGTGGTAGTGGCCGAACTGGTCGACGTGATCGCGGACACCGTCGATCCTGCAGTGCGTCGATCGGCCGTTTCCCGGCTCACCATCACCCACCCCCGCCAGAGTTTCGACGAGCGCAACTTCCAGACGGTCGGCTCGCCGTCGGTCGACGCCGGCCTCGACGGACCGTGGAGCTTCGATCCCCTGGCCCGTGCCGGGGCGGTCTCGCGCCTGTCGTCGGGCGAGGCACGGCCCTTCCTGGCCGCACCCCTCGCCGACTCCACCCCGGCGGTGATCGCCTTGGCCGACCTGCGCGAGTTCCTCGTCCACCCACCCCGGTGGTTTCTGCGCGCCATTCTCGAGGTCAGCCTGCCCGACAACCCGTCCCGCAGCGCGGGCAAACTGGTCGCTCCCACCACCGGGGCCAGCGGCCTTGCCCGGGCGGCAGAGGGACGAGATCTCGTCCTTGCCCTCGATCCCCTCGAGGCCTGGGGAGTACGCGACCGATTTCTCGCCCACCGCCGATCCGGTGGCGACGCCCAATCGTTCCTGCGGCGCGAGCGTGCGGCCGAACTGCTCCCACCCGGCCGTCTGGCCGAGGCCGAACTGTCCGAGGCTGAGAACCTGATCGACGCTCTGATGGGAGCCCTCGGCGAACTCGGCGCCCGCGAACTGTCGGCGGAACATCGACCGATCGACGTCACCCTCCCCAACGGCACGCGCCTCGTCGGGACGGTGGCCGACCATGCCGGCGATCACGTCGGCCCGGTCGCCGCCAGCGTGTCCACGGCCTCCGACAGGCAACGCCTCGCTCCCTGGCTCGATCTCATGGCCCTCACCGCCCACGACCCCGACCCCCACTGGACCTCGGTACTCCTCAACCGACCGAGCTCGAAGACAGCCAAGGGCTATCAGGAGCGGGTACTGGAGATCCCCCTCGCCGAGCCGGACCGTCGCCACGAGCGGGCCGTCGCCGCCCTCAGCCTGGTGGTCGATCTGTTCCGCCGAGGCTCATGTGAGCCCCTGCCGATCTTCCCGAGGCTCTCCCCGGCACTGTTCAACGGCACCAGTGCCTCCGCGGCCTGGAGCTCCAGCTCGTTCAGCACTGGCGACAGCAGCGACGAATGGGTTCAGGTGGCCTTCGACCACGCCACCGTCGAGCACATCACCTCCCTGCCGCTCAAGCCGGTCGACCCCGACGGCCCTGGGTCCGATCGGACCCGCCGCTACGCCCACCACCTCTGGGGGGCCATGGCGTCGTCCCTGGCCGACGACGAGGAGACCTCCTCGTGACGGACATTGAAACCTTCGACCTGGCCGGGCCGCTCCCCCACGGCCGACTGGCCATCGAGGCCAGTGCCGGCACGGGCAAGACGTTCACGCTCTCCACCCTGGCGGCCCGGTACGTGGCCGAGGACGGCGTCCCCATCAGCGAGCTGCTCGTCGTCACATTCACCCGGGCGGCGGCCGCCGAGCTGAAGGATCGGGTCCGGGTCCGTCTGGTCGAATTCGCCGACGCGCTCGAATCGGCCACCGAGCCCGACGATGTGCTGCTCGCCCAGATCTGGGGCGAGGACCGCCAGATCCGACTCGAGCGGGTCCGCACGGCCATCACCGAATTCGACGCGGCGACCATCACGACCATCCATGGGTTCGCCCAGCAGGTGATCGGCACCCTCGGATCCACCGTGCTCACCGACCCCGATGCCGTGCTCGTCGACGACACCGAGGCGATAGGTCGACAGGTTGCCACCGACCTGTTGGTCGCGGAAGCCGTCCACGAGGCCCACCCGGCGGAGGAGATACCGTCACTGACCGATCTCCGCCGCTCGTCCCGACTGGCCCTCAACAACGCCGATTCGGCGCTCCTGCCCGGCCCCGATCCCGACGAGTCAAGTCCCCGGGCGGCGCGTCTGCGCGTCCTGGTCGACGAGATCAGCGCCGAGGTTGACCGCCGTCGCAAAGCGGCCGGGACGCTCTCCTTCGACGACCTCCTCTCCCGACTCCGCGACGCCCTCCACGACGAACTGGCGGGCCGCAGTGCCCGCGAGGCACTACGACAGCGCTACCGGATCGCCCTCATCGACGAGTTCCAGGACACCGATCCCGTCCAATGGGCCATCTTCGACACCGTCTTCGGCCAGGCCGCGCGCCAGCTCGATGCCGCGGAAGGCGACGACGTCACGGCCACCACGCTGGTGCTGGTCGGCGATCCCAAACAGGCCATCTACGCCTTCCGGGGCGCCAACGTTCACACCTACATCCAGGCCGCCCACGCCCCCGACACCCACCTCACCGGCCTGGGGGTCAACTGGCGCTCCGACCCAGCCGTGCTCCGGGCCACCCAGATACTGCTCTCGGGCGTCACCTTCGGCTCCGACAACATCCGATTCCAGCCCGTCACCGCACCCAGCGACCACGAAGACCGCAGGTTCACCACCACCGACGGCACCCCCATTCCGGCGCTCTCCGTGCGCCTCACCATCGGTCCCAACGTGGCCCGGGACAAGAAGCACAGCCACCTCAGCACTGCCGCCAACGGCGAGGGCGCCATCCACCGGGAGTTGGCCACCCACATCCGCGATCTCCTGGAGACCGCGGTAATCCCCGACGAGGACCACACGAGCGAGACACGTGCGCTGCGGCCCGACGATGTGGCCGTGCTGATCGCGGCCAACCGCGAAGGTCCGGTCATCCGTGACGCCCTGACGGCCCTGGGCATCCCGGCGGTGATCGCCCGTGGTGACAACGTCCTCGAATCCGAGGCCTCCACCCATTTCCACCGACTCCTCGCAGCGGTCGCCCGCCCGGCCGACGCCCGCCGGGCCCGGGCCGCCGGGCTCTCGTGGTTCTTCGGCTGGGATGCCGGACGCGTGGCTGCGGCTACCGATGCCGACCTGAGTGTGGTGCAGGTACGGCTCCACTCATGGGGTGAGACGCTCTCGCACCGAGGCGTCGCGGCGTTCGTCGGCCAGGTCTGGGCCGAGACGTCGGTGGCCTCCCTGGTGCTGGCGCTCCCCGACGGCGACCGGGCCATGACCGACCTCGACCACATCGCCGAGCTGTTGTCGCTGTCCGGTGGCCGGCAGGCCAGCCCCACCACGCTGCTCACCACTTTCGAGGCCCTGTCGGGCGGCAGCGACGACGGCAACCCCGAAGCCGACCTGGCCGCCCGCCGAGTCGAGTCGGAGTCCCGGGCCGTACAGATCATGACCACCTTCGTGGCCAAGGGCCTCGAATTCCCGGTCGTGTGCTGCACCTCGCTGTGGTTCCCCAGCGGGGCCAAGACGAAGGACAACATCTGGTGGGACACGGCCACGAAGAAGCGCACCATCGACGTGGCAACCGATGAGAAGTGGGGTCCCGACGACGAGCGGGCCGAACGCGAGCTGTTGGCCGACCAGGAGGCCGTGGGCTCCCATCTGCGGGTGCTCTACGTCGCGCTCACCCGCGCCCGTCACCACACCGCCGTGTGGTGGCTGCCCACCAAGGTCGACTGGAAGACGGGCCTGGCCCGGGTCCTGTTCGCCCGAGACCGGACAGGAACCGTCGATCTCGACTTGTTCACCTGCGCCGAACTCGACCACATCGACGTCGATGAGTCCCTGGCTCGGCTGCAACCCCTCGTCGATGCCTCCGGCGGTGAGCTCGAGGTGATCGTCGTCGACGACCCGGGCGATTCGGCCGAGCCGTGGACGGGCGCCGCGACCTCCGACCATGTCGAGTTGGCCGTCGCCACCCTCGACCATCCCCTCGACCGTGGACGCAGCCGCTGGTCGTTCACGGCCATCACCGCCCGGGCCCACGACGACCGCCGCGCCATCGACCCCTTCGACGACACGGCCAGCGACGCCGACGACGCCGACGAAGGCCCAACCGAGGCCTGGTCGTCAGGCGCGGCCGATCTGATGGGCGACGAAGAATCGACCGGCGCCACGGACCCAGCCGATGCTCCGCTTCCCCTGGGCGACATCATCGGCGGTGCTGGATTCGGCACGCTGGTGCACGAGGTGTTGGAGATCATCGACTTCACCGTCGCTGACCTCACCACCGAGATCGCCCAGGCCGTTGCCGACCGTCTGGCCTGGAACCCCTGGCCGGTCGACGAGCACCGCCTCGTCGCCGGCCTCGAAGCCGTCGTCCGCACCCCACTCGGTCCCATGTTCGCCGGGCGGGCCCTGGTCGATCTGGCCCCCGCCGACCGCCTCAACGAGATGAACTTCGATCTCACTCTGGGCGAAGGTGGCACCCGGGCCACCGACGCCGACATCGGCCGCCTTCTCCTCGACCACCTCCCAGCCAGCGACCCGCTGAGTCGATGGGCCGCCTCGCTCGCCGACGGCCCGTTCTCCGCGGTGCTGGCCGGCCACCTCACCGGCTCGATCGACCTCGTGGCCCGCATCCGCCACGACGACGGCGTCGAACGCTTCGTGGTGTCCGATTACAAGACCAACCGTCTGGCCACCCGCGGCGTCACCCCAACGGCGACCCATTTCCGGCCTGACCAGCTCCCCGCCGCCATGGCCGAGCATCACTACCCACTCCAGGCATTGCTGTACTCGGTGGCCCTTCACCGCTATCTCCGATGGCGCCTCCCCGGCTACGACCCGGCCGTGCACCTTGGCGGCACCGCCTACCTCTTCGTGCGCGGCATGGTCGGCCCCGACACCCCCACCACCGACGGCGTGCCCAACGGCGTCTTCGATTGGCGGCCCGCGGCCGAGCTCGTCGTTCACCTGTCCGATCTCCTGGACGGCTCTGCCGGGGCGGGAGCGCCATGAGGCCCAGCGGCACCGCCACACCCGTTTTCCCCGCCGGTACCGCCGTGCTGGCGCCGTTCGTCGAGGCTGGCATCCTCCACGAGGCCGACATCCAGGTGGCCGGGGCCGTGGCCCGCACCGTGCCAGGCACAAGCGAGGAGGTGTTGTTGGCGACCGCCCTTTGCGTACGGGCCCTCCAGCTCGGCCACGTTTGTGTCGTGCTCAACGAGGTGGCCGGCACCGTCGCCATCGAGGCCCAAGGCGACCAGACGGGTCCCGATGACGACGCCGAACCAACGGCGGAGATCGACGACCTGCCCTGGCCCGATCCGGCCGGCTGGGCCAAGGCCATTCGGAGCTCCGACGCCGTCACGGTCCGCGATCCCGATTCGGGCGATGCCACCGGCCCCGTCGACGATGGCGTGATCCGACCGCTCGTCTTCGACGGTGAGCGGGTCTACCTCGAGCGCTACTGGCGCTACGAGCGCCAGGTGGGCGATCTCCTCCTCAATCATTCCGACGGGCACTCCAACGGCTCGGCCGCACACCCCAACCCCACCGAGGCCGACGAAACGGCCGTCGACGCCGTGCTCGATCAGTTCTTCGGCCCCGAGGATCCGGACCGGCCCGACCTCCAACGGCTCGGTGCCCGGGTGGCGCTCACCCGCCGGATCACCGTGCTGGCCGGCGGTCCTGGCACCGGCAAGACCCACACCGTCGCCCGGCTCCTCGCGGCCCTCCACCAACTGGCCCTCAACGACGGTCGGCCCCTCCAGGTGGCCCTGGCCGCCCCAACGGGCAAGGCCGCAGCCCGTATGACCGAGGCTGTCCATCAGGCCGTGGCCGGCGCCGACATGCCCGACGCGTCGGCCCAAACGCTGTTGGCCTATGAGGCCGGCACCATCCACCGCCTCCTGGGCTATCGCGACGGAATCTCGTTCCGCCACGACCGCAACAACCCGCTCCCCCACGACGTCGTGGTGATCGACGAGACGTCGATGGTGGCCCTGCCCCTCATGGCTCGACTCCTCGATGCTCTGCGCCCCGACGCCCGGCTCGTCCTCGTGGGCGACCCGTTCCAGCTCGCCAGCGTCGAGGCCGGCGCGGTGCTGGGCGACATCGTGGGTCCCGCCATCGATCTCGACGCCACTCCCGATGGTCCGCTGGCCGACAACATCGTGGTCCTCCAACGGGTCCACCGCTTCGCCGCCGATTCCGCCATCGCCGCCCTGGCCGACGCTGTGCGCTCGGGCGACGCCGACCGAGCCATCGGGGTCCTCAGCGACAGTGGCTCCGACGACGTCCGATGGATCGACCCCGCCGACCGTGAGGCCCTCGGCCAACTGCGCCGCATGGTCGTCTCCGGCGCCGCCGAGGTGGCCCGGGCCGCCCGCAAAGGCGAGGCCGGCGATGCCCTCGATCGGGCTGTAGATCTCAAGGTCCTCTGCGGTACGCGCTTCGGCCCACTGGGCTCGTACGCCTGGCGCGACCACCTCGAACGTCAACTCCCGAAGCTTGTCCAGGGTCTCTCAACCGACCGGGGCTACTACGTCGGTCGGCCGGTCATCATCACCCGCAACGACTACATCACCGGCGTGTTCAACGGCGATACCGGCATCGTCGTACGAGACGACGACCGCACGGTCGTGGCCATGCCCGGCCCCGACGGCATCCGTCTGGTCCTCCCGTCCCAACTCGACGCCGTGGAGACCTGGTGGGCCATGACTATCCACAAGAGCCAGGGCTCCGAGTTTGCCCACGCCGTCGTGTCCCTTCCCGACGAGCACTCCCGGGTCCTCACCCGGGAGCTCCTCTACACCGGCATCACCCGGGGCAAGGAGCGGGTCACCCTCCTCGCTACAGAGGCCGCGCTGCGCACGGCGATCACCAGCCCGGTCACTCGGGCCTCGGGTCTCCAGGCCCGGTTGTGGCATCAGTAGGCGAGACCGGTCACACCAAGGGTCGGACCCGACACCGCGCGACCACCTTCGGGAGTCCCTTCCGCCCGTCCGGACCGGGCATGTTCATCATGGCTGTCACACCACACCGGTACTCTCGCTCGTCGCTGGGAAATCGACGACCCGGCAAGTGATGAAGTCCGAATACCGAGATGGAGCCACGCCGTGAAGATCCTGCACGCCGCCGATCTGCACATCGACAGCCCCCTCGGCGGGCTCACCGCCTACGAGGGCGCTCCCGCGGAGGAGATCCGCGGGGCTACCCGTCGAGCCACCGAGAACCTCATCCAAGCCGCCCTCGACCACGAGGTATCCCTCGTCGTGTTGGCCGGCGACATCTTCGACGGCGACTGGCCCGACTACGGCACCGGCCTGTTCTGGAACGAACAGCTGGGACGGCTTCACGACGCTGGCATCCTCGTAGTGAGCGTGGCCGGCAACCACGATGCCCAGTCCCAGATCAGCCGAAATCTCCAGTTGCCGCCCAACGTCACCCAGCTGTCCACCTCCAAGCCCCAGACCGTCACCTTCGATGACCTCGAGGTGGAGGTGATCGGCCAGGGCTACGCCACCCGAGATGTGAGCGTCGACCTCACCGAGGCCTACCCCGACGGTGATCCCAACCTGTTCTCCATCGGCCTGCTCCACACCGGTCTCAACGGCCGTCCGGGCCACGCCAACTACGCCCCATCCTCCGTGGAGGCGCTGCGGGCCAAGAGCTACCAGTACTGGGCACTCGGACACGTCCACACGCGAGAGATCGTCCTTGAGGACCCGTGGATCGTGTTCCCCGGCAACACCCAGGGACGCCACGCCCGCGAGACCGGCGCCAAGGGGGCCACATTGCTCACCGTCGAGGGGGGTGCGGTGGACGCTGTAGAGCACCTGGTACTCGACGACGTCCGCTGGGATCTCTGCGCCATCGACGCCACCCGCTGCGCCTCGGCCGACGATGTTCGTTCGGCCGTGGCTGAGCGCTTCTCAGCGGTCGCCGGCGATGCGGACGGCCGCCTGGCCGCCATGCGGGTGGAGATCACCGGAGCGAGCCCGGCACATGAGGGGCTCTGGGCCAACCGCCGCGGCTTCGAGGCCGACATACGCTCGCTGGCCAACGCCGGTGGCCGGCTCTGGGTGGAGAAGGTGAAAGTCTCCACCACCCGACCCGTCGACCTGGCCGCCGCCCGCGACGACGGCGCCATCGGTGCCCTGGCCCAGCGCATCAACAGCCTGCGCGATGACCCCGACGCCATGGCGGCCTACGAAGGCGCCTTCGCTGATCTGACCAAGAAGCTGGGCGCCGATGCCCGCACGGCCGAGGGGGCGCCCGTCGATCCCACGAGGATCGGCACCGCCGAACAACTGGCCGAACAACTCGACGGCAGCCTCGAACTCGTGGTGGCGCTGCTGGCCGAGGAGCGGGCATGAGAATCCGCCGCCTCGACCTCACCCGCTTCGGACTCTTCACCGACGTCAGTCTCGACCTTTCGGCACCCGGCACCCACCTGGTGGTGGGCCACAACGAGGCCGGCAAGACCACGGCGATGGCCGCCGTCGAGCAACTGCTCTACGGCATCCCCGTACGCACAAACCACGCGTTCCTCCACGAGATGCGCGACCTACGCCTCGGGGCCCTGCTGGCCGACGATGAGGGCGAGACCCTCGAGATCGTCCGGGTGAAGAAGCAGTCCAACACCCTCCAAGGTCCCGGCGGCGACACGATCGAGGAGGCCACGCTGGCAAAGCTCCTCCATGACGTGGCCGAGGAGGTCTTCACCAGTCTGTTCACCATCGGCCACGAGGAGATCGTCGCCGGCGGCGAAGCCCTCCTCGACAGCGACGGCGAGGTGGGACGAGCGCTGTTCAGCGCCAGCAGGGGTACCACCGACCTCACCGCGGTGCTGCGCCGACTCGATGAGCGCGCCGGCGAACTGTTCAAGAGCTCGGCGGCAAAGCCACTGCTCAACGCCGCCGTGAAGGACTACAAAGACGCCACCTCCGAGGCCAAGACCCTCTCGATGAGCGCCTCCGAGGTGCTGGCCCTCGACAAGGATCTGGCCGCCGCCCAGGACGATCACGACACCACGGCAGGCGAGCGCCGCGCCCTGGCCGTCCGGAGGACCCTGCTCCAACAAACTCGGGCCGCTCGCCCGCTTCTCGTAGCCCGGGCCAACGACATAGCCACCCAGACCCAGATGGAGACAGAGGGTCCCCTCGTCGACCTGGAGATGCGGTCCCAACTCGAGGAGGCCAAGGCCCGCCAGCAGGAGGGCGACTCGGCGCGACGGGCGGCGGAGGCCACTGTCAAACGGCTGAACCAGAAGCTGGCCGATCTGAAGGTCGACACCGTGCTGCTCGACCAGGAGGACAAGATCGAGAAGCTCACCCGCCAAACCGGCGGCTACGACCAGAACGAGGAGGACCTACCCGGTCTCAAGACGAAGGCGGCCACCCTCGAACGCGAGCTGGAACAACTCCGCAAGAAGCTGCCAGCGGGCTGTCCGCTCGACGACAACGGCCGATCGGCACTCACCGTCGACCAGGAAAAGCGCATCGGCGATCTGGCCGCCGCCTGCACCACGCTCGCCTCCGACCACAAGCACGCCGCCGAGGCGTCGGGCGAGACGGCAACGACTCTCGCCGCTCAGCGAGCCGAACTGGCCGAGCTCGACGAACCGGCCGACGTGGCCGCACTCGTGAAGGTCACCGCCCGCATCCGTAAGGCTGGCGACCTCGAGGCCACCCGCACCGAGACCGCCCGCCAACTGACCGACCTCGATGCCGAGCTGACCGGCGGGCTGGCCACCCTCGGACTCACCGAGACCGATTCCCGGGCTGTCGATGCTCTCGCCGTCCCCTCGCTTGATCTCATCCGTCACACCCGCGCCGACGCCGATGCCCGCAGCGCCTCGATCACCAGCCTCGACAAGAAGATCGACTCCGGCGACACCCAGCTGGTCGCCATCACCGAGCAACTGGCCCAACTGTTGCGCAGCGAGGAGCCCCCCACAACAGACGACCTGGCCGATTCCCGGGCCCACCGAGACAAAGGGTGGCACCTCATCCGAGGCGCCTGGCTCGATGACGCGCAGGAGGAAGAGGCCACCAACGCCTGGAGCGCAGGTCGGCCCCTCCCCGATGCCTACGAAGCCGCAGTGGTCGATGCCGACGAGGTCGCTGACCGCCTCCGCCGCGAGGCCGAGGCCGTCGAACGGCGGGCGTCGCTCGAAGCAAAAATCGCTGTACTCGAAGCCGAGGTTGCCGAACGCCGAACCGAACGCGAGACCTTGGTGGCCGAGCGCGATTCAGCCGCGGTCGAGTGGGCCGCTCTCTGGGAGCCCCACGGGGTCACGGCGGGCGACCCGGCCGAGATGGAGACCTGGCATGACGACTTCCGGGCGTGCGCCCAGCAAAGCGAGGAGGCCCGGCGTCTCGATGGCCAGATCGCCGACCTCGACGCCACCATCACCCGCCACCGGACCGACCTCACGACATCGCTGACCACCACCGGCGCTACCGCCGATGCGGCGCTCTCACTCCAGGGCCTGCTCGACCACGCCGACCAGCTCGCCATCGACGCCACGACGTCCGCCCAGCAACTCCGCACCGCCACCACTGCCGTCAGCGAGACGGAGGCCCTGGCCACCCGACGCAGCGCCACGCTCACCGACACCAAAACCGCACTCGATGGCTGGACGGCCGAATGGGCCGGTGCCGTCACGGCCATCGGCCTCACCGCCAAGGCCTCGCCCACCGAGGCCAACGCCGTCCTCGACGCCCTGACAACGATCGACGCCAAGGGCAAGGAGCACGAGGACCTCGAACGCCGGATCTTCGGTATCAACGAACGCAGCAAACAGTTCACCGACGGGGTGACCGCGGTTCGAGAGGCGTTGGATCCCGACGCCGACCTGGCTGACGCCGACCCCGCCTCGGCAGTAAAGATGCTGGGACGCCGGGTGGCCTCGGCCCAGGCCCAGGCCACCAAGCACGCCACCACCACTGAAGAACGAGAGACCCAGGAGAAAGCCGCCGCCGAGGCCGGCCAGAAGGTGGCCGACGCCGAGACGGTGATCGGTGAACTGGTCGCTTCAGCCGGACTGACCGACGAGGCGGCGCTCGCAACTGCCATCACCCGCAGCGAAGACCTCGCGAATCTGGTCGACCAGATTCGCAACGCGGAGGAAAGCCTCCAGAACCAGGCCGGCAAGCCAGTAACCCAGATCGAGGCCGAGGCCGCCGAACTTGACGGAGTCGAGATCGAGCCCGAGATCGAACAACTCGACATCGAGTTGGGGGTAATCGACCAGTCTCTCAAAGAGAGGCAGATCAACGTCGGCGAGTTGAAGAACCAGCGGGCTCAGATCGATTCATCTGGTGCGGCTGCCAACCAGATGACCCGGGCCCAACAGAGCCTGGCCGAAGTGGTCGACTACGCCGAGGAGTACGTCCGCACCGTCCTGGCCAAGCGCCTACTGGAGGAGCAGGTGGAGCGCTACCGGGATGAAAACCAGGGGCCGCTGCTGGAGCGGGCCCGGGGGCTCTTCGGAGACCTGACCCTGGGCCGCTACACCGGCCTCGACACCGACACCGACGACAAGGGCAACCCGTTCCTCCTGGCCCGCAAGGCCAACGACCGACTCCTCGAGATCAGCTCCCTCAGCACGGGCACGAGGGACCAGCTCTACCTGGCCCTGCGCCTAGCGGCCCTCGAACAGTTCATGGGCCGCCGGGGTCCCCTCCCCCTCGTGCTCGACGACCTGTTCGTCCACTTCGACGACGAGCGCACGAAGGCCGGCCTCGGTGTGCTCGACCACCTGGCCGACACCACCCAGGTGCTTCTGTTCACCCATCACACCCAGGTCGCCGCCCAGGCCGCCGAGGTGATGGCCGCCGACCGACTCACCATCCACGAGCTCTGACCCCAGCGGCGGCCGGCTATCCGGCGCCGACGGGTGGCGCGATCCTCCTGGACCGCCGCATTGATCTCCTCGTCGGTGAACAGGAGCCAGTGCTGCGGCGCGGTGGTGTAGGCGGTCGACGCCGCTACAGCTGCTTCCTCGTCACGTGCGAACCCAACGGGCACGCCTGACACCTCGGCCGTGGGGCCAGCGGAATCTGGTGGCGCGGCCGGGCGCACGACCGAGGAAGTCTCCGTCGTCGTCGGCTCGCTGCCCGGATCCGTTCGGCCGATCGCCGAGATGAGTGCCCCAGCCAAGAGCGCGTTGACGACAACCCCGGCAACGACGAGGTGACTGCGTCGGATACCCCGTTCGGCGCCCATCACTCGGCCGCGTCGACGAGCATGTTGACGGCGGCCTGGCCGAGCCATGATCAAGGGGAACCCACGGGCGTGCCCGTGCCTTCCCCCCGCGGAAGTTGCGGCCGCCTCGACGGGTTCCGTGGCCACCAGGTTCGCGGTCGAGGTTCGGAGGACCATGTTGGAAGCGTTGACGAACGAGCGGTGGGGGTTCATGTCGAACTGCTTCGTGTGCGAGCCTCGCAACGACGCCGGCCTGCGGATCCCGTTCTTCCACGACGAGACGTCGGGGACCGTCACCGCCACCTTCACGCTCGACGATCGGTTCTCGGGCGCGCCGAGCCACCTCCACGGCGGCGTGCTGCTGGCCTTGCTCGACGAGGCCATGGCCTGGGCCACCATCGCGTTGGCGCACCGGTGGGCCGTCACCGGCGAGACGACCACCCGCTTCGAGCATCCGGTGCGGGTCGGCCGGACCTACACGGTCACCGCCCGCATCACCGCACCGGTCACCGACGACACCTCCACGCTGAGCGCAACCGCCGAGATCACCGACCACGAGGACCGCCGGTGCGCCGCGAGCTCGGCGACGTTCGTCGTGCTCGGCGAAGCGCAGGCCGCCGACGCCGCCGGCGTCGAGGTCGACGTCGGCCAGTTCGGCGATGGCTTCGTGCGGCCGACGTGACCACGCGCACCGGGGCCCGGCTGGGCGTTGCGTTCGCGATGGGCTACTTCGCCGGCACGTTTCCCTCCGCCGGCCTCGCGGGACGGGCCCTCGCCGGAGACGCCGGGGCCTATGCGGCGGCGACCGGTTCGATCGCCGGGCACATCGCACCGGTGTGGAACGGCTTTCGTGGCGGTAAGGGGGTCGCCACCTCCGCAGGGGCGTGCCTGGCGGTGTTCCCCGCCTACTTCCCCATCGACGCCGCCGTTGCCGCCACCAGTGCGGCCGCGTCCCAGCAGGCCGAACGGTCGATCCAGGTGTCGAGCGCCGTGTGGATCGCGGCGGCAGTCGTGTGGTGGCGGCGCGGTCTGCCCAACGCGTGGGGACCGCCCGCCGGACCAGGGCTCCCGCTGTTCGCCGCCGCGTCCTCCGCGATGATCCTGGCCAAGTTCCGGGCCGCTCGGCGGAGGTCGGCGGCATGATCGCCATCGTGACGGACTCCGCGGCGATGCTGCCACCGGCGTGGCGGGACCGGTTCAGGGTCCACGTCGCGCCGATGACCATCCTGGTCGACGGCACCCCCTACCGCGAAGGGGTCGAGATCACGACCGCCGAGTTCTATCGCCGTCTCGCCAGCGGCGCCGAGGTCTCGACGTCGACACCGTCGCCCGGAGACCTGCTCACCAACTACCTGGAGGCGGTGGACGCGGGGCGACGGGAATCGTGTCGATCCACACCGGATCGAACTACTCCGCGGTGCTAGACGCCGCCCGCATCGCCGCCCGCGAGGTGAATGTCGAGGTGGCGATGGTCGACACCGCCACTGCGTCGTTCCCCGTCGCGCTGTGCGTCGCCGCGGCGTGCGGCGAACGAGCGACCGGAGGCGATCTGGCCTCGACGGCGGCCGAGGCCGCCTCGACGGCCGCGGTGGTCGACAGCATCTTCGTGGTCGGCGTCCCCGAGCTCGCCCGCCGCGGTGGCCGTGTCGGATCGACCGACGTCTCGTCACCGACGGCGATCCTCACGTTGGGGCCAACAAGATGCGGAAGGCTGAGCACACCACCGCAACCGACCTCGGTGATGCCATCGATCGCATGGCTGCCCACGTCCGTGACGCAGCATCGGGTCAGTGGCTGCGAGTCGGCGTCGGTCATGCCGACCGGCCCGACCTCGGCGACCGACTCGCCTCCGCCCTCGCCGGCTCCGACGGCGCCGTCTGGGCGCCGCTCAAAGTTCCATCGCCTCGCTGATCCTGGGAGCGTCGCACCGACCGATGCTCGCGCCACCCGACCAGCGCCGCCACGCAACGGTCCTGCTGCCCGCTACTCCCAGGTGAGATGACTCGAGCCCAAGGGTTGCGTGGACCGATGGAACCCTGGCTCGAGGCATGGGAAGGCGACATCGACGCCGATCTCATCTTCTACGGGCGGTATCCCTCAAAGGAGGCGCTGCTCGACATGCTCGCGAGCGACGGGTACCAGGCGATCCTCCACCTCTGCCAGGAGGCCGTCGAGCGCTCGATGACGACGATCTGCGCAGCCGCGCCCACGGATCGTCTCCTCATTCGATAGGCGACCGTTCCTGAACTGAGAGTTCGAAGAGCGCCGGCGGCCGCCAGGCAAGGGGAGAAGGCGGGCGCGACGCGGGAAGGGATACGAGCCCCTGATCGGGCCCCATAGAATGAGCACCTGACGGCGCCGCTCCTCGTCAGCTTCAACAGTGGACCGGACGGGCGCCCAGTGCAGCGGGCGGTCACCAGCGCCCTCGCGCCTCCCGCAACGGCAGTACCCCCGCTGCTCGTGGCCGCGTGACATTCGGAGAAGCTTCGGCTCGAGGGTCAGGGTTCGGGGAGTTCGTCGGGGTGGATCACCTCGGCCTCGGTGATGTTCTTCGAGAAGTCCGAGGAGTTGTTCGTGATGAACCGGTCGGCGCCCGCGGCGACGGCCGTTGCGAGGTGCACGGCATCGGCGGCACGCAGGCCGTGGGCCGCTCCGAGTGCTGCGGCCAGTTCGGCGACGGCTTCGTCGACCGGTCGAAGGTCGAGGCGCCCGAGCAGGACGGCAAGAGCCTCGATCTCGGACTCGGCACCGTCGCGCATCGGCTTGGTGAGCAGCGCTGGGATCAGGAGCACCGACCCGATGCCGGCGACCGTGCCGGTCGTCGTAGGCGCCGCCGCGGGGAAGAGGGCGCGGACACGCTCACCCAGCAGATGCCCGGGTACCGCCGCATAGATCAGGACACCGGCATCGAAGGCGTCCACCGGCCCGGCACCGTGTCTGCTGCCGGCTGGTCTGGTCCAACGTCTAGTCCGCGAACACGTCGCGGCTGTGCTGGACGAAGAACGTGTGGTCGTGTCCCTTGTTGGGATCTTCCTTGTTGTACTTCGCGCTCGTTGCCGATCCGTCCGGGAGGTGCTCTTCGGAGTAGATCGCACCCACGGGACAGACGTCGGGCTGGTAGCACGCGGTGCAGGATGTGCACTCCTCGAGGTTCACGTACAGGATGCCGTCGCCGAACACCCCGATAACGCCCGGGTTCGGAGTGTGCGTGGTGGCGATGGACCCGCTCCCCGCTTCTTCCTCGGAGAACAGAACCGCCTTCTGCGAATCGAACTCATAGATGCACTGCACAGGGCAGACGTCGACGCAGGCCCGATCCTTCACGTCGATGCAAGCTTCGGTGATGATGGCGAGACCGGCCACGGGTCAACTCCTCGTGCTTGTTGTCGATCAGCTCGAGCCGGCGGCATGCTGCAGGTCGCCGGTTGTCCGAGCCTCGGAGGCATCCCCTACCCGAGAAAGGACAACTCATGACCCCGGCCACCGAAAAGGGACACCTCGCGATCGTTTTCGAAGTGCCCGTAGACATGGTGGAACGGGAGACAGCAGCGCGGTAGGACGCGGTCGGCCCACGTCACTGCTACAGAGTGTCGTAGTAAGACGACCCGATGCGAATCAGCCTGCTCAGCCCTCCCGGACAGCCGCAGCGTCGTCACGATCGCCTGCTCCCCTCGGACCAGTTGCGCCAGCGCTTCTTCGCCTCAGTCGGGAGCCTCCCGCGAGCAACGCGCCGCGGTCTTGCCCACGCGTTGTTCGAGCTGAAGTACCTCCGTCCGGATCCCTGCGGATATCGCCATCGACAGGAGGCAGACCTGAGGCGAGCAGCCATCGCCTCGGTGTGCGGCCTCGAGCCGACCTCCCCCGCACGGGCCTGGTTGTGGTGGCGGACTTCCTCTACTACGTCGGCGACGGAGACAACCTCGAATCCTTTCTGAATCAGCTCGTGGACTCAGGCGCCGTCGGAGGTCGCCTGGTTCTCGCCCACCCACTTCGATGGGTTCCGGGGCTTTGGAAGTACCCCGGGTTGACGGACATTCGACCTGAGGCGACCGTGGTCGTCTCGGAAAGGAAGTCCAGATGCCCAGACCACATCCGCCCGAGTTCCGTCAGCGTGCTGTTGAGTTGGCCCGGATGGGCGAGAAACCGGTCG
>JBDNHK010000111.1:0-4142 GCA_041688815.1 Acidimicrobiales bacterium | reverse complement strand
TGCTCGATGACCTCGCGAAACGCTTCCGGCACCGGGGACTCGGGCGTCGAGTAGTGCGCGTCGAGGGCGTCGATGTCAGCCTCAGCGACGCCCGCACGTTCCATGAGCACCCGGTTGACGCCTGCCGGCCGGGCCGGTGTGCCCTTGACCAACCGGTAGGGCTCCACGTCCTTCACGACGGTGGCATGCATGCCGACCATCGCGCCGGCGCCGATGGTGCGCCACTGGTGCACTGCCGCGGCCATCCCGATGTTCGCGTCGTCGCCTACGGCGACGTGCCCGCCGAGCGTGGCGAGCGGCGCGATGCGGGCACGGTCGCCGAGCACGCAGTCGTGGCCGACGTGGGTCTTGTTCATCAAGAAGACGTCGGAGCCGATCACCGTCGGGGCCGCGGTGCCCGAGTGGATCGTTGATTGCTCCCTCACGATGGTGCGGTCGCCGATGACGACGCCCACGCCGTGCTCGCCGAACCAGATCTCCTCGTCGGTCACCTCGTCCGTTCCGTCGGGGACGGTCTGGACGACCATCTCCTCGCCGTGCTCACCGGTGGTGCCGATCACGACGTGTGGGCCGATCCAGCAGTCGGCTCCGATCGTGCATGGGGCCAGGATGACGGCGTAGGGACCGATGATGGTGCCCTCGCCAACCTCGGCGTCGGGGGCCACGATCGCCGTTCGGTGGATGGCAGGTCCTCGGGGCATGGGAACTCCTGGCGAGGCGGGAGCGTCAGGGGCGGACGCAGTGGTGGCTACTATCTTGGCCGCGATGCAGGCGACGACATGACCATCACCGTTCCGATCAGCACCGTGCGCTTCGGGGAGGCGGAAGAGGCACTGGTCCTCGAAGTTCTCCGGTCGGGCATGCTCGCCCAGGGGCCCAAGGTGGCGAAGCTCGAGGAACTGTTCGCCGCGCTCACCGGTACCTCCCACGCGGTGGCGGTGAACAACGGCACCACTGCGTTGGTCGCTGCTCTTCAGGCGCTCGATCTCGAACCCGGTGACGAGGTGGTGACGAGCCCGTTCACCTTCGTCGCCACGCTGAACGCCGCTCTCGAGGCCGGGGCGACGGTGCGCTTCGCCGACATCGATCTCGGGGACTTCTGCATCGATCCGGCGACTGTCCCCTCCGTGGTCACCGATCGGACCCGAGTCCTCATGCCGGTCCACCTGTACGGCCAGGCATCGGACATGACACCCCTCGCCATCCTGGCGTCCGCCCGCGGGCTGGCCGTGGTCGAAGATGCCGCGCAGGCCCATGGTGCAGCGGTCGATGGGCGCTCCGTGGGCGGATTCGGCCAGGCCTGCTTCTCCCTCTACGCCACCAAGAACGTGACCACCGGCGAAGGCGGCGTCGTCACCACCGACGACGACGCGCTGGCCGACCGGCTCCGCCTCCTGCGCAACCAGGGGATGCGAGCCCGGTACCAGTACGAGTTGGCGGGCCACAACTACCGCATGACCGACCTCCAGGCCGCCGTGGGCATCCCCCAGATGGAGCGGCTGCCCGAGATCACCGACGCCCGTCGGGCCAACGCTGCGGCGCTCGACGAGGGCCTGGCTGGGCTCGAAGGACTGATCACACCTGTCGAGCGTCCGGGTCGCCGGCACGTGTACCACCAGTACACCGTGAGGATCACCGACGACGCACGGCTGACCAGGGATGCATTCGTGGAGCATCTGGCCGCCGCCGGTGTGGGCAGTGGCGTCTACTACCCGCGGATGGTCCACGACTACGACTGCTACCGGGGCGATCCTCGCGTCGTGGTCGACGAGACACCCAATGCGGCGCGTGCCGCTGCCGAAGTGGTGAGCCTTCCCGTGCACCCCCACCTGACTCCGGCCGAGCTCGACCGAGTCGTCGCCGCGGTCCGCTCCGCCTTCGGCGGCTAGGTCACGCCGTGCGGATCGCCGTCGTCAACGCCTTCTTCCCCCCGCGCGCCGGCGGGAGCGCCCATCTCAGCGAGGCCATCGCCCGCCACTGCGCCGCAGCCGGGCACGAGGTCCTGGTCATCACCTCCTCGTTCCCCGATGCGCCTCCGGAAGAGCAGGTCGGCGGGCTGCGGGTGGTGAGGCTCCCCGGTTTCGCACCCACGTCGAGTCTGGCGTTCAACTACGACATCCCCTTCGTGGCCTCACCGAAGAACCTCCGCCGGATGTTCCGGCTCCTCGACGGCTTCGCCCCCGACGTCGTCCATCAGCACGGTCAGTTCTTCGACCTCACGTGGATGAGCACGATTTGGGCTCGTCGCCGGCGGGTGCCGGTGGTCCTGTCCGTCCACACCCGCCTCATCAGCCCGAGTCGGTTGCACGGTGCCGTGATGGCCGCCGGGGATCTCAGCGTGGTGCGTGGGTTCGTGCGGGCTTCTCGCCCGTGGGTGGTCGCCGTCGACGGCCCGGTGCACGGCTACGTGCGAGCTCGGTATGCGATCCCCGAGGACCGTGTGATCGACATTCCTGTAGGGGTCGAGACCGACCGTTTCATCGAGGGAGATGGCGCGGTGGTGCGCGAGCGCCTCGGTATCGGTGATCGCCCGATGGTCCTCTCGCTCGGGCATGTCATCCCGCTTCGGGACCGCCTCGCCCTCGTCGAGGCCATGCCCCTGATCCTCGAGAAGGTGCCCGACGCCGTGGTCGTGGTGGTCGGGCACGTCTACGACGATCGGTTCCGGGTGCGGGCGGCGGAACTGGGCGTCGAAGGCTCGCTGATCGTGACGGGCGCCGTGCCGAAGCACGAGGTGCCCGACTTTGCCGCCGCGGCCGACGTCGAGGCGCACGATCTCCAGGATCTCGGGTTCGGCACCGCCAGCCTCGAGATGCTGGCCGCGGGCGTCGCGGTGGTCACCACGGCGCTCCCCGACAACTACCCGACCGGCCGACTCGTCGACGGCGAGAACGTCGTGCTGGCCCGATCCGGCGACCGTCGTGGCATCGCTGACGCCTTCGTCTGTCTGCTCGACGACTCCGGTCTGCGGCGCCGGATCGGGGAAGGCGGTCGGCGGCTGATCCAGGAGCGGTTCTCCATGCAGGCGGTGACGGCGGCTCACCTCGATCTCTACGACCGCGCGATCCATGAGGGCCCGGTCCGGCACCGCTGATCGGGTCGTCGCTCACCGGTACGGGTTCCACAGCCGGGCACGGAGCCGGTGGTACGTTTCGCAACAGAATGGCTCAACTGCGCATCGCCCTCGTGGGGTCCGGAACGATGGGGTCGATGCACGCCCGTGTCATCGCTCAGCACCTCTCCACCGAGCTCACGCTGGTCGTGGACAACGACGCCACGCGTGGCCTCTCTGCCGCTGAGGCGTGGGGGTCCAAGTGGGTGCCCACTCTCGACGGGTTCGACGACATCGATGCAGTGGTGGTGGCCACGCCGAGCGAGACGCACCTCGAGTGGGCTCGTCGGTCACTGGAGGCGGGGCTGCCGACCTTGGTCGAGAAGCCGCTGTCCCAGGACCTGACGCAAGCTCGCACCCTCGTCGACACGTCCGCCGAGAACGATGTCCCGCTGGTCTGTGGGCTCCTCGAGCGCTTCAACCCCGCGGTGCTCAAGATGCACGAGATCGTAGAGCGTCCGATTCACGTCAACGTCGTGCGTCATTCGCCTCACACTCCTCGGATTACCCAGGGTGTGGCCTTCGATCTCGCCATCCACGATGTCGACCTCGCCATCCGGTTGGCCGGGGAGATGCCCGACGGTGTGCAGGCCCAGTTGGCGCGATGCCATCCCGCATCGCCCCCGGGCTCGGAGGACATCGCCGAGATCTCGCTGGCGTTTCCGGGTGGGCTCGTGGCCGGCCTCTCGGCCAGTCGCGTCTCGCAGCGCAAGCTGCGCACCTTGCAGGTCGCCGAGCTCGATCGGCTCATCGAGGTGGACCTGCTCCGGCGCGACATCACCGTGTACCACCATGTGGGTGCCAACTTCCTCGAGGGTCGTCAGACCGGCTATCGCCAACAGACCGTGATCGACATCCCCGCCATCCTCGATGCACGCGAGCCGCTGGTCACCCAGCTCGAGCACTTCGTCGCCTTGGCGTCTGGTGCCGGCGACATCGACGCAGAACGCAAGTCCATCCTGCCTCCCCACGAGGTCCTCGACCGGGTCGTCGGCACGGCCGTGGTGGCGGAGGCGGCACGGTGAAGGAC
>JBDNHK010000110.1:0-2768 GCA_041688815.1 Acidimicrobiales bacterium | reverse complement strand
GGGATAACAGGCTAATCTTTCCCAAGAGTCCATATCGACGGAAAGGTTTGGCACCTCGATGTCGGCTCATCGCATCCTGGGGCTGAAGCAGGTCCCAAGGGTTGGGCTGTTCGCCCATTAAAGCGGTACGCGAGCTGGGTTTAGAACGTCGTGAGACAGTTCGGTCCCTATCCTCTGCAGCCGTAGGAAATCTGAGGAAGGCTATCCCTAGTACGAGAGGACCGGGATGGACGTAGCTCTCGTGTGCCAGTTGTCCTGCCAAGGGCATGGCTGGTTAGCGACCTACGGAAGAGATAAGCGCTGAAAGCATCTAAGTGCGAAGCTTGTTCCAAGATGAGATTTCCCACAGGGTCAACCTGGTAAGGCCCGTGGTAGACCACCACGTTGATAGGCCGGAGGTGTACGCGTGGCAACACGTTCAGCCGACCGGTACTAATCGGCCGAGGGCTTGGATCGACAACGATGTTCGTGCTCGCTATGGAGTTCTTTGAAGGGACACGGCTGCCGCTTTTTGCGGCGCCGCCCTCTGACAAAGGTTTCGGTGGCCACAGCGGTGGGGTCACACCCGTTCCCATTCCGAACACGGCAGTTAAGCCCACCAGCGCCGATGGTACTTGGGAGTAATCTCCCTGGGAGAGTAGGACGCCGCCGGATTTCTCAAGCGAAAGGGCCCCCTCGGGGGCCCTTTCGTCGTTTTCTGGTCTCGTCGGCGGGCGAGAGGCCTGCGCCGGCACCGATAGGTTGTTCCCATGCCCCCCAGCCCCTCCTCCAGTTCGCCGCGCTCCGATCGAAGCGGATCGGGTCGGGCCAAGACCGAGGGTCAGGGTGCCGGTGGATCCCGGCGCTCCTCGGGCTCGAGCGCAGGGCGGGGCGCGAAGGGGTCGCCGCCGCGGAAGGACGGCTCGGCCGGAGGGGGCAAGCGGGCCGGCTCGGCATCGGGAACTCCATCGGGGCGATCGGTCGCCGGTAAGAGCCGAGGGGCGGCCGACGACCGCGCTTCGGCGTTGCGAAGTGCGTCCCCCCGGCGTTCGTCGCAGGGTGGATCGGGCTCCCGGGGCTCGACATCAGCGGGACGCAGCGACGCCCGGCAGGGAGCTGGCGACGAACGGGCCCGACGCCGTAGCGCCCCCGGTGTCGCCTACGACGATCGGGAGTCCATCGAGGCTCCGGAGAAGTGGGGCAGCGTGGCGCGCCGTGGCCTCGGTGCGGCCACCGGCAAACGGGTGTCGAACGCCAGCAGGATCTGGCGCGATGCGGTGCACGAGGCCGAGCAGACCCGGCCCGGTGGCACGGGACGCACCGCGGGTGGCGCGGCCAAGCCGGTGGAGACAGCGGCGGCCGCTGCGGAGCGCCAACGCGATGCCGATGCCCGTGAGGCGCGCGCCGAGCGGGCCGAGGAGCAGTGGGTGCTGGTCGAGGACGTCCGTGAGCAGGCCGAGAGCGCAGTGACCCGAGGGCGGGGGAGCGACCGTTCCACTCGGCCGTTCGCGCCGATGTCGGAGCTGGCCGAGGAAGTGCGAGCCGAGTTGGCGCGAGCGGTGGGTACGGCCCGCACCGAGCGGGTGGAGCGGCGGCTACGAGAGGCGGCTGACGACTTCGAGCACGAGCGCTTCGGCGACGCCGCCCGGGTGCTGCGCAAGCTCTCCGACGAGGCGCCCACGGTCGCCGCGGTCCGAGAGCTCTACGGCCTGACCATGTACCGACAGAGCAAGTGGCGTCCGGCGGCCAAGGAGCTCGAGGCCTACCGACTCCTGTCCGACAGCGTCGATCAGCACCCGGTGCTCGCCGACTGCTACCGGGCGCTGCGTCAGTGGGACGTGGTCGATGCCCTCTGGCAGGAACTCGGTGCGGCGTCACCCGGGGCCGAGCTCGTGACCGAGGGACGTATCGTCGTCGCCGGGGCGATGGCCGATCGGGGTGAGCTGCTCGGAGCCATCCGGCTCCTCGAGCAGGGGTGGCGGTATCCCAAGACCCCCAAGCCCTTTCACCTGCGCCGGGCCTACGCCCTGGCCGACCTCTACGAGCGCGCTGGCGAGGTCCCGCGCGCCCGCGACCTTTTCGGTCGGGTGCTGACCAGCGAGCCGGACTTC
Source organism: Acidimicrobiales bacterium (assembly GCA_041688815.1). Classification (GTDB taxonomy): domain Bacteria; phylum Actinomycetota; class Acidimicrobiia; order Acidimicrobiales; family Acidimicrobilacustridaceae; genus Rhabdothermincola_A. Next base: position 678 of record JBDNHK010000110.1, on the reverse strand, counting down.
GCCGACGTGGCCCAGCGGGTGCGTACCCTGCAGTGACCCGACGACGCCCCGCCGGCACTGTTCGCCCGGGCGAGTGTCCCAGGTGACCGGTATGGTGTCGTCGACTTCCCCCAGCTGGTGCTCGTGACGAAGAGCGGAAACGCCTCGTCTTGTGGGAGGTCCGATGTCCGGTCGTCAGAACAACGTTAATCTCGTGGTGGTCCGAGGGGTCCTGAGCCGGCCCCCCGAGGAGAGGGTCCTGCCCTCCGGTTCTGTCGTCGTCGGCTACGACGTCACCGTGGCCCGGTCCACCGGTCCGGCGGAGTCGGTGCCGGTCGTGTGGCCCGATCCGCCGTCGCGACGGTCGGCGCTCGACGAGGGCGACGCCGTGGTCGTCATCGGACGGGTTCGTCGCCGGTTCTTCCGGGCGTCCGGGTCCACCCAGAGCCGGACCGAGGTCGTGGCCGACCAGGTCCTCTCGACCCGAGCGTCGCGACGGGTCCACGCCGCGGTGCAGCGGGCGATCGACGCGGCGCTGGCCGAGGTGCCGGTGTCCCCGAGCCGAGGCTGAGGCCGTCGTGACGACGCCGGGTCGGGCGCGATGACACTCTGACGCGTCTTCTGTCCACATGGCGATGACCCGTGTCCCGGCTCCGTCCGCGGGGGGCCGGCCCCGGCGCCGAATGGACTGGCGCGCGC
>JBDNHK010000109.1:0-3219 GCA_041688815.1 Acidimicrobiales bacterium | reverse complement strand
GGGGCCCCCGTGATCGCGGGCGCCGGGGTCAGGGTTCGGGGAGTTCGTCGGGGTAGACCACCTCAGAGCCTCGATCTCGGGCAGGGCAGCTCGTGCCCGGCTCACGGAAACCATGGACATGCACGAATTGAACATATTCGTACGGACTTGTACACCAGACTTCGGGTGCACCCGACGGCGGATCAGCGGCCGACGACGGGTAGGCAGGCGCCGTCTGTTGGCGAGCGTAGGGCTGTGATGATGGCGGCCACGACCTCGAGCGCGTCGTGGGCGCCGTCGGCCGTGCCTTTCTCGAAGTCGTCGCCCTCGGTCGCCATCGTGTTGGTCACGTGCGCGACACAGATCACATCGCGACCCCGAGCGGTGGCATACGCGTAGAGGGCGGCCGCTTCCATCTCGACGGCCACGACGCCGAGCTGGGCGGCGGCCTCGATCGCTGTCGGGGTCTCGCGGTAGGGGGCGTCGGTGGTCCAGGTCGAACCGACCATGACGGGCTGGTTGGTCCCGACGAACGCGTCGTCGAGCCGGATGATGAGGTCAGGCGAAGCGTGCGCCCACTGCGCGGGCGGAAGGTAGTGGTGACTGGTGCCCTCGTCGCGCTGCGCCCGGTCGATGATCACGAAGTACGGCGGTTCACCGACCGGGGTGATCGATCCGGACGAGGTGACACTGACCAGCAGCTCGCAGCCCGACACCGCCAGCTGCTCGGCGAGCAGCACCGCGAACGACGCCCCGACCGCACAGCCGATGACCCCCACCTCGGTGCCGTCGAGGTCGAACACCCACAGGGTGGTGTGATAGCAGGCCCACCCCGGGTGCTCCCCGGCGACCCCCGTGGCGGTGAGGTGACGGACGATGTCGCCGTCGGGGTCGAGCAGACAGACCTTCGGGACATCCACGTCCGGGCGGTGGCGTTGACGGCGGCCCTCGCGCAACAGGTTCTCGGGCCGAAAGACCGACGGCTCGTCGTACGCCTTGGCCGAAAGGAGCGGGGATTCATCGGATGGCATGGGCAGGGTGGTTCAACTCTCGAGAGGACAGGCAGGCCTTCTATGGCGACGCCAGCAGGCCGACGGTGGAGGGCACGGTCGACGCCGTTGACATCGGGCGCATCCAGGCGCCGGCGAGGCAGAACCCGGCTGGGATCGAGCTGCTCGGACCGCCTCCGTTCAACGGGGACCGCGTCACCCGGCCGAGAGTATCTGGCCCTGCCGCTCGGGACCTGCACCGCCAAGCGGGAGTCTGGCATCGAGGACCCGACCCGCGAGGCAGGGCCGCAGCTCCAGGATCGCGTGGTAGAACGACCCAGGGCAGAGAGGGCCAGACATGCCGATAGCAGAGCTGGACGGCATCCACATCGCGTACGAGCTGGTGGGTGAGGGCCAGACCTGGGCGTTGACGCCGGGTGGCCGCTTCCCCAAGGAGGTCGGTGGCCTCCCCGAGATGGCCCAGACACTGGCCGAGCACGGCCGACAGGTACTCACCTGGGACCGCCCGAACTGTGGCGCGTCGTCGGTGGTGTTCCGAGGGCGGTCGGAATCAGAGGTCCAGGCCGACGCTCTCGGCGCGCTCCTGCGCCACCTCGACCTCGGCCCGGCTGTCATCGCCGGCGGGTCGGGCGGGGCGCGGGTGTCGTTGCTTGCGGCCGCCCGCAACCCCGACGTCACGGCTGGGTTGGCGATGTGGTGGATCAGTGGCGGCATCCCGGGACTGCTCCAACTCGCCCACTACTACTGCATGCCGTCGGCGGATGCCGCTTGGCATGGCGGGATGGAAGCCGTCGTGCAGCTCGATCAGTGGCAGGAGGTGCAGCAGAGAAACCCGGCGAACCGGGAGCGGTTCCTGTCGATGGACCGCCAGGAGTTCCTCGACGTCATGGATCGCTGGATGCTGGCCTACTGCCCGTGCGACGACTCGCTCGTCCCCGGGCTCGACGACGTGGACGTGGCCGGCCTGTCGGTCCCGATCCTGGTGTTCCGCAGTGGGGTGTCGGACATGTCCCACACCCGCGCCGCTTCCGAGGCGCTGGGCGCCGGCCTGCCCGGAGCCGAGCTGGTCGACCCACCGTGGGATGACGACGAGTGGAACGAGCGCCGGGCGGCCGTGGCCCAGGCCGGTTCACTCTTCCTAAAGTGGCCGCGGCTCGTCCCCCTGCTCATCGACTGGGCCGACCGGACGATCGGCGGCGATCGTTGATTCAACTCTCGTGGAGGAGCCGAACATGACCCCGATCACCGTGCACCCCATCCGCGAGGACCTCGCCTTCGGCGCCCGCGTAGGGGGCGTCACGCTCGACCGCCTCCGTGACGCTGAGGTGCGGGGGCAGCTCAACCAGGCCTTCGAAGAGCGCGGACTGCTGATCTTCGAGAAGGTGGATCCAACCCCGCAGATGCAGGTGGCGATCAGCACCGTGTTCGGGTCGCTCAAAGACCATCCGAGCATGGCAACCCCCCGCGTCGGTGGTGACCTGCTCGGCATCATCGAGATTCGCCACAAACCGAACGCGGGAGGGGTCGTGCAGCTGGATGGGCGGCTGATGTCGCAGTGGCTGCCCTGGCACTTCGACCATTGCTACAACGACCAGCTCAACCGAGCCGGCGTGCTCCGCGCCGTGGAGATCCCGCCGGATGGAGGAATGACCGGTTTCGTCGACGGCATCGCCCTCTACGCCACGATCTCACCCGCGGTGCGGGAGCGACTCGAGAACGAGATGGTGATCTACTCCATGGACGTGATCCTCGACAACCTCCGGTTCGGGCGGCCCGAGGACTTCGTCGTGATCGAGGAAGGCCCGGAGGCCGCCGGTGTCATGACCGAGTTCCAGGATCGGCCTCGGGCCCTCCACCCCGCGGTGTGGACCCGCAGCACCGGCGAGAAGGTCCTCCACGTCTCCCCTTGGATGGCGCAAGGCCTCGAAGGCCGGGACGACGACGACGCCGAGCGGCTGCTCACCGAGGTGTGCGACGAGATCGTCGAGGCGGCGAAGGGCCTCAGCTACTTCCACCCGTGGAAGCCGACCGACATGGTCATCTGGGACAACTGGCGGGTTCTGCACTCAGTGTCGGGCTCTGCGCCTGAGAACGGTCGCTGCATGCATCGCACGACCATCGCCGGCGACTATGGCTTTGGTCGCTTCGAAGAGGCCGCACCCGCGCCCTCGTAGCGCAGTCAGGCCGTTCGAGCGAGCAGAACCACGGCCACCACTCCGGCTCAGTCGCC
>JBDNHK010000022.1:0-8861 GCA_041688815.1 Acidimicrobiales bacterium | reverse complement strand
TGCCTCCCCGAACTGCCTCCCCGAGCTGCCTCCCCGAGCTGCCTCCCCGAACTGTTGAGTGCAGCGAGCGCTAGGGGGCTCGGAAGGCTCAACAGTTCGGGGAGGGGGAGGGGGCGGGGGCGGGGCGGGGGCCCGTAGCCTGCGGGTCGTGGAGACTGCTGCCTTCGACTACGAGCTGCCCGAGGGGGTCATTGCCCAGGAGCCGCTCGCGCAACGCGATGACGCCCGGCTCCTCGTCGACCGGGGCCCCGGTCGACCGCCCGAGCACCGCCACGTCCGCGACCTCGCCGACCTCCTCGAGCCGGGCGATCTCCTGGTCCTCAACACGACGAAGGTGTTGCCGGCCCGCCTCCCCCTGGTCAAGGAGACCGGTGGTGCCGCCGAGGTGCTCCTCCTCGAGCGACGAAGCGAGCGGGTCTGGGAGGCGCTGGTGCGGCCGGGCCGGCGGCTTCCGCCCGGCACCGTCTTGCGTCCGCCGGGCGGCGGTGGCGGCGGGGCTGTTGGTGAAGGACGTCGCGGCGGCCCTGCCGGGGACGGCGCGTCGTTGGAGCCCGCGGCCGGTGGAGGCATGGCGGATCTGGAGGTCGTCGTGGGCGAGGACCTCGGCGAGGGCCGGCGGCTGGTGACGGTCTGCGCCGACGGTGAAGTGTTGCGAGCGCTCGAGCGCCACGGTGAGATGCCGCTCCCGCCCTACATCACCGTGCCGCTGGCCCGGCCTGACCTCTACCAGACCGTGTACGCCGAGCGCGCCGCGTCGGCGGCCGCACCCACGGCCGGCCTGCACTTCACCCCTGAGCTCCTCGAACGCTGCGCCGCCCGCGGCATCGGTCGAGCCGACGTCGAGCTGGTCGTCGGCCTCGGGACCTTCCGTCCCATCGCGGTCGACCACGTCGAGGACCACGTGATGCACGAGGAGTCCTACCGGGTCCCGGCGGAGACGATGGAGAGGTGTCGGGCGACCCGAGCCGCCGGTGGCCGGGTCGTTGCCGTCGGAACGACCGCGGTGCGAGCGCTCGAGAGTGCCGCCGCCACCGGGGCGCTGGAGGGGCGCACCGATCTCTACATCCGGCGTCCGTACCCGTGGCTGGTCGTGGATCGCCTGCTCACGAACTTCCACCTCCCGCGTTCGTCGCTGCTGGTCATGATCGATGCCTTCGTTGGCGAAAGGTGGCGGGACCTCTACGTCGCAGCACTGGCCGAGGACTACCGGTTCCTCTCCTTCGGTGACGCCATGCTCCTGTCTCAGGCCGAACCTGGAGCCGAGGGCGTCCACGAGGCGGTGACGGCGGACAAGGGACCCGATCGGTCGACTGCGGCGCATCCCCTGTGACCGTCGGGCGGAGCGTCCACGAGGCGGTGACGGCGGACAAGGGACGCGGTCGGTCGACTGCGGCGCATCCCCTGTGACTGTCGGGAAAAGCGGCGACGAGTCCGGCGGTGACACGTTCGGTTCGATCCGTGGCGACGGCGGGCCGTGACCATCGAGCCCCTGCCGGTCCCGTTCTCCCCCGACCCGACCGGGCGGGTGGTACGCCTCGACGTCGTGGCCCGCGACGGTGGGGCCCGAGCTGGGATCGTGCACACCGCGCGGGGTTCGTTTCCGACGCCATGTTTCATGCCGGTGGGCACCCGTGCGGCCGTGCGCACGCTCACCTCCGCCGACCTCGAGGAGCTCGGCGCCGACGTCGTTCTGGCCAACACCTACCACCTGATGCTGCGGCCCGGGGCTGATCTCATTGCCGAGTTGGGGGGGCTGCATGCTTTCACCGACTGGTCCGGGCACGTGCTGACCGATTCCGGGGGCTTCCAGGTTTTTTCGTTGCAGCCGAAAGTGACTGATGAGGGCGCCACGTTCAGCTCCACCTACGACGGCAGTCGCCACCACCTCACCCCGGAGACCAGCGTCGAGATCCAACTGCTCCTCGGCGCCGACATCCAGATGGTGCTCGACGTGTGCCCCCCGTTGCCCTCGCCCGTACCGGTGATCCGTGTCGCGGTCGACCGCAGTGTTGCGTGGGCGGCGCGGGCCAAGCGCGCCCATGCCCCTGCCCGCGCCGCCGGCTCCACCCAGGCCCAGTTCGGCATCGTCCAGGGAGGCGTCGACCAAGCCCTGCGGGTCGAGAGTGCCGAGCGCACGACGGCGATCGGTTTCGACGGCTACGGCATCGGGGGATTGTCAGTGGGGGAGACTCGCGCCGAGATGCTGCCGGCGCTGGCCGCGACGACGGCCACGCTCCCGCCCGACCAACCCCGGTACCTCATGGGTGTGGGCGACCCGGCGTCGCTGGTCGAGGCCGTGGCCCTCGGAGTCGACATGTTCGACTGTGTGCTACCCACCCGCCTGGCCCGTCACGGCACCATCCTGACGTCGTCGGGACGCCTCAATCTGCGCAACGCCCGGTGGGCCCGAGACCCCGAACCTCTCGAGCCCGGCTGCCGGTGCTCCACCTGTTCCCGCTGGTCCAAGGCCTACCTGCGGCACCTGCTGATGGTGTCGGAGCCAACGGCGGCGCGGCTGGCCACCGTGCACAACGTGGCCTGGTTGCTGCGCCTCATGAGCGAGGCCCGGGCCGCCATCGCCGCCGGTGGCTTCGAGGGTCTGCGCCGCGACGTCCTCGCGGTCTGGGGGTAGTGCGGTCCGGGCTACTGTCTGATCGCCACGCGCCACCTGCCGCGCACCGCAACCGATCCCCACCAGACGAGTCCAATGTCCACCCTCCTCCTCCTCCTGTTGTTCGTGCTGGCCTGGGTGGTGCTCATCCTTCCCAAGCAGCGCGAGTTGCGTCGCCACAACGCGCTGCTGGCCACGCTGGCCGAGGGCGACGAGGTGATGAGCGGCTCGGGCATCTACGGCACGATCACGGCCATCGACGGTGACGTCGTGTACCTGGAGGTGGCCGAGGGCATCGAGTTGAAGGTGGCCCGCCGGGCCGTCGCCAGCAAGGTCGCCCCGGCGGTCGGCGTGGGCGACGACGACGGGGACGAAGGTACGTCGTCGGTCACTGAGGGGGTGGGGGCTGACGACGGTGCGGTTGACGAGCGCTCGGACGACACCCCTGGGGAAGGAACGGACGCCGAGTCGTCAGGCCGGAACTGACATGCGGCGCTTGAAGGGGTTCTGGTCGCTCATCGTCATCGTGCTGCTCGCCGTGGGCGGCCTGGCCTACACCTTCGCCGTGGGCAACCAACCCCTGCTCGGCCTCGACCTCCAGGGCGGGGTGTCGGTGGTGCTCAAGCCGGTCAACGACGTCACCGAGGAGACGCTCGAGCAGGCCATCTCGATCATCCGCCAGCGCATCGACGCCCTGGGCGTGGCTGAGCCCGAGATCACCCGACAAGGGCAGAACATCCTGATCCAGATCCCTGGTGTGAAGGATCGCGATCGAGCTTTGGCCCTGGTCGGCCAGACCGCCGAATTGCAGTTCCGGCCGGTCCTCAGGACTCTCCCGGCCGGCCTGGAGACCACGCCGATCGATCCGAACGCCACCACCACCACGGTTCCGGCCGACCCGAGCGCGTCGTCCACCACTGTCGCCCCCGCCTCGTCGCCCGACAGCACCACCGAGCAGGGCCTCGGTGCCGCCGGTCTCGGTCTGGGTGAGTTGGCAGCCGCGCCGCAGTCGCCTCGGGTGACCATCGATGACGCCATTTTCGAGGTGGCCCAGGGCCTCCCGGCCACCACCGGGTCCGGCGATGGCATCCCCCTCGAGCTGGGTGGGGGTGCCCCCGCGACAACCCCGACACCGGCGGGTGTGGCTCCGACCGCCGGCACCGGTTCGCTGCCGGCCGACGTGTGCACCACCGGTATCCCGTCGAGCCAGCTCTCCCCGGATCAGTCGGTCACGGTGCCCGAGTGCCGGGCCGGTCAGTTGGTGGCCACCTACCAGCTCGGTCCCACGCTGCTCACCGGTAGTGCCTTGTCGTCGGCTTCGGCCTCGTTGGGCGAGAGGGGCCAGTGGCAGGTCAACCCGGTCTTCAAGGACGGAGCCAACGGCATCGACCTCTTCAACGGCGCCGCCGGCCAGTGCTTCGCCCAGGCCGCGACGTGTCCCACGGGGCAGTTGGGCATCGTCCTCGACGGTCGGGTCATCAGCGCACCGGTCATCCAGACCGGTTCGTTCCAGGCCGACCAGATCCAGATCTCCGGCACCTTCACCGAACGGGAGGCCAACGATCTGGCCACCTCGCTCAAGTACGGCGCCCTGCCCGTCGAGCTCGAGCAGCAGCAGGCCCTCATCGTGTCGGCCACCCTTGGTCGTGATGCCCTTCACGCCGGGCTCGTGGCTGGGGCCGTCGGCCTGTTCCTGGCGGCGGCGTACATGATCGTCTTCTACCGCTTCCTCGGTGTGCTCTCGATCTTCAAGCTGGCCGTCGAGGGGGCGCTGCTCTGGACGATCATCAGCTACCTCGGTACCAGTAGCGGCCTGGCCCTCACCCTCGCCGGCATCACCGGCATCATCGTGTCCGTCGGCGTGTCGCTCGATTCGAACGTCGTGTATTACGAGCACCTCAAGGAGGACGTCCAGAACGGTCGCAGCATCCGCAGCGCCACCGACAAGTCATTCGTGTCCGCCTTCTCCACCATCGTCAAGGCCGACGTCGCCTCGCTCATCGGCGCCGGGCTGCTGTGGTGGCTCACCGTGGGCCCGGTTCGCGGCTTCGCCTTCTACCTGGCCGTCGCCGGCATCCTTGACCTCATCGCATCCTGGGCGTTCATGCGGCCTTCGGTGAAGCTGGCCACCAAGTCGCGTTGGCTCCTCGCCCGGCCGAAGCTCCTCGGCGTTCCGGCCGAGGAACTGGCTCCCAACTCGGCCACGAAGCGTGTGCCCGCCACCACCGGAGCCGGCACATGAGCGGAATCGGTCGTCTCTATCGGGGTCAGAGCACCTTCAACTTCATCTTCTGGTGGAAGCGGGCCCTGGTGCTGTCGGCCGTGCTGGTGCTGATCAGCATCGGCTCGCTGGCCGTGCGCGGCCTCAACCTGGGCATCGACTTCGAAGGCGGTGTCTCGTGGGAGGTGCCCGCCCCGGGCGTGTCGGTCGAGGAGGCCCGGGCGGCCGTGGCTGAGGTGGGCCTCACCGACGCCAAGATCCAGATCGTCGGCAGCGACGCGCTGCGGGTGCAGGGTCCCAACGAGAGCGACGAGCAGACCGAGATCGTGCGGGTCAGGCTGGGCGAGGTGGCCGGCACCCCGACGGCGGAAGTGAGTGTGTCCACCGTCGGTGCCTCGTGGGGAAGCGACATCACCGAGGCTTCGGTCCGGGCGCTGGTCCTGTTCTTCGCGGCGATCCTGCTGTACCTCACCATCCGCCTCGAATGGCGTATGGCCGTGGCCGCCATCATCGCCGTGGCCCACGACGTCATAATCAGCGTCGGCTTCTACTCGTTGTTCCGGTTCGAGGTGACCCCGGGCACGGTGATCGCCTTCCTCACCATCCTCGGCTATTCGATCTACGACACCATCGTGGTCGATGACAAGATCAAGGAGAACGAGCGGTTCGTCGGTCTCACCGGCCGCATGACCTACGGCGAAATGGTCAACCGCTCGATGAACCAGGTCCTCCTGCGCTCGATCAACACCACCGTCGTGGCCCTGCTCCCGGTGATATCGCTGCTCGTCGTCGGCTCTTGGATCCTCGGGGCGGTCACCCTCCAGGAGTTCTCGCTCGCTCTGCTCGTCGGCCTCACCGCCGGCGCCTATTCCTCCATCTACGTGGCGGCCCCGATCCTGGTGTGGTTGAAGGAGAAGGAGCCGAAGAACCGCACGGTTCGCGAGCGCCTCGCCGCCTCCGGTGGCGGGGTGTCGGCCACCGATGCCGCGGCGATGGCGAGCCTCTCGCGAAGCACCGGTCCGGCGGGGTTGCGGGCAACCGCGAGGCCGGGCGCGACCACAGGTGCCCCAACCGGCGACGAGTCTTCCCCCGGAACTGCCGCCCCGTCGGCGGTCCTCCCCGCCGGCGTCATCCCCCCTCGACCTCGGAAGAAGTCGAAGAAGCGCTGATCCACGGGGATCGGGGGGCCAGGACCAGCCTGTACCGTGGAGCCATGACGGAGCGTGGTCGACGGGCGAGGCCGGTGGGGTGGCGGATTCCGTGAGTCGAGCCGCCCAGATGGTCACCGATCTGGTCCGCGAGATCCCCGACTGGCCCCAGCCCGGCGTGATCTTCCGTGACATAACCCCCCTGCTGCAGGACGCGGTGGCCTTCGCCACGGTCATCGACGCCTTGTCCGACTCGGTCACCGTGGCCGGCCAGCCCGTCGATCGTGTCGTCGGCGTCGAGGCTCGGGGTTTCGTGTTCGGGGCCCCGGTCGCCTACCGGCTCGGTGCCGGGTTCGTGCCGGTGCGCAAGGCCGGCAAGCTCCCCTGGGAGATCGAACGCGAGGAGTACGTGCTCGAGTACGGCGTCGACCTGCTCGAGATCCATCGCGATGCCGTGCACCCGGGCGAACGGGTGCTGATCGTCGACGACGTGCTGGCGACCGGAGGCACGGCGGCGGCCACGGTCCGACTGGTCGAGACGCTCGGCGGCACGGTGGCGGCCCTGGCCTTCGTGCTCGAGCTCCCCGAGCTCGGCGGACGGGCCGCCCTCGAGGGCCACCAGGTCGAGGTGCTCACTTCGTTCACGCTGGCCTCGAGTGGAGGCGGCGAGTAGCCGATGGCCACCGTCGACCGGGTCCTTCCCTGGCGCCGCCACACCGCGCCCCCGTCGGAGGAGGTGGCGCCCCTCCTGGCGGCCTACCGGGCCGTGCACCCGAAGGCGCCGACCGATCTGATCACCCGGGCCTATGCGCTGTCGGCGGCTGCGCACCTCGGCCAGAGCCGCAAGAGCGGCGAACCCTACGTCACCCACCCGGTGGCGGTGGCGAAGATCTGTGCCGAGCTCGGGCTCGACGACGTCACGATCGCCGCCGCCCTCCTCCACGACGCCGTCGAGGACACCGGCACCACCATCGACCAGCTCGAGGCCCAGTTCGGGGTCGACGTGGCCCGGATCGTCGACGGGGTCACCAAGCTCGACCGCATCAAGTTCGACTCCAAGGAGGCCCAGCAGGCGGCCACGGTTCGCAAGATGCTGGTGGCAATGGCCAAGGACCTCCGGGTCCTGATCATCAAGCTGGCCGACCGTCTCCACAACATGCGCACCATCGCGGCGATGCCGGCATGGAAGCAGGAGCGCACGGCCCAGGAGACGCTCGACATCTACGCCCCGCTGGCCCATCGCCTGGGTATGCAGGAGCTCAAACAGCAACTGGAGGATCTGGCGTTCGCGGCCCTGCACCCCAAGCGCTACGCCGAGATCGATCACATGGTGGCCACCCGCAGCCCCGAGCGTGATCTTTATCTGATGCAGGTGCTCGACGACGTTCGTGAGCGGATGGGTGAGCTTCGGATCAACGCCGAGGTCACGGGACGACCGAAGCACTACTGGAGCATCTACGAGAAGATGGTGGTGAAGGGTCGTGAGTTCGACGACATCTTCGATCTGGTCGGCATCCGCGTGGTGGTCGATTCGGTGAAGGACTGTTACGCGGCGTTGGGTTCCATCCACACCAAGTGGAAGCCGGTGCAGGGGCGGTTCAAGGACTACATCGCCATGCCCAAGTTCAACCTCTATCAGTCGTTGCACATGACAGTGGTCGGCCCGCAGGGCAAGCCCCTCGAGGTACAGATCCGGACCCTCGAGATGCACCAGCGGGCCGAGTTCGGGGTGGCCGCCCACTGGAACTACAAGGACGACTCCGCGGCCACGGCCGATCTGGCCTGGTTGAACCGCATCGTCGACTGGCAGTCGGAGACCTCCGACCCGGGCCAGTTCATGGCCAACCTGAAGACCGACCTCGAACAGGACGAGGTGTTCATCTTCACCCCGAAGGGGAGGGTCATCACCCTGCCGGTAGGGGCCACGGCCATCGATTTTGCCTACGCCATCCACACCGAGGTCGGCCACAGCTGCATCGGCGCCCGGGTGAATGGTCGGCTCATCCCGCTCGACTCCGAGCTCACGTCGGGTGACTCTGTCGAGATCTTCACGTCGAAGGTTACCGGCGCCGGCCCCAGCCAAGACTGGCTGAAGTCCGTCGCCACCCATCGGGCCGGCAACAAGATCCGGTCGTGGTACTCGAAGGAACGTCGCGAGGACGCCATCGAGACCGGCACCGACGAGCTCACCAAGGCGTTGCGGCGCGAGGGCCTGCCGGTGCAGAAGATCCAGGCGTCCGGGGTGCTCGACGAGGTGGCCGAGGCCCTCAAGTACCCCGACCGCCAGGCCATGCTGGCGGCCATCGGCGCGCACCACGTGTCGTCGGCATCGGTGGCCGAGCGGGTGCGCCGCCAGCTCCAGGACGTCGATCCCACCCGTGAGGAGCAGCTGCCGATCACCGTGCGCGAGCCGAGCCGGCAACGGCGGGCCGGCGCTCACCACTCCGGGGTCCACGTCGAGGGGCTCGACGACGTGATGGTGCGGCTTTCGCGTTGCTGTACGCCGGTGCCGGGCGACGAGATCATGGGCTTCGTCACGCGGGGCCGGGGCGTGTCGGTGCACCGGGCCGATTGCGCCAACGCGGTGTCGTTGGCCATGGGGCAGAGCGACCGGCTGATCGACGTCGAATGGGACACCGCCATCGCCGCCGTGTTCGTGGCCTCCGTCGAGGTGAAGGCCCTCGACCGATCCCGTCTGCTGCGCGACGTGTCGGCGGTGCTGGCCGACGCGCACGTCAACATCGTGTCGTGCAACACCATCACCGGCTCTGACCGCATCTCGCGGATGCGGTTCGACTTCGAGCTGGGCGATCCCTCGCACCTCGACTCGGTGATCTCGTCCATCAAGCAGATCGACGGAATCTACGACGCCTATCGGGTG
>JBDNHK010000108.1:0-11869 GCA_041688815.1 Acidimicrobiales bacterium | reverse complement strand
GCGCCGGATCCTGCTCCGACAACACCTTCGAGATCGCCGCCGTCAACGTCGTCTTCCCATGATCGATATGACCCATCGTGCCAACATTCGCATGGGGCTTCGTCCGCTCGAACTTCTCACGCGCCATCGTGGTCTCTCCTGTGTGGTTCCGTGCCGGGGCGACTTGGTCGGGTAGGTGGTTTACGGCCTGTGTGCAGGCCCGGGGCTCACTCGCCGCGAATGCGGCTGACGATCTCTTCCTGCACGTTCGACGGCATCTGCTGGTACGAGTCGAACTGCATCGTGTAGTTGGCTCGACCCTGGGTGCGCGAACGAAGGTCAGTAGCGTAACCGAACATCTCCGACAGGGGCACCTGGGCGCGAATGACCTGGCTGTTGCCCCGCTGCTCCATGCCGCCGAGCTTGCCTCGGCGAGACGACAGATCGCCCATCACGTCGCCCATGAAGTCGTCGGGGGTGGAGACCTCGACGTTCATGATGGGCTCCAGCAGGATCGGCTTGGCCTTGCGGGCGGCCTCCTTGAAGGCCATGGTGCCGGCGATCTTGAACGCCATCTCCGAGGAGTCGACGTCGTGGTACTTGCCGTCGGTGAGGATGGCCCGCACGTCGACGGTCTGGTAGCCGGCGAGCACCCCGGATGTCATGGCCTGCTGGATGCCGGCATCGATGCTCGAGATGTATTCCTTGGGGATCCGGCCACCGCTGATCTGATCGACGAACTCGTAGCCTCCACCCGGGCCGGTGGTCTCGAGCGAGATCGTGACCTCGGCGAACTGACCCGACCCACCCGTCTGCTTCTTGTGGGTGTAGGTGGACTTCTCGACCTTGTTGCTGATGGTCTCTCGGTAGGCCACCTGGGGCTTACCGACCGTGGCGTCGACCTTGAACTCACGGAGCATGCGGTCGACGAGGACCTCGAGATGGAGCTCACCCATGCCGGAGATGACGGTCTCGCCGGTCTCCTCGTCGGTGCGCACCTGGAAGGTGGGGTCCTCTTCGGAGAGCGAGTAGAGGGCCTTGGACATCTTGTCCTGGTCGAGCTTGGTCTTGGGCTCGACGGCGACGTGGATGACGGGCTCGGGGAAGACGAGCTCCTCGAGCACGATCGGATGGCTCGGATCGCACAGCGTGTCGCCGGTCTTGGTGTTCTTGAAGCCGATGCCGGCCACGATGTCGCCGGTGAAGACCTCTTCGAGGTCCTGGCGGTCGTTGGCGTGCATCTCGAGCAGCCGGCCGATGCGCTCCTTGTTCTGGGTACGGGCGTTGAGGACCTGACCGCCCTTGTCGAGGTGGCCGCTGTAGACCCGGAAGTAGGTGAGCCGGCCGACGTGGGGGTCGGTCATGATCTTGAAGGCCAGCGCCGAGAACGGGGCGGTGTCGGAGGGCTCCCGGTTGATGTCGGTGTCACCCTTGATGTTGGTGCCGGCCACCGGGGGAAGGTCGACCGGCGACGGCAGGTACCAGACCACCGCGTCGAGCAGCGGCTGCACACCCTTGTTCTTGAAGGCGGTGCCGTTGAGGATCGGCACGACCTCGCCGGCAAGGGTGGCCTTGCGGATGGCGGCGCGAAGCTCGTCGACCCCGATCTCCTCCTCGGCCACGAACTTCTCGAGTAGGTCCTCGTCGACGCTGGCGATGGTCTCGAGCAGGTCGGCGCGGTAGGCCTCGGCGTCGTCGCGCATGTCGGCCGGGATCTCCTGGACCTCCCACTTGGCGCCCAGGTCCTCTTCGAGCCAGACGATGGCGTCCATGGTGACGAGATCGATGACGCCCTTGTAGTGGCCCTCGGCTCCGATCGGGAGCTGAACGACGGCGGTGGTGCAGTCGAGACGATCCTTGATCGTGTCGAGCACCCGATAGAAGTCGGCGCCGAGTCGATCCATCTTGTTCACGAAGCACAGGCGGGGCACGTTGTACTTGTTGGCCTGTCGCCACACCGTCTCGGTCTGGGGCTCCACACCGGCGACACCGTCGAACACGGCGACGGCGCCGTCGAGCACCCGCAGGGAACGCTCGACCTCGACGGTGAAGTCGACGTGACCGGGGGTGTCGATGATGTTGATCTGGTGGTCGTTCCAGTGACAGGTGGTGGCGGCGGAGGTGATGGTGATGCCGCGCTCTTGCTCCTGCACCATCCAGTCCATGGTGGCGCCGCCGTCGTGAACCTCACCGATCTTGTAGTTCTTGCCGGTGTAGTAGAGGATCCGCTCGGTGGTGGTCGTCTTGCCGGCATCGATGTGAGCCATGATGCCGATGTTGCGGGTGCGCTCGAGGGAGAAGCTGCGGGCGGCCATCGTCGTCTTCGTTCCTGTGTCGTTGGTGCGGCGGGCGTCGGAGTGGGAGGGACAGCTGGCGGCGCTTCGCGGGGTCACACCGCCGAATCGGGCGGTGGGGACACAGCGATGCCTCGGCAGTGAGCCGACAGAACTACCAGCGGTAGTGGGCGAAAGCCTTGTTGGAGTCGGCCATCTTGTGGATGTCCTCGCGACGCTTCACGGCTGCGCCGACGCCGTTGCTGGCGTCGAGCAATTCGTTGGCGAGACGCTCGGCCATCGTGCGCTCGCGGCGCTGACGGGAGTAGCCGACGATCCAGCGGATGGCAAGAGTGTTGGACCGACGGGGACGGACCTCCACGGGCACCTGGTAGGTGGCGCCACCAACCCGGCGGCTGCGCACCTCGAGCTGGGGCTTGACGCCGTCGACGGCCCGCTTCAGCGTGGCGATCGGTTCGGCGCCGCTCTTCTCCTCGATGATGGTCAGCGCGTCGTACACGATCTTCTCGGCAGTGGAGCGCTTGCCTCGCTGGAGGACCTTGTTGACGAGTTGGGTGACAACGACCGACCGGTAGATCGGGTCCGGCATCAGTTCACGGCGGGGGGCGGGACCCTTGCGGGGCACGTCAGCTCTCCTTCTTGGCGCCGTAGCGACTACGGGCCTGCTTGCGGTCACGCACGCCCGAGGTGTCGAGCGTGCCCCGGATGATCTTGTACCGAACACCCGGGAGGTCCTTCACACGACCGCCGCGCACGAGCACGATGGAGTGCTCCTGGAGGTTGTGGCCCTCGCCGGGGATGTAGGCGGTGACTTCGACACCGCTGGTGAGGCGCACACGGGCGACCTTGCGCAGGGCCGAGTTCGGCTTCTTGGGAGTGGTGGTGTACACCCGGGTGCACACGCCTCGACGCTGGGGGGCGCCCTTGAGCGCGGGCGTCTTGGCCTTGGCGGGCTTCGACTGGCGCCCCTTGCGGACCAGCTGCTGAATCGTGGGCACGACGGACCTTTCTGGCGTTCGTTACGACTGCTTCGGCGCGTCCGGCAACGACCTGATCGGCGCGGAAGCGGTGGAGTTCATGGTCGGCGCGCAGATCGGCGCCAGAGCCGGAGGGCAATGCTAGGGGGACAGCGGGGATTCCGGCAAGACGCCGGCCCCCGGGAGTGGAGGCCCGATCGGGCCACCACCGTGGGATCAGCCGGCGGACTCCTCGCCCCGGACCAGATCGATGACCTGGGCGTCGGGAGTCTCGTCACCCATCGCCGCCATGTCGCCCTGGCCGGCGACCAGGTCGGCGGCGTCGGCACCGCTGCGGCTGGCCAGCCACTCGGCGATGTCGGCTTCGTCGTCGGGCGCCGAGGAGTAGAACTCCATGGGCTGGTAGTCCGGAGCCGAGGCCGTGATGTCGCGGTAGACGGGCATACCCGTGCCGGCCGGGATCAGCTTGCCGATGATGATGTTCTCCTTGAGCCCGATCAGCGAGTCGCTCCGCGACTCGATGGCGGCCTCGGTGAGCACACGGGTGGTCTCCTGGAACGACGCCGCCGACAACCACGAGTCGGTGGACAACGAAGCCTTGGTGATTCCCATCATCTCCGGGCGGCCCTCGGCCGGCGTCTGGCCTTCGAGCACCAACCCCCGGTTCACGTCTCGGTACACCTTCTGGTCGACGCGCTCACCGGGCAGGAAGTCGGACTCGCCGGGTTCCTGTACGGCGATCTTGCGCGTCATCTGGCGCACGATCAGCTCGATGTGCTTGTCGTGGATCGGCACGCCCTGGTCGCGGTACACCTTCTGCACCTCGATCACCAGGTACTGCTGGGTCTCCTGAATCCCCTTGATCTCGAGCAGCTCCTTGGGATCGCGTGGACCATCGACGATCGGGTCGCCGGCTCGGATCTCCTGGCCGTCGGTGATCTCGAGGCGGGACAGGCTCGGCACCGTGGTCGCCTCCTCGGTACCGTCGTCGGCGACGACGGTGATGACCCGGCCCTTCCCTTCGTCCTCGGCGATACGGACCACGCCAGAGGTCCTCGAGAGCGTGGCCTTGCCCTTCGGGCTGCGCGCCTCGAACAGCTCGACCACACGGGGAAGACCGCCGGCGATGTCGCCACCGGCCCCGGCCACACCACCGGTGTGGAAGGTCCGCATCGTGAGCTGCGTGCCCGGCTCACCGATGGACTGAGCGGCGATGACGCCGACCGCCTCGCCCACCTCGATGAGCTCACCCGTGGCCAGGGACAGACCGTACGAGGCCGCAGAGATGCCCCGCTCGGAATCATCGGTGAGCGGCGACAGCACCCGCACCCGGGTGACCTTCGGATCGTCGCGGAGCGTGACCATCTCGTCGTCACCGACGAGGGTGCCCCGGGGCATCACGGTGCCGTCGGACAACTCCACGTCGTCGGCGAGGGTGCGGCTGTACAACCGGGTCTCGAGCCAGGCCCGCTGACCGGGACGATCGGGACCGATGTCCTCGAGCCAGATGCCGCGCACCGGGCCACCGGAGGCGAACGGGTCCTCCTCGTTGATGATCAGTTCCTGGGCCACGTCGACGAGCCGGCGGGTGAGATAGCCGGAGTCGGCGGTGCGCAGGGCGGTGTCGACCAGACCCTTCCGGGCGCCCGGCGTGGCGATGAAGTACTCGAGCATCGACAGGCCCTCACGGAAGTTGGACTTGATCGGACGAGGGATCATGTCGCCGCGAGGGTTGGCCACGAGACCGCGCATCCCGGCGATCTGACGCACCTGCATCATGTTGCCGCGAGCACCGGAACCCACCATCATCTCGATGGGGTTGAACTTGGTGGCCTTGAGCGCCGCCTCCATCTTCACCTTCACCTCGTCGGTGGCGGTGGTCCAGATCTCGACTTCCTTCTGGCGACGCTCGCCGTCGGTGATGATGCCGCGTCGGAACTGAATCTCGACCTTGTCGGCTTCCTTCTCGTGCTTGTCGAGGATGTCCTGCTTCTCCGGCGGGGTCTTGACGTCCTCGATGGAGATGGTGAGCCCCGACTTGGAGGCGAACCGGTAGCAGAGGTCCTTCATCCGGTCGAGCGACCCGGCCACCTCGGCCTTGTCGTAGTTGTGGGCCAACTCGTCGACGATGCGACCCATGGCCTTCTTGTCGACACGGACGTTCTGGAACTCGAAGCCGTCGGGCAGCGAGGTGTTGAAGAACACCCGGCCGGGTGTGGTCTGGCGGTAGACGGGGCGGCCGTCCGCCTCGCCGGTCACGTGCTCGGGCGTGCGCATCTCGATGGAGGCGTGCAGTGCGAGGGCACCGCTCTCGTAGGCCCGCTCCAGCTCCTCGAGCCGGCGAAACACCCGGCCGGTGCCGGCCACGTCGTCGAGCTGCTCGGTGAGGTAGTAAGCCCCGATGATGAGGTCCTGGGTGGGCGTCACCAGAGGTCGACCATCGGCGGGCGACAAGATGTTGTTGGCCGACAGCATCAGCACCCGGGCCTCGGCCTGGGCTTCGGCCGACAGCGGAAGGTGCACCGCCATCTGGTCGCCGTCGAAGTCGGCGTTGAAGGCGTGGCAGACCAGCGGATGGATCTGGATGGCCTTGCCCTCGACCAACACCGGCTCGAAGGCCTGGATGCCGAGGCGGTGCAGCGTGGGGGCCCGGTTCAGCAGCACCGGATGCTCCTTGATGACCTCCTCGAGCACGTCCCACACCTGGGGACGGCGGCGCTCGACCATGCGCTTGGCCGACTTGATGTTCTGGGCCAGCTCGTCATCGACGAGCTTCTTCATGACGAACGGCTTGAAGAGCTCGAGGGCCATGAGCTTGGGCAGCCCGCACTGGTGCAGCTTCAGGGTGGGGCCGACCACGATGACCGAACGGCCCGAGTAGTCGACGCGCTTTCCGAGCAGGTTCTGGCGGAACCGGCCCTGCTTGCCCTTGAGCATGTCGGACAGCGACTTGAGCGGACGGTTGCCCGGGCCCGTGACCGGACGGCCACGGCGGCCGTTGTCGAACAGGGCGTCGACGGCCTCCTGCAGCATGCGCTTCTCGTTGTTCACGATGATCTCGGGGGCGCCGAGATCGAGAAGGCGCTTGAGCCGGTTGTTCCGGTTGATCACCCGGCGGTAGAGGTCGTTGAGATCGGAGGTGGCAAAGCGACCGCCGTCGAGCTGCACCATCGGGCGCAGCTCCGGCGGGATGACCGGGACGACGTCGAGGATCATGGCGCGGGGGTCGTTGACCCGCCGGCCGTGGTCGTCACGGCGGTTGAAGGCCGCGACGATCTTCAGCCGCTTGATGGCCTTCTGCTTGCGCTGGGCCGACAGGGGCTTCTGCCCTTCGGGCGGATCGATCTGGGTGCGCAGGGTGATCTCGTCGGCATCGAGGTCGATGCGGTCGATGAGTCGGGCGATGGCGTCGGCACCCATCCCCCCCTCGAAGTAGTCGCCGTAGCGATCCTGCAGCTCGCGCCACAGCATCTCGTCTTCGATGATCTTGCGCGGGAAGAGGTCCTTGAACTCCTCGAAGGCCCGCGTGACGAGGTCGAGCTCCATCTCGTAGCGCTCGCGGATCGACTGGAGGTCCTTCTCGCTGGCCCGCTGGCGGGCCTTGACGTCGGAGTCCTTGGCGCCTCCGGCTTCGAGCTCGGCGAGCTCGGTCTCGAGGGCCTCGAAGCGCTTGGCCAGCTCGACCTCTCGTTCCTGTTCGATGACGTCGCGCTCGGCGAGCATCTCGGCCTCGAGGTTGGCCAGTTCCTCGTGACGGCGATCGTCGTCGACCCAGGTGACCAGGTTGGCGGCGAAGTAGATGACCTTCTCGAGCTGCTTGGCCTTCAACTCCTCACGGGCCTCGGTGCCCATGAGCAGGTAGGCCAGCCACGAACGGGTGCCGCGGAGGTACCAGATGTGCACGACCGGTGCGGCGAGCTCGATGTGGCCCATGCGTTCACGACGCACCTTGGACCGGGTGACCTCCACGCCACAGCGCTCGCAGATGATGCCCTTGAAGCGCACCCGCTTGTACTTCCCGCAGTAGCACTCCCAGTCCTTGGTGGGACCGAAGATCTTCTCGCAGAAGAGCCCGTCCTTCTCCGGCTTGAGCGTGCGGTAGTTGATGGTCTCGGGCTTCTTCACCTCGCCGTTGGACCACGTACGGATCGAATCGGCGGTGGCCAATCCGATGCGCAGCTGATCGAAGTTGTTGACGTCGAGCATGGGCATTCCCTCAGCTCCTCTCGGCCTGGCGGCGGGCATCTTCTTCGTCGCTGCCCCGTTCGGGGCGCGAGATGTCGATGCCGAGCTCCTCGGCGGTGCGGAAGATGTCTTCGTCGAGCTCACGCATCTCGATCTCTTCACCGGTGGTGGAGAGGACCTCGACGTTGAGGCACAGGGCCTGCATCTCCTTGATGAGCACCTTGAAGCTCTCGGGGATGCCCGGCTCGGGGATGTTCTCGCCCTTGACGATGGCCTCGTAGACCTTGACCCGGCCGAGCACGTCGTCGGACTTGATGGTGAGCAGTTCCTGCAGGCAGTAGGCGGCGCCGTAGGCCTCGAGGGCCCACACCTCCATCTCGCCGAAGCGCTGGCCGCCGAACTGGGCCTTCCCGCCCAACGGCTGCTGCGTGATCATCGAGTAGGGCCCGGTCGACCGGGCGTGGATCTTGTCGTCCACGAGGTGGGCCAGCTTCAGGATGTAGACGACGCCCACGGTGACCGGATTGTCGTAGGCCTCGCCGGTGCGGCCGTTGTACAGGGTGGTCTTGCCGTTGTCCTGCATGAGGCGGCCGTTGTCGCCGTAGCGGGCGTCGGTGGCCTCGGGCTGGAGGTTCTGGAAGATCTTCTGGATGGTCGGGTGCTTGCCCGCTCCCTCCAGCTCGTCCCAGTGGGCCCCGTCGAACACGGGGGTGGCGATGAGCGTGGCCGGCGACGTGGTGGGCCGGGTCTTGCTCTCGGTTCCCCGGGTGGCCTCGATGCCCACCGTGGTGCCGTCGAGCTTCCATCCGTAGCGGGCGGCGTAGCCGAGATGGGCCTCGAGGACCTGCCCGACGTTCATGCGGCTGGGCACACCCAACGGGTTGAGGATGATGTCGACGGGGGTGCCGTCGGCCATGAAGGGCATGTCCTCGATGGGCAGGATCTTGGAGATCACGCCCTTGTTGCCGTGGCGGCCGGCCAGCTTGTCGCCCACGCTGATCTTGCGCTTCTGGCCCACGTAGACCCGCACCAACTGGTTGACACCCGGCGGCAGCTCGTGGCTCTCGTCACGGCTGAAGACCTTGACGTCGATGACCTTGCCGGTCTCACCGTGGGGGACCTTGAGAGAGGTGTCACGCACCTCGCGGGCCTTCTCGCCGAAGATGGCCCGCAGCAGGCGCTCCTCGGGGGTGAGCTCGGTCTCGCCCTTCGGGGTGACCTTGCCGACGAGCACGTCGCCCGGACCGACCTCGGCACCAACGCGGATGATGCCGCGGTCGTCGAGGTCGGCGAGGATCTCCTCGGACAGGTTCGGGATGTCGCGGGTGATCTCCTCGGGCCCGAGCTTGGTGTCGCGGGCGTCGATCTCGTGCTCGTGGATGTGGATCGACGTGAGCACGTCGTCCTTCACCAGGCGCTCGGAGAGGATGATGGCGTCCTCGAAGTTGTAGCCCTCCCACGGCATGAAGGCCACGACGAGGTTCTTGCCGAGGGCGAGCTCGCCGTTGTCGGTGGAGGGCCCGTGAGCGAGGATGTCGCCCTTGGCGACTTTCTGGCCCTCGACGACGATGGGCTTCTGGTTGATGCAGGTGTCCTGATTCGAACGCTCGAACTTCAGGAGGCGGTAGACCTTGCGGCCCTTCGACTTGTACTCGGCCACGATGATGTTGCCGTCGACTTCGCTGACGACACCGTCGTCCTCGGCAATGATCATGTCGGCGGCGTCGCGGGCGGCCCGGGACTCGATGCCGGTGCCGATGTAAGGCGCCTCGGCCCGCAGCAACGGGACGGCCTGACGCTGCATGTTGGCGCCCATCAGGGCCCGGTTGGCATCGTCGTGCTCGAGGAACGGGATGAGGGCGGTGGCCACCGAGACGATCTGCTTGGGGGAGACGTCCATCATCTGGACCTCCTTCGGCGACACCGAAGAGATCTCGGTGGTGGCACCGAAGAAGACGTCACGCTCGAGCTGCAGCTTCAGGTCGCCGAGGGTGGCGGCCTGCGGGGAGCGGCGGACGAGCACACGGTCGGCCCGGAAAGTGCCGTCGGGGTTGAGGGGGGCGTTGGCCTGGGCGACCACGTACTCCTCCTCCTCGTCGGCCGCCAGGTAGACGATCTCGTCGGTCACCCGACCGTCGATGACCTTGCGGTACGGCGACTCGATGAACCCGAACTCGTTGACCCGGGCGAAGGTGGCCAGGGCGCCGATCAGGCCGATGTTCGGGCCCTCGGGGGTCTCGATGGGGCACATCCGGCCGTAGTGGCTGAAGTGGACGTCGCGGACCTCGAAGCCGGCGCGCTCGCGCGACAGGCCCCCAGGGCCGAGCGCCGACAGGCGGCGGCGGTGGGTGAGCCCTGACAGCGGGTTCACCTGGTCCATGAACTGCGACAGCTGGGAGGTACCGAAGAACTCCTTGATGGCGGCCACCACGGGGCGGATGTTGATGAGCGTCTGGGGCGTGATGGCCTCGACGTCCTGGGTGGTCATGCGCTCGCGGACGACCCGCTCCATGCGCGACAGGCCGATGCGCACCTGGTTCTGGATGAGCTCCCCCACCGACCGGATGCGGCGGTTGGCGAAGTGGTCCTGGTCGTCGAGGCGGTAGCCGGGCTCGGCGTTCACCAGGTTGAGCAGGTACGTGGTGGCGGCCAGCACCTCGGCCGGCATGAGCACCGGCTGGTCGAGCTCGGGCTTCTCGAGCTGGATGCCGAAGAGCTCCTCGAGGCGGTCGAGCTCCGGGCCGAGCTTGCGGTTGAGCTTGTAGCGCCCGACCCGGGACAGGTCGTAGCGCCGGTTCTCGAAGAAGGCGTTGCGGAAGTAGGCCTTGGCCGACTCGACTGACGGAGGCTCGCCGGGGCGGGCCCGCTTGTAGATCTCGACGAGGGCCTCGTCCTGCGTGGGCGCCAGCTCGCGGTCCTTCTCCCACTGCCCCTCGAGGAAGTCGAAGTGGCGCACGAAGCGATCGAGGAAGCCCGGGTAGTTCTCCTCGTCGTAGCCGAGGGCCCGAAGGAGCACGAAGAGGCTGAGGCGACGCTTGCGGGCCACCCGGGCCCCGGCCGTGACGTCCTTGCCCGGCTTCTGCTCGACGTCGAACTCGATCCACTCGCCGCGGTAAGGGTGAATGGTGCCGGTGACGAGCTGATGCTTGCTCAGGTTGCGCAGGCGGTAGCGCTCACCGGGCTGGAAGATGACTCCGGGTGAACGCACGAGCTGCGACACGACGACCCGCTCGGTGCCGTTGATCACGAACGTGCCCTTGTCGGTCATCATGGGGAAGTCCCCCATGAACACCGTCTGCTCCTTGATCTCGCCGGTGCTGGCGTTCATGAAGCGGGCCCGCACGAAGATCGGGGCGGAGAAGGTCATGTCCTTCTCCTTGCACTCCTCCACCGAGAACTTCGGCGGGGGACGCAGGTCCTCGTCCTCGGGATCGAACTCCAATTCGAGTTGGAGGGTCTCGGTGAAGTCCTTGATCGGGCTGATGTCGCGGAAGGTCTCGGCGAGGCCCTGGTGCAGGAACCACTCGAAGCTCTCCCTCTGGATGGCGATCAGATCGGGAAGGGCGAGAACCTCATCGAGGTTGGCGAACGAATAGCGTTCCCGGACGGACGAGCGAGCAGGCAAGGAAGACTCCCCGGTAGGGCGGGCGTGGACCGACCCGGCCTCGCAGGCGCGGCGACGTCAGGACGAAATCGTCAGTGACAGCGGCAGCGGCGCAACGGGCGAGCACGGCAACACGTCAGCATAGAGGGCACGCGCCACGAAGAGCAACCCGGGAGATTCGTCGAGACGAATCCGGGCGCTCACTCGGGGGATCATCCACTTCTGCCCCGGTCGAGTTGGGGCGAACCCTAAGCCCTTCTGGTCGAAAACGTCAAGGACCCGTGCCGAAAACGACCGATGGCCCACCTGGTCGGGTGGGCCATCGGTGAACGCGGTTGTTCGACTACTTCAGTTCGACGGAACCACCGGCGGCCTCGAGGGCCTCCTTGGCCTTCTCGGCGTCTTCCTTGGTGGCCTTCTCGATGACGGTCTTGGGGGCGCCGTCCACCAGGTCCTTGGCCTCCTTGAGACCGAGGTTGGTGAGCGAGCGCACCTCCTTGATGACCTGGATCTTCTTGTCGCCGGCGGCGGTGAGGACGACGTCGAACTCGTCCTTCTCCTCTTCTTCGGCGGCGGCACCGCCACCACCGGCGGGGGCCGCGGCGGCGACGGCCACCGGGGCAGCCGCGCTGACGCCGAACTTCTCTTCGAATTCCTTGAGCAGTTCGCTCAGCTCGAGCACGCTCATGCTGGCGATGGCGTCGAGGATGTCTTCCTTGGTGGACATGGTTCAGCTCTCCTGAGGTTCGGCGTCGGCAGATGCCTCGGCGGGGGTGTCGGCGTCGGCAGATGCCTCGGCGGGGGTGTCGGCGTCGGCAGATGCCTCGGCG
>JBDNHK010000107.1:0-106542 GCA_041688815.1 Acidimicrobiales bacterium | reverse complement strand
GACGACAGCCAAGAAGGCTCCGGCTCGCAAGACGACAGCCAAGAAGGCTCCGGCTCGCAAGACGACAGCCAAGAAGGCTCCGGCTCGCAAGACGACAGCCAAGAAGGCTCCGGCTCGCAAGACGACAGCCAAGAAGACCCCAGCGCGCAAGACGACAGCCAAGAAGACCCCAGCGCGTCGCCGCTGATCAACATCGTTTCGACTGCAACCGGTGCCCCGCCTCGCGCGGGGCACCGGCGCGTGGGCGCACCGTCCACCACCGGACTGCACCATCGGTAACCTCGGGCGTCATGAGCGCCCAATTCATCTTCACCATGCACAAGGTGGGTCGGTACCACCCACCGGATCGCGAGGTGCTGAAGGACATCAACCTGTCCTTTTATCCCGGCGCCAAGATCGGCGTGATCGGCGCCAACGGCTCCGGCAAGTCATCGCTGCTGAAGGTGATGGCCGGCCTCGACGACGGCTACACCGGTGAGGCTCGGCTCAGCCCGGGGTTCACCGTGGGTCTGCTCGAACAGGAGCCCCACCTCGATCTGGCCAAGGACGTCATCGGCAACGTCATGGATGGCCTGGGTGAGACCGCCACCCTGCTCGAGCGCTACGACGCCGTGCTGGCCAAGTGGGCCGATCCCGACGCCGACTACGAGAAGCTCGGCGACGAGCAGGCCGACCTCGAAGCGAAGATCGAGGCCAGCGGGGCCTGGGACCTCAAGCGCACCATCGAGATCGCCATGGACGCACTGCGCCTCCCGCCCAGCGACGCTGAGGTCGAGCCACTCTCGGGTGGAGAACGTCGCCGGGTGGCTCTGTGCCGCCTCCTGTTGAGCCGACCCGACCTGTTGCTGCTCGACGAGCCCACCAACCACCTCGATGCCGAGTCGGTGGCATGGCTCGAGCGCTTCCTGCGCGACTACCCGGGCACCGTGGTCGCCATCACCCACGATCGCTACTTCCTCGACAACGTGGCGCAGTGGATCCTCGAGCTGGACCACGGCAAGGGCATTCCATTCCAGGGCAACTACTCGAGCTGGCTGGAGCAGAAGCAGGAGCGACTCCGAATGGAGGAGAAGTCCGAATCGGCTCGCTCCCGAACCCTCGCCCACGAGCTCGAATGGGTGCGCATGGCCCCGAAGGCCCGCCAGGCCAAGGGCCGAGCCCGGCTCGGCGCCTACGAGCAGCTCCTGGCCGAGAGTCAGGCCACGCAGGGCTCCACCGACAAGCTCGAGATCTTCATCCCGTCCGGTGACCGCCTGGGTGACCAGGTGGTCGAAGCCACGAGCCTGTCCAAGGGCTTCGGCGACCGGTTACTCATCGAGGACCTCACCTTCTCCCTCCCCCGGGCCGGCATCGTCGGCGTCATCGGGCCCAATGGGGCGGGCAAAACCACGTTGTTCCGGATGCTCACCGGTTTGGAGACCCCCGACAGCGGCGACCTCGCAGTGGGCCCCACGGTGAACCTGGCCTACGTCGACCAGAGCCGCGACGTCCTCGACGGCGACAGGACCGTGTACGAGGAGATCACCGACGGGCGAGAGACGGTGAAGCTCGGCAACCGCGAGATGAACGGTCGGGCCTATGTCGCCTCGTTCAACTTCAAGGGTTCCGACCAGCAGAAGACCGTGGGTGTGCTGTCGGGCGGCGAGCGCAACCGCGTGCACCTGGCCAAGGTCCTGGCCAGGGGAGGCAACGTGCTCCTGCTCGATGAGCCGACCAACGATCTCGACGTCGACACCCTGCGGGCCCTCGAGGACGGGCTCGACGCCTTCGCCGGCTGCGCGGTGGTCATCAGCCACGACCGCTGGTTCCTCGACCGTGTCGCCACCCACGTCCTCGCCTTCGAGGGCGACTCGCAGGTGCGTTGGTTCGAGGGAAACTTCAGCGAGTACGAGGAGTTCCGCCACAAGGAACTCGGCGCCGAGGCCGACCAGCCTCACCGCATCAAGTACAAGCCCCTGTCGCGCTGAGCTGGCGTCAGCGCGACTCTGCGGCGTCGAGTTGGTCGAGCAACTCCCGAACCAGGCCGGCCATGGCGGCGACGTCGCCGGCATCGGGGGTGAGGCGCAGCTCGGGGTGGAGCGGAGGCTCGTAGGGGGCGTCGAGACCAGTCATTCCGGTGAGCTCGCCGGCGCGGGCCTTGGCGTAGAGGCCCTTGGGATCACGTTGCTCACACACCTCGAGCGGCGTGTCGACGAACACCTCGGCGAACGACAGCCCCGCCGACAGGTGGGCAGCGCGGGCGCGGTCCCGTCCAGCTCGATAGGGCGAGATGAGCGGAACCAGAGCCACCACGCCGGCGTCGGCGAACAGGCGAGCCACCTCCGAAGCGCGACGTACGTTCTCGTCACGATCGGCGGCCTTGAAGCCGAGGTCGCCGTTGAGACCGTGGCGCAGGTTGTCGCCGTCGAGCAGGTAGGCAGCCCGGCCCTCGGCCACGAGCCGTCGTTCCACCGCCACCGCCACCGACGACTTTCCCGAGCCCGACAGGCCGGTGAACCACAGCGTGGCGCCACCGAGCCGTGTCGCCGACCAACGGTCGGAGCGTTCCACCTCACCGTCGTGCCACACGACATCGGGGCTGCGCTCGGCGTCGGTCATGCTGGAGTCACGGGTTCTGGGTGGGTCCGAGGATCATCCCGGCCGCCACCGTGGCGTTGGTGGACTCGTCGACGAGGATGAAGCTGCCCGTGTCACGGTTGCGTCGATAGTCGTCGAAGAACAGTGGGGCGGTGGTACGCAGCGTGACCCGGCCGATCTCGTTGAGGGTGAGCTCGTCAGCCTCGTGATCGCGGTGCAGGGTGTTGACGTCGAGGCGGTAGTGGAGGTCCTTCACGAGGGCACGGGCCCACCGGGTGGTGTGCTTGATGGCCAGCTTCGTACCGGTGCGCAGCGACGAGGCTTCGCCCATCCAGCAGATCATGGCCTCGAGGTCCTGACCCAGGTGAGGCCGGTTGTGGGGGCGACAGATCATGTCGCCTCGCGACACGTCGACGTCGTCGGAGAGGCGAATGGCCACCGACATGGGGGCGTAGGCCTCGTCGACAGGACCGTCGGCGCTGTCGATCGACTCGATGGTGCTCCCGAAGCCCGACGGCAGCACCACGACCTCGTCACCGGGCTTCAGCACCCCGCCGGCCATCGTGCCGGCGTAGCCGCGGTAGTCGTGGTGGGCGCCGCTCATCGGGCGCAGCACGTACTGGACCGGGAACCGGGCATCGATCAGGTTGCGGTCCGACGAGATGAAGACCTGCTCGAGGTGATGCAGCAGCGACGACCCGTCGTACCACCCCATGTGCTCGCTGCGGTGCACGACGTTGTCACCGTTGAGGGCCGAGATCGGGATCGACGTGAGGTCGGTGATGTCGAGCTTGGTGGCGAAGGCGCGGAACTCGTCACAGATGGCGTCGAAGACGCCCTGGTCGTAGTCGACGAGGTCCATCTTGTTGACGCACAGCACCAGGTGGGGCACCCGCAGCAGCGAGGCGAGGAAGGCGTGACGGCGCGACTGCTCGACCAGACCGTGGCGGGCGTCGACCAGCACCAAGGTGAGATCGGCGGTGGAGCAACCCGTGACCATGTTGCGCGTGTACTGGATGTGGCCCGGGGTGTCAGCGATAATGAACTTGCGGCGGGGCGTGGCGAAGTAGCGATAGGCGACATCGATGGTGATGCCCTGCTCGCGTTCAGCCCGGAGGCCGTCGGTGAGCAGCGCCAGATTGGTGTACTCGTCGCCGCGCTGGCGGCTGGTCTCCTCGACCGCTTCGAGCTGGTCCTCGAAGATGGCCTTGGAGTCGTAGAGCAGCCGGCCGATGAGGGTGGACTTGCCGTCGTCGACGGATCCCGCAGTGGCGAAACGCAGCAGCTCGGCCATCAGAAGTATCCCTCTTTCTTGCGGTCTTCCATGGCCGCCTCGGACGAACGATCGTCGGCGCGGGTGGCGCCCCGTTCGGTCACGCGGGTGGCCGCCACCTCGGCGATGACGTCCTCGACCGTGGCGGCCGGCGATTCAACGGCTCCTGTGCAGGTGGCGTCACCAACGGTGCGGTAGCGCACCACCATCTCCACCACCTCCTCGTCGGCGGCGACGGTTACGAACGGGCACACGGCCAGCCACATGCCGTCACGGCGGAAGACGTCGCGGGTGTGGGCGTAGTAGACGGACGGCAGGTCGATCTTCTGGTCGGCCACGTACTGCCAGATGTCGAGCTCGGTCCAGTTCGAGAGAGGGAACACCCGGATGTGCTCGCCCTGCTTGTGGCGGCCGTTGTAGAGGCTCCACAGCTCGGGCCGCTGGTTCTTCGGGTCCCACTGCCCGAAATCGTCGCGGAACGAGAACACGCGCTCCTTGGCCCTGGCCTTCTCCTCGTCGCGCCGCCCCCCGCCGAAGGCGGCGTCGAACCGGTTCTCCTCGATGGCGTCGAGCAGAGTCGTGGTCTGGAGGCGGTTGCGGCTGGCCCGCGGGCCCGTTTCGTCGACCACCCGCCCCAGGCGAATCGACTCCTCGACCGAGGCCACCACCAACCGCACGCCGGTGTCGGCCACCAGCCGGTCGATGAACTCGTAGACCTCGGGCAGGTTGTGACCGGTGTCGACGTGCATCACCGGGAACGGGAGCGCGCACGGGGCGAAGGCCTTGATGGCCACGTGCAACATCACGACCGAGTCCTTGCCGCCGGAGAACAACAGCACGGGCCGCTCGAACTCCGCGGCGACCTCTCGGAAGATGTGGATCGACTCGGCCTCGAGGGCGCCGAGATGAGACAGCTCGTAGTCCATGAGGGCCTTAAGGTACGAAAGTGAACGGAAATCCCGACCTTAGTCCTCAACATTCAACGGTCGAGCCGACCGACCCCGAGTTGGCCGTTCGACTGGCCACGGAAGCGGGGACGCTGCTCTTGGCGCTGCGGGCCGAGCTGGCCGGCAACGACGCCGACGAGAAGACGATCAAGGACGAGGGGGACCGGCGCTCGCACGTGTGGCTCATGGGCGAGTTGGCCACCGCCCGGCCCGACGACGCCGTCCTGTCCGAAGAGGGCAAGGACGACAAGGCCCGCCTCGCCGCGTCGCGGGTCTGGATCATCGACCCCCTCGACGGCACGCGCGAGTTCGGCGAAGGCCGCGACGACCGGGCCGTGCACGTGGCCCTGGCCCTCGACGGCGTCCCCACGGCCGGGGCGGTGGCCCTCCCCGGACTGGGCGTCACGCTCGGCTCGGTTCCGGCCGCCCGAGTGCCGGACCGCCCCGCGGACTCTGCGGTGCGTCTCGTCGTGAGCAGGAGTCGACCGCCGGCCCTGGCCACCGCCGTTGCTGAATCCCTCGACGGCGTGCTGTTGCCCATGGGATCAGCCGGGGCGAAGGCCATGGCGGTGGTTCGGGGTGAAGCCGACGTGTACGTCCACGGCGGAGGGCAGTACGAGTGGGACAACTGCGCCCCGGCCGCGGTGGCCCTCGCCGCAGGGCTGCACGTGTCGCGACTCGACGGCACTCCCCTGCGCTACAACAACGCCGATCCTTACCTGCCCGACCTCATCGTGTGCCGGGCCGAGCTGGCCGAGGCCGTGCTCGCGGCAGTGGCGGCGTCGGGCGAGATCTGACCGGCGCGGAACCCGCCCCGACCCGATGGTCCGGAGAGGTGCCTCAATACACTCACAGGGCGATGACGATGAGCCCCCCGACCAACGCCGACTTCGACCGCGCCAACCGACACGACCTCGACACCGGGCCTGCTTCACCCCCGGCCGACCTGGCCATAGGGGCGTTCTCCGACGACCCGCCGTGGATCGTGGACCCCGACCGGATGCCCTGGCGAGAGGGCGTCGACGGCGTCCGCTGGGTGGTCAAGGCCCAGCTCCCCGACCTCATCAAGCCCCGAAGGCTGCCGCGCGGCCGTCGGGTGTTCACGGTCGTCGGGCACATCGGGCAGGCCATCGTGCCGTGGTATCTGCTCGATCGGCGCAAGGGCAGTCCGGGTAGCCAGGCGGGGCTGTCGCGACGTATGCGCATCGCCGCCGAGCGTCTCGGCCCCACATACATCAAGCTCGGCCAGATCATCTCCTCCGGTGAGGGCCTCTTCCCCGCCGAACTGGTCGAGGAGTTCAAGAAGTGTCGCGATCAGGTGCCGCCCCAGCCCTTCAGCGACGTGCGGGCCATCGTCGAGAGCGACCTCGGCCGGCCCCTCGAAGAGGTGTTCTCGTCGTTCGAACGCAGCCCTCTGGCCGCCGCCTCCATCGCCCAGGTCCATGCCGCCACCCTCCGCACCGGCGAGCGAGTGGTGGTCAAGGTGCAGCGCGCCACCGTCGGGCGCCTGGTCCACGCCGATCTCGAGGTCATGGCCTGGCTGGCACCGTTCCTGGTAGGGCGCATCCCGATCGCCGCCCTGGCCAATCCCCCGGCGCTCGTCGAGCTCTTCGCCGAGACGATCACCGAGGAACTCGACTTCCGCCTCGAGGCGCAGAACATGCTCGACGTGGCCGAGAGCTTCGTGAAGCTGGGCCAGCGCGGCTACGTGGTGCCCCGGCCCCACCCCGAGCTCGTCACCCCTCGCGTCCTGGTGATGGAACGCCTCGACGGCTTCAACTTCGACGACGTCGTCGGCATGACCGAGGCCGGGGTCGACACCCACGAGGTCGTGCGCACCGGGATGATCGGCTTCATGGAAGGAGCGCTCATCAACGGCATCTTCCACGGGGACCTGCACGGCGGGAACCTGTTCGTGATGGCCGACGGCCGCACGGCCCTGCTCGACTTCGGCATCACGGCCCGAATGGGTGAGATGCAGCGCATGGCCTTCCTCCGCCTGCTCATGGGGGCGACCACCAACGACGTGCGCATCCAGCTCGCGGCGCTCCGCGACCTCGGTGCGCTGCCGCCCGACACCGACCTCGAGCGGGTGATCGTCGACCTCGACCTGGAGGGCACACCGGTCGACCCGACCACGCTCTCCCCCGAGGAGATGATCCACGAGATCCAGAGGGTGGTGAAGCTGCTGCTCGGCTACGGCGCCCGCATGCCCAAGGAGCTCATGCTCTACGTGAAGAACCTCGTGTTCCTCGACGGCGCCATCGCCCGTCTGGCCCCCGACCTCGATCTGTTCGCCGAGATCGCCAACATCTCGATGTACTTCGCCCAGACCCACGGCGAGCAGATCTTCGCCGACATCGGTATCGATCCCACCGCAGTGGACTACGACCTCACCGGCGTCAAGGCCGGCCTCGGTGTCGACCCGAACCAGGAACGGCTCACCTACCGCGAACTGCGCGAACGTCGCGAGCTCATCACCAAGCGCATGTCCGGCCAGCAGGTCGACTGACTCCACTCGGGCGAAACGAGGCGTGGAGCCGGGCGGCTACCTTCGCTGACGTGCGTCTCGTGATCGCCCGTTGCTCAGTGGACTACGAGGGCCGTCTGGCCGCTCATCTGCCCACGGCCACCCGGTTGATCATGGTGAAGGCCGATGGGTGTGTGGCCATCCACGCCGACGGGGGCGCCTACAAGCCGCTCAACTGGATGAACGCCCCCAACCGGCTCGTGGAGGACGACGGCCGGTGGGTGGTGACGAACCCCAAGGGCGAGACCCTGACGATCACGCTCGACGAGGTGCTGCACGATTCAGCCCACGAGTTCGGCAACGACCCAGGCCTGCAGAAGGACGGGGTGGAGGCTCACCTCCAGGAGTTGCTGGCCGCCGACCCCACGTCGATCGCCGACGGCCTGGTGCTCGTGCGCCGCGAGTTCCCCACCGACATCGGTCCCGTCGACCTGTTGTGCCGCGATGCCGACGGCCACGCCATCGCCGTGGAGGTGAAGCGCCGGGGCGACATCGACGGGGTCGAACAGCTCGCCCGTTACCTCGAGCGCCTCGACCGCGACCCCAACCTGCGCCCGGTACGCGGCGTGTTCGTGGCCCAGTCCATCAAGCCGCAAGCCAAGGTGCTGGCCGATGCCCGCGACATCGCCTGGGTCGAAGTCGACTACGACGAGCTGAGAGGCATCGAATCGAACGTCCTCAAGCTGTTCTGAGCAAGGACCCGAACCGGTCTAGCGATGCGGGCGACCTCGGGCGGTCTTCGGAGACAGGTTCGCTGGCGTGACTCGGGAGGGAGGGTTCGGCCGCGGGAACGCTCCTGGAGGAGACGACGACTCAGGTGGTGCGGTCGGCGCCGGACATGTCGGCGTTGGGCCGAGCGATGGCCAGCAACTCCTCCACCAGAGGGCCGATGGCCGTGGGGTCGAGGGTGGGGGCGACCGAAGGCCCGCGGTGCCAGCTCTCGGCGACGGCGAGCTGACGGCCGGTGACGTCGAAGACCCGGCCGGTGACGTGGGCCGACTCGGTGGACGCCAACCAGGTGGCGATCGACGCGATCCACGTGGGCGACATCTGCTCCTTCACCTCGTCGCTGGCCTGCCCGAGTCCGAGGCCCTCGGTGAGGCGGGTGAGCGCGGCCGGGGCGATGCAGTTGACGGTGACGCCGTAGCGACCGAGTTCATCGGCGGCGATGATCGTGAACGTGGCGATACCCGCCTTGGCCGCGCCGTAGTTGGTCTGGCCGATGTTGCCGTAGATACCCGACGGGGACGAGGTGTTGATGAGCCGGGCCTGCACGTCGTCCCCCGCCTTCGACCGTTCGCGCCAGTGCGCCGCCGCGAAGTGCGACGGCCCCGCGGTGCCCTTCAGGTGCACCTTGATGACCGCGTCCCACTCGGCCTCGCTCATGTTGGCGAGCATCCGGTCGCGGAGGATGCCGGCGTTGTTGATCAACACGTCGAGGCGCCCGTAGGTGTCGACGGCCTGAGCCACGATGCGCTCGGCGCCGGCCCAATCGCTGATGTCGTCGGTGTTGGCCACGGCCTCGCCCCCGGCGGCGACGATCTCGTCGACCACCTGCTGGGCCGGACCGGCGTCGGACCCGGTGCCGTCGGCACCACTCCCGACGTCGTTCACCACGACCTTGGCGCCGTGCGCTGCGAGCATCAACGCGTGCTCACGCCCGATGCCCCGGCCGGCACCGGTCACGATGCAGATGCGGTCTTCACAGAGTCGAGCCATGGTCGGGTCCCCTCGATCGGCGCCGTGGAGCCTGGATCTTGACACGTCCCCGGCCCCGTCCCTGTGGCACTGGGCACATACCGGGCAGAATCATCCCCGGTCTACCGACCGGTCGGTAGTCTGAGTTGATGCTTCCCGCCGACACCGTTTTGATCCCCGAGCCCCTCGCCCCCGTCGGGGCCGAAGCCCCAGCCGCCGCCGACGGATCCGAGACCCCCCGGGGGGGCTCCCTGAAGCCCGTCCTCGACGTCATCCCGCCCGAGGCCTACCACAACCCCACGTGGAAGGGCCTGAGCTACTTCGCCCGCGATCTGGTCATCTACGGGCTCGTCGTCGCCGGCCTGATCTTGACCGACAACCCCTTCGCGCTCGTCGCCCTGTGGGTGCTCTCGGCCATGGTCATCTCCGGGCTGTTCATCGTGGCCCACGACGCTGCCCACGGCGCTCTCTTCTCCAGCAAACGCCTCAACCGGGTGATCGGCACCGTCGCCATGCTGCCCTCGTGGCACGTCTACGAGGGCTGGGTGCTCGGCCACAACCGCATCCACCACGCCTACACCGTGCGCCAGGGGTTCGACTTCGTGTGGCACCCCTACACGCCCGAGCAGTACGAGGAGATGTCGCCGCTCGGCAAGGCCCGGCACCGCTTCGAGTGGTCATGGCTCGGCGCCGGCGCCTATTACCTGCGTGAGGTGTGGTGGAACAAGATGATCGTGGGGTCGCCACCAGCCCGGTGGGCCGGGGCCGTGCGCCGCGACCGCATCATCGTGTGGACCTTCGTGGCCGGGGCGTCGCTGGTGCTCGCCGCCCTCGGCTGGGCCGCGCACGGAACCGTGACCGGCGCGGCCTGGATGGTCGTCAAGGTGCTGATCGTTCCGTTCCTGGCCTTCACCTACGTGATCGCCACCTTCGTGCACGTCCACCACGTGCAGCCGTCCATCCGTTGGTGGAAACGCCGGGAGTGGACCAAGTACAAGGGCCAGATGGAGGGCACCACCGTGCTGCGGGCCCGCTTCGGCCTCAACTTCTTCTTCCACTGGATCATGGTCCATGTCCCCCACCACGTGGACATGCGCATCCCGATGTACAACCTCGAACTGGCCACCGACGCCATCGAGGAGGCCTTCCCGGGCACCGTGCACGACGCCCCGCTGCGCTTTCGCGACTTCGTGGCCAACACCCGCAAGTGCCAGCTCTACGACTTCGACAATGGCTGCTGGCTCACCTACGCCGAGGCATCGCGCCGTCAGGCCTCGTCGGTCTCGAACTCCGGTCGGCCCTCGGGCCCCCAGTCGTAGCCCAGCTCGTCGAGCCAACGGGCGATCTCGGGCACCCTCCACGACACCGTGGCGTCGGGATGCTCGGGGTCGTCGAAGCCCACGATCACCGCAGCGCGGTCCATGGATCGGGCGTCGGTCGCCGACGTGGTGACCGCCGTGATGGCACTGCGGTCGAGTCGGAAAGTCTTCTTGGGCGCCCAGGTGACGAAGACGAGGGCGCCCGCGCTCATGGCCAGGACACCCTGACCCCGCAAGCCACCAGCCTCGTCGGGCTCAGAGCCGAAGCCCACCGCCTTGGGCTCGATCAGGGTGACGGCGTCAGGCCCTCCGAGCTGCTCACGGGCCTCGGCGATAGCCGCACCGCCCCGCTTCAGCAACAGCGGGTTGAGGGCGAGAGCGGCAAAGACGACAACGATGGCGACGACGACGAGGGCGATGATCAACGGGCTCATGGGGGACCTCGACAGGCTTCGGTGAGCGGCCGAGTGGAGAGACCCGGGCGCCGACGGGAACAGCTCACAGCGTCGCACCCCGCCGCCGCCGCGACGGGGATCTGACTTCGCGGATCGAGATCCGCCCGGCGCCAGCCGCTACCTTCTGGTCCGTGGTGGAGATGAGCGTCGACCGCTTCGAGGAGCTCGTGGGCGATGCACTCGACGCCTTGCCGCCGGCCCTCGGAGCGCTGATGGACAACGTGGTCGTGTTGGTGGAGGACGACCACGACGAAGGTCTGCTGGGGCTGTACGAAGGCATCCCGCTCACCGAACGAGACCAGTACGGAGTGGGCTGGGGTGAGCTCCCGCTACCCGACCGCATCACCGTGTTCCGGCTGCCGATCTGTCGGCTGGCTCGCGACGAGGACGAGGTGGTGGAGGAGGTCCTCGTCACCGTGGTCCACGAGGTTGCCCATCACTTCGGGATCGACGACGATCGGCTGGTGGAGCTGGGCTGGGACTGACCGGAGCCGGCGGGAGCCCGGCGTCGCCTCACCCCTTGGCGCGACGTTTGCCCTTGGCGGCTCTGGGCACGGCCTGACCATCGTCGCCGTGTTTGGAGTGATGGCGGTTGACGGCCAGTGCCGCCCCCACGATGCCGGCCTGGTTCTGTAACTCGGCCGGCACGACCTTGGTCCGACAGGTCAGGAGAGGAACAAAGTGCTCGGCCCGCTTCGAGACACCACCGCCGATCACGAAAAGATCGGGCCAGAGCAGGTCCTCGACGAGGTGGAGGTAGTCATCCACGCGACTCGCCCAGTCCTCCCAGCTCAGGTCGAGGTGCTCGCGCACCGAGCTGGCCGCCCACTTCTCGGCGTCGCCGCCATGTAGCGGCAGGTGGCCGAGCTCGGAGTTGGGGACCAGGCGCCCGCCCACCACCAATGCGGTGCCGATGCCGGTGCCGAGGGTGACGGTGATGACGAGCCCCGGTTCGCCCTTTCCCGCGCCGAAAGAGGCCTCGGCCTCACCGGCGGCGTCGGCGTCGTTCACGACCGTGATGGCGCAGCTGCTGGAGGACGCGAACAGTTCCGCCGCGTTCAGGTCGATCCAGCTCGGGTCGAGGTTGGCGGCGGTGTGCACGCGACCGCCCTTGACCACCCCCGGGAACGTGCACCCGATCGGTCCGTCCCACTCGAAGTGCTTGGTCACCTCGGCCACGGTGTGGGCCACCGCGTCGGGCGTGGCCGGTTGCGGCGTGAGGAGCCGCAACCGATCGGTGAGCAGTCGACCGCGCTTGGTGTCGACCACCGCGCCCTTGATACCACTGCCCCCGATGTCGATCCCCAGTACCTTCATTGTCGGGGAGTCTGGCACGGTCGAAGGCCAGGGGGCGGGAGGCCTCACGAGCGCCGGAGCTGTCGGTAGCGGCGGATCAGCGAGTTGGTGGAGCTGTCGTGAGTGAGCTCGGGCTCGGTGTCGGCCGCGAGCTCCGGGACGATGGCCTGGGCCAGCTTCTTGCCCAGCTCCACCCCCCACTGGTCGAAGCTGTTGATCCCCCAGATCGCCCCCTGTACGAACGTCTTGTGCTCGTAGAGGGCGATCAGCTGCCCCAGGGTCGACGGCGTGAGCGCCGGCAGCAGAATCGACGTCGAGGGTCGATTGCCCTCGAAAGTGCGGGCGCTCACCAGCGCAGGGGCCACCCCCTCGGCGGCCACCTCGTCGGCGGTCTTGCCGAAGGCCAGGGCCTCGGGCTGCGCGAAGAAGTTGGCCATGAAGATGTCCTGGTGGCCACCGACCTCGTAGGGCGGATGCACCAGGCCGACGAAATCGCAGGGGATGAGACGGGTGCCCTGATGGATGAGTTGGTAGAACGCGTGCTGGCCGTTCGTACCAGGTTGTCCCCACACGATCTCCCCGGTGCTGGCGCCCACCGGCCGACCCCATCGGTCCACCGACTTGCCGTTGCTCTCCATCGAGAGCTGCTGCAGGTAGGCCGTCAGGTGCGACAGGTAGTGGCTGTAGGGCAGCACGGCGAGGGTCTCGGCACCGAAGAAGTTGGCGTACCAGACCCCGAGCAGACCGAGCAGCACGGGCAGGTTGGCCTCGAGGGGGGCGGTGCGGAAATGCTCGTCGACGAGGTGGAAACCGTCCAACATCTCACGGAAGTGCTCCGGTCCGATGGCCACCATGAGCGACAATCCGATGGCCGAGTCGTAGCTGTAGCGGCCGCCGACCCAGTCCCAGAAGCCGAACATGTTGTCGGTGTCGATACCGAAGGCCGCCACCTCCTCGGCGTTGGTCGAGACGGCCACGAAGTGCTTGGCCACGGCAGCCTCGTCGGCCCCGCTCTCGAGCATCCACTCCCGGGCGGACCGGGCATTGGTCATGGTCTCGAGGGTGGAGAACGTCTTCGAAGCAACGACGAACAGGGTCTCGGCGGGATCGAGGTCCTTGGTGAGCTCGTGGAACTCGGCGCCGTCGACGTTCGACACGAACCGCACGGTGAGGTGCGGCGCCGCGAACGGGAGAAGGGCCTCGTGGGCCATGTGGGGGCCGAGGTCGCTCCCCCCGATACCGATGTTGACGAGGTTGCGGATGGGGAGGCCCGTGTGGCCCTTCCACTCCCCCAACCGGACCCGACTGGCGAACCCGGCCATGCGGTCGAGAACCTCGTGCACCTCGGGCACGACGTCGTTGCCGTCCGCGTCGAGCACGACGGTGCCCTCCGGAGCGCGCAGGGCGACGTGGAGCACGGAGCGTTGCTCGGTGACGTTGATCGGTCTGCCGGCGAACATGTCGTCGCGCAACTCCTCGACCCCCGCAGCGCGAGCCAGGTCGCACAGCAACGAGAACGTCTCGTCGGTCGCCCGGTGCTTCGACAGGTCGAGGTAGAGGTCGCCGACCTCGTGGACGAGACGGGTGCCGCGGTCGGGGTCGTCGGCGAAGATCTCGCGGAGATGGGTGGTCGCCATCTGCTGGTGATGCTCGATGAGCGCCGCCCACTCGGCGGTGGCGGGAATCGGAACGGGTGGTTGGCTCATCAGGCTCCTCGGGGGTGGGTCACGAAAGAGAGATCCGGAATCGGGCGGAGAACGAGGAACCGGGAGCGACCATCGGTGTGGTGCCGTGACGAAGCGAATCGGTGGCCGCAGTCATCGGTTCGAGGGCGACCACTGGCGATCCCGGCGGGGCGTAAACCTGCCCGAAGGGGTAGCCGGCACCCAAGCTCACGGTGACCGAACGGCGGCGACCCACGAGAGCGAGGGTCCGGGCCCGGCCTCGGAACCGGAAGGCGTCATCGTGACCCTCGGGACACAGCGGGCGCAACGACGACGGCTCGGATACGGCCGGGGCGGTGGGGAGCATACGTTCATCGAGGTCGAGGCGATCCACGGCGGGGAGGTGGACCCGAAGGTCGCCCAGCTCCTCGCCGGGCAGGCGGAAGTACGGGTGCCACCCGAACGACACCGGGACGCGCACCCGGCCGGTGGCGGCGAGCGAGGTGGTCACCGCCAGCTCCGCCGGCCGCAGCCGGAACGTGACCCGGAGCCGGTGGGGGAACGGGAACGACGCCATCACCTCGGGATCGGCACCGCTGTCGAACATGGCCGACAGGCGGGCCTCGCCACCACCGGCTGACACCCGGTCGGCCACCCACCCTGGCCGGCCGATCATGGTGCCGTGGATGGGCAGGCCGTGGCCCTCACGATGCAGACCGGGCGCATCGGCGAGCTCGACCGTGCGCCGTCCGACGCGGTAGCTGTCACCCCCGATGCGGTTGGCCCACGGCGCGAGCAGCGGAAGGCCGGCGGTGTGCCCTCCGAGCACCCGCAGGGGTCCGTCGGCGAGATCGAGGTATTCGCGTCGACCGACCCGCAGCGACGTACCGAGCAAGCCGAGGTCGGGCACCACCGTGAAGCTGGTGGTTCCGGCCCGAAGGGTGTGGGCTCGGCGACCGAGCAGCGTCGCGGTCCGCATGGATGCGGCGACGAGCGGCATGGCCGGTTCAGCCGGGGACAGGGTCGGTGGGCTTCTCGTCGTGCCCACCGAACTGCTTGCGCATGGCCGACAGCACCTTGTC
The DNA here is from genome assembly GCA_041688815.1 of Acidimicrobiales bacterium. Taxonomy (GTDB): domain Bacteria; phylum Actinomycetota; class Acidimicrobiia; order Acidimicrobiales; family Acidimicrobilacustridaceae; genus Rhabdothermincola_A. Next base: position 91,701 of record JBDNHK010000107.1, on the reverse strand, counting down.
GGCGAAGTCGGCCTCACCTCGCGAGCTGAAGCGCTCGAACAGGGCCGCGGTGAGCACGTGGGCGGGCACACCGGCGTCGATGGCCGCCACCGACGTCCACCGTCCCTCACCGGAGTCGCTGACCCGGCCCGCGAAGGTTTCGAGGCCGGGGTCGTCCTGCAGCGCGGCGGCGGTGAGGTCGAGCAGCCACGAGGCGATCACGCTCCCGCGCCGCCACACCTCGCTCACCGCCGTGGTGTCGATGTCGTACTGGTAGTACTGGGGATCGCGAAGGGGGGTGGTCTCGGCATCGAGGTCGTGGGTCTGCTTTCCCACGCCCGCGTGGCGGAGGATGTTGAGCCCTTCCGCATAGGCCGCCATCACGCCGTACTCGATGCCGTTGTGGACCATCTTCACGAAGTGACCGGCCCCCACCGGTCCGCAGTGCAGATACCCGAGTTCCTCGGGCGTGGGGTCGCCGACGCGGCCGGGGGTGCGGTCGATGGTGCCGATCCCGGGCGCGATGGTGCGAAAGATCGGGTCGAGCCGGGCCACGACCTCGTCCTCGCCGCCGATCATCAGGCAGAAACCTCGCTCGAGGCCGAAGACACCGCCGCTGGTGCCGACGTCGACGTAGTGGATTCCTGCCGGCTCCAACGCTGCGGCGCGGTCGATGTCGTCGCGGTAGTAGGTGTTGCCGCCGTCGATCACGATGTCGCCGGCCTGCATGCGCTCGGCCAGGTCGGTGATCGTGGCGCCGGCGTAGGCCGCCGGCACCATCACCCAGGCGGAGCGCGGGGCGTCGAGCGCGGCCACGAAGTCGTCGAGGTCCGACGCCGCGATGATGGCCTCGCTCTCCTCGGCCAGGGCCGTCACCGTGGCCGCGTTGACGTCGAACACCACGCAGGTGTGCCCGTCGGCCACGAGCCGTCGCACCAGGTTGGCGCCCATTCGGCCGAGGCCGACCATTCCGAGCTGCATGGAGGATTCCCTTCGTCGCGTCCGGCGCCCATCGTGGCACGCCGGGCCGCCCGAGGACGGAGGTCAGCGCGAGGCGCGGGGCGCTAGGTGGGAACGGCCACCCCCGCCCACATGGCCGACAGGATCCGCGGGCCGGCGAGCTGAAACCGGTCGAGCCGGTCGAGCCGGTACCCGGAGCTCAGTAGCAGCTCAGGGATGTCGCGGGTCAGGTGGCACCCACCCGCGAAGCGCTTCTGCACCGGCTCGAAGCGGTACTGGCGGCGCGCCACCACCGAGTCGTCGGACAGGCCGTGCTCGACGAAGTGCAGCGCACCACCGGGACGCAGGATCCGCCGGATCTCGGCCAGCGCCCCCTCGACATCAGGGATCGTGCACAGGGTCCAGGTCGACAGGGCGTTGTCGGCCGACGCGTCGGGCAGGTCGATGTGGGCGCCGTCGAGGCCCACGTAGGAGATCGCCGGTTCGGGATGACGACGGCGGCGCTTCTCGGCCAGTGTGCGCCCCACCACCGCCGGGTCGACGGCCAGCACTTCGGTGACCTCGGTCGGGTACAGCCCGAGGTTGGTACCCGACCCGAACCCGACTTCGAGGACCCGCCCCGCTAGGCCGGCGAGGGCGGGCCGGCGGACGTCGGCCATGGCCGCGTTGCCGCACATCACGTCGATCACCCGCGGCAGGACCTGATTCTCGTAGAAACCCACTCGCGCAGGCTACGACGATCGGGCTCCACCCTGGTCAGGGCGAGAACCAGGCTCCAGCACTGATGAGGTTGCTGGCGGTGCGCCGCCCGGGACTGCCGTCGGGAAACGTCCAGTCGGCCAGGCCGTGGACGGCCAGCGAAGTACCGATGGCCGTGCGCTGGCGGACGGAGTAGATGTAGGGGATCTCGGCGGCCAGCCGTTCCTGCGCGATGCGGTAGGCCTCCGTGCGGGAGGCCTCGTCGGGGGCGGCCCGGCCGTCGTCGAGGGCCTGGCTGAGCACCGGGTCGGGGTTGCGAACGAAGTTGAGCGACAGCTGCCCGATGGGTCGCAAGGTGGAAGCGGCGAGGAAGACGTAGCTCGTGTCGAGGGTGGGCTGGCCGAACAGGATGAACCCGGTGCCCTGGAAGTTGCCGGTGAGTGCCCGTGACACGAGGCGGGGCTGATCCATGGTCTCGATCTGCATCGACACCCCGATGGTGGCGAGCCGAGCCTGGGCAGCCTCGAGCACGGACTTGATCTCGGGCGTGCCGGGGATGTTGACCGAATAGCTGAGGGGTTTGCCGTACTTGGCCTTGTACTCCTCGTGGAGCCGGCGGGCCGCTTCGATGTCGTACGTGGGGTAGTCGGTCTCGGCGAAGTAGGGTGACGAACGGTCGAACGGCCCTTCTGCGGGTGGGAACACCCCCAGATAGCCGGCTTCGGAAGCGGCCTGGCGGTCCGTGGCCAGCGCCACGATTCGCCGGGCCATGGGGTCGTCGAAAGGCGCCTGGGCCATGTTCAGAGCAACCACGGAGACCGACGTATCGGCCGGGTCGGTGGCGAAGATCTGGAGCTTCCCGGCCTGGGCCTGCTCGGAGATGGCGATCATCGACGCCGGGTCGTTGGTCTCGATGACATCGACCGCATCCGTTTCCAGCGCCACTGTCCGCGACGACAGATCGGGGAGCACCCGGAACTCCACGTCGTCGAGGTAGGGCATACCTTCGCGCCAGTAGGTGCGGTTGGCCTCGGCCTTCAGCGCGCTGTCCGGGACCCAGCTCACGAAGCGGAAAGGCCCTGAGCCGATGGGGTTGCGGCTGCCGTTGGGGTCGCCGAGCATGCTCGGCGCGGCCACGAAGCCGGGCTGGTTGGCGAGGATGTGGGAAAAGGTGGCCCACGGCTTGTTCATCACCACCCGAACGGTGAGCGGGTCGACGACCTCGATCCGGTCGACGGAGAGAAACACCGTGGAGGTGAGCAGCGAGGCTTTGTGCTTGTCGAGATTGAGCTTCACCGCCTCGGCGTCGACCGGCGTGCCGTCGTGGAACTCCACCGCCGGGCGCAGGCGGATGATCCACTCGGTGAACGCAGGGTTGGGGTCGATGGCCAGGGCCAGGTAGGGCTTCGGGTTGCCTTCGGGGTCGTAGGCGGCCAGGCGGTCGAACAGAGCGTTGGCCACGATGAGGGAGGACGAGGTCCACTGGTTGGTGGTCGGGTTCCACCCGTCGGTCTCGGAATTCAGGCCCACCTTGAGGGTGCCCCCGAGCTGAGGTGGGTTCGGGGCCGGGGTGACGACGTCGAGATCGAGTGTCGTCGACGGCGACGACCCCGCAATCGGGTCACCGCCCCCGGACGAACTGGTGCAGGCGGCCAACCCGACCGTCAGCACCGCACACGCCGCCACGACCACCGTCCACCGCCGTCGATTGCTCGATCGAACCACCCGTCTCCCCCTCGACTTCACGTCCACCCCCCGGCGTCGAGGATCAGTGTGGCATAGGTCTCGACCGCAGTCGGCGCGAAGGATCGGCTCAACCGTTGGCGACGACCTCGGCGCCTTCGTCGGACCCGGGCAGTGCCGGCTCGCCGACGACGGGCACGTCAGCCTCCCGGCCCGCCTGGTGGCGGGCCCACATGGTGGCGAGGAACCGATCGACGGCCCTCACCACCCGGCGGGTGCGGATCGAGCTGAACGTGTCGAAGGCGTGCTGGGCGCCGCGGAGCTCGAGGTACACCACCGGGGCCTGCGACACCCCACCGAGCTCGGCCACGAACATCCGGGCGTCGACCACCGGAGCGAGGGTGTCGTTGTCGCCGTGGATCACGAAGAACGGGGGGGCGTCGGCACTCACCTGGTCCAGCGGAGAAGCCTCGCGGAAACGCTCCGGCTCGTCGGCCAGGAATGCTTTCATGACCAACGGTTCGAGGAACCTCTGGAGGAACTCCGGTCCCTGGGCGGCGTTACGGTCGGTGAGGTCGAACACCGCATAGAACGGCACCGCCGCCTGCACCGATGTATCGGCGTCCTCGAACCCCGGTTGGTACCGGGGGTCGTTCTGGGTGAGGGCCATCATCGTGGCGATGTGACCACCCGCCGAGCCACCGGTGACGGCCACGAACGACGGATCGATGCCGTACTCGTCGGCGTGGGCGCGAATGAAGGCCAGTGCCTGCTTGACGTCGACGAGGTGGTCGGGCCAGGTGGCACCAGGGCTGAGCCGATAGTTGGCGTTGAAGCACACCCAACCGTCGCGAGCCATCGCCTTGAGCAGGGGGATGGCCTGCTCCCGCTTGTCGCCGATCACCCAGGCGCCTCCGTGGATCTGCAACAGGGCCGGGCGTCGCTCCCCTTCACCCGGCGGAGCGACGGGAGCGAGCACGTCGAGCTTGAGCACCCGGCCGGCGACCTTCGAGAACGCCACGTTGCGGGTGCGCGCGATCTTGTGACGAATTCGACCGGGACGGTCGTCGGCGAAATCGCCCAACGCCGCCGACGCCGCACCGGCGGCCGCCCAGCTGCGCACGACGACGATCACCAGGGCCGAGGAGGCGACGGCGACGAGCACCAGGCCCACCCATCCGGCCCAGGTGTCGAGCGCCCCCATCCACACGAAGGCCGCCACCAAGCCGGCCGTGAGGACCAGGTGCAGCGACGCCAGTTCGAGGACGAGCCAGGAGGCGACGAACGAGGGCAGGAACAACACCCGGTTGCGGCGCACGGGTACAAAGGCGTTCGCCAGCAGCAGGGCCCCGATCAGACCAAGGCACAGCAACAGGAACGACGAGAGCGACACGCCACCATTCTGCCCGTCGGCGGACGCGAAGCAACAGGCCCGAAGCCCGAGGGGCGGTTCGAAGGGCGTGGTGGCAGACTCGCGACGATCACTCCCGCCCCGGCGACTCCCGCCCCGGCGACCAGCACCGAGAGGCGCCCATGCCCGAGCGGCTCACCGGCCTCGACGCCACCTTCCTGTACACCGAGACCGAGTCGATGCCCATGAACGTGGCTGTGACCGCGGTGCTCGACCCGAGCACCGTGCCCGGTGGGTACAGCTTCGAGAAGCTGCGCGACCACATCGCCGCTCGTGTTCCCCTGGTCGCCGAGTTCCGGCGCAAGGTGATGGACGTCCCCTTCCGGATGCACCACCCCGTATGGATCGACGACCCCGACTACCGGGTCGAGCACCACATCCACCGCACCCGACTCGACCCGCCCGGCGACGAGCGGGTGCTGGCCGCCTTCGTGGCCGAGATGGCGAGCCGTCGGCTCGACCGCTCACGGCCGCTGTGGGAGTTCTGGGTCCTGGAAGGCCTGGCCGACGGTCTGATCGGTCTCACCGGCAAAGTGCACCACTGCGCCCTCGACGGCAGCTCGGGGGCCGACCTCATGCCCGCGTTCTTCGGCCTCGAACCCGACCCGGAACCGATCGACGAGCAGTTGCTGGCACCCCCGGCACCACGCCCCGGTGATCTCGAGCTGCTCGGCTGGTCACTGGCCGACCGGGTGAAGGGAACGGTCGAAGGGATGGCGGCCCTCATCAAGGCCGGGCTGGCCACCGACGCCATCCGCCGCCGGCGCCTCGACGGCGACCACCCCGGTGGTACGCCCCTCCGCGCTCCCGACACGCCCTACAACGGCGCCATCACGGCCGGGCGCTCCATCGCTTTCGGCCGTCTCCCGCTCGACGAGCTCAAGCAGGTCCGGCGAGCCACCGGCACCAAGCTCAACGACGTGGTGCTGGCCGTGGCCGCCGGCGCCCTGCGACGACACCTGCTCGAGCTCGACGCCCTTCCCGACACCCCCCTCATGTCGGCCTGCCCGGTCTCGGTGCGCGGCGCTGGCCATCAGGGCGAGACCGGCAACGTGTTGTCGCTGATGTTCGTACCGCTGCACACCGAGCTCGCCGATCCCCTCGACTGCCTCGCGGCGACGAGCAAGGATGCACTAGCGGCCAAGACCGAGCAGCGTCTGTTCGGCGAGATGACCATGGTTCATCTCGCCGAGATGCTCGACCCCATCAGCCTGGGAACGGTGATGGAGCTCTACTCCCGAGCCGGCATGGCCGACCGCCACCGACCAGCAGTGAACGCCATCGTGTCGAACGTGGCCGGTCCACCGGTGCCGATCTACCTGGGCGGGGCCCGGGCCCTCAGGCTCTACCCGATGGGCCCGGTGGCCGAGGGCGTCGGGCTCAACCTCACCGTCATGAGCTACGAGGACCATCTCGACGTGGGCCTGCTCACCGCCAGCGCGCTCGTACCCGACGCGTGGAGCATCGTCGGCCAGCTCGAACCGGCGTTCCGGGCCATGACCGAGGCGGCTCTCGGCGCCGCCTGAGTCGGTGCTGTGACCGCGGGCACCGTGCCCTACCATCGGTCCCCATGGCTTACAACTTCGCGGATCTCTTCGAACACACCGTTGACGCGGTGCCCGACCGGGTCGGGCTGGCGTGCGAAGGCGAGCATCGAACCCTCGCCCAACTCGAAGACGCCGGCAACCGCCTGGCCCACCACCTGATCGCCAACGGCGTGCAGCCCGGCGACCACGTCGGCATCTACGGCCTCAACTCCATCCAGTGGGTCGAGGCCCTCCTCGGTGTGGTGAAGGCCCGCGCCGTCCCGGTGAACATCAACTTCCGATACGTGGCCGACGAACTCCGCTACCTGTTCGACAACGCCGATCTGGTGGCGCTCTTCTACGACGCCCGGTTCGGGCACCTGGTGGCCGAGGTACGAGACGAACTGCCGCTGCTCAAGACGATGGTGCGTATGGACGACGGCTCCGGGGCCGACGACGACGGGTTGGGCTCGGTCGACCTGGCCGACGCCCTGGCCGCCAACTCCGCCGAACGCGACTTCGGCCCCCGTAGCGACGACGACCAGGTCATCATCTACACCGGTGGGACGACGGGCATGCCCAAGGGGGTGATGTGGCGCAGCGCCGACATCTTCTTCGCCCTGGCCGGCGGCATCGACATGATCACCCGCCAGCCCGTGCCCGACGAGTTCCACCACGCCCAGGCCGCACCGGGCAAGGCCCCCATGGTGATGATGAACATCCCGCCGCTCATGCACGGCGCGGCGTTCGTGGGCACCGTGGGCCAGATGTTCCAGGGCAACACCTGCGTGCTGCTGCCCAAGTTCGACCCGTACGAGGTGTGGCGCACCATCGAACGGGAGAAGGTCAACACCATCCTCATCGTCGGCGACGCCATGGGCCGACCCATGATCGAGGCGCTCGCCGACATGGAGAGCAAGGGCGAGGTGCCCGACCTCTCGTCGTTGTTCGCGGTGAGCTCGACCGCCGCCATCTTCTCGTCGACGGTGAAGGACCAGTTCCTCGACCGCTTCCCGAACCTCATCGTGACCGATTCCGTGGGGGCCACCGAGAGCGGCTTCAACGGCACCATCATCGTCACCAAGGGCCAGGTCAACCGCGGGGGCGGCCCCACCGTCAACCCCATGAACGACACGTTGGTGCTCGACGACGACCTGAAGCCGGTCGAGCCCGGGTCGGGAGTGGTCGGCAAGATGGCCCGTAGCGGCAACATCCCGATCGGCTACTACAAGGACCCGAAGAAGACCGCCGAGACCTTCGTGATCGCCGCCGACGGCAAGCGCTACGCCATCCCTGGCGACTTCGCAATGGTCGAGGAGGACGGCTCCATCAGCCTCATGGGCCGCGGCTCGGTCTGCATCAACACCGGCGGCGAGAAGGTCTACCCCGAAGAGGTCGAGCAGGTGCTGAAGGGCCACCCGGCGGTGTACGACTGCCTCGTGGTGGGGGTGACCGACGAGCGTTGGGGCCAGAAGGTCACCGCAGTCGTGCAGCCCCGTGACGACATGACCGTCGAGCTCGACGACCTCAGCGCCCACGCCAAGAAGCACCTGGCCGGCTACAAGGTGCCGCGGGTGCTGCACCTGGTCGACGCCATCCAACGCTCGCCGAGCGGCAAGCCCGACTACCCGTGGGCGAAGAAGCTGGCCGAGGCCGCCGGCTGACGCCCTCCCCCCCGGCACGCGAGCCCGAGGGGAACGCTCGCAGGGGACGACGGTAGAGTGAGCGGCGCCGAGCGCCGCTGTTGCAGTGACCCGTCGGCACCACCAACACACCTGCCCAGAGACGCCAATCGGCAGCGGCACCCCCGCTGCCCCCACAGGGGGAATGCCAATGCACACCTACGACAAGTTCTTCATCGGTGGCGAGTGGGTCGACCCAGCCGGCGGCGACACGCTGAAGGTCACCTCGCCCACATCCGAGGAGGTCATCGGCTCGGTGCCGGTCGCCACCGCCGCGGACATGGATCGCGCCGTCGCCGCCGCCAAGGCCGCGCTGGCCGGCGAGTGGTCGACCTGGACCCAGGAGCAGCGCGCCGACCTCATCGTGCGCGTGTCCGATGGCATCAAGCAGCGCCAGGACGAGTTCACCAACCTCATCACCGACGAAGTGGGTGCGCCCTACTACTTCTCGATGTTCGGGCAGGTCCTGGCCGCGAGCATGATCCTCGACGCCTTCGCCGCCCACACCCGGGCCTTCGCCTTCGAGGAGCGCCGTGACGGTTCCCTGGGCGGGCAGATCATCGTGCGCCGCGAGCCGGTCGGTGTGGTGGCCGGCATCATCCCGTGGAACGTGCCGCTGTTCATCACCTCGCTGAAGGTCGGTCCCACGCTGGCCTCGGGTAGCACCATCATCATCAAGCCCGCTCCCGAGACCCCGCTCGACGCCAACGTGCTGGCCGAGATCCTGGTCGAGGCCGGCGTGCCCGCCGGTGTCGTCAACATCGTCGCCGCCGACCGCGAGGTGGGCGAGCACCTGGTGCGCCACCCCGACGTCGACAAGGTGAGCTTCACCGGCTCCACCGCCGCCGGCCGCAAGATCGGCGCCATCTGCGGGGAGCAGCTGAAGCGCTGCACCCTGGAACTGGGTGGTAAGTCCGCCGCCATCGTGTGCGAGGACGCCAACCTCGAAGAGACCATCCCCCATCTCATCGGTGGTGGCCTCATGAACAACGGGCAGGCCTGCGTGGCCCTCACCCGGATTCTGGCCCCGCGCCGCCGCTACGACGAGATCCGCGACGCGCTGGCCGCCGCCGTGTCGGCCCAGACCGTGGGCGATCCGGCCCAGCCCGAGAACCTGGTGGGCCCGCTGATCGCCGAACGCCAGCGGGTGCGCGTCGAGGGCTACATCGCCAAGGGCATCGAGGAGGGCGCCACCGTGGTGGTGGGCGGACCCCGCGTCGACAACGAGGGAACCGGCCACTTCGTGACGCCGACCCTTTTCGCCGACGTGAACAACTCGATGACCATCGCCCGAGAGGAGATCTTCGGACCGGTGCTGTCGCTGATCCCCTACGACACCCTCGAAGAAGCCATCGCCATCGCCAACGACAGCGACTACGGCCTGGCCGGCGCGGTGTACACCGCCGACATCGCCAAGGGCATCGACGTGGCCCGCAAGGTGCGCACCGGCACGTTCGCGGTGAACACCACCCAGGGCATGGACTTCAACGGCCCGTTCGGCGGGTTCAAGAACTCCGGCATCGGCCGCGAGCTCGGCCCCGAAGGCATCCACGCCTACTGCGAGGACAAGACGATCTCGCTGCCCGGCGGCATCGACCTCCCCATCGGGGGTTAGTCCCCCGGGCCGCGGCCCTGGCGGTGGGTGAGAGGGTCCGGCTCCGGCCGGGCCCTCTCTCGCGTTCAGGCGATGGTGGCGGTGGCGCGGAGGGCGGCGATCTCGTCGGCTGCGAAACCGGCGGCGGCCAACACCTCGTCGGTGTCGTACCCCGGGGGGACCGGCGGCCGGTCGACGAGCGCCGGGGTGCGCGAGAACCGCGGGGCGGGCGCGGGCTGCACCACGCCGTCGGGACGCAGGTAGGTGCCCCGGGCGACGAGGTGAGGGTGGTCGGCGGCCTCGGCGTAGGTGAGCACGGGGGCCACGCAGGCGTCGCGCCCGTCGAACGTGGCCTCCCAATCGTCGCGGGTGCGGGCCCCGATGATCGCGGCGAAGCGGTCGCGCAGGACCGGCCAACCGTCGCGGTCGTGCTGGTCGGGCAGATCGGCGCCGGCCAACCCCAACCCGTCGAGCAGCTCGACGTAGAACTGCGGCTCGATGGCGCCCACGGCCAACCACCCGCCGTCGGACGTCTCGTACACGTCGTACCAAGGGGCGCCGGAGTCGAGCATGTTCGTGCCGCGCTGGTCGGTGAAGGTGCCCCCGAGGTAGGCCGGCACCATGGGCGCAGAGATGAGGGCGGCGCCATCGACCATGGCCACGTCGATGACCTGACCGAGGCCGGAACGGGCGCGCTCCACCAGAGCCGCGCACACGCCCAGGGCCATGAGCAGCCCGCCGCCACCGAAGTCACCCACCAGGTTGAGCGGAACGGTGGGGGGCTGGTCGGCCCGGCCGATGTGGGCGAGGGGCCCGGCCAGGGAGATGTAGTCGATGTCGTGCCCGGCCCGGGCCGCCCAGGGCCCGGTCTGGCCCCAGCCGGTCATACGGGCGTACACGAGGCCGGGGTTGCGGTCGCAGAGGTCGTCGGGGCCGAGGCCGAGGCGCTCGCACACACCGGGCCGGAAGCCCTCCACGAACACGTCAGCCGAATCGGTGAGCCGGCAAATGACCTGGACTCCTTCGGGGGACTTCAGGTCGACGGTGATGGCCCGACGCCCACGATTCGACACCCCCATCCGGGCCGACTCGATCGGGGCACCACTGGCCTTCGAGGGCCGGTCGACACAGATCACGTCGGCCCCGTAGTCGGCCAGCACCATCGCTCCGAACGGCGCGGGGCCGAGGCCCGCCAGTTCCACCACGGTGACCCCGGCGAGCGGACCGGTCCGACTGTTCTCGTCGCCGGTCATCGACGTGGACCCCCACTACCCACAACGTCCCCCATGTCGGTCATGGCGGCATCCTGTCAGACCTCGATCGAGCCCGATGACGCACCGACATCAGGCGTCGGCGGCGATGGCCTTGGCCCAACGGTGGTCGGCCTTGCCGGCCGGGGAGCGCACGACGGCGTCGACCACCACCAGTGCCCGCGGCAGCTTGTAGCCGGCGAGATGGGGACGGCAGTGCGCGTCGAGGTCATCGAGGGTGAGGGTGTGCCCGGTCCGGACGTGCACGACGGCGGTCACCCGCTCACCCCAGCGCTCGTCGGGGGCGCCGACCACGACCACGTCGAACACGGCGTCGTGCCCGGCGATCACCGCTTCGACCTCCTCGGGGTAGACCTTCTCCCCCCCGGTGTTGATGCAGGCCGAACCCCGTCCGAGCAGCGTCATGGATCCGTCGGCGGCCACGGTGGCCTGGTCGCCGGTGAGGATCCAGCGGTCGCCGTCGATCTCGAGGATGGTCTCGGCCGTCTTCTCCGGGTCGTTGTGGTAGCGCAACGGGATGTGGCCCCGTCGACCGATGCGGCCCACCACCTCGCTGCCCGGTTCGACGATCGTGGCCGTGAGAGGGTCGATCACCGCCGTGTTGTGGCCTTCGCCCATCTCCGAGAAGTTCTCGGGCCCGCCGTCCCTGGTGAAGCGACGGCTGCTCTGGGCGCCGGTCTCCGACGAGCCGTAGCCGTCGGTGAGGGTGATCGTCGGCAGCAGCCTCAGGGCCCGGGCCCGGGTGGAAGGGGTGAGCGGCGCCCCGCCCGAGCCGATGGCCAGGAGCGACGAAGCGTCGAACGGACCTTCGTTCTCCCAGGCGTCGAGCATCGGCTTGAGCACGGCGTCGCCCACCACACTGATCGTGTTGATGCCCTCGCGCTCGATGGTGCGCCACACCTCGGCGGGGTCGAGGCTGCCCTCCATCAGTACGTTCTTGCCACCGCAGAGCAGCCAGCCGAGCACCGTCCACTGGCCGGCGGCGTGCATGAGCGGCGCGACCGGCTGGAACACGAAGCCGGGGATGATGCGGTCGATGATCTGAGCCGGCTCGGTGATCGGGCCGAGCATGCGCATCGGGTCGCCACCGCCGATGCACGAGTAGAGCGCATCCTCGTGGCGCCACACGACGCCCTTGGGCATGCCGGTCGTCCCGCCGGTGTAGATGACGTAGAGGTCATCACCCGAGCGGGGCCCGAACCCCCGCTGCGGTGAGCCCGCGACCAACGCCGCGGCGTAAGCCTCCACGTGGAGGGCTGTTGCTTCGAGCGAGGCGGGGTCGCCGTCGGTGGCGTCGTCGACGACGAGGGCCCAGCGCAGGTCGGGCAGGGCGGGGGTGACCTGGGGCAAACGGTCGGTGAACCCCCGGTCGACGAGGATGCCCACGACGCCGGCGTCGGCGAAGAGGTAGGCCAACTCTTCGGCCACGTAGCGGTAGTTCACGTTGATGGGAACGGCCCGGATCTTGAAGCAGGCGAGAAAGGCCTCGACCCACTCCACCGAGTTGGTGAGGTAGAGGCCGACGTGGTCGCCCGGCCGCACCTGCTGTTCGAGCATCCAGTGGGCGAGACGGTTGGCGTTCTCCTCGAGCTCGGCGTAGGTGCGCCGATCGGTGCCGCACACGAGCGCCTCCCGCTCGGGGACGCGCTCGGTCACGGCCTCCCAGAGGTCGGCGAAGTTGAACGTGTCGGGCACGGTGGCCATGGTCTCCCCCTGGTCGGCGCGGCCCAACCGTCCATGACGGCCACCGCGACATGTGGGCGGGACTCTACTTCGGGGGGCCGCACCACCGGCCGGCGAGGCGACCTCAACGGTCGCGGGACCAGGCCGCCACCGGGCCGGCCAGCTCCACGAGGGCGCGGGTGCCGCTGAGGTCGACGGGCACGGCCAACCGGTGCACCCCACCGGCGGTAAGGGCGGCGGCCAGCCGGGGGGTGTGCTCGTCGGGGGACGCCCACGAGGCGTCGGCCCCCCACACCTCGACGACGAGAGGCAGCTCGAGGTCGGCGGCGAGGGTGAGCACAGCATCGGTGAGCGGATCGACCGGCGCCGTGGTGACGGCCAGGGCCGGGCGTCCGGACAGCGCTTCCACGAAAGCTGCCGCAGCGGCGAACCCCGGTGCCGGTCGGGCCGGCACAACGACGCGGGCAGTGGTCGAGGCCAGACCCCGCGCCAGCCACAGTCCGGCGGGGCCGGCGTCGGCGGCGACGACCCCACCATCGGCGACCGCCGAGAGGACCTCGGTCGTCGCCCGGACCGCGCTCATCGGGAGGGTGGGGTCGGGTGGGCCGTCGACCAGTTCAGCGAGCTGTCGAGTGAGCGGGGAGCCCGCCGACCTCTCGTCGGGGTCGGGCCAGTGGCGGGCCATCAGCCCGAGGTGCCACGGCTCCACGTCGAGAACCTGGGCGCCGTCGGGCAGCAGGTCGACGGCCTCGGCCGGGTCGACCCCGGCGGCGATCACCAGCTCGGCGCCGGCCAGGCCGGAGCGAGTGGTGTCATCGGCTTGCAGGCCCACGACGCCACACCAGGCGGGGTCGTCGACGGCCAGGACTCCGACCGCCCCGAGCGTGGCCACGACACCGGCCCCGGTGCGGCGGGCCGCCTCGGCCACGGCGTCGGACTGACCAGCGCGGGCCACGCCCGGTCCGACGAGCAGCATCGTGGCGAAGTCGGCCAGCGTCGGCGACAGGGTGAGGAGCTGATCCGAGGCTGCGTCGAGGGCCACCGGCTCGAGTCCGTCGGGGGCCGGCGCGAAGAAGTCGACGAACAGGTCGTACTCGGCGGTGGCGTGGACCTCCCCGAGGGTCCAGCCGGCCAGCGTCGCGGGGACCGACACCACGTCGAAGACCTCGTGCACCTCGACACGCTCACCCGGTTGGGACGACAGGCGCAGGCGGCGACCGTCGAGGAACGCCACCCCGGGACCCGCGCCCACCCCTCGGGCCAGGCGCCCATCGGCATCAGCCAGGATGGACGCCAACTCGGCTGTGGGGACGGCGACCTCGTCGAGCCCGGCCAGGGCCGGCATCTCGCTGCCGGGGGCGCGGAAAACCCGCCGGGCTCCTTGGGCCAGCAGGCAGTGGGCGACGAGATCGGCGACGGTGGCGGTGGCGGTCACCGCGTCAGTATCCCCCGCCGCCCCGACCTGACCCTCCGCTGAACGCCGGCGCGCCGGCAGCACCGCGTGTGTCGGGAGTCACGGGTACGGTTGTCACTCAGGTTCGGTATCGCCGAACCCAGGGAGACCAGACGATGGACGCACGTAAGATCGGTTTGGCCATGGTCGTCGGCGGGGCCATCGCGCAGGTCAGCGGGCTGGCCATCGACGCCTGGCTGCACGCGTCCGAAAACCTCGGCGCCGACAGGGCTCTCAACCTCGAGAACCTCGGCCACGTGCTCTTCGTCGGCGGCCTGGTGAGCGTGGTGCTCGGCGCAGCGCTGGCCCTCGCCGGGCCCCGTCTGTACCGCAGCACCGAGGCCGGGCCCGGGGTGAGGATGATCCAGTTCGGCGCTCCGGCCGCGGCGGCGTTGCTGGTGGTGGCCGGGTTGGTCGGTGCCAGCACGGCGAGCCTCACCGGCTCGCCCACGGCGTCGGCCGGGGTCGCCGTCGGCGGCGAGGGCGACGGCCACGACCACGCACACACGGCGGCCGACAGCCCGGCGCGCTGCGACCTCGGCTTCAACTCCGCCAGCTACTACCGCGAGGCCGTCGATGCCGGCATCGACCTCGACGCCGGCAGCCACGACCACTCCCCCGACGCGACCCCCGCTCCTTCCGGAACGGGCACCGGCGAGACGGCCGCGGCACCCGCCCCTACCACCGCCGCGGCGGGTGGTGGCGCTCACGCCGAGCACAAGGGCCCCCAGTCCTGGGCACCGATGACCGAACTCCGCCAGTGCGAAACCCTCCGGGGCGAGATCGACCAGGCCCGGACCGTGGCGGCCCGGTACCCCACCCCGGTGGAAGCCAAGGCTGCGGGGTACGTGATGGTCACCACCTACATCCCCGACATCGCCTCGCACTGGATGAACTTCAGCTACGTCGACCAGACCTTCGAGATCGACAAGCCGGAGATGCTGCTCTACGACGGCACCGGTGACGACGCCACGATGGTGGGCCTCAGCTATTACCTGATGAGCAGCAATGGACAGGCCCCAACGGTGGGTTTCACCGGCGGCAACGTGGAGTATCACCAGCACATCGGGCTGTGCGTGAAGGGCACGCTGGTCGTCGGGGGCTCGAGCACCACCGCCGAGGACTGCGCCGCCCGGGGCGGAAGGAAGAACGGCGGCACGGACGCGTGGATGTCGCACGCCTGGGTGGTGCCCGGGTGCGAGAGCCCATGGGGCATCTTCAGCGCCTCGAACCCCAAGCTCACCCCCGAGCTGGGCCAGGCATCGGGCCAGGGCACCCCGTGCAGCGGATCGGGCCAGACCTACGACGACACGCCGGGCCTTCCCGCGACGCTGGCCTCGCTGGTCCCCAACGCGCCACCGACCTGAGATCGCCGGGCCCACGGTGGCACCGGGCGCCCACGACGTGAGGCCACCAGCCGGCCGCCGCACCTCAGCCGGCAGCGTCGAGCGGTCAACCTCGCAACGTCAGCAGCGCGGCGATGCGGTCGTAGCGGGCGTCGGTGTCGCCGGCGATGCGACCGACCCAGCGGAGCACTTCGGCGGTGTCGACGGAAGTGCCGGCGTCGAGCATGGTGGTGATGTCGACCCAGTCCTTGGGGCGGTCGAACACCGCCTTGCAGACGGCAAGGTGCTCGGCCGAGAGCACCCGGATCGTGGTCTCGGCGAAGGGCACCTCGACAGCACCACGACGGGCGGCGTCGTGGAACGGGTCGTAGGCGAAGAACAGGTCGATCGGCGTGCGATCCCACATCACCCGCACCTGCCCGTCGCGTTCGGCGGCGGCAAGGGCGTCGGTGGTGTCGACTCCGACGGCGGCGAGGGGATCGAGCACCTCGGCGGCCCGTTCGGCCGGCACGAAGACGTTGAGGTCGATGTCGACGGTGGCCCGGGGTTCGGCGTGGTAGGCGAGGGCCAGGGCGCCTCCGAAGGCATGGGGGACGGCGGTGAGGGCCTCGTGGATCGCCACCACCTTGTCGGGGAGTGACAGGACGGTCACGTGGAGGCGATACGAGGGAAGGCGAGGGCCGGACGCGGCCGCGTGGGGATGGCGTCGGCCAGCAGGAGGACGTCCACGAGGCGCGCCGCGTGCTCGGCGGGGGTGTTCGCCGGTGGAACAGCCAGTGGTTCCGCGGCGAGGCGGAGCTCGAGGCGCTCGCCAGTGGCAGCGACGAGGCGGCGCAGGGTGTTGGTGGTGGGGTCGCGCCGGCCGTGCTCGTAGGCCGAGATCACCGGCTGGCTGGTGCCGGCCCGCGCCGCCAGCGTGGCCTGACTCAATCCCTGTCGTCGCCGGGCCCACCGGATGAGCTCCTTCGCTTCCACACCGGCAGTCTACCCGTACATATCGTTTTGTCTATGCCGTCGCCGGTAGCAGGAGCTGTCGACCTCGGCCGATTCGCCTGACCTCATGGGGCGGATGCCGGAAGGGCCCACCTCGGAACGCCCATCCGCCCGCCTGATCCTCGGTGGATGGGCAATCCAGACGTTCGGACGGACATTGCTCGAGCCCTAAGGCATCCAGCGGTAACGGGTCCAGCCGTCGACGGGGCGGGCGCCCAGGCGTTCGTAGAAGGCGATCGACGGGGCATTCCAGTCGAGCACGGTCCACTCGACCCGACCGGCGGTGAGGGTCCGGAGGTGCAGCAACAACGCCGAGCCGTGCCCGCCCCCACGATGCTCGGGGCGCACGAACAGGTCCTCGAGCCAGATGCCCGGAAGGCCGAGGAACGTCGAGAAGGTGCGGAACCAAAGAGCCATCCCCACCACCTCACCGTCGTCGGTCGCGGCCAGCAGCACGTGTGCGGCCGGATCCGGTCCGAAGAGGTGGCGGTCGAGCTGGTCGATCGTCCAGACCACCTCGTCGGTCATCTTCTCGTACTCGGCCAGCTCGCAGATCAACGCGGCGATCCCGGCCAGGTCATCCTGCGTCGCAGCCCGAATCATCGATCGGGCACCTGGTTCAGTCGCCGAGAACGAAGTGGCCGACGCGACGGCGGTGCCAGGCGGCGTCACCCCACGAGGCGGCCAGCGCCCACACCCGCTTGAGCCACATGTGCACGTCGTACTCCACGGTGTAGGCGATGGCGCCGTGGCACTGCAGCGCCTTGGCTGCCACCACGAGTGCGGCATCGGAAGCCATGCACTTGGCCATCGACACGTCACGCGACGCGGTGGGCAGGCCGTTGGCCATCGAATAGGCGGCGTTGGCCACCACCGGACGGGCGAACGACAGCTGGAGCTCGGCATCGGCCAGGTGGTGCTTCACCGCCTGGAACGACCCGATGGGCACACCGAACTGGCGGCGGGAGATCACATAGTCGACGGTGGTGGCCAGCAGGTTCTCAGCCAGGCCCAGCAGCAACGCCGAGGCGGCCAGCGCGCCCCGGTCGAAGGCCCGGTCGGCCGCCGCCCGACCGTCCTCACCGTCGACGATCAGTTCCTCGTCGGCGACGTCCCATTCGGCGGAGAAGAGCCGACGAGCCCCGTCGAGCGACGTCTCGGGCGTGAGGCGCAGGCGCTCGGCGGCCACCGCCACGATCCGGTCTTCGCTCTGGGCCAACAGCAGATCGGCGACGTGGGCATCGGCCACGAACGGTTGCCCCGCCAACTGTACGGTGAGCACGGCGTCGCCTTCGACCACCTTGGGCAGCCACGCCTCGGCCAGGGCCGCCGGTGCCGACTCGGCCAACAGCGGCGCGGCGACGGCGGTGGTCTCGAGCAGCGGTCCCGGGAAGGCCACCCGGCCGGCTTCGGTGAGGATCGGGAGCAGGTCGAGCTCGCCGAGCCCGAAACCACCGAAAGGCTCCGGCACGGTGAGGCCGACGACGCCCATCTCGGCCAGCGCCGACCACAGCTCAGGGCTACGACCGGTCTCGTCGGCCCAGGCCCAGCGCACGGCCTCGGGTGAGCACTCCTTGGCCAGCATGTCGGCCACGGTGTCGCGGAACAGCAACTGATCGTCGGTGAAAGCGAAGCGCACGGGTCCTACTTCCGGGGCAGGCCGAGCACGCGCTCGGCGACGACGTTGCGTTGGATCTCGTTGGTGCCCGCGTAGATCGGGCCGGACAACGAGAACTCGAAACCCTTCATCCAGCCGCCGCCGTCCACCGAGCCCGGCGAACCGTCGACCAACTCGGCGGTGGGTCCGAGCAGGCGCAGGGCGGTGGTGTGCAGGCGCACGTCGAGTTCGGACCAGAAGATCTTGGTGAGGCTGGACCGGGCGCCCTGCGAGTTGCCCTCCGCCACGGCGGTGACGTCGGCCAGGGTCGCCAGGCGGTAGGCCTCGGCCTCCATCCACGACTGGGTGACGTCGTCGCGCAAGCTCAGGTCCGCCGCCGCGACGGCGGTCGGATCGCCGGTAGCGGCCAGAGCGGCACGGCGCCGGTAGAGGTCGATCAACCGGTCGGCGGCGGCGCAGAACCGGCCGGGCGAGCGCAGGGTGAGGCCCCGCTCCGTCGACGTGGTGGCCATGGCCACACCCCACCCCTGGTCGACCTCCCCCAGAACGAGGTCGTCGGCCACGAAGACGTCGTCGAAGAACACCTCGGCGAAGCCCTCGTCACCATCGAGGCGACCCACGCCGCGAACGGTGACCCCCTCGGCGTCGAGAGGCACCATCAGATAGGTCATCCCCCGGTGCCGTTCGGCTTCGGGATCGGTGCGAAACAGCCCGAACAACCAGTTGCAGAAGGCGCCGCGAGTGGTCCAGGTCTTCTGGCCGGTGATGCGCCAGCCGCCGGCGGCGTCGTCGCGTACGGCCCGGCTCTTGATACCGGCGAGATCGGAGCCGGCGTCGGGCTCGCTCCATCCCTGGCACCAGAGGTCGTCGGCCGCGGCCATGGCGGGGAGGAAGCGGGCCCGCTGGGCGTCGGTGCCGAACTCGAACAGAGTCGGGGCCAGCAGGAAGATCCCGTTCTGGGTCACCCGCTGCGGGGCGCCGGTGCGGTAGTACTCCTCTTCGAAGATCAACCACTCCCACACCGAGGCGCCACGACCGCCGTACTCCTCCGGCCAGGACACCACCGACCAGCGGTCGGCGGCCAGCTTCTTCTCCCACTCGAGATGGAGGGCGAACCCCTCGGCGGTGTCTCCCGACGGCAGATCGTGGGGCACGTTGGCCTCCAGCCACTCCCGGGCCTCGGCCCGGAAGGCCTCTTCGGCCTCGGTGAAGTTCAGGTCCATGAGGGCTCCGCAGGGTCCGGCGAGCGCCGCTCCCCGGCGGGAACGCACCTGGTGATCGTAGGGCACCATCTGACGGGTCGTCAGTTCCAGGCGGACCCCGATCCGGGCTCCCGAACCCCGTCATCGGTCACAACCTGACGGGTCGTCAGGTTTTCTCCTACACTGACCGTCACCGGGGCCGAGGCGCTCCCGGTTCCGCCCTCGCCCGCAGGAGACCCGATGACGCTGACCGCTCCGGACCCCACCGAGACCGCCACCGAACGGGTCATCCCCCGGTTCGTGAGCGTCGACGACCACATCATCGAACCGCCCCGGGTGTGGCAGGACCGTTTGCCGGCCAAGTACAAGGCGATCGGCCCCCGCGTCGAACGGCTTCGCGTGGCCAACCTCCAGTTCAACGGCATGCAGTACAGCTTCGACATCGTTGATGACAGCTCCGACGAAGGGAAGTTCGCCGACTTCTGGTGCTACGAGGACCTCAAGATACCCATGCGACGCATCATCGCCGCCGTGGGCTTCCCCCCCGAGGAACGCACCCTGCTCCCCGTCACCTACGACGAGATGCGCAAGGGCTGCTGGGACCAGACCGCCCGCCTCGCCGACATGGACGCCAACCACACCGAGGCGTCGCTGTGCTTCCCCACCTTCCCCCGCTTCTGCGGCCAGACCTTCCTCGAGGCCAAGGACCGCGAGCTGGCCCTGCTGTGCGTGCAGGCCTACAACGACTGGATGGTCGAGGAGTGGTGCGGTGGCGCCGGCGCTGGTCGCCTCGTCCCCCTCGTCATCATCCCGCTGTGGGACGCCCGGCTCGCCGCCGCCGAGATCCACCGCAACGCCGCTCGCGGCGTGCGCGCCGTGTGCTTCAGCGAGATCCCGTCCTTCCTCGACCTGCCCAGCATCCACTCCGGCGAATGGGAGCCCTTCTTCCAGGCCTGCGCCGAGACCAACACGGTCATCAACATGCACATCGGCTCGTCGTCGCGGATGCCGGCCACGTCACCCGACGCCCCCGCCGGCGTGCAGGCCACCCTCAGCTTCAACCACGCCATGGGCTCACTGGCCGACTGGCTGTACTCCGGCATCCTGGTGCGTCATCCCACCCTGAAGCTGGCCTACTCCGAGGGCCAGATGGGCTGGATCCCCTACGCCCTGGAGCGGGCCGACAGCGTGTGGCGCGAGTTCCGGGGCTGGGCCTTCGACAAGGAAGCCGTGCCCGAGCCGCCGTCGTTCTACT
Organism: Acidimicrobiales bacterium; assembly: GCA_041688815.1. Classification (GTDB taxonomy): domain Bacteria; phylum Actinomycetota; class Acidimicrobiia; order Acidimicrobiales; family Acidimicrobilacustridaceae; genus Rhabdothermincola_A. The sequence goes on along the minus strand of JBDNHK010000107.1, from coordinate 71,346 downwards.
TCCGGCGCCAGGTGTACGCGTGCTTCTTCCGCGACAACTTCGGCCTGAAGAACCTGCACGACATCGGCGTCGACAACGTCACTTTCGAGACCGACTACCCGCACTCCGACTCGACCTGGCCCGACACCAAGGACATCTTCACCGACATGGTGCGCGACCTGCCCGACGAGGACGTCTACAAGATCGCCCGCGGCAACGCCATCGGCATGCTCGGCCTCGACCTCGACTGAGGCGACCGGCCCGCGGGTACCGTGAGCCGATGGCCCGCCGCTCCCGAACGACACCGAAGAAGCGACGGCGCGGCGTGCTTCGTCACTACCACCGACCGATCTGGCGGGACCGTCTCTTCTGGCTCGTCGCCATCCCATCGGTGCTGGCCACCACCCTGGCCGTCGGGGCGCTGTTGGGCGTCGCCGGCGAGCCCGACTCACCGGTCGGGTGGATCCGGCCCGTGCTCCTCGGGGTGATCGTGCTGATGTTGTCGTTTCGGATGCTGGGCGCCGGGGTCACCACTTCACGCCACTTCCAACGGGGCCTGGGCGAGGGCTCCGCCCCGCGACCGAACGACCTCGAGGCCAAGGGCCGCGCCGCGGGAGCCGTCGTCGGCAAGGCCGTGCGCGCCGCTCGCAGGCCCATCACGGCGACGTCGAAGCCCGGTCCCGAACCGGCCGGTCCCGAACCGAAGCCCGCGCCCGCACCAGCCGCCGATCCCACCCCGAAGATCACCGTCGACAACGCCGCCCGCAGCGTCGGCAGCATGGTCGGTCGGCGGCTCTCCGAGCGTCGCAAACGCTGATCGGCCCCCGCCGCCCGCGGCATGGGTGAAGGCGCGCCGGAGCTGGCCGGCGAGAAGGAACCATGGCCGCCCGTCCCCTCGACCCCACCACCTACCGCGTCGCCCCCGGCACCAAGATGAAGCTCCCGGATCGGCCGACCGGCACCACCGACGGCTTCGACGGCGGCAAGGAGGAGGCTGCGGCACTCCTCCCCGAACTGAACCAGCGCCTGGGCGATCTGCAACAGATGCTCTACGCCGAGGGCAAGCACAAGATGTTGGTGGTGCTCCAGGGCATGGATACGTCGGGCAAGGACGGCACCATCAAGCACGTCTTTCGCGCCATCAACCCGCTCGGGGTGAAGGTGGCCAACTTCAAGCGCCCCAACAACGAGGAGTTGGCCCACGACTATCTGTGGCGGGTGCACGAGCACACCCCTCGCGACGGGCGGCTGGTGATCTTCAACCGCAGCCACTACGAGGACGCCATCGAGGCCACGTCGACCCTCGATGCGCCCTGGTACGTGATCCCCGCCGACCGCAAGTGGTACCGCAACCTGGTGGTGTCGGGCATCCTGATCGACGCCCTCGAACACCTGAACATGCGCTACCCCGAACCGATCGCCGGCCTCGAGAACATCCGCATCGACGACTGAGTCGCTGGCCGGGGGCTCAGGCGGCGTTGCCCGTGGCCACCAGGCGGGCGTGGGCCCGGCGCAGGCCGGCCTCGGCTTCCACGTCGTCACCCTTGGCCAGAGCGGCTTCGGCTGCTTCCTTGGCCCGACGGGCCCGATCCACGTCGATGCTGCCCGACAGCTCGGCCAGGTTAGACAGCACCTTCACCTTGTCGTCGCTGACCTCGACGAACCCACCGTGCACTGCCGCCAGTTCGGTGGAGCCGTCGACCAGGGCGATCTCGAGGGTCCAGGTCTCGAGCGCCCCCACGAACGGCGAGTGACCGGGGAGGAAGGCGATGTCGCCCCCACCCACCGTGCGGGCGCGCACCATGGTGGCCTCGCCCTCGAACAACGTGCGCTCGGGCGACACGAGCTCGACCTGCAACGGCATCAGGCGTTGGCCTCGAGCTCACGGGCCTTGGCGCGGGCGGCGTCGGCGTCGCCCACGTTCAGGAAGGCCTGCTCCGGAAGGTCGTCGAGCTCGCCCTCGATCAGCTGGGTGAAGGAGTCGACCGTCTCCTCGACGGGCACGAAGATGCCAGGAATGCCGGTGAAGACCTCGGCCACGAAGAACGGTTGCGACAGAAACCGCTGCACCTTGCGGGCCCGGTTCACGATGAGGCGGTCCTCCTCGGAGAGCTCGTCGAGACCGAGGATGGCGATGATGTCCTGGAGTTCCTTGTAACGCTGGAGCACCTCCTGCACCCGACGGGCCACGTCGTAGTGACGCTGGCCGACGATCTCGGGGGTGAGGATGCTCGACGTGGAAGCCAGCGGATCGACCGCGGGATAGATGCCGAGGGACGCGATGTTCCGAGACAGCTCGGTGGTGGCATCGAGGTGGGTGAAGGTGGTGAACGGTGCCGGGTCGGTGTAGTCATCAGCGGGCACGTACACGGCCTGCAGGGAGGTGATGGACCGACCCCGGGTGGAGGTGATGCGCTCCTGCAGCTCGCCCATCTCGTCGGCGAGGGTGGGCTGGTAGCCCACCGCCGACGGCATACGCCCGAGGAGGGTGGACACCTCCGAACCGGCCTGCACGAACCGGAAGATGTTGTCGACGAACAGCAACACGTCCTGGTTCTGCACGTCGCGGAAATACTCGGCCATGGTGAGCGCCGACAGGGCGACACGGAGGCGCACGCCCGGCGGCTCGTCCATCTGGCCGTAGACGAGCGCCGTCTTGTCGATGACGCCGGACTCCTGCATCTCGATCCAGAGGTCGGTGCCCTCCCGGGTGCGCTCGCCCACCCCGGCGAACACCGACACACCACCGTGCTGGGAGGCGACCCGGTTGATCATCTCCTGGATGAGCACGGTCTTGCCGACGCCGGCACCACCGAACAGGCCGATCTTGCCGCCGGCCAGGTAGGGGGTGAGCAGGTCGATGACCTTGATGCCCGTGGGGAAGACGTTGGACTTCGGCTCGAGCGTGTCGAACGCCGGCGGCTCGCGGTGGATCTCCCAGCGCTCCACGTTCTCGTCGGTGAGTGGGGAGTCGAGGGGCTCACCGATCACGTTGAACACATGGCCGAGAACCGCGGTGCCCACGGGCACGGTGATGCCCTGGCCGGTGTTGCGCACGGCGGTACCCCGGGTGAGCCCGTCGGTGGGCTTCATGGTGACGACGCGCACCCGACTGTCGCCGATCTGCTGGGCCACCTCGGCCACCACGGTGACGGGGGTGCCGTCGACATTGACGGTGAGCTCGAGGGCGAAGTTGATCTCGGGAAGGTGGCCGCGAGGGAACTCGACGTCGACCACGGGGCCGGCGATGGCCACGACACGGCCATCCTTCAGCTCACGGAGGTTCTCGGTAACGGTCATCGGCGTGGTGTCTCCTGTACTCGCGTCGCTCAGTGGAGCGTCGCCGACTGGTCGAGCCGGTCGAGGTGGGTGGGGAACATGTGGTCGGGATTCAGCCCCGACGGCAGCAACTCTTGAGGATCACGCTTGTCGGCCTTGAGGGCCTCGGCGCCGCTGACGATCTCCATGATCTCGGTGGTGATGGAGTCCTGGCGGGCGCGGTTCATGACCCGGGTGAGATTGGTCTTGAGGTCATCGGCGTTGTCGGTGGCGGCCTTCATGGCCCGCTGACGGGCGGCGTGCTCGGACGCCGATGCATCGAGCATGGCCGAGTAGATCCGCGCCTCGACGTAGCGGGGGAGCAACTCGTCGAGGATGACCGTGGGGTTCGGCTCGTACTCGAGATCGGGGGCAGGTCCCTCCACCTCGGACGCGTCGATCTGCAACGGCAGGAAGCGGCGGATGACGGCCTGCTGGTTGCCGGAGGAGAGGAATCGCCAGTACACGAGGTCGACCTCACGGAACTCGCCGGCCTCGAACCGCCGGCGCACGGCGGTGGCCACGGCGCGAGCCTGGTCGTAGTTGGGTTGGTCGGTGACCCCGAGAAAGGTCTCCTCGATCTTGTAGCCCCGGAACTTGAAGTAGGTCTGGGCCTTCTTGCCGACCACGAACAGGGCGTAGTCGAGGCCCTCGGCCCGCCGGTCGATCAGCTCGCGCTCGGTGTTGCGGATCATGGTGGAGTTGTAGGCGCCGCACAGCCCCCGATCGGAGGTGATGACCACCATCGCCGTGGTGCGGGCCTCGTCGTAGGAGCGCAGCAGCGCGCTCTCACGCGCCGCCCCCGCGCGGACCAGGTCGAGGATGACCGCGGTGATCTCCTCGGCGTAGGGACGCGAGGAGGCGGCCCGCTCCTGGGCCTTCACCACGCGGGTGGCGGCGATCAGCTCCATGGCGCGCGTGATCTTCTTCGTGGACTCGACGCTCTTGATGCGCCGACGAAGAATCCGCTCCTGGCCTCCAGCCATGGATCAGGCCTCTCCCTCGCGTGTGACCTCGTGCTCGGTCAGCGTGGCCTCGGCCAGACCGCCGGCCTTGGTGAGGTCGGCATCGCCGAGGTTCTGGGCGTCGGGCATCGAACCACCGGCCGCCTCGTTGGCCGCGAACTCCTCGGTGAAGAGCTTCACCGCGTCGTCGAGGCCGGCGGGCATGTCGCCCGTGGTGCGGATCTCGTCGAGTAGAGCGCCGAAGCGGCCCCGCATGAAGTCGAGCAGATCGGTCTCGTAACGACGCACGTCGGAGACCTCGATGGCATCGAGGTAGCCGTTGGTGCCGGCGAAGATGACGACGACCTGCTCCTCGATCGGCATCGGCGAATTGAGGCCCTGCTTGAGCAGCTCGGTGAGGCGGTAGCCCCGCTCGAGCTGCGCCGCCGAGATCTTGTCGAGCTCGGAGCCGAAGGCGGCGAAGGCCTCGAGCTCGCGGAACTGGGCGAGGTCGAGCTTCAGGCTGCCGGAGACCTTCTTCATGGCCTTGATCTGGGCGGCGCCACCCACACGGGACACCGAGATGCCCACGTCGACGGCCGGACGCACACCGGACTTGAAGAGGTCGTCCTGCAGGTAGACCTGACCGTCGGTGATCGAGATCACGTTGGTCGGGATGTAGGCCGACACGTCGCCGGCCTTGGTCTCGATGACGGGCAGGGCGGTCATCGAACCAGCGCCGAGGTCGTCGGACAGCTTGGCCGCCCGCTCGAGCAACCGGCTGTGCAGGTAGAACACGTCGCCGGGGTAGGCCTCACGCCCCGGCGGGCGACGCAGCAACAGCGAGAGCTGCCGGTAGGCCTCGGCCTGCTTGGACAGGTCGTCGTACACGATGAGGCTGTGCTCGCCGTTGTCCATCCAGTGCATGCCCATGGCGCAGCCGCCGTAGGGGGCGAGGTACTTGAACGGCGCCGGATCGGAGGCCGGAGCCACTACGACGACGGTGTAGTCCATGGCGCCGTACTCGTGGAGCGTGCTCACGGTCTGGGCGACGGTCGAGGACTTCTGGCCGATGGCCACGTAGATGCACTTCACGCCCAGACCCTTCTGGTTCAGGATCGTGTCGATGCAGACGGTGGTCTTGCCGGTCTTGCGGTCGCCGATGATCAGCTCGCGCTGCCCCCGACCGATCGGCGTCATGGCGTCGATCGACTTGATGCCGGTCTGCATCGGCTCGTGCACCGGCTTGCGGCCGGTGATGCCGGGCGCCTGGATCTCCATGCGGCGCAGTTCGGCACCGACGATGGCGCCCTTGCCGTCGATGGGAACACCGAGGGCGTTCACCACCCGGCCGAGCAGTGCGTCGCCCACGGGAACCGAGAGGATGCGACCGGTGGCGCGCACCGGGCTGCCCTCCTCGACCGCCGCCGCAGACTCGCCGTCACCCAGGATGACGGCGCCGATCGAGTCCTCGTCGAGGTTGAGAGCGAGACCCACGGTGCCGCCCTCGAACTCGAGCAACTCGTTCACGCCCACGTCGGGCAGACCCGAGATGCGGGCGATGCCGTCGCCCACCTCGAGGACGCGCCCGACCTGGGTCGCCTCGAGCGAGGGCGAGAACCCCGACAGGTTCTTCTGGAGGGCAGCGGCGATGTCGCCGGTGTTGATGGTCAGTTCAGCCATGGACGTCTTCCTTCGAAGCGGTTCAGAACGACTCGCGGAGCTGGGACAGGCGTTGACGGACGGAACCGTCGATGACGGTGTCGCCGATCTGGGTGACGAGTCCACCCAGGACGTCGGGGTCGACGATCACGACGATGTCGACGTCCTTGCCGGTGTTGGTCTTGAGGGCCTCGGCCAGGCGGGCCTTCTGGTCGTCGGTGAGAGGCACGGCCGAGCGCACCTGAGCGATGACCCGGTTGCCCTGCGTCGAGGTCTTCTCGAGCAGGGCGTCGACGATCTCGGTGAGGTCGTGCACCCGACGGGTGGCGACCACGAGCGACACCAGGCCGATGGTGGTGGGGCTGGCCTTCTCGGCCAACACGTCCTCGACGATCTGTTGGCGGCGTTCCACTGGGAGGTGCGGGTCCGACAGCGCGTCGCGCAGCTCATCGGAGCCCTCGATGACCCGGGCGAAGCGGAACAGCTCGTCGACGATCTCGTTGGCGCCGCCCTCGGCATGGAGCACGTCGAGGAAGGCGTCGGCGTAGAACTGGATGCGGTTGCTCATGCGCGCGTACCGACCCTGGCGATGTACCCCTCGATGAGCTCGGTCTGGGTGGCCTCGTCGAGGTTGTTGGACACCACGGCCTCGGCCGCGCCCATGGCGAGCAACCCGATCTCGGCCTGGAGGTCGCTGGTGGCCTGGAACTTGGTGGCATCGATGTCGGCCAGCCCCCGGCGCCGTACGTCGTCGGCATCGGTGGAGGCCCGAGCGACGAGCTGGGTCTTGACCGTCTCTGAGGTCTCTCGGGCATCGCTCAGGATGCGGGCCCGTTCGTTGTCGGCGTCGGCGATGGACGCCTCCACCTGGGCCAGTTCGGCCTCGGCGTTGGCCCGCGCCTCGGCGGCGGTGTCGAGCTCGCCGGAGAGGCGTTCGATACGGCCGTTCCACATGCCCTTGATGGCCGGACCGCCCTTCCAGACGGTCAGGGCCATCACGATCAAGAACGCGGCCGTCCCCCAGAAGACCTCTTCGATCTTGTGGGGCAGGATCTGACCGTTCGGCTCGCCGACGGCGGCCAGTACCATTTCCGTGAACATCTGCGTCTCCTCTGGGGTCCGGCGCTAGTTCTGCGAGCCGGCGCGATTGACGTAGTCCTCGACGACCTGCACCTGAGCGGCCCGGTCGAGGGGCTTCTGCACGACGGCCTCGGCCGCACCGACGGCCAGGTCGGCGATGCTGCTCGTGAGCTCGGTGCGGGCCTGGGTCTTGGCCGCGGCGATCTCCTCGGTCGCGGCGGCGCGCTGGACTGCCACTTCGGCCTCGGCGGCGGTGACGGCCTCCCGGCGTTGCGCCTCACCCTGGGCCCGGCCCTCCTCGATGAGACGGATGGCCTCGGAGCGGGCGCCGGCCATGCCCGACTCGTACTGTTCGAGCTTGGAGACCCGTTCCGTCTCCGCGTGCCCTGCCGCCTGGTGGTCCTCGCGAACCTTGTCGTCGCGGGCGTTCATCACCTTCAGGACCGGGGGGAGCAGCACGAACTTCATGAGCGTCCAGAGCAGCAGGAAGAACACCGCCGCCCACAAGAACTCGCTGGCCACGGGAAGGATCGGGTTCTTGGTCTCCGCGACCGCTTCACCGGCTTCGGTGGCAGCGAGGATGACCGTGGAAAAAGCGACCACGAAGGGTCTCCCTTGACGACGTCGGGTGGTTGGGGGAAGAGGTGAACGGTGCGGTGCCAGCCGGGGCGCCGAAACGGCGACCGGGTGAGGCGGTCGAACCGGTCAGACGAACTTGATGAGGATGAAGACCACGAACCCGATCAGGGCCAGGGCTTCGGTGAAGGCGATGCCGAGGAACATGGTGGTACGCACCATGCCGGCGGCTTCGGGCTGGCGGGCCATGGCCTGCACGGACTGACCCACGAGGTAGCCGATGCCGATACCCGGACCGATGGTGGCCAGGCCGTAGGCGATGCCGGCCATGCCGGCGGCGCTGATGGCCTGCGCTTCGGCCTTGGAGGTGGCTTCGTAGGTGACCTGGGCGAGGATGCTCATTGGGTGTTGCTCTCCTGTTGCTAGGGGATGCGCCACCGGGAGCCGGTGACCGCAATGGGTTGCGACCGGGCGAGGAGCCCGAGGCGGGGATCTCAGTGTTCGGGATGCATGGCGCCGCCTATGTAGACCGCGGCGAGGATGGTGAAGATGTAGGCCTGGAGGAACGCCACCATGATCTCGAAGCCGGTGAGGGCCACGAGCATGGCGAACGAGAAGGGCAGCGCCAGCACCAGCGCACTGGCGACGAACAGGGTGATGCACAGCACGCTGAAGGTCACGAGCAGGATGTGCCCGGCCAGGATGTTGGCGAAGAGACGCACGGCGAGCGAGAAGGGCCGGACGATGAAGGTCGAGAGGATCTCGATCGGCACGACGACCACATAGAGGGCCTTCGGGACGCCCGGCGGGGCGACGGCGTTCCAGAAGTACTTCGGACCCTGGTGGCGCAGGCCGACGGCGATGAAGAACACGAAGGTCACCAGGGCCAGGAACGCAGGACCGGCCATACGGGCGTTGCCGGGCATGTGGAAACCGGGGATGACCGAGAAGAAGTTGCTGATCAGGATGTAGAAGAAGAGGCTCACCAGGAACGGCATGTAGCGGAGGCCGTCGGGGCCGATCGTCTGCATCACGATGCCGTCGCGGATGAAGGCGACCGACGACTCGGCCAGGTTCTGGGGGCCCTTGGGCACCATGGCCTTGCGGCGCGCCGCCAGGACGAAGAGCAGCGCCGTGACCAGTAGGGAGATGAGGTAGATGAGGCCGATCTTGTTGAGGCCCCACCACACGCCGTCGTCGCCGATGATGTTCGGCCACTCGACGAGCTGTTCGATGGTGGGGAACTCGAGAGCACCGAAGATCACTGGGAAGACGACTCCTTGGGCACGGGGCGTGACGAGGCGGTGGGCTTCAGCGCCGGATAGGCGAGAGAGGCGGAGATGTAGCGCATCTCCCACAGCAGAAGACCGAGATGGGTGCAGATGATGGTGATGCCGAACGGGACGAGCTCGATCCAGTCGGTGTCGCTGGCGACCCAGATGGCGAGGAAGATCAAGGTGAGCCGGATCAGGTAGCCGAACAGGGCGGCGAACATCATGAGCGCGGGCGAGATGCGGGCGGCTCCGGCGAGCAGAGCCGCGGCCAGCACGAAGTTGGCCACCACGATGAGCAGGCCGTAGGCGGTGGACAGGGCGCCGTCGACGCCCCAGATGAGTCCGAAGACGAGGATCAGTATCGGGCCGACCATGGCGGCACGCTTGACGAGATCGCGGGCGATCATGCCCTCGGGGGAGGGCCCATCGACCACGCCGGTGGGCTCGAAGATCACTTGGCCCACGGTCCGTTCGCCTCGTGTTCCTTCATCTCGGCGTCGTAGCTGAAGTAGATGCGGGCAACGGCGCCCAGGAGACCGAGGACCCCGAAGATGACGGTGAGCATCGGGACGGTACCGAAAAGACGATCGAGCCCGTAACCGATGAGCGCCAGAAGGGCCGGTGAGAGAGCGAGCTCCCATCCTCCAGCCTGCCGGTACATCTGTCGTGTGACTTCGCGCCGTTGCGAAACGTCCACCAACGTGGCCTGTCGTTCATCGCGACCCGGCCTCGAGAGCACGGATCGACGGGAGCGGGTACGGGCCTCGGGGCGAACCCCGAGGGCTTGTGAAGCGATTCGCAAACTAGTGGTGTCGATGCAACCGTGCAACTTCGCGCCGAGCACCAGGCCGGTCCCGGCGCCGGGGTGGGCGTGAATGGGGTCAGGGGTCCGGGGGGTCGCCGTCGGACCGATCCGGCGTCGGAGTCACCACCGGGCGATGAGCCACCGGCCCCACGACCGGCTGCTCGTCGAACTCGTCGTCGGCATCGGCGCCCTTCGCCCAGAAGCGCACACCGGGACGCAGCACCGTGTAGAGCGCCAGCAGGATGGCGGCGATCCCGATGGGGACGACACCATCACCTGAGCCCGTGTAGATCGGGTAGAGCACGAACCCCGAGAGCAACGCGGTCCACGCCCACAGGATGAACACGCTGCGCCGGTGCCCGTGTCCGAGGCGCATGAGGCGGTGGTGGAGGTGGCCCTTGTCGGCCGTCGAGATGCCGGTGCGGCTGCTGGCGCGACGGACGATGGCGAAGAGCGTGTCGATGATCGGCACCCCGAGGATCACCAACGGTATGAACAAGGGGGCATAGAAGAAGAACGACTGACCGCTGAACTGCTGGTCGACCCGACCACCGACCACCATCGTCGACGCGGCCAGCAACATGCCGAGGAGCAGCGCGCCCCCATCGCCCATGAAGATGCGGGCCGGGTGCACGTTGTGGGGCAGGAAGCCGAGGCATGCCCCGAGCACGATCACCGACAGCAGGGGCCCCAGGTTGCCGGGCGCCAACAGCCCCTGGTTACTGAGCTCGAGGGAGTAGAGGAAGAAGCTCCCGGCAGCAATGGCCACGATGCCGCCCGCCAACCCGTCGAGACCGTCGATGAAGTTGATGGCGTTGGCCATGCCGATCACCCACAGCACCGACAACAGGTAGGACCAGTCCGACGAGAGCACGAACACGCCGAGGAAGGGGACACGCAGCACGAGGATGGCGATACCCGAGATCACCAGCACCGTGGCCGGCAGCACCATGCCGGCCAGCTTGGCCGGGGCCGACACCTCGCGGAGGTCGTCGACCACCCCCACGGTGAGCATGATGACCGCCGCTATCACCAGGCCGATCGGTTCGGTGCTGCCGCTGAACACCGCGGAGAAGTCACCCAGGGCCCAGGCCACGGCCATCCCGACCAGCAACCCGAGCAACATGGCCACGCCGCCGAGCGTGGGCGTCGGGCGGGCATGGACGCGACGCTCGTCCGGCTTGACGACCGCACCGATGCGCACCGCCACCCGCCGCACCGCGAAGAGGGCGGCGAACGTGGTGACCGCCACGACGGCCAGCACCACGCCGTAGGCCGCGAGCTCAGGCACAGGTCACGGGCCAGTCCGTCAGGGGTAGGGGGTGAACTTGGAGCAGAGGTTGGCGACATCGTCACGGACCGCGACCAGCTCGGCGTCGTCGGTACGCCCCCGCAGGGCACGGGCGATCAACGCACCGATCTCGGCCATCTCCGGCTCGGTCATGCCCTGGGTGGTGACCGCAGGCGTGCCGATACGCACGCCGCTGGTGACGAAGGGAGAGCGCGGATCATCGGGCACGGTGTTCTTGTTGAGGGTGATCCCCGCCTGGTCGAGCACGTTCTGAGCCTCTTTGCCCGTGAGCTCGGCGTCGAACGACCGCAGGTCGACCAGCAACTGGTGGTTGTCGGTTCCCCCCGAGACCAGACGGAACCCCTCGCCCCCGAGCACCGCCGCCAGCGCTTGGGCGTTGCGCACGATCTGGTGGGCGTAAGTGCTGAACTCGGGCTGGCTGGCCTCACGGAAGGCCACGGCCTTGGCGGCGACAGCGTGCTCGAGCGGTCCGCCCTGCAGACCGGGGAAGATGGCCTTGTCGATGGCGGCGGCGTGCTCGGAACGGCTCAGGATGCAGCCGCCGCGAGGACCGCGCAACGTCTTGTGGGTGGTGAAGGTGACGACGTCGCAGTAGGGCACCGGGTTGGGGTGGGCCCCACCGGCGATGAGCCCGGCGATGTGGGCGGCGTCGAACATGAGCAGGGCGCCCACCTCGTCGGCGATGTCACGTAGGGGCGCCGGGTCGATGATCCGGGAGTAGGCGGTGGCGCCGGCAATGATCATTCTGGGCCGAGTGGTGACGGCCAACTCCCGCAGCGCCGCCACATCGATGCGCTCGTCGGAGGCGGACACGCCGTAGGAGACGAAGTTGTAGAACCGACCCGAGATGTTGACCGGCGAGCCATGGGTGAGATGACCGCCGTGATCGAGGCTGAGGCCCATCACTGTGTCGCCCGCCTCGAGCAGGGCCAGGTAGACGCCCAGGTTGGCGTTGGCACCTGAGTGCGGTTGCACGTTGGCGTGCTCGGCACCGAACAGGGCCTTCACCCGGTCACGGGCCAGGTCCTCGATGTCGTCGACCACGGCGTTTCCGCCGTAGTAGCGCTTGCCCGGATAGCCCTCGCTGTACTTGTTGGTGAGCACCGACCCGGTGGCCCGCATCACCGCCGGCGAAGTGAAGTTCTCGGAGGCGATGAGCTGCAACGACGTGTTCTGCCGCTCGACCTCGGCGTCGATCAGCGTGAACAGCTCGCGGTCATCGTCAGCGGGCCACATGGCAGAGCTCCTGGTTGGTTCGGCGCGCCGGTGGGGCACGGGGTCACGATCGGTCGGGGAGGGGGGCACTGCGGTCGGTGCCCACCGGAGACGGTTCGGAGGCGAGGGGTGAAAGGAGATCGGCCAGGGCCGAGGCCAGGAGGTCGAGTTCCCGAGCGGTGCGCGCGTACTGCGAACGGGTCCCGCCGACGGGGTCGGCGACGTCGTCGGCGGGGTCCGGCCTCAGGTAGGTGGCAGTCACCCTGTCGCGTCCGACCTCCGCGAGCCAGTCCGGCAGCGACTCCTCGCGTCGGATCGGCCCCACCCGGGTGCCTTCGCGTACGAGCTCCTTGAGGGTGAAGGTCCGGGGGAAGACGCTGGGAACCAGGCCGGCGACGTCGCGCACATGTCGGCGGGCCAGCGCCACGATCAGGTCGGCACGGCCGACGACCTCGGGGTCGAGGACCTGCGAACGGTGCGATCCGAGGGCCAAGCCGCGGGCCGCAGCCTCGCTCACCGAGTGGGCCGCCGCCGGATGACCGCCCTGCAACACCCCGGCCGATCGCACATGGGCGGTCACCCCTCGGGCGCGCAGCGCCGCGTCGAGCATCACCTCGAGAATCGGGGAGCGGCACACGTTTGCGGTGCAGACACAGAGCACGTCGATGAATCGATTGTAGGCCCGCACCCCTGGACCGTTACCGTCCGGCGGCATCGCCACGCCCGGGCTGCGATTGCGCCGCGGCCAGGAGGTCTCGATGGTCCCCTCACTCGATCCCCGCCTTCCCGTGCTGGTGGGCGCCGGGCAGATCGCCCACCACGGTGACGATCTGTACTCGGCTCCCGAGCCGGCCGCGCTCATGCTCAACGCTCTCCGCCTCGCCGAGAACGACAGCGACGGCTCGGGACTGCTCGCTGCGGCCGACGTCGTGGGCAGCGTCGGCCAGCTATCGTGGCGGTACCCGAACGTCGGGCGCCTCGTCGCCGACGGACTCGGTGCGACCCCCCGGCGGATCCTTCAGTCACGGATGGGCGGCAACCTGGCCGGCTCGATGCTCAACGCCATGGCCCGCGACATCCAGGCCGGGCGCGCCGACGTGGTGCTGCTGTGCGGGGCCGAAGCGTGGCGAACGAGGAACCGGGCCCGGGCCGCCGACGTGACACTCGGCTGGACCGAGCAGGACCCCGGCACGGCGGAGCCCGCGATGTACGGGCCCGCCACCCCGCTGAACTCCGACACCGAGAAAGCCCGTGGGGTGACCACGGCCACCCACATCTACGCGCTCTTCGACGTGGCCCTGCGCGCCCGGCTCGGCCTGACCGTCGGCGAGCACCGCCAACGGATCGGGGGCCTGTGGAGCGCCTTCTCCGCCGTCGCCGCCGAGAACCCCGATGCCTGGTCACCACAGCGGCTCGCCGTCTCGGAACTGGTCGAGCCCACACCGACCAACCGCATGATCGCCTTCCCTTACACCAAGCGGCTCTGCTCGAACAACCACGTCGACCAGGGAGCGGCGGTGATCCTGACCTCTGTCGGGGCCGCCGAGCGCCATGGCGTGCCCCGCGACCGTTGGGTCTTCCTGCACGCCGGCGCCGACGCCGTCGACCACTGGTACGTGTCGAACCGAGCGGACCTGTGCTCCTCTCCCGCCGTCCGGGTGGCCGGTCTCGAGGTGCTGGCCCTCGCCGGCATCGAGCCCCACGACCTCGCCCACGTCGACCTCTACTCGTGCTTCCCGTCGGCCGTGCAGATCGCCGCCCGCGAGCTGGGGCTCGTCGACCCCGACGCCACCAACGGCACGGGGTGGGGTGGCATCGGGGCCGCCGGACCGCTCACCGTCACGGGCGGCATGAACTTCGCCGGTGGACCGTGGAACAACTACCCGACCCACGGGCTGGCCACCATGATCGATGTCCTGCGCAACGAGCCCGACCGACCGGGGCTCTGCACCGCCAACGGGGGCTACACGACCGAGCACGCCCTCGTGGTGCTGTCCTCGCGACCACCAGCAGCCGGCGCCTTCCGACACGCCGAACCCCAGGCCGAGGTCGACGCCCTTCCTTCGGTCGCGTGCGACGACGGATTCGAGGGGTTGGTCAGGGTGGAGAGCGCCACCGTGGTGCACGACCGCCATGGCCCCGAACGGGCCATCGTCGCCGCCCGCACCCCGGCCGGTCAGCGCACCTGGTGCAGCTCGATCGAACCCGGGGCGATGATGGCCATCGAGACCACCGAGAGCGTGGGGCGAGCAGCCACACGCGACACCGAAGGCATCTTCCACTTCGTCTGATCGCCGAGCGGGGCTCGCCGCAGTTCAGCGAGCTCGTTTGGCCTTGCGACGATCAGCGAGGAGCTGCAACACCCGCTCCTCGGCCTTCGGCATCTCCTCGAGCAGCATCCGAAACCTTCGGGTGTCGAAGGCCACCAGGGTCATGGGCGTGTCGGCCACGACCGTGGCGACTCGCGGCAAGTGATCGACCAGCGCCATCTCCCCCACCATCGACCCCTCAGCGAGGGTTTCCACGTGGTCCTCGCCCACGTACACGCTGGCGTGACCGTCGAGGATCACGAAGCACTCCTGCCCGACCCGTCCCTGCTCCATGAGCACGGCGCCGCCCTCGGCCTCGACGTCGTCGGCCAGCTCGGCCACCCGGGCCAGATCCTCATCCGAGAACCCCTCGAAGAACTTGACGCCGCGCAGCTTGGTCACCGCGTCGACCGACTTGTTGCGCTTGCCGAACATCGAACCCCCCCCCCCCGCGACCTGCGGCCGCCGTCGACTGACACCCCCGTCAGCACTCCGTCGCGGTGATGATAGGCGCGTCGAGGTCGTAGCCTTCCTTGCGATGGTCTCCGAGCTGTTCGACCCCCACGCCTGGAGCCCCGTTCCCGGGTTCGACGGGCTCACCGACATCACCTACCACCGCAGCGTCGACCACGGCACGGTTCGGGTGGCGTTCAACCGACCCGAGGTCCGCAACGCCTTCCGGCCCCACACCGTCGACGAGCTGTACCGCGCCCTCGACCACGCCCGACAGTCGACCGATGTCGGCTGCGTGCTGCTCACCGGCAACGGGCCATCGCCCCGAGACGGGGGCTGGGCCTTCTGCTCGGGCGGCGACCAACGCATCCGAGGCCGGGACGGCTACCGCTACGCCGACGGTGAGACAGCCGAGACCATCGACCCGGGGCGATCGGGCCGCCTCCACATCCTCGAGGTGCAGCGCCTCATCCGGATGATGCCCAAGGTCGTGATCTGCGTCGTGCCGGGCTGGGCGGCCGGCGGCGGCCATTCGCTGCACGTGGTGTGCGACCTCACCCTGGCCAGCGCCGAGCACGCCCGGTTCAAGCAGACCGACGCCGACGTGGCCAGCTTCGACGGAGGCTTCGGCTCGGCCTATCTGGCCCGGCAGGTCGGGCAGAAGTTCGCTCGCGAGATCTTCTTCCTCGGTCGCGAGTACGACGCGGCCGCCGCCCACCGCATGGGCATGGTCAACGAAGTCGTGCCGCACGCCGAACTCGAGTCGGTCGCCCTCGAATGGGGGCGCTTGGTGAACGCCAAGAGCCCCACGGCCCAGCGGATGCTGAAGTTCTCGTTCAACCTCATCGACGACGGTCTCGTGGGACAGCAGGTGTTCGCCGGTGAGGCCACCCGGCTGGCGTACATGACCGACGAGGCCGCCGAGGGCCGCGACAGCTTCCTCGAGAAGCGCGACCCCGACTGGAGCGCTTTCCCCTGGCTCTATTGAGGTTCCCGGCCGGTCGGCCACCGAGCCGATCAATGATGAGGCGCCACAGAAGTCCGGCCGTTCGCTCACGTTCCGGGGGGTTTCTGACGACGTTGAGGGGTATGGCATCGTCGACCAAGGTGAAGTGCCCCAGCTGTGGGGCGAAGTCGGACTCCGCCGCGACCCGCTGCCGGGTCTGCGCAACCGACATCCGCCCGGGCGCCGAACAGCCCCTCACCCGCCCCGAACCAGGGGCCACCCAATTCCGCAGCGCCCGCCTCGCGGGGATCCTGATGATCGCCCTCGGGGGCATCATCGTGTTGCTCATCATCGCCCTCCTCACCGGTGCCGTGGAGGGACCGCGGTGGCTGACCAACGCCATCAACAAGGTCCCGTTCATCAGCCAGCAGGCCGACGACGGTTGGACGGCGTTCGAAGAACCGGGGGCATGATGGTCCGCCGAGATGCCGGTCGATCGGGTCCAGGGCACCGGCCCCTTCCCGGGTACCGTCAACGGTTCCGCCGATCAGTGGCTCTCGGTGCTCGGTGGGACCTCCACCATCCCCGACACCGAGCTGATCATCATCTGGACCACGGTGGCCTCCCCCCCGGTGAGAACATCAATGCCTCGCTCTCGACCACGGCCGAGCAGTGGGGCATTCAGCTCGGCGAGAAGGTGACCAAGAACGACGAGGCGACCTTCCGGGGTCTCCCCGCCCGTCGGGTCACCATCACCGGCCTCGAGCAGGGGAAGGACGACGCCACGATCGAGGCCCTGATGGCCCGGCGCCGCGACCAGCTCATCGTCGTCGTGAGCCGGTCCGTCTACGCCGACCACCCCCATTTCGCCCGGCTCGTGGGCAACTTCAACTTCCTATAGCTCGAGCTCAGACCCGGGCGACGAGGCAGCGGGGACGACCGGCGAGGTCGGGTTCGATGCGGCAGTTCGCGAACCCCGACTCGTGGGCGAGAGCCAGCACCCTCTCGGCCTGCGACGAACCCAGCTCCAGGACCAGCGCCCCACCGGGAGCCAGCCAACGAGGAGCATGGGCCACGAGGGTGCGTAGATCGTCGAGGCCGTCGGGTCCGGCGAACAACGCCGACGCCGGCTCCCATTCGAGCACGATCGCATCGATGTCGTCGTCGGTGGCGATGTAGGGCGGGTTGGAGACCACGACGTCGATCCCGCTGCGCAGCTCGGGGGGCAGCGCCGCGAACCAGTCGCCCGCGACGACGTTCACCCGGGTGGCGGGGCCACCCAGTCCGGCCAGGTTGGCCCGGGCCAGAGCCAGCGCATCGGGTGAGGTCTCGGTGAGCCACACCTCGAGGCCGGGCCGCTCGGCGGCGAGGGAGAGGCCGATGGCCCCCGATCCCGTACCCAGGTCGACCGCGCGCACCAACCGCCCAGCGGGAGCGGCGGCGCGACAGCGGTCGATCTCGGCGAGGGCATGCCCGACCACGACCTCGGTCTCAGGACGCGGGATGAGGGCCCGCCGATCCACCAGGAGCTCTATCGTGCGGAAGTCCCAGACGCCGAGCACGTACTGCAGCGGCTCGCCGATGAGACGGCGCTCGAGCATCTGGTCGAAGAACGCCACCTCGCGTCGGGTGGCGGGCCGGTCGAGGCCGAGCACCAGCTCCGCGCCGCCGAGGCCCGACGACCGCTCCACGAGACAACGGGCATCGAGCGCGGCCTGACCCGGATCGGGTCCCGATGTCTGGGCCAGCCGCCGTCCGGCCTCGGCCCGCAACATTCGCCATGACACCGTCGCTTCGGGCCGGTCGACGTCGGAGTGATCTCCCATGGCGGATCAGGCGTCGTGGTCGCCGAGTTGGGTGGCCCGCTCGGCGGCCACCAACGCGTCGACCACCTCGTCGAGTTCCCCGCCGAGCACCTTGTCGAGCTTGTAGAGGGTGAGCCCGATGCGATGGTCGGTGACGCGATTCTCCTTCACGTTGTACGTGCGCACCTTCTCGGACCGACCGCCCCCGCCCACCTGGGCCCGCCTCGCCCCCGACGCCTCGGCGGCCTGCCGTTCCTGCTCCTTCTTCAACAGGCGGCTGCGCAGCACCCGCATGGCCTTCTCTCGGTTCTGGATCTGGCTCTTCTCGTCCTGCATGGCCACCACGACGCCCGTGGGCAGGTGGGTGATCCGCACTGCGGAATCGGTGGTGTTGACCGACTGGCCACCGGGTCCGGACGAGCGGTAGACGTCGATGCGCAGGTCGTTGGGGTCGAGTTCGACGTCGACCTCCTCGGCCTCCGGCAGCACGGTGACGGTGGCCGACGACGTGTGGATCCGGCCCTGGCTCTCGGTGACGGGCACCCGCTGCACGCGATGAGGCCCGCCCTCGTGCTTCATGCGGCTCCACACACCGTCGCCGGCCACCCGGAAGGTGATGTCGCTGAAACCCCCGAGGTCGGACTCCTGGGCGTCCATGATCTCGAAACGCCAGTCCATCCGCCCCGCATAGCCCCGATACATCTCGAACAGGTCGCGAGCGAAAAGGTTGGCCTCCTCACCCCCCTCGGCACCGCGCACCTCGACGATCACGTTGCGACCGTCGTTGGGGTCCTTCGGCAGCAGCAGGACCTTGATCTCCTCGTCGAGACGGGCGATGGCGGCCTCGGCGGTGTCGATCTCGGCGCGCAGCATCTCGCGATCGTCGGCCCCGGCATCGGCCAGCATGTCGCGAGCGACGGCCAGGTCGTCGGTGGCCTGGCGCAACTCGCGGAGCCGACCCACCAGCTCACCGAGCTCGCGATAGCGCCGACTCAGCTCGCGGTAGCGGCGCTGGTCGGCCAGCACCTCGGGGTCGGCCAGCGAGGCCTCGATTTCGTCGAACTCCCGCTGCAGCCCGTCGAGCCGGTCGAGCATGGTCATGGGGTCGGCCCCGCGCCGGTGCCGCCACCCAGATCGGCCCGCCGCCAGTCGGCGGGGACCACCACGATCTCGGCGGGGATCGCGAGCATCGCCGCCAGTTGGCGGGTGACGCGGTGGTCGTCGCGCTCGGGGACCACGAGCACGAGCCGGGCGTCGGGGGCGTGGGCGAGACGGGCGTCGGCCGCGGCCGGCACCAGGTCGAGGTCGATGCCCACCGAGCAGGCCACCACCACCGACACGCCCGCAGCGTCGTGACCGACGGCGATGGCCGGCGCCACGTCCTTGACCCCGTCGCGCACCAAGGTGGGATCGGCCGGGGCGAGGCGCACCGCCCCCACGGCGGCCGGGTGCTCGAGAAGACGGGCCCGCAGCCAGCGCTCGGCGCCGAGACGACCGAGGGGATGGGCCTCGGCATCGGCCTGGCGGTGGCGACGGACCTTGTCGACGACCAGCGCCAGCGCGTCAGCGGCGGGCACCTGCCCGTGCACCATGGTGAAAGCGTCGCGGTCGTGGCGTCCCACCCCGACCTCGAGACGGGCCGAGGCCGGGCGCTCGTCGGTCGGTTCGTCGACCACGACCCGCGCCACTTCGAGCCCGAGGACCTCACCCCTGATCTGGCCGTGCTCGACGACGACCTCCACGTCGGCACTCGAGAGAAGAGCGACCATCCCCCGGGCCACCGCCGGCGGTTCGACGGGAACGGGTGAGGATGCGGGATCGACACGACGCACGGTGCGGCCCTCGACCACCCACACCACGGGCGCCGGCGCGAAGGCCGTGGCCCGGCGGGCCAGGACGGCCGCGACGTAGGGGTCGTCGACCAGCACGTCGACGGCAGAGAGCCCCTGACGGTCGGCCCACACCAGCACCCGTCCGAGCGATGAGGCGGGCTCGTCGGCCAGCAACACCCACCCTTCGGTGCCCCGGCGCACGGTCGCCCCGCCGGGGATGGTGCCGGGAACGAGCGCGACGTCGTGGCCGACGGCGGGCGCGCTGGTCGGCACCGTGGGCGAACCGGCGAGGGGGCCGACGAGAGCACTCAGCTTGGCGCCGAGGAGCCGCGAACGTTGCTCGGGATCGAGAGTGACGACGGGCCCCTGACGGCGGCCGGAAGCAGTCGTGCTACTTGGCGCGCCGGGTGCCGTAGCGCTTCTGGAACTTCTCGATGCGCCCACCGGTGTCGACCAGCTTCTGCTTGCCCGTGTAGAAGGGGTGGCACTCGTTGCAGAGCTCGGACGTGAGCTCGGCCTTGGTGGAGCGGGTCGTGAAGGTGTTGCCGCACGAGCACCGGACGCTGGCTTCGATGTAGTCGGGATGGATGTCGACCTTCATGGCGCTCTCCGCTTCGAAAAGAGTGGACTGACAAGTGTGCCGGGTCGGCGGCCGGATCGCAATCTCTCCGAGAGAGGTTCGGGGAGATCGGGGGATCAGGCCTTACCCAGCTCGTCGAGGAAGGCGTCGTTCGACTTGAACTCACCCAGGCGCTCGATCAGCATCTCGAGCCCGGCTCCCCCGCGGCCGGATTCTGCCGCCAGGCCACTCAGCACCCGCCGCAGCTTCCAGACTTTCTCCACCTGGGCCCGGTCGAACAGCAGTTCCTCGTGTCGGGTCGAGGACCCGTCGACGTCGATGGCCGGGAAGATCCGCCGCTCGGCCATGCGGCGGTCGAGGCGCAGCTCCATGTTGCCGGTGCCCTTGAACTCCTCGAAGATCACCTCGTCCATCCTCGATCCGGTCTCGACGAGGGCGGTGGCCAGGATGGTGAGCGAGCCGCCCTCCTCGATGTTGCGCGCCGCCCCGAAGAACTTCTTCGGGGGGTAGAGCGCGCCGGTGTCGATGCCACCGCTCATGACCCGACCGGTGGCCGGTGCAGCCAGGTTGTAGGCCCGGGCCAGACGGGTGATGCCGTCGAGGATGACGACGACGTCCTTGCCCTCCTCGACGCGACGCTTGGCCCGCTCGATCACCAGCTCGGCGATGGCGATGTGCTCCTCGGTGGGACGATCGAACGTGGACGCCACCACCTCGCCCTTCACCGACCGGCGCATGTCGGTGACCTCCTCGGGACGTTCGTCCACGAGCAGCACGATGAGCTCGACCTCGGGGTCGTTGGCCTCGATGGCCTTGGCGATCTGCTTCATGATCGTGGTCTTGCCGGCCTTGGGCGGCGACACGATCAGGCCGCGCTGGCCCTTGCCGATGGGGCAGATCAGGTCGATGATCCGCGACGTCATGTCGTACGGGCTGCCCACCCGCTCGAGGCGCAGGCGCTCGTCGGGGAACAGCGGCGTGAGATCGTCGAACCGGCGACGGCCCCGCGCCGCCTCGACATCGGCACCGTTCACGGCGTCGATGCGCAGCAGCGCCGGGTTCTTCTCGTTGCGGGTGGCGGGCCGGCTGGTGCCCTTGAGGTGATCCCCTCGGCGCAGGGCGAACTGCCTCGTCTGCTTGACCGACACGTAGACGTCGTCCTTGCCGGGCAGGTAGCCGTCGACCCGGATGAAGCCGTAGCCCTCGTCGCGCAGGTCGAGCAGACCCTCGACCTCGGCCGGCTCGACCGCCAGGGCCTCGTCCACCCGTTCGCCGCGCTCGACGCGCTCGCCGGGGGCGGCGGCGCCGTTGCGGTCACGGCCCCGGCGACGACGGCGACGACCGGGCTCGCCGTCCTCCCCAGGAGACTGCGAGCCTTCGGGCCGGCCAGACTCGACGGACGGCGATGGGGCGCCGGAACGAGTAGCGCCCGGAGCCGGACGGTCGGTCTCCACCGGTTCGGAGTCCGGCGTCGAGGCGACCTCGTCGAGGGTTTCGCCGGTGGCGGCCATGTCGGCGGTAAGGGTGGTGTCGGTTGCCCTTGCGGACTCGGCTTCGGTCTCGGTGGGGCCCTCGACCGATGGATCGGTCGCGGCCGGGCGGCGGGGCCGGCGGGTGCGGGCCGGCGCGGCCGCCGTGGTGGACTCGTCGGCCGCCGGAGCGGTGCCGGCGGGCGGGGCCCCTTCGCCACCACCGACGGGGCCACCCGCGGTCGTGACCCCGGTGAGCTGGAGGACCAGGTCGATGATGTCGGCCTTCTTGGCCCGCGATCCGGGCTTGCCACCCAGGGCGGTGGCGATGGTCATGAGCTCATCACGATCTTTGCGCTCGAGCGCCGATCGTTCGAGCTGCTGGGAATCCGCGCTCATTGGTCGAGACCTCGTTCGGGAGGGATGTGACCGGTGGCCACGAGAGGGCCGTCGGAATCGACGGCGGAAGGGGAGGGCCCGCCTCGGTGAGTGCCGGGGCCCCGGATCGCACGGTCGTGCCTCCGCACTGGAGGGCCGAGAGCCGGCGGACCGTCGCCAGCCGCTTGCTCCGAGAGCCCAGACTCGGGCCCGCGCACCAAACGACGGCCCGGCCAAGCTAGCGGGGCCCGGGGCGGGTCGACAAACGGCCGAGTCAGGAGTCGAGCCAGGAATCTTCGGGGTTGGTCATCCGGGCGGTGTCACACCGCCGCAGAACGGGCGCCAACACAGTTAGTGGTAAATCCCCGGCACCAACGGAACGCGTCGCCCGACGTCGCCCGACCGGACCCCTTCCCAAGGAGAGCAATCCATGAGCACGATCCGCTGGCGACCCCTCGTTGCCGCCTTCGCCCTTCTCGCCGCACTCGTCGTGGCGATCCCCCTCCTGGCAGCAGCCGGGCCAGCGCCGCCGACTCCCAAGTCTACGTCGTGCACGGGATCCCTGGGGTACCCGTCGACGTCTACGCCGGTGGCAACTTGGCCATCCCGGCCTTCCAGCCCCTCACCACCGCGGGTCCGCCCGCCACCGCCGCGGCCCGCGTCGATGCCGCCGTGATCACCCAGACCCTGGCCGTCCCGAGCGGCGCCAACGTGTCCGTGGTGGCCAACGTCGAGGGTGGAACGCCCAACCTCGAGGCCTTCGCCAACGACCTCAGCCCGGTGGTCGGGGGTCCGTCGCGGGTGACCGTGCGTCACACCGCCAACGCCCCGGCGGTCGACATCGCCGTCGACGGCACCGTCGCCATCCCCGGCCTGGCCCCCGGCACCGAGAACTCCGCCGTCCTTCCGGCCGGCACGTACGACTTCGCTGTCCAGGTCGGCGGCACCACCGTCATCCCCCTCGACGGCACCGTCATCCCCGCCGGCAAGAACGTGATCGCCTATGCCGTCGGCGACGCCACCGCTACGCCCTCCACCCTCACCGCCGTGGTGCAGGTGCTCGACGTCCCCGTCGAGATGGCACCGGTCATGGAAGCACCGGCTCCGGTGATGGCCAGCCCGAGGATGACCGGCTGATCATCGGTCCCACCCTCGCCGAGTCCCCCCGATCGGCGCTCATGGAGGCCCGGCCCTGTGGCCGGGCCTCCATCGCGTCCGGGCTGGTGTCGATGACCCATGGCCGATGGGCTCGGGTCCGGCCGAGGGTGACCGGGTTTCTCGGGTTCGGGATTGCGTACACCTGTTCGATTCTGGTAGGTTTTGCTTCTTACCTCTTCGGCGCTTCGGTGTCCTTCCAGTTCGCTTCTTCTGGTCGAGGTACACCGCTATGAACGTCGGGGAAACCACCACAACCTGCCCTGGAGACCGCCCGTCGGTGCTGATCGCCGGGGTGCTCGGCGTTTGTGGGGCAGCGTTCGGTCTCACCGAGGTGGGCGGCGGCGCCCGGTCACGGTCGTGACCGCGGAGCAGGGCCGGCGGTGTCGGCAGGCGGGGTGATCGATCTCGAGTGGGGCCGCCTCGACGCCGACGGGCTGCGAGATGCCGCCACCGGCCTGCAACGGGTGCTGTGCGCCGTCGAGCACCAGCAACGGCGGGGCGGGTGTTGACCCTCAATTAGCCACCTCACACAAAATTCTTGACAACCCCCGACGAACGCCGGGAGTTCAACGTCGACGGATCCCGCGACGCCGCCAACCCCGCGCTCACCCCCGACCAACGCCGCGCCGACGCGCTGCTCGCCCTGGCCTCGGCCACCATCACCGCCGACCACGACCCCGACCGCGCCACCATCGTGCTCATCGCCGACCTCGACACCATCGACGCCACCACCAGCGGCACCAGCACCGGCACGACAGGCACGACCGAACTCGACGACGGCACCCCATCCCCGTCGACACCGCCCACCGCCTGCTCTGCGACAGCCGCGTCCAAGTCATCGTCCAAGACCGAAACGGCATCGCCGTCGGAGTCGGCGCCACCTCACGCACCGTCAGCCCCGGCATGCGCCGCGTCGTCATGCGCCGAGACGGCCACTGCCGCTTCGAGTCCTGCACCGCCACCCGCTTCCTCCACGCCCACCACATCGACCCCTGGCCCGCGCCCACCGTGCTCGGAAACCTCGCCATGGTGTGCTTCGCCCACCACCACGCCGTCCACAAAGGCGGCTGGCAACTCCACGGCGACCCCAACCACGAGCTCCGCGCCACCCGCGGGCCCGTCACCGTCACCAGCACACCTCGCCACGCACCCCCACCCGAGATCAGTCCCCCACCAAGATCAACCGAACCCGCGCCACCCCCGGGCCAAGACAACGACGATCACACCGACCCCCACCCCTCGGGGCGCAGCGAAGCGCTGCCCCTGTGCGCCGACAGCGGGTGATCACCGATGCTTCGACTCGTCGACGCCGACCGACCGCAGGTTGGGCCGAGCCCGACGAGCACCGGCCCAACCACGCCACCCGGGCGACCCGCGACCCGGGCGAGACACGTCAGGCTGGCTCGGCCTCAGCGGATGCTGACGAGGCGGGACATCAGCTCGTGGCCGGGCACGATGGGGAGGTCGACCACACCGGACTCGGTGTACACCCCACCCGGGCCGGGGCGTTCGGAATCGACGAGCAGGTACGGCACCGGATCCGACGTATGGGTGCGCAGGGCCAACGGCGTGGCGTGATCGGGCAGCAGCAGCAGCCGCCAAGGGCCGAGCCGGTCGAGACCGGGGATCAGGTCGGCGAGGATCCGCCGATCCCAGTTCTCCAGCGCCCGGACCTTCTCCTCCACGTCACCGGCGTGGCCGGCCTCGTCACTGGCCTCGACATGGATGATGAACAGATCGGCTCCGTCGGCCAGGGCGTCGAGGGCGCAGTCCCGCTTGCCCTCGTAGTCGGTGTCGTACCAACCCGTCGCCGTCTCCAGCTCCACGACCTCGATCCCCGTGAGCACACCCAACCCCCGCACCAGGTCGACGGCGGTGACCAGGGCCGCGTCGAGGCCGTAGGTCTCCTGGAAGCTCGGCATCTGCGGCTGGAAACCCTGACCCCAGAGCCATACCTGATTGGCGCCCAGCACCGATGGGCCGACAATGGAGCGCGACCCGTCCATCAATCGCTGCAGATGGGGCGCCGCCGGCCCGGTGGGCCACACCGCGGGCTTGTCGGTGAGGTCGTGCGGCGGTGTGCACTCGGCGTCGATCCAACCCTCGGGCGCCACCATGATGTGGCGGTACTGGACCCCGGGGTGAAAGGACACCCCGTCCCCGCCCAAGGCGGCGTCGAGCGCCAGGATCACCTCGGTCGCCTCGTCGGTCGAGGGATGCCCACCGGCGAAGTCGACCATGGTGCCGTCATCGCCGACGGTGACCAGGTTGCACCGGTAGGCCACTTGATCAGGACGCAGCTCGAGGCCCAGCGCCGCAGCCTCGATCGGCGCCCTTCCCGTGTGGAAGCGAGTGGGGTCGTACCCGAAGATGGCCATGTTCCCCACGTCGGAACCGGGGGGCATGCCCTCGGGGATCACCGCGGCGCGGCCCACCTCACCCCGCGCCGCCAGGGCCTGGAAGTTGGGCAGCTCGGCCGCTTCGAGCGGAGTTCGACCCCCCAGCTCGGCCAGCGGCTCGTCGGCACAGCCGTCGGGGATGCACACCACGTAGTTCATCCCCCGATCATTACCCAACCGAACGTGGCGTCGCCCGACCGACGCCCGTTGGACCCCTGTCGCCCCACTCGACCCCTACCAGCCGCCCTTTCCCCGAACCTGTCCACGAACACCACCCCTACGAGCAGTGAAACGCGACAGTTTCGGAAGCCGGAAAGGAGAAAGGGAAGGGGAAGGGCTGCTCAGCCCAGGGCGTGGTCGATGGCGTGCTTCACGACGCCGTAGGCGCGGTCGACCACCTCGTAGCGTTCGGGACGTTCGAACAGGTCGGCCAGATGCGCCGGCAGCGCGGGATGCACACCGGTGGCCGCCTCGACCGCGTCGGGGAACTTGGCCGGGTGGGCCGTGGCCAGCACCACCATCGGTACCGACGGGTCACCGCGCGCCTCGCGGGCCGCGACCAGCCCCACCGCCGTGTGGGGATCGAGCAACATCCCGGTGCGCTCGTACTCGTCGCGGATCGTGGCGGCCGTGCGCTCGTCGTCGACCCGCACGCCGACCCAGTGCTCGGCCAACAGGTCGAGGCGACCGTCGTCGAGAGCGAGGGTGCCCTCGGCCCGGAACCGGGTCATGAGCTCGGCCACGGCGGCGCCGTCACGCCCGTAGAGCTCGAACAGCAGCCGCTCGAGGTTCGACGACACCTGGATGTCCATGCTCGGACTGAGCGTGGGGTGGACTTCGCCCATCGTCATCGACCCGCTGGTGAGGAACCGGGTGAGGATGTCGTTGCGGTTCGAGGCCACCACGAATCGCGTGATGGGAACGCCCATGCGTTGGGCGCCGTGCCCGGCGAACACGTTGCCGAAGTTGCCCGTGGGCACCGAGAACGCCACCGGGATGCCGGCACCGCCACCGAGGCGGGCCGACGAGGTGACGTAGTAGACGATCTGGGCCATCACCCGGGCCCAGTTGATCGAGTTCACCGCCGACAGTCGACGGCGGTCGCGGAACTCGGTGTCGGCGAACAACGCCTTCACCAGGTCCTGGCAGTCGTCGAAGGTGCCCTCGACGGCCAGGTTGTGCACGTTGGGCGCCTCCACCGTGGTCATCTGGCGTCGCTGGACCTCCGACACCCGGCCCGCCGGGTGCAGGATCACGATGTCGATCGTGTTGCGATCACGGCACGCCTCGATGGCCGCCGAACCGGTGTCGCCCGAAGTGGCGCCCACGATCGTCACCCGCTCCCCGCGCTCGGTGAGCAGGTGGTCGAACAGACGACCGACGAGTTGGAGAGCAATGTCCTTGAAGGCCAGCGTCGGGCCGTGGAACAGCTCGGCGAGCCACAGCCCGTCGCCGAGGTCGACGAGAGGGACGACGTCAGGGGCGGCGAACGTGGCGTAGGCCTCGGACACGATCGACGAGAAGGCGTCACGATCGATGCTGCCCTCGACGAACGGCCACATCACCTCGGCGGCCACGTCGGCATAGTCCATCTCCGCGAAGCGGGCCAGGGCGCCCGGCGCCAGCACCGGCCACTGGGCCGGCACGTAGAGGCCCCCGTCACGAGCGAGACCGGCGAGGAGCACCTCGGCGAACTGGAGTCTCGGCGCCGACCCGCGGGTGCTCACGTAGTCGAGACCGCTCATCGCCGGCTGTTCCCCACGGACGTCGGCACCAGAATCACCGGTCCGGCTCGTCGTCGAGTACCCGCACCACGCTCCCGACCCGCACCACCACGTCGAGCCCGCGCAGCTCCGCGATCGTGTTGGTCACGTCGCGCTCACCGGCCATGTGGGTGATGAAGTCGATCCGGGCTTCGCGCTCCGGCTCCAGAGACGCCCCGACCGCCGACGACGCAACACCGGCCGGCGGCACCACCTGCTCCATCGATGCGATCGACACCCCGTGGCGTCCGAAGACCCCGGCCACCGTGGCCAGCACCCCGGGCTGATCGACGGCGAGGATGCTGAGGTAGAACGCCGACGCCAGTTCGTCGACCGGACGGAAGGGCAGATCGACGAAGGAGCCAAGACTCCCGTGGGCCCCGACCCGCAGGTTGGAGGCGGCATCGATCAGATCACCGAGCACAGCGCTGGCGGTCGGGTCACCACCGGCCCCTCGGCCGTAGAACATGAGGTCACCGACCACCTCGCCCTGCACGAAGACGGCGTTGAAGCTGCCGCGCACCGAAGCGAGGGGATGGGTGACCGGCACGAACACCGGGTGCACCCGGGCCATGACCTCGGTGGCGTCGGCCTTCCCGAAACGCTCGGCCACGGCAAGGAGCTTGACCACGAAACCATGCCGCCCGGCGAAGGCGATGTCGTCGGCGGCGAGACCGCTGATGCCTTCGCAGGCCACGTCGCCGGCTCGCACCCGCGCCCCGAACGCCAGCGAAGCGACGATGGCGATCTTGGCGCCGGCGTCGAAACCCTCGACGTCGGCGGTCGGGTCGGCCTCGGCGTAGCCGAGTGCCTGGGCCTCGGCCAGGGCATCGCCGTAGTCGGCCCCGCCCTCGGTCATACGGGTGAGGATGTAGTTGGTGGTGCCGTTCATGATGCCGAGCACCCGGTTCACCGGTTCGCCGAGGAGAGACTCGCGTAGCGGCCGGACGAAGGGGATCCCCCCGACCACCGCCGCCTCGAAGAGCAGGTCGACCCCGGCGGCCCCAGCGGCGGTGAACACCTCGGGACCGGCCACCGCCAGCAGCTCCTTGTTGGCGGTGACGACGGGCTTGCCGGCAGCCAGGGCCGCCATGACCAGCGCACCGGCCGGTTCGACGCCGCCCATCACCTCGACGACCACGTCGACGTCAGGATCGACCACCAACCCGGCGCCATCAATGGTGAGCGCCCCGTCGGGCAGGGAGACGGCCCGAGGCCGGGTGGTGTCGCGCACGGCGACCCTGACGATCTCGAGGCGCACTCCGGCGCGCGCCTCGATGGCATCACGTTGCTCGTCCACGAGGGCGACGAGGGCCGAGCCGACCGTGCCACATCCGAGCAGACCGACCCTGACAACAGAGCTGTTCACGTCGGTGAGGCTACCGGCGGGTGCTCGGCCGGCCCGAACGGGTTCGCCCACCCCCGTCGGCACGCGACTGGCTCGAGCCCCCACATCCCCGGTCGGACGCCTGGTCCGGCTCAGGCCACGAGGAGCCCGACGAGCGCCACGACGCCGGTGGCAGCCAGGAGCGCGATCACCAGCTGCCGGAAGCGGGCGGCGCTCACCCGGTGGCGATGACGCACCCCGAGGGCGAATCCGGCCGCCAAACCCGGCAAGGACACGAGGAACAGAACCACGATGTCGCGCTCGTAGCGGCCCGACAGGGCGAAGAGGGCGACGGTGATGACCCCCGACCCGGCCAGCACCGCGGTGAGCGTGCCCCGGAACACCTGGGGCGTGAGATGGCGGACGTGCAGCGCCATCACGAGGGGCGGTCCGTTCGTGGACAACACCGTGTTCAGTGCACCACTGACGGCGCCGGCGACGAGGTCGACCACCCGACTCGGTCGACGCAGGTTGATGTTGCGCACGTTGATGAGCAGGAAGACGGCGATGACCACGACGAGCACGATCCTGAGCTGGCGCTCGGTGGTGACGATGAGGAGGAGCAGCCCGAAGGGCGCACCCACTGCGGCGCCGAGCAGCATCCGCTTGATCGTGGGCCGGTCGCCGTGGCGGCGTTCGGTGTAGGCCTGACCCGAGCTGCTCAGCAGTCCGAGCGACGCCGAGAGCACCACTGCGGTCTCGGTCGGGATCACCAGCGACAGCAGCGGCACCGCCATGAGGGCGAAACCGAAACCGGTCACGGTCTGCACCACCGCCGCGAACGCGACGATCACCGCGCTCAGCGCGACCTGGTCGGGGGTCACCCCGTCCGGTCAGACCAGGTCGAGGGCGACGAGGTCGTCAAAGGTCTCCCGTCGGACCACGATGCGGGCGTCGCCACCACCGACGAACACCACCGGCGGACGCGGCACCTTGTTGTAGTTGGAGCCCATCGAGTGCCCGTAGGCGCCGGTGACCGGTGTGGCCAACACGTCGCCGACGGCGAGGTCGGCGGGGAGTCGGGCGTCACGAACGACCACGTCGCCGGACTCGCAGTGCTTCCCGACGACGGTGACGGTTCGGGGGCGCTCGGCCGCCACCGATCGGGGCAGGAAGGCCTCGTAGCCGCTGCCGTACAGAACGGGACGGGGGTTGTCGCTCATCCCGCCGTCCACCGACACATAGGTGCGGATGTCGGGGATGTCCTTGATGGTGCCGACGGTGTAGAGGGTCAGGCCGGCCCGGGCCACGAGGGCGCGACCGGGCTCGGCGGTGATCGTCGCATCGATGCCCGCAGCGGCCACGGCCCGGCGCACGGCTTCTCCCCACTCGGTGATGGAGGGGGCCTCCTCGCCCTCGACGTAGGCCACTCCCAGCCCACCTCCCAACGACAGCTCGGGGAGGGGGTGGCGGCGGACGAACGGAGCGAGGGCCTCGACGGCCAGCTCGAAGAACCGGGCCTCGAAGACCTGCGAGCCGATGTGGGCGTGGAACCCGACGAGGTCGAGCGCCGGCGACGCCGTGACCCGTTGGACGGCGAGCTCGGCGTCACCGGAGCGGAGGCCGAAGCCGAACTTCGAGTCGTCCTGGCCGGTGCGCACGAACTCGTGGGTGTGGGCCTCGACCCCAGGGGTGATCCGCAGCAGCACCGTGGGGACGGGCAGGCCTTGGCCCACCAGGGCTTCGATCCGGTCGATCTCGTCGAAGGAGTCCACGATGACGCGTCCGATGCCCTCGCGGAGCGCCCGCCGCAGCTCGTCGTCGCTCTTGTTGCTGCCGTGCAGCACCAGCCGCGCCGCGGGCACCCCCGCGGCGCGGGCGACGTGGTACTCCCCGCCGGTGGAGACATCGAGGTTGCACCCCTCCTCCGCTGCGAGTGAAGCCATGGCCAGGCACAGGAAGGCCTTGGTGGCGTAGTTGACCCCCGGGCCGAACGCGGCCACCGCCTCGCGACAGCGCGCCCGCAGCGTGGCCTCGTCGTAGACGAACAGGGGGGTACCGAACTCGCGAGCCAGCTCGAGCGTGTCGCAACCCCCGACGAGGAGCTGGCCGGCGGCACCGACCTCGGAGGTGTCGGGCAAGAGGGAGAAAGGAAGCCGGCTCACGGCACCGTTGAGGCCGCGTCGACGCCAGGGTCCGAGAGGATCTGCTCCGGGGCGCTGAGGCCGAGCAGGTCGAGTCCGATCTGCAGCCCGATGGCGGCCGCCTCGACGAGCCAGAGTCGGGCCTGGGTGAGCTCGGCGGGCACACCATCGCCCATCACATAGCAGTCGTGGTAGGAGCCGTGCACGGCTCCGGCCAGCTCCCTGACCCAGGTGGCGATGCGATGCGGCGCCCGATCGTTGGCCGCCGCCACCACCGTGTCGGGAAGCTCGGACAGGACGCGCAACACCTCGAGCTCGCGTTCGTGAAGCAGCAGGGATCGGTCGACTTCGGTGAAGGGGACACGAGTCACCCCGCGCTCGGTCGCGACCCGTTCGATGCTGCGAATACGGGCGTAGGCCATCTGGACGTAGAAGACCGGGTTCTCCATGGCCTGGCTCTTCACCAGATCGAAGTCGAAGGTCTGGGTGGAGTCGATCGACTGCAACAGGTAGGTGAGACGAGCCGAGTCGGGGCCGACCTCGTCGAGCACGTGGGCCAGCTCCACCACGTTGCCGGCCCGCTTGGAGAACCGGACCGGCTCGCCGTTCTTGATGAGATTGACCAACTGGATGATGGCGCACTCCAGCTCGATGGGGCCATGACCGAGAGCCTGCATGGCCGCCTTCATGCGGGGCACGTAGCCGTGGTGGTCGGCGCCCCACACGTCGATCAACACGTCGTGGCCCCGCGCGAACTTGTCGCGGTGGTAGGCGATGTCGGGGAGCAGGTAGGTGTACTGACCGTCGCTCTTGACCAGCACCCGGTCCTTGTCGTCGCCGAAGTCGGTGGACCGCAGCCACACCGCCCCCTCGTGGTCGTACACCACCCCGCGCTCACGCAGGTCGGCCAGCGTGGTCTCGATGGCACCGGTCTCGACCATCGAACGTTCGCTGAACCACGTGTCGAAGTGCACGCCCATGCGGGCCAAGGTGTCGCGATGGTCGGCGATGGCCCGGGCCTCACCCCACTCGAGCAGGTCGGCACCTTCGGGGATCTCGGCCGCCCAGTCGAGGATGTACTGACCCTGGTACCCGCCTTCGGGCGGTTCCTCTCCTCGCTGCCGAGCGGCCAGCGACGCCACGAAGAGCTGCATCTGGGTGCCGCGGTCGTTCAGGTAGTTCTCCCGGCTGACCTCGTGACCGGTGCGGGCCAACACGCGGGCCAGCGAATCGCCGTAGGCGGCGCCACGACCGTGACCGGCGTGCAGCGGGCCGGTGGGGTTGGCGCTCACGAACTCGACCAGCACCCTGGCTCCGCCGCCGACGTCGACGCGGGCGTAGTCGTGCGCACCGGCCTCGACGACCTCGGCCAGCACGTCGTGGAGCCACGAATCGGCCAGACGGAAGTTCACGAACCCCGGCCCGGCCACCTCGACCGCCGTGACGTGCGGGGGGGGCGAGGCGTTGAGGATCTCGGCCATGCGGCCTGCCAGCTCACGCGGGTTCCAACCCGCCTTCTTGCCGGCGACCAGGGCCACGTTCGACGACCAGTCCCCGTGCTCGCGCCGAGCCGGCCGCTCGAGGTGCACCGTCTCCGGCAATGGGGTGACCTCGAGGGTCGACAGCGCCGCGTGCAGAGCGGTGGCGAGCTGATCGCGGATCACGAGTGGCGGGTTCTCCCGAGCTGGAAGGTGCGGGCAGTCGAGCCTACCGTCGGGCTCCGAGAGCTGAGCGAGGTTCGGGGGAAGGCCACCGGTCGGGTCACCGGAACGGACCCACCCGTGACCAGGCGCTATCGTTCTCCTCCGGCCTCACCGCCGGTGACCGGCCCCGCCGGCACCAGCCCTCGTAGCTCAGGGGATAGAGCATCGCCCTCCGGAGGCGTGTGCGCAGGTTCGAATCCTGCCGAGGGCGCTGAAGCGAATCGCCGGCCGGGCCGCGAGCGGGGGTCAGAACCGGCCCGGGTCCAAGGCCAGGGTGTGGCCCCGGGGGATGACTACGGACAGACCGTGCCCGGCGGTGGCTGACCCGGCGCCACCCCCACGATGCCCGTGGTCTCGTCGGGGTTCGAGGACTTCAGCTCGGTCGACGCGGTGGCCCGCCCGTCGACCAAGGTGGTCGACGGTGCGGTGATGGCCGCATCGACCGGCGGACGGGCCTCGGGGAGCACGGTGGTGAAGTCCGTTCCGGTGACGAGTACGATGGGCACGGCCGCCCCGTTGAGGGACTTGTCGGCCTGGAGCTCGGCACCGGCGCCGAGCTGGCGGGCCACGAGGTCGGCCTGACGCTCGAGCCCGGGGGCGTGACGCACGACCGTGCGGGCCTGGGTGCGGGGGGCGTCGGCGGCGACGGAGGATTTGTAGCCGAGCCCGACGAGCTCACCCGAGACCTTGGTCGCCTGCTTCTCGGCACCGCTGCCGTTGCTCACGGCCACGGTCACCGACTTGGTGGACACCGTGCCCGGGGGCAGGCCCCGGAAGATGTTCAGCGTCTCCTCGGCCAGGGTGTCGTCGAGCTTCAGCACGTCTGCGCCCCCGTTGGTGATGAACGGAACCACCGGCAACGCGTGGGTCACGATCTGGTCGCCCGAGAACCCACGGAAGGCTCGAGCAAGGTCGACCATCTGGCCGATGTCGAGACCGCTGTCGACGGTGAGGTTGTCGGCGGTGGAGCTCACGATGTCGTTGACGGCCTTGACGTCGAGGCTGCCGAAGCGGTCC
The DNA here is from genome assembly GCA_041688815.1 of Acidimicrobiales bacterium. Lineage (GTDB taxonomy): Bacteria > Actinomycetota > Acidimicrobiia > Acidimicrobiales > Acidimicrobilacustridaceae > Rhabdothermincola_A. Next base: position 37,898 of record JBDNHK010000107.1, on the reverse strand, counting down.
TGGGACCGGTCGATCATCGAACGGATCAGCACCTGCTGGCGATTGATGCGCCCCAGGTCGCCGCTGGGGTCGGTGGCCCAACGGCCCTTGCTGTCCTTGTACTCGAGGTGACGGGCCCGGGCGAAGGCCAGGCCCTGGTCGCCGCCGAGGCTCACACAGCCGAGCTCGTACTGGTAGAGCCCGGTGTGGTCGTCGCGCATGGGGCGGTCGAGGTACATGGGCACCCCACCGACGGCGTCGACGATGCCCTTGAAGCTCTTGAAGTTGACCTCGACGTAGTGGTTGATGTCGATCCCGAAGTCGGCCCCGAGGGTGTCGATGAGGGCCTGGGGTCCGTTGCCGGTGTACGCGGTGTTGATCCGCTGGTTTCCGCCACCGGGCATGATCGGTATCCACAGGTCGCGTGGAAACGACAGCAGGTCGATGGTCTTGGCCTTGGCGTCGATCCGGGCGACCATGATCGTGTCGGCCCGCTGACCGGTCTGGTCGGCCCCGGCCTCGTTCAGGAAGGCGCTGGCGTCGGTGTCGGACTTGGTCACCACGTCTCGGCTGTCGGACCCCACGATGAGGAAGTTCTGGGGCCCTCCGCCGGTGGACTCGGCCAGGGCCAGGTTCTCCTGCCCGATCTGGTTGTAGCGGTACCAGCCGTAGCCGAGGGCTCCCCCGGTCACCAGCAGTGCCACCACCACCACGATCCCGAGGCCGAGCAGGGTCCGCTGGCGACGACTGCGACCGGTGACGGGCAACGGCGGGGACGGCTCGGGTGACACGGGGGGGACCACAGACATGACCGGTCGATCGTATCGGGATCCCCTTCGGCCATCGGGTCACCTCGCGCGGCGTTCCGACCCACCGAAGGGACAGGACCGGGTCAGACCGTGACCTTGGGCTCCTTGGGCAGGCCCAGCACCCGCTCCCCCACGATGTTGCGCTGGATCTGGGAGGTGCCGCCCCATATGGTCTCGGACCGGCTGAAGAAGAACGACGACTGGAGGGCGTTGGCCGGGTACCGGGCGCTGGTGCGGCGACGACCGTACCCCGGCACCGACTCCTCGGCGGTGGGGTCACCGAGGAGGATCTGTCCCTCCATGCCCAGGATGTCCATCGCCAGCTTCATCACCTGTTGGTGGTACTCGCTCCAGAACATCTTGTTGGTGGCGCCGAGGGCCACCACCCCCGGGTCCTTCTTGCCCGAGATGACCGACGCCAGCGACCGCAGGCCGTTGACCTTCATGATCTGGACCTTGCTGTAGCACCGGGCCAGGCCCTGGCGGACGAGCGGGTCGTCGATGGCCCCATTGGCCTTCGCCAGCCCGATGATGTGGTCGAGCTCGGTCTCGAAGCGGCGGTGCCCGGTGGTGGCCGAGCTCCCCCGCTCGAAGCCGAGCGTGGTCATGGCCACCGACCAACCGTTGTTGAGTCCTCCCACCACGTTGCCCTTCGGGCAACGGGCGTCGGTGAAGAACACCTCGGCGAACTCGGCCGCACCGTCGATCTGGTTGATGGGCCGCACCTCCACCCCCGGCTGGTCCATCGGGCACAGCAGGTAGGAGATGCCTTTGTGCTTCGGCGCCTCGGGATCGGTGCGGCAGAGCACGAAGACGTAGTCGGCGACGAACCCCTGGGTGGTCCAGATCTTCTGGCCGTTGAGGACCCACTCGTCACCGTCGAGCACGGCCTTCGTGCTCAGGTTCGCCATGTCCGACCCCGCATCGGGTTCGGAGAAGCCCTGGCACCAGGCGATGGCTCCCGACAGGATCTTGGGCAGGAACTCCTTCTTCTGCTCCTCGGTGCCCCACTGCAGGATGGTCGGGCCGACGAGGGTGTCACCGAAGAAGTCGGCACGCATCGGAGCCGCGGCCCGGGCGAACTCCTCGCTGAGCACCACCGCCTCCATGGTGGTGAGGCCCTTCCCGCCGTACTCCTTCGGCCAGGTGGCACAGATCCACCCGCCCGCGAAGAGCTTCTTCGTCCAGTCGTCGCTCCAGGCCGCCCGCTCGGCGTCGTCCATGCGAAACCCGGGCTCGAACCAGCCGTCGGGGAGGTTCTCCTCCAGCCACGCCCGGGCCACCAGGCGGAACGACTCGGCTTCCGGAGGATAGGTGAGGTCCATGCGCCCATTCTCGACCGATCGGTCGAGTACCGCCAGGTGGCCAGGTCGTCCACTCGGTTCACTAACCTCCGCCCCATGACGATCGACGCCCCCGCACCGGCTCCCGCCCCCGCCAAAGCTGAGCGCTGGACCTTCCAGTGGAAGGAGCTCTACAGCGAGGTCATCACGTCGGGGCTGTGCACGGGGTGCGCCGGCTGTGTCATCGCGTGTCCCCACGACGTCATCGGCTACGACCACTCGGCCGGCGGGTACAAGCCCTTCCACATCGAGGAGGAGCTCGGGCTCGACAACTGCGTCCACGGCGAGAAGGGCTGCACGAGCTGCACCCGGGCCTGCCCGCGCTTTCGGTTGTGGGAGCCCCAGGCCGACGAGCACCTGTTCGGCCGGGAACGAGAGGACGACGAGGTCGCCGGTATCCACGGCGACATCCTGCTCACCCGGGCCAGCGACGACATGGTCCACCGCATGGGCCAGGACGGGGGCCTGGTCTCGGCCATCCTCATCTGGGCGCTGGACGAGGGCTACATCGACGGTGCCCTCACCTCCTACCTCGAAGGCGGGGACGCCACCACCTGGAAGGCCGTCCCGGGCGTGGCCACCAACCGCGAGGAGGTGCTGGCCGCCGCCGGCAGCCGCTACACGTACTCGGCCAACACCCTCGCCCTCGACGACGCCCTCGAGCGGGGCCTCAAGCAGCTCGCCCTGGTGGGCATGAGCTGCCAGTCCTCGGTGCCGCCGGTGATGTGGAGCCGCAAGGTCGGCAAGATCAGCAAGCCCATCGTGTTCAACATCGGCCTGCTGTGCTCGAAGACCTTCGACGACGCCATCTTCGAGGAGCTCTTCGAGGCCAAGTACCGCCTCCCCAAGGCCGAGATAGTGAAGATGAACATCAAGGGCGTCTTCCAGCTCTGGATGCGGGACGGCACTTACCACGAGGTCAACCTCAAGGAGTGCCACGCCTGGACCCGTGAGGGCTGCACGTACTGCCCCGACTTCGCCGCCGAGCACGCCGACATCTCCACCGGCGGGATCGGCAAGGACAACGACTGGACGCTCACCATCGTGCGCACCGACCTCGGGCGCGAGATCATCGCCCGCATGATCGCCGACGGGTCGATCATCGCCCGACCGGGCGACGAGGACCCGGGCGCCATCGCCCTCATGCGCAAGCTGGCCGAGAAGAGCCGCTCGCGGTGGCCGAAGTGGGCCGAGGCCGGGGTCCGTCTCGGGCTGCCGGAGAAGAAGGCTCCGACCAAGGCCGCCGCCAAGGCCTGACCAACAGCCGGGACGAACCGGACCCCCGGGTCCGTTCCCGCAGCAGGAGGGCGCGGCCTGACGCCCACCAGGGGCGACATTCAGCCGTCGAGCGGGCGCCCGTCGGGGGTGGTGTTCTGGGTGTCCGGGGGCAGGGTCGTCGTGGCCCCGGTGGGCAAGGTGGGCCCCGATCCCGAGGTGGGACCGGTCTGGGCGCAGGCCTTGATGTCGCTCTGGACGCTGGCGGGCAGCGCGTTGAAGGCCTCACCGGGGTTGTCGCCCTGCAGCGACTCGTTCAGGTCGATGAAGTTCGGTCCGCTGTAGCCCGACACGTTGGTGTCGCTGGAGTTGAACGGCACCTGGGTGACGAACACGTTGAACTGGCACTCGCACTGCGACTGGCTGCCGCCGACCACGCCGGTCGACAGCGTGTCGCTGGTGACCGCGAGGGTGTCGTTGACCAGGTTCACGTAACGGTTGAGGCAGCTCTGGAGGAAGTTCTTCTCCACCACGGGTTGGCTGTAGGACGTCGGGGTGTTGCTGGGGGCGCAGGCGCTGAGCCCGAGGGCGAGCACCGCAGTTCCTGCGGCCACCATGGTGCCCGTTCGTCGCTGCATCGTGGAAAACCGTCCTCGTCGTTCATCCGGCGCAGGGGGGCCTGCGGACCGCCAAATACGGTAGACCATCGGGTCCTCGCCCCCGAATCGGCCCCGAACGGACCGGGGATGAGAGCCCGCCCGAGGTCGGTGACGGGCGTCGGTCTCGGTATCGTGACCGGCGCTCATGGTTCCCCGACGAAAGACCCCACCGCCCACGCTCGTGCTGCTGGTCCGCCACGGCCAGACCCCGACCACCGGCACCACCCTGCCCGGCCGGGCCAAGGGCCTGCACCTGGCCGACAAGGGCCGCGAGCAGGCCCAGGCCGCAGCCGACCGGATAGGCGCCCTGAAGAAGGTCGCCGCCGTGTACGCCTCACCGCTCGAGCGCACCCGCGAGACGGCCGCACCCATCGCGACGGCGAGAGGCCTCAAGGTCGTGGCCGAGCGCGGCCTGCTCGAGTGCGACTTCGGCGACTGGACGGGCGAGAAGCTCACCAAGCTCAACAAGCTCCCCGAGTGGTCCACCGTCCAGCGCTATCCCAGCGGCTTCCGGTTCCCGGGGGGCGAATCGTTCACCGAGATGCAGACCCGCATGTGTTCGACCCTCGACCGCCTCGTGGCCCGCCATCCCGGTGAGACGATCGTGGCGGTCTCCCACGCCGACACCATCAAGGCGGCGCTGGCCCAGGCCCTCGGCACCCACCTCGATCTCTTCCAGCGCATCGTCGTGTCGCCGTGCTCGATCTCGGCCGTGCTCTACGGCGTCGGGGGCCCGGCGGTCCTCGCCGCCAACTCCACGGGCGACGACCTCACCGCCCTCGGGCTGTCCTGATGATCGAATCGTTCGACTTCCCCGCCCCCGAGGTCGTGATGCCGTGCACGCTCGGCGACCCCGGCGATCGGCTGTTCCTCCTGAACGTGGTGCACGACGGGGTGCCGGTGCTGTTCAAGCTGGAGAAGTCGCAGGTCGCGGCGTTGTGCGACTACCTGGCCGGTATCCTCGCCGATCTCCCCGCGATCGACGCGGCCGTGGTCCCGCAGGCCTGCGCTCCCCCCGACCCCTCCGCGGCCATCACCTCCTGGCCCATCGCCTCCCTGGCCGTGGCCTACGAGGAAGCCGACGACCGCATCCTGATCGTGGCCGAGCCTTTCGAGGAGGCCCTCGAAGGCCACGACCCCGACGAGGGGCTCCCCAGCGCCCGCATCCGGATGAGCCGGGCCCAGGTCGCGGGTTTCATCCACGTCGGCCGTGAGCTCGTCGCCGCAGGCCGGCCCCCGTGCCCCCTGTGCGGCCAGCCCATGGGGCCCGGGAGGCATGCGTGCCCCCGAATGAACTGACCGACCGGGCCCTGCTCGAGCAGGGCGAGATCGAGATCCTCGGCCGGATGCCGTGGAGCTCGAACGGCACGTTCCTGGTGGAGTGCTGCCTCGACGGACGAACTGCCCGGGGCATCTACAAGCCGCACAAGGGCGAGCGCCCCCTCTGGGACTTCCCCGACGGCCTGTACCGCCGAGAGGTCGCCGCCTACGAGCTGAGTGACGCCCTCGGATGGGACCTGGTGCCCTTGACCGTTGTGCGCGAAGAAGGGCCCCTCGGCATCGGTTCGCTCCAGGCGTTCGTCGACGCCGACTTCGAACAGCACTACTTCACGCTGGTCGAGGACGAGACCCACCACGACACGTTTCGTCGCATGGCGGCGTTCGACTTCGTCGCCAACAACACCGACCGCAAGAGCGGGCACTGCCTGATCGACACCGACGCCCACATCTGGGGTATCGACAACGGCCTTTCGTTCCACGCCGACTTCAAGCTGCGCACGGTCATCTGGGAGTTCGGCGGCGACCCCATCGACGACGACACGCGGTCCGATCTCGACGGTCTGGCCTCGGGCGACCTTGCTGCTCCCTTGGCGGCGCTGCTCGGGGTGTTCGAACGCGACGCCGTGCAGGCCCGGGCCCGGGCCCTCGTCCGCAACCAAGAGCTGCCCACCGACCCGAGCGGCCAGCGCTACCCCTGGCCCCTGGTCTGACCACCGACGAGACGAGCAAGCCGCCGGCCCCCATCCTCCGAACCTGTCTACGAACACTGCCCTGGAGGGCAGAGTTCGTAGACAGGTTCACGAGTGGAGCCGGCGAATCGGGTGCCGGTCAGGCTGGCGGTACGGGTGGATCAGCGGTTCTTGAGGGCCTCGAGCAGGGCGGGGAGCACCTTGTGCACGTCGCCGACGATGCCGAGATCGCTGATGCCGAAGATCGGGGCCTCGGCGTCCTTGTTGATGGCGATGATGTTCTTCGCGCCCTTCATCCCCACCATGTGCTGGGTGGCACCGGAGATGCCGGCAGCGATGTAGACGGTGGGCTTGACGACCTTGCCGGTCTGGCCGACCTGGTAGCTGTAGGGCACCCAGCCGGCGTCGACGATGGCCCGGGAGGCCCCGGGGGCGCCGTTGAGGGCCTTGGCCAGATCTTCGATCATCTCGAACTTCTCGCTCTCGCCGAGACCACGGCCACCGGCGACGACCACGGCGGCCTCGTCGAGCGACGGACCGGAGCGCTCCTCCACGTGACGGTTCACGATCCTGGCCCCGCCGCTCTGGCCCGAGTCGGGTACGGCAACGGCCTCGACCGCAGCAGGAGCGCCCGCGGACGGTTCGGCGGCAAAGGACTTCGGCCGCACCAGAACGAGGTAGGGGCCGTCGGATGTGAACGTGGTCTTCACGTTGGTCGCGCCACCGAACACGGGCTCGGTGGTGACGAGGCTGGCACCCTCGACGGCGATGTCGACGTTGTTGGTGATCACCGTGCGGTCGAGCTTGACCGAGAGGCGACCGGCGACGTCGCGTCCCCCGTAGCTGGTGGGGAAGACGATGGCGTTCGGACCGTGCGCGGCGACGGCGTCGGCAATGGCGCCGGCCACCGGCACCCCGGGGAGGGCGCCACCGAGGTCGCCGGTGGTGAGCACCTTGGTGGCGCCGTACTCGCCCAGGGTGGCGGCGATGGCCTCGGCGTCGCCGCCGGCGTAGACGGCTTCGACCGTGTCGGCGAGCTCACGAGCCTTGGTGAGCAGTTCGAGCGTGCCGGTGGTGACCTTGCCGTCAGTGGCCTCGGCGAACACCCAGATCTTGGAAAGCGTCATGTCATGTTCTCCTGGTGGCTCAGATGACTTTGAGGTTGTCGAGGTAGGCGACGATCTTCTCGAAGCCGGTGCCGTCGTCCTCGACGACCTCACCGGATTCGCGGGCCGCAGCAGCTTCGATGGCCACGATCTCCTGGTGGGCACCGGCCCAACCGACCTGACCGTCGAGGCCCAGGTCGGCCACGGTGAAGGTGTCGACCGGCTTGGACTTGGCCGCCATGATCCCCTTGAACGACGGGTACCGGGGCTCCACCACGCCGGCGGTCACCGACACCACGGCTGGCAGCGGGCACTCGACGTCGTCGTAGCCGTTGTCGGTCTGGCGCTGCACCTTCAGGGTGGCGCCGTCGATCTCGATCTGCTTGGCGAAGGTGACCGACGGCAGGTCGAGCAGCCCGGCGATCTGCTCGGGCACGGTGCCCGTGTAGCCGTCGCTCGACTCCGTGGCGGTGAGCACCAGGTCGGCGCCCTCGACCTTCTCGATCGCCTTGGCCAGCACCTTGGCGGTGCCGAGGGCATCGGACCCGGCCAGAGCGGGGTCACTGACCAGGATGGCCTTGGCCGCACCCATGGCCAGGGCGGTTCGCAAGCCGCTCACCTCGTTGTTGGGGGCCATGGACACGAGGGTGACCTCACCCCCACCAGCCGCGGTGACGAGCTGGAGGGCCATCTCGACCCCGTACGAGTCGGACTCGTCGAGGATCAGCTTGCCGTCCCGCTTCAGGGTCTTGGTGGTGGGATCCAACGCACCCGGGTCGGCCGGGTCCGGAATCTGCTTGACGCACACGACGACGTTCATGCGAGCATTCTCGGCCGTCGGACCTCCAGAGGCCAAATTGTTCGAACGGTTTCCCTGGGGTCCAGGCCGCGCTCGCTCCCGCTCAGGGACGTCCCCCTCGCCGCTCCACTACCGTCGCCGGTCTTGTGAGGGTCCTGCTCATCGTCAACGCCTCGGCCTCATCGGTCACTGCACGCGGCCAGGTGGTCATCGCCAAGGCCCTCGCCGCCGACCACGAGGTCACCGTGGCCGAAACCTCCCGTCGGGGTCACGCCACGCGGCTGGCCCGAGGTGCCGCGGCCGACGGCGCCGACCTGGTGGTCGTCCTCGGCGGCGACGGAACGCTGAACGAGGCCGCCAACGGACTGGCCGGCACCGGCACCGCACTGGCCGCGCTCCCGGGGGGTTCGACCAACGTGTTCGCCCGCACCCTCGGGCTCCCCGACGACCCCATCGAGGCCACCGGTGTGCTCCTCGACGCGCTGGCCCACGACTCGATCCGCCGGGTCGGACTGGGCTCGGCCAACGGCCGCTACTTCCTCTTCCACGTGGGGGTCGGCTTCGACGCCGCCATCGTGGCTCAGGTCGAGCGTCGCGGCTCGCTGAAGCGCTGGGCCAGCCATCTTCTGTTCGCCTGGGCCGGTTTCGACACGTGGCGACGGCACTATGACCGCAGCCGCCCTCGCTTCTCCGTGCGCATCCAGGGTCGCCCGACGATCGACGATGCGATGTTCACGATCTGCGCCAACACCAACCCCTACACCTTCCTCGGCACCCGCCCCTTCACGATCGCTCCCCGCGCCGACCTCGACCACGCGTTGTCGGTGGTCACCCTGCGCACTCTCGATGCTCTTCCGCTGCTCGGCGTCCTGGCGTCGGCGCTCGGCTCAGGACGACGGCTGCGGTCCAGTCGGCACGTGGCCCACCACGACGACGTGAACGCGATCGAGGTGGTCGGCTACGGACCGTTCCCGTACCAGGTCGACGGCGACCATCTGGGTGACGTCGAGCACCTCTCCCTGCGCTACGAGCCCGACGTCCTCGACCTGGTGTGCCCGAAACCCACGGGGAACGGATCCTCGCCCCGGACGTGAGGGGGGGCTCAGCGGCCTGCGTCGACGATCGGGCGAGCGGAATCGGGCACGTTCGTGATGATGCCGTCGACCTCCATGTCCACGAGCTCGGCCATGCGGACAGGGTCGTCGACGGTCCAACTGTGCACCTCGATTCCGGCGCCATGGGCCCGCTCGACCAATGCAGGGGTGACGAACGGATCCCAGGGGCTGACGGCACGGTGACCTCCCGTGGTGGCCGCTGTGATCATGTCGGGACCCGACGACGGATCAAGGCCCAAGAGTGCAGTGGCCAGTTCGGGTGCGAGCTGACGAACCTGATCGAGGACCGACCAGGTGAACGACGACACAAGGAAGCGTCGGGGGGTGGCGAGACCGGTCAGCACAGCCACGGCGTCGGCGACGAGTCGCGGCTCGGCCATCGAACCGGCGACGGAGCCGTCGACCTTGATCTCCACGTTCACCCCCATGGGCGTGCAGGCATCGAGGGCCTCGGTGAGAGTGGGAACCCACGTCGGGAGGTCGGCGCCGGCCATGCCGGCGATGAGGCGTCCATCGGGCAGCCGGTCGTCGTGGTGTACGGCGAGCACTCCGTCCGCGGTGAGCCGCACGTCGAGCTCCACCCAGTCCGCCCCTGCGTCCCGGGCCGCGTGGAAGGCCTCGACGGTGTTGCCGGGAGGCCGGGCGACCGAGGCCCCCCGGTGGGCGATGACCAGCGTCACGAGACGACGCTACGACAGAGCACTGGTCGGAGAGAACGAGAGGTGTGACGGGAACGACAGAAATCTCACGAAACAGCCCCTTGTCAACTCAGTCGGCCACCGCTATCTTGTTTAGGTCCCAGCCACACGGATGATCTCATCGCGGTGGCATGTGAACAGCTTCACGATCGTTCTGGCCCTCAAGCCCTTTCTCTCGTGAGCCCTATCTGTGGAGGCACCGTGGCCCTCACCACGTCCCGCTCGTTGTCCCTGTCCGCTGCGTCCGATGACTGGCGCGACCTGTCCGCCTGCCGCGATACCGATCCCGACCTGTTCTTCCCGGTCGGGACCACCGGTCCGGCCATCGAACAGATCGAGGGCGCCAAAGCCGTGTGCGACGAATGCGAGGCCAAAGCCCCTTGCCTCGACTTCGCCCTGACCACCAATCAGGACTCGGGCATCTGGGGCGGCACCTCCGAGGAGGAGCGCCGCAAGCTGCGACGCCAGTGGCTCACCGCCCGGCGTCGCGCCTCCTGATCTCGAGCCTCGGGACCGCCCGTCGCCGACCACGGCGACGACACCGAGACCGCACTGAAGTCCACCCCTCGGCCTCCCTTCGGGGAGGTCGAGTTCGTTCTCGACCCCCGTCATCCCCGATCGGACGGGACCACCACCCTCACGGTGGTACCAGGTCGGTCGGGCGACCCCGCCCCGGGATGGAACTCGATCGTCCCGCCCAGCTCGGTGGTCACCAACGTACGAACGATCGAGAGGCCGAGTCCGGTGCTGGCCTCGACGGTGAAGCCCTCGGGTGGCCCGACCCCGTCGTCGCTGACCGTGACGGTCAAGAGCTGCTCGTCGTGGGCCAGGTCGACCACCACGTGCCGGTCACCCTCGGTGCCCTCGGGGAAGGCGTGGTCCACCACGTTCTGGAGGAGCTCGGTGAGCGCCACCGCCATGGGGGTGGCCACGGTGGCCGCCAACGTGCCGGCATCGCCACGGATCGAGAACCGGATCGGGTGCTCGGGCGAGATGAGCCCTTCCTCGACCATCCGCACCAGCGGCCGGACGATCTCGATGAAAGGCACGTCATCACCGGCCTCGTAGGAGAGCGTCTCGTGCACCAGGGCGATGGATCGGATCCGTCGCACCGACTCCTCGATGGCCGCCTTGGCCTCAGGTGACGACAGCCGGCGCCCCTGGAGGCGCAGCAGCGACGAGATCGTCTGGAGGTTGTTCTTCACCCGATGGTGGATCTCGCGGATGGTGGCGTCCTTGCTCAACAGCAGGCGATCGCGCCGGCGCAGCTCAGAGATGTCCCGCAACAACACCAGCGCCCCGCTCACCGAGCCCTTCTCCACCAAGGGGATGAAGCGCATCAGCACCGTGATCTCGGGGCCCCGCTCCACCTCCTCGGTGGCGGGACGGGCCTGGGCGTAGGCGATCCGCATGGCGACCTCGGGCAGGCCCAGCTCACCGAAGCGCATCCCTTCTGAGTTGGCGTGCACCCCGACCCGGTGCAGCGCCGAGACCCCGTTGGGCGAGGAGTAGGCGACCCGCATGGCGGCGTCGAGGACGATGACGCCGTCACCGACGCGTGGCGCCTCTTCGCTGGGGCCCAACTCTCCGGCGAACGGGAACTCGCCGCTGGCAATCATGCGGGCGAAGCGGTGGAAGACCTCCACGTAGGTGCGCTCCAGCTCGCCCGGTTGGCGCCCCACCGTCGGGGTGGACTCCTTCGTGAGCACCCCGACGGTTCGGCCCCTGAAGATCACGGGGATGCACAACTCCCGCACCGGTTCGTGGCGCACGTCACCCCGGATCTCGCCCTCCATGATGGTGCCGGCGCCCAGACAGCGGGCCACGAACGGCCGCTCGGACGCCGACACCACCCGACCCACCCAGTCCTGGAGGAACAATGTCTGACTGGTCGTCGGACGGATCTGCCCGAGTACCACCAGCGGCTTGTCCGGCACGGGCCCGTCGACCCGATGGCCCTCGGCGTCGTGGTCGCTGCCCGCGAACAACATGAGGTCGGCGAAGCACAGATCGGCGAGCAGGCCCCACGTGGCCACGAGACGCTGGAGGTGATCGACCTCGGGAAGACCGAGGCGGGTGTGCGAGCGGGCGAGCTCGGCGAGGCTGGCCATGGACAGATCCTCTCGCGGACCGCTACCAGATGCGCTGACCCAGCGCCAGGAGCCCGGTCAGGTCGGCGATGTCGTGGTCGAGATAGGGGGCGGCGACCACGAATCCGGCGTGGCTGGCGAGCTCGACGGCCTGCTCTCGTTCGCGGGTGGCCACGACGCGATAGTCGAGGTAGCTCTGCCCCACCTCGCGTAGCACGCGGGAGACCTGTGCAGGATCGCCCATACCGTCGGCGTCATCGGTGGTGAGCGTCTGGGCCAGCGCGTCGTGCTCTCGCACGAGATGGGCGGCCACCTCACCGGCCGCCTCGTCGGTGAGCCACTCCGGGAGGACCTTGTTCAGCACCACCGCCCCCAGGTTCAGGTCCCGGCGGAGGAGCTCGGTGATGAAGAACTCGGCTTCGCGAACGGGTCCGTCCTCCAGGGTGGACACCACCACGAAGCTGGTGCGCCGGTCGGACAGTGTGCGCGTGACCGCCTCGGCCCGCTCGACGAATCCGTCGTACATGCTCTGGAAGAGCACGAAGAACTCGGCGATGTCGGTGAGGAACTGGGAGCCGAGGATGCGGTCGGCGATCGTGTAGAACGGCTTGGAAGCCACGTTCACCAAGCGCGAGCGGGCCGGAGTGATGAGCCAGCGAAGCAACCGCGACGAGAAGAAGTCGGCCATCCGCTCGGGAGCCTCGAGAAAATCGATGGCGTTGCGGGTCGGTGGGGTGTCGACCACGATCAGGTCGTAGCGACCCGAACGGTGGATCTCGTAGAGGCGCTCCATGGCGATGTAGTCGTGGCTCTGCACGAACTTGCCGGTGATGTTGCGGTACAGCGGGTTGGCCAGGATGGTGTCGCGGGTGGTGGCGTCGGGCGCGTGGGCTCGCACCAGCTCGTCCCACGACTCCTTGGTGTCGAGCATCGCCGCCCACAGCTCACCGCGCGGCGACACGCCCGCATCGGCGAAGAGCTCGTCGGGCACTCGGGTCTCGACGTTACCGAACTGCTCGAGTCCGAGTGCCGTGGCCAGCCGCCGAGCCGGGTCGACCGTGAGCACCAGCACCTTCCCGCCGAGCTGGGCGGCGGCCATGGCCGCGATCGAGGCCGCCACCGTGGTCTTGCCCACCCCTCCCGAACCGCACGTGATGACGATCTCTCTCGACGCGAGCAGCGATTGCAGCCCGCCGCTCGCCGGTGCGGAGGAGGTCGCGGACCGGGGCATCAGAAGCCCAGCTCGGCGCCGAGGGCTTCGGCGATGGTGTGGGTGGCTCGCAGCCCGTGCGTCCGCGTGAACAGATACGGGACGTAGAGCAAGGGCAGGTCCTCCGGAAGCTCGTTGCGCAAGCGGGTGATGTGCTCGGCCCGCGTCCGGCGCAGGGTGACCGCGAGCTGGGCGCCGTCGAGCAGCGGCTCGACCGGCCCATCGACCGCCGCGGCCAAGCGAGCAGCCTGGGCTGGTGTGCGCAGGTGGTCGAAGACCTCCTGCTCACCCCGACCGAAGAGCTCGGGCAGGACCTTGTTCACCACGACCGAGGCCAGCGGAACCTGGGTCTCGGCTTCGAGCCGGTCGACGAGCTCGAGCGTCTCGGTGACCGGCATCTCCTCGGGCGTGGCCACGACCACCGCGCCGGTGATCAGCGGATCGGACAGGAGGTCGAGCATCCACCTGGTCTGGTCGCGGACCCGGCCGACCTTGACGAGGTCGTTGATGGCCTCGGGTGCGGCGAGCTGCCCGATCACATGACCGGTGGCTGAGGCGTCGACGACCACGAGGTCGTAGTGGCGCTCGCGTACCTCCCACGCGATCTTGCCGACGGTGAGGATCTCCCTCACCCCCGGCGCCGCAGTGGCCACGAAGTCGAGTGACTTGGCCAACGGCCCGATGCGACCCAGGAACGGGATGTGCATCTGGAGTCGCAGATACTCCTTCAGCGACTCCTCGGTGTTCATCACCATGCCGAACAGGTTCGGGGCCAGCGGGGCGGGCGTGAAGCTCAGAGCCGCCGACTCGAAGACGTCGCGGAGCGAGCCCTTGGCATCGATCTCCACGATCAGGGTCTGTTGTCCCCGTTGGGCCGCGAGCAGACCGAGGGCGGCCGCGATGCTGGTCTTGCCGACCCCACCCTTGCCGGTCACGAAGAGCAACCGACGCTCGAGCAGCTCGAGCCGGGCTGGGCGGGCCATGGTGGGGCGCCGACTCAGCCGGCGCCGAAGCCGATGCGCCGCTCCGTGTCGGGGGTACCCAGCTCGACGTAGGCGATCTTGCCGCCCGGGACGCAGATCTCGCGTCCGTGGCGGTCGGTGAGCCACAACACGTCGTCGTCGCCCATGGCCTTCTCGATGGCGACACGGATCTTTTCGCGGTCGGCGTCGGGCGCCAGCTCGATGTCGATCTCCTTGGCGGTGTGGATGACACCGATGCGAACGTCCACGGGGCACTCCTGCGAGGTCGTACGGGAAGAAATTCGCCCACCGGACGGCGAACGCGGGGTCAGCCTAGGCGGGAGAGGGCACCGTCGGATCCCCCGGGCCGGCTACGTCTGCGACACGAGCTTGAGCGCGGGGTTGTAGCGCCGGGTCGGGGCCAGCTCGACGTCCATGCGCTCGGCGATGGCGGCGATGGCCCGACCCGCTTCACTGCCCGGGTCGACGGCCATGATCGGGTCACCGGAGTCCGAACCCTCGCGCAGGGCCTGGACGAACGGGACCTGGCCGAGCAACGGGACCTCGATGCGTTCCGCGAGCTCGGCGCCGCCACCCGAGCCGAACAGGTCGTAGCGCTTGCCGTCGTCACCGGTGAACCACGACATGTTCTCGATCACCCCGCGCACCTGAAGGTTGACCTTCTCCCCCATGAACGCCGCTCGCTGGGCCACTCGCTGGGCGGCCGGCTGCGGGGTCGTGACGACGTACAGCTCGGCTCGGGGCAGGAACTGGGCCAACGAAAGGGCGATGTCGCCGGTACCGGGGGGAAGGTCGACGAGCAAGAAGTCGGGCTCGTCCCAGAAGACATCGGTGAGGAACTGCTCGAGGGCCTTGTGCAACATCGGACCCCGCCAGATGACCGGCTGCTCCTCCTCGACGAAGAAGCCCATGGAGATGCAGCGCACCCCGTGCACCTCCGGTGGGACGAGCATCTCGTCGATGACGACAGGGGCGCGATCCACGCCGAGCATGCGGGGGATGGAGAAGCCCCAGACATCGGCGTCGATGACCGCCACCTTGTGACCGCGCTGAGCCAGGGCGATGCTGAGGTTGGCGGTGAGCGAGGACTTGCCCACCCCGCCCTTGCCGGAGGCGATGAGCAGCACCCGGGTGGTACTGGCCGGATCGGCGAAGGGGATGACCCGGCCTTCGGCGTGGCCGTGGGCCTGCTGGCTGCCCGCAGTGGAGGCAGGGTCACCGTGCAGCTTCTGGCGCAGCTCGGCCCGCTCCTCGTCGGTCATGACCGTGAAGTCGAGCTCGGTGCGATCGATGCCGGGGAGAGCCTCGACGGCAGTGCTCACCCGGGTCTGGATCTCGTTGCGCAGCGGACAACCGGCGGTGGTGAGGGCAATGCGCACCGCCACCACCCCACCGTCGATGGCCACCCCGCGCACCATGCCGAGGTCGACGATGCTGCGGTGCAGCTCGGGGTCCTCGACGGGGCGCAGGGCCTCGATGACGTCGGCTTCGGTGGTCATGGCAGGGCTCCTGGCGGGAACGAACGGGGAGACGGGCTCGACGAGCCGGTATTTCTCCTACAGCCGTAGGTAGAATACCGACGTGGACCAGGCCACCCTCACTCCAACGGAGTTCTCGTCGGTCGTCACCGCCATCACCTCGGCCTTCGGCGATCCGACCCGACGCGAGATCTACCTGGCGGCACGATCGTCGACCGACGGCGTCACCGCCACCGAGGTCGCCAAGCAGTTCGAGCTGCACCCCAACGTGGCCCGCCACCACCTCGACAAGCTGGCGGGCGGGGGCTATCTCGACGTCGCCGTGGCCAAGCCGAGTGGTGGAGCAGGACGGCCGTCGAAGCGCTACCGGGCCACCACCAAAGGCGACCGGCTCGACCTGCCCGTCCGCCACGACGACGTCCTGGTCACTCTCCTGGGCCGGGCCCTCGATCTGCTCCCGCGCCAGCAGGCCGAGGCCATGGCCGAGGAGGTCGGGGAGGAGTACGGCCGCCTCATGGCCGCCAACCTCGGGGACGTGTCCGACAGCCAACGGTCGGTCCGCTCCGCCCTGCAGACCGTGGCCGACGCCCTCACCGGCCACGGGTTCGCCGCTCATGCCGAGAAGCGCAACAACGAGCTGCGAATCGTGAGCGAGCACTGCCCGTTCGGCGATGCGGTCATGGCCAACCCGGTGATCTGCGCCGTCGACCGGGGCATGATGAAGGGCATGGTGAGCGTGCTCTACGGCGCCGGAGCCCGCGTCGAGATCGAAGCGTCGTTGCCCATGGGCGATTCGGTCTGCGTCACCGCCGTCCAGGCCTGACCGGACGTGTCAGCACCCACCCGGCCCGAACCCCGAGAGCGGTGGTCGTGAGTCGTCACTACCTCGACCACGCATCAACGTCGCCGTTGCGTCCCGAGGCCCGAGACGCAATGGTGTCGTGGCTGACCGGATCAGACTCTCTGGGTCTCGTCGCCGGCGATCCGGGGCGCATCCACGCCGAAGGTCTGCGGGCCCGCGTCGCCATCGAGCAGGCCCGCGCCGAAGTCGCCACGTTGATCGGGGCCCGGAGCCGGGAGATCGTGTTCACCAGCGGCGCCACCGAGTCGATCGCCGCCGCCACCTGGGGGGCCGTGCGCCGGGCCGTCGAGGCCGGCCGGCGTCCCCACGTCGTGCTGGCGGCGGTCGAGCACTCGGCCGTTCGTCGATCGGCGGCCACGTTCGCCGAAGCCTTCGGCGGCCACGTGACCATCGTCGGGGTCGACGGCCTCGGCCGCATCGACGCCGATCGGCTCCTGCACGCAGTGCACCCCGAGACGGCCCTCGTGCACGTGCAGTGGGGGAACCACGAGGTGCCCACGCTCCAACCGGTGGCCGAGGTCGTCGCCGCGTGCCGAGCTCAGGGCGTGCTCGTGCACGTCGATGCCGCCCAGGCCGTGGGTCGGGTTCCGGTCGACGTCACTGCGCTCGGCGTCGACCTCCTGTCGGCCAGCGGTCATAAGTTCGGGGCCCCAGCGGGCACCGGGATGCTGTTCGTGCGTCGCGGTCTGCGCCTGGCGCCGCTCCTCGAGGGGGGCGATCAGGAGCGGGCGCGACGCGCCGGCCTCGAGAACACCCCCGGCATCGTGGGGTTGGGAGCGGTCGCGGTCGCCCTCACCACCCGCACCGACGACGGCGAACCACGGCTGCGCCACGAAGAACGCGCCTCCTACGCCCTCACCGACCGCCTCCTCGGCGGCCTCATTGCGGTCGCCGGCGTCCACCTGCTCGGCGACACCACCGAAGCGGGCCGACTCCCCCACAGCGTCTGCGTCAGCATCGACGGCGTGGAACCGCAGGGAGTGCTGCTGGGCCTCGACCAAGCCGGCGTCGCCGCCCACTCGGGCAGCGCCTGCTCGTCGGAATCGCTCGAGCCGTCACCCGTGCTCGAGGCGATGGGCGTCGACGCCCACCGCTCGCTCCGGCTCTCGGTCGGTTGGGACACGACCGACACGGATGTCGGGGCGGCCCTCGCTGCCGTACCCGACGTGGTGGCTCGGCTCCGCGCCCTCGTGCCCTGACCCTCCGTCGGAGCTCAGCTCAGCGCGAGCCCACGATCCGGTCGGTCTGCTCGCGCTGTTCGAAGATCAGCCGGACCAACCAGAAACGGAAGTAGCGGCGCAGCGACATCACCACGAACACCGCGGCCGACGCCACGGTGAGGGCCAGACCGAAGTTGCCCATGGCGTTGTAGCTGGCGAAGTCGAGGGTGCTCTTCGTGCCCTGGGTGGCGATCCACCCGAACAGGGTCAGCACGACGCCGACGATCAGACCGAGCACCGACAGGATGACCCACACCCGTTCCGGGTTGGCCTTCCCTCCGGTGACCTTCATCTGGTCGACCTCCTGCTGGAACTCCTGGAGGCGGGCGGAAGGTGCGGAAGACTCTGGAGTGGTTTCGGTCGTGGTCACTGATGCTCCTTGGTGTGCGTTCGTTACGGGTCAGGCCGACTCGGCCGAGGCGCCCAGGTAGGCCTCGGCCAGTTCTTCGGCGATCTCGGCGGGAGGGCCGCTGCGGGTGATGCGGCCGTGGAGCATGATCGACGCCACCGTCGACACACCCAACACGGCTTGGGCGAACTGTTCGACCACGAGGATCGACACGCCCTGGGCGGCCAACTCGGCCACCCGTTCGTAGAGCTCCTCGACGATGATGGGGGCCAGACCCATCGACAGCTCGTCGAGCAGGAGAAGGGCCGGGTCGGTGGCCAGGGCCCGAGCCATGGCCAGCATCTGCTGCTCGCCCCCCGACAGGGTGCCGGCCACCTGCTTGCGTCGCTCCTTCAATCTCGGGAACTGGGTGAAGGCTTTCTCCTGCACGTGCGCCATGGAGACCCCGGCGTGGGTGAACATGCGCAGGTTCTCGGTGACGGTGAGGTTCGCGAAGATCCCCCGCCCCTCGGGCACGAGACACACCCCGGCCCGGGCCATGGCGTCGGAGCTGGCGCCGTTGACCTCTCGGCCGCTGATCAGGAGCTGGCCGCCCGACGGCACGATCTGACCCGAGCACACGGCGAGGGTCGTGGTCTTCCCGGCACCGTTGGGGCCGAGGAGGGCATGGACCTGTCCGACCTCGAGGCTGAGGTCGAGGCCGTGGATGACGTCGATGGTGCCGTAGCCGCCGCGGATGTTGCGCAGCTCGAGGATGGCGGTCACGCCGACACCTCTTCGGGAAGGGTGCCGAGATAGGCGGCCTGTACCTTCGGGTCCTGTTGGACCTGAGCCGGGCTGCCGGTGGCGATCACCTGGCCGAAGTCGAGCACGTAGATGTACTCGCAGGTCCCCATGACGAACGACATGTCGTGCTCCACCAGCAGCACGGCCAGACCGTCGGCCACCAGGCGGCGCAGGAGGACCGCCATCTCCTCGGTCTCCTCCTCGTTCAGACCCGAGGACGGCTCGTCGAGGAGCAGCACCTTGGGGTTGGTGGCCAGCGCCCGCGCCAGTTCCACCAGACGCGCCGTTCCGGTGGGCAAGGTGCCCACCATGAAATCGGCCACATCGCCGATACCGACGCGGTCGAGCATCTCGGTGGCGACGGCGGCGGGGTCGAACTTGGTCTTGTCCCAGGCCCGGCGTTGCTCGGCTGCGACCAGGACGTTCTCGAGCGCCGACAGGCTGCTGAAGGCCTCCAGCTTCTGGAACGTACGGGCCACCCCGAGGCGGGCCCGCTTGAACGGGCTCTTCTGCGTGATGTCGACCCCGTCGAGCACGACCCGACCCTGGGTCGGCTCCTGGAGCCCGGTGATCACGTTGAACAGCGTGGTCTTGCCCGCCCCGTTGGGTCCGATGAGCCCGGTCACCCGACCGGGCTCGACCTCGAGACTGGCGTGCGACACGGCCTGCAGGACGCCGAAGCGCACCACGACATCGTTGGTCGTGAGCAGCGCGCTCATCCCAGCACCTCCGTGGTCGCCGCCGGCACGCGCCCGTGGCCGTTGCCGGAGTGCTGACCGCGGCCCGAGCCGTTGCCCCGGGTCGCCACGAGTGGGTGCTCGTCGAGCTCGTCGGCGACGTTGAGGACCCGGTCGAGCTGGGACACCTTGTCGGGGGTGAACGGTCGGGTGAGGCCGAGGTCGTTGATCTCGTCCTTCTTGATGTTCTCCTCGCGGGTCCTGGCGACGAGCAGTTGCTTCTCGAGGCGCGCGTCCTTGCGCCAGGGCAGCAGGCCGGCGAGATCGCGACCGGCGTAGAAGACGGCGCCCTCGGGCCGGAAGGCCATGCCGATGGCGGCCAGACCCGGGCCGATGAGCTCGATGGCGGTCAGCCACGACGGCTTGCCCAGCATCTCGTTGATCGCCGGGAACGACGCCAGCCCCAGGACGGCCATGAAGGCCGCGATCGGATAGCGCACACCCTGCACCGCCAGCAAGAGCACGAGGGGGAGCCCGGCGAACAGCGGGAAGGAATCGACCCGGAGCGCGCCCGACGAGAGGCCGAGCATGCACCCGGCGAACCCGGCCACCGCCCCCGAGAGGGCGAACACCAGCATCTTCTGCACGGTGAGGTTCACGCCGATGGTGGCCGACGCCGCCGGGCTGTCGGACATGGCGATCCAGCGCCGGGCGAACCGGGTGCGGCGCATCAACATGAACCCGAGCATGAACAACGAGAAGATCAGGGTGATGAAGACGACGAAGGCCTGCCGGTCACCCACGTTGGTGCTGATCTGGAACCCGAAGATCCGCAACGGTTCGAACAGCGTGCCCGTGGCCGACGGGTCGAGCATGTTGGGATGTCTGACGATCACCTTGTCGGCGAACTCGGCGAAGGCCAAAGTGGCCAAAGCCAGGTACAACCCCTTCAGCCGTAGGGCGGGCAGCGCCACCAACAGACCGAGCGGGGCGCACACCAGCATGACCAGGAGGATCCCGGTGGGATCGCCGTTCTGACCACCGAAGTGGCTGAACAGCACCGCCCCGATGCCGGCGATGGCGAAGTTGGCGAAGCTCACCTGGCCGGCCCAGCCGATGAGCGGAACGAGCGACAGGGTGATGACGCCGAGCACCATGAAGCCGGCCGCCCGCCCCAGCCACACATCGGAGCGGGTCCCGAACATGGTGCCGAACCACGGGATCCAGCCCTGGGCCCAGATGAACACGAGACCGAACACCACCCCCGAGCCGAGCAGGGCTTCCCAGGGTTTGGTGAGGCGCTCGGTGCGCTTGGTGAGCTTGGCCTTGCCCGTCTCGAGCCGGGCCTGGGGCAGGAAGAGCAGGGCGATGAAGAGGATCACCGCCGGGATGGCCTCGGGGGCGTAGGTCCAGTTCTGATCGAACGACAGGAAGACCCCGGCGAAGGCCTTGCTGAGCCCGATGATCAGCCCACCGGCGATGGTCCACGGCAGGCTCTTCAACTGGCCGATGGCCGCGGCCGCGGCAGCCACGACGATCAAGAGCGCCAGGTTCTCGACCACGAGGCCGGTCTCGGGGGCGATGAGGATGCCGGCCACGCCGGCGGTCATGCAGCCGAGGGCCCAGGAGGCACCACTGACCCGTGCCGGCTTGGCGCCGGTGAGACCGGCCAGGCTGCGACTGTCGACAACGGCCCGCATGGAGATGCCGAGGCGGGTGCGATACAGCAGCCAGCGCAGGCCGACAGCGATGCCGATGGCCACGGCCACGGTGATGATGCGGTGCCAGGTGGCGGTGACATCACCGATCTGGACCCCGCTCGAGCCTCGGAAGAACTGGGGGAGGGTGCGCCCGGTGGTGGGCTTCCAGATGGTCAGGGTGATGCCCATGAACGCCAGCATCAAGCCGACGGTCACCATCAATTGCACGACCAGGGTGGCATCGCGCAACCGGCGCATGATGAGGCGGTCGAGCCCGATGCCGATGGCCGGGGCGATGACCAGCAGGACGACGGCCATCGAGATCGGAACCGGCCAACCCCAGTTGACGCTGAACTGCCAGTAGGTGAAGGCGAGGAAGCAGCCGATGGCGGCGTGGGCGAAGTTGAAGATGCCGGTGGTGGCGTAGGTGACGACCAGACCGCTGGCGAGGATGGCGTAGATGCCACCGAGGGCGACGCCCACCACGAGGAAGGTGGCGATGTTCTTCAGGCTGAGCGGGTTGCCGCCCCAGTTGGCGACCACCATGTAGAGCACGCCGAGGGCCACGGCCACGACGGCGAACAACCTCGGTGAGACTTTCAGCCGCATGCTTGCCCCCAGGGTGTGCTCGCGGTTCGGACGGGTCGATCAGGCGGGGGCCGACGGCTGAGATCGCCGCCGGCCCCCGCACCGATCACTGGATCTTCTGAGCCTCGACGGCCGGGTCGAGGGTCAGCGTGGTGAGATACGACGGCTTGCAGTCGAGCTGGCCCTTCTCGGTGGGGAGCTTGCGCATCCAGGTGCCCCCTTCGAGCTGCACGACGACCTGGCAGTCGGAGAAGCCGCTCTTCGGGTTCTTCGGGCCCATCCAGCCGTTGGCGTCGAACGAGGTGATGCCGTTCAGCGTGGTGAGCACGGCCTCGCGGGTGATGGCGTTGGGGCCGCTGCTGTCGACGATCTTGTTGACCGCCTCCTGGAACAGCACCGCCGCCATCCACGCCTGGGCGCCGAAGGAGTCGGGTGTGGCCACCGAGCTCAGGTAGTTGTCGAGCTCTTGGTTGGAGCCCTTGTCCTCGAAGGGCAGGAACTGCATCCAGGCGTAGGTGCCGTCACCGTCGGAGCCGGCCGCCTTGAACTTCTCGGTGTAGCAGGCCAGCGAGCACGCCCAGATCTTGACGCCGGTCAGGCCTTGGGCGGCCGCCTCACGGCGCATGTTCAACATGGCCGTGTCGTTCGAGCCGTTGTACACGAAGTTGACGTTGTTGTTGCTGGCGGTCTGCACGATCGGGGTGTAGGCCGACTGCTCGGCCCGGCCGGAAACCTTGACGGCGCCGATCCAGTTCACACCGGCCTGCTTCTGGGCCTCGATCTGGTAGGTGGCCGACTGGATGGTGGTCGGCAGGTCACCGGGGACGAGGAAGATGCCGGTG
This sequence comes from Acidimicrobiales bacterium, assembly GCA_041688815.1. Taxonomy (GTDB): domain Bacteria; phylum Actinomycetota; class Acidimicrobiia; order Acidimicrobiales; family Acidimicrobilacustridaceae; genus Rhabdothermincola_A. Next base: position 15,420 of record JBDNHK010000107.1, on the reverse strand, counting down.
AGGTTCGGCTCGACCGTCTCGTAGTACTGGTTCGTGCCGATCCAGGCGACGAGCTTGCGGCTACCGGTGGGCGGGGTGCCGTCGGGATTGCACGTCTCGGCGATGCCCTGGATGATGAACGAGTTCTTGGCGCACTGCTCGTTGATGTCGTTGGCCAGCGCCGAGACGTTGGGGATGCCCACCGGCTGACCCTGAGCGTTGGCACAGGTGTTCATCGTGACGACGTCGGGGTTGAACAGCGAGTTGCCGCCGACCGACGCCAGAGCGTTGGTGCAGGCCTGGATCTGGCCGTTCTTGGCCTCGTCGGGTGTGAGCTTGGAGTCCCAGGCCTCGACCTTGAGCTGGCGGCACCCGATGCCGCCGTTGGCGTTGACGAACTTCTCGAAACCCTTGAGGGCGTCGACGTTGCCCTGGAACAGGCCCGGGGCCAGGGGCGAACCGGTGTCGGCCATGACCTGGATGGTGATGGTACTGGCCGTCACCCCGGTGTCGGTGGCCTCGAGGGTGACACCCTCACACTTGGCGTTGGCCGCCGACGCAGTGGTGGCGGTGCCACCGCCGGCCGGCGTGGTGGTGTCGTCGGTTCGTGAGCAGGCGGCGGCCAGGAGACCGACCGCCATGAGCACGGCGACGACGCGATATCGCTTCATTCATTCCCCCTAGGTGGTGATCCACCCCCCGGCAGATCAGGTGGAGACCATAGCCCCAAACGCGCGCGCGTGTGGCCCGCGTCGCCGACACTGCGATCACCGCCGCGATGGTCCGGGTGCCGCTCCCGAGGTTCAGTAGCGTGACGGCCGTGCCCATCCATCTGGTCCGCCACGCCCACGCCGGGAAGCGTTCGGCGTGGGACGACGACGACCGGCTGCGACCCCTGTCCGAGAAGGGCGAGGCTCAGGCGACATGGCTGGCTGACAGGCTCGGCGAGCAACCCGTCGGTCGGGTCGTGAGCAGCCCGTTCCGTCGGTGCGTGCAGACCGTGGAGCCGCTGGCCTCCGCTCTCGGCCTGAAGGTCGAGACGAACGAAGCGCTGAGCGAGGGAGCCGACACCGCCGAGGCGCTCGCCTTCCTCCTCGAGCTCGAGGTCGATCACGGTGTGGCCTGCAGCCACGGCGACGTGATCCCCCAGATCCTTCGCCGGCTCAGAGCCGGCACCATGGAGGTCGACGGCCCGCTCCTCGATTCCAAGGGCTCGCTGTGGATCCTCGAGTGCGAGCGGGGCAAGGTCCTCCGGGGTCGCTACGTCCCCCCGGAGGTCTGACGGCCGACACCCCGGTCGACCCCGCCGGGCCCCGGCCCCGTCGGCGCGACCGCGGCGCCCTCGTCAGCCCGGAGTGGGGGTGGGGGCGGCCAACGACTGACGCAGGCCCGTCACCATGTTGCGCATGAAGGCCGGCACCTCGTCGTCGGACACCGCCGCCAGGTCGGCCCGGGCGGCATCGGCCTGCCCCAGGCCGCGCCGGATGATGGCCCGGAAGACCCGGGCATCGGGGTAGGTCGGGTTGGCGGCGATGGCCTCGTCGAGGCGCACCCGCGCTTGGGCGTCGAGCTCGGCGCCCGAGCCCGAGTCGCCGACGTTGAGGGCCAGGGTGTGCAGCACCCAGCCCTGGTAGGTGAGGGCCTCGGCGTTGGTGGGCTGGAGCTCGAGCACCCGCTGGTAGGACTCGATGGCCGAGCGGTAGGACTCGAGAGCGGCCGATGCGTCGCCGGCCTGGAGTTGCTGGGTGGCCTGGCCCGTGTACTCCTGGGCCTCGAGCAGCAGGTCGCGGCTCGACATCCGGATGTCGCCGGTGAATGTCCCACCCGGTGGACGGTTGCCCGACGTACGGGCCACCAACACCCCGACGGCCACGGCGAACAAGGCCACGATCACCACCCACGCCACGATCCGCCCCCATGAGCGAGGGGCCCGGCGGCCCCGGGCCAGTTCCTGGCGCTGGCTGATGGCCCGCAGCACCGCAGCGGTGCGGGCGGTGTAGTCGTCCTTGAGCTCGGCATGGTCGGTGTCGTCGACATCGCCGGCGTCGTGCTCGCGTTCGAGGTCGTCGAGGGAGGCCAGCAGGAAGTCACGCTCCTCCTCGAGCGCGGCGAGCACGTCGGGATCGAGGCGACGGCGGGTCTCGCTCTCCTCCCGGCGCGCCGTCGGTCCTCCGGATCCCGACGAACGCGAGCTTCGGCCCGAACGGGTGCCGGTACCGCCGCCACCGGAGGCGCCGCCCGACCCCGGCGTTCGGGCCGCCTTGCGGGCCGCCGTCCCGACGGCGCGGCCGTCGGCCGGCGCGCCGGGGGCCCCGCGCTCGGTGGTGCTCAACGCGACGACCCCTCACCGTGGCCGTCGCCCGGTGATGGTTCGGAGAGGTCGCGGCGAGCATCGGCCACCAGGGCCCGATCCTCGGCGCTGGCCGCCCCGCCCGCGGCTCCTCGGTTACGGCGAAAGACCAGGACGAGCATCGCCATGGCCACGACGACCGCGACGACCGGAACGATCCACACCAGCGAGGCCACTCCCGTCGACGCCGGCGTGAGCAGGATGCCCTCGCCGTAGCGCGACACGTAGAACGCTCTGATCTCGTCGTCGGTCTGCCCCTGCTCGATGCGTTGAGCGATGTCGCGGCGCACCTCCTGGGAGGAGGGCGCGTTCGACTCAGCCGAGGATTCGCCGCTGCACGTGGGGCACTTGATGGTGCGGGCCAGGTCGGTGACCCGGTCCTGGGCGGTGAGGTCGCCGGTGGCTCCTTGGGAGCCGAAGGCCAGAAAGGCCACCACCACGACGAACAGCACGGCCCACGGCAACCAGGTCCGCACCCCGCTGGCGCCGACCGCGGAACGACCGGCGGTGGTCATGGGGTCGGCCCCTCGGTGGGCGCCGCCGCGGCCTCGGCCTGGTCGATCACGGCGTCGAGGGCCTCGGCGGTGACCCCGGTGAACTTGGCCACCACCCGACCGCTGGGGTCGACCACGTAGGACTCGGGCACCCCGGTCACCCCGAAGTCGAGGGCGACCCGACCGACGCTCTCGCCGATCAGGACCGGCCAGTCGCCGCCCTGGGCCTCGAAGAACGATCGGATGGCCTCGACGTCGTCGTCGTAGGCCACGCTCACGACGCTGACGCCGTCACCGGCGGCCTGGTGCTCCTCGGAGAAGCGCACCAGCTCCGGGTGCTCCACCCGGCAGGGCACGCACCACGTGGCGAAGAAGTTCACGACGATCCATTCGCCCCGCCGTCGGTCGATGTCGAAGCTCGTCCCGTCGAGCGTCGTGCCGACGACCGGCGGCACGGCCCGACCCACGGCGTTGGCGGCGAGCGGTCGCTCGTCGATGGTCGGTCGGGTGGCCAGCACCGCCACGAACACCGCCAGCACCACGCCCACCACGATGGCCGCGTTGCGGGCAGTGTGGCGCCCACCACGGCCCATGACCAGCAGCATTTCTTCGGACGGGGCCGGGGCCCCGGGGTCGTGCTCGGGCGCGCTGGTGCTCATCGGTGGCCCTCGGGCCCGTCGGCGAGACGGACCGTGGCCGGCCGCACCGCGGCCCCATGGACGATGTTGACCGCGGCCGAGACACCGGCCGGGGCGGGCACGTCGCGTCGATCCTCCGCCGGGTCAGGCCCCGGCGAACTGACCTCGGCGCTGTCGTCGGGGCCACCGCGACGGCGTCGCCCCGTCGTGGGCGCAGACACCGGGTCGATCGGGTTGCGGCGCTGGCCGGGGAACACCGACAGCAAGGTGCCGACGGCCATCACCGCCCCGCCGATCCACAGCCAGATGACGAGCGGCTGGATGGTCACCCGGATGGTGGCCTTCTGGTTGTCGGCGTCGGGCAGGGCCAACAGCGTGAGGGCCACGTCGTGGGTGAGCGTGGAGCGCACCGACGGCGTGCCGATGGTCTGGTTGCCGAATCGGAACTGGTTGAGGGCCGGACCCCACGGCCCGGTGCCGTCGATCAGCACCTGAGCCGACACCACGGTCTTCTCGGGGCGTTCGTCGATGGTCTCGCCCACGTAGGTGAGAGTGTGGCCGGCGAAGGTGGCCGTCTCGCCCGGGGCCAGCGTGAACTCGGCCTGGCGCACATAGCTGCCACTGGCGGCCACGGCCACGGCGATCATGATGATGCCGAGGTGAACCACCATGCCCCCGTTGGCCCGGCCGACGAAGCCCCGCCAACCCTGGCGGCGTCCGGCCAGCACGAGCTGACGCACCGCCGAACCGGCGGCGAAGCCGGCCAGCCCGAAGGCCAGCAACGGGGCCAGGCCCCGGGCGCCGGCCAGCAGACCGACGGCGATGGCCGCGGCGCCGGCCCACGCCGGCCACGTGAGGCGGTGGCGCAGCAGCTCGCCGCTGGCCTTGCGCCACGGCAGCACCGGGGCCACGCCCATCAGGAACAGCAGGGACAACCCGATGGGCGTGGTCATACGGTTGAAGTAGGGCACACCCACCGAGATGCGCTCGGAGTTGAACGCCTCGACGAGAAGGGGGAAAACGGTGCCGAGCAGCACCACGAACGCAAAGGCGGCGAAGAGGACGTTGTTGGCGAGAAAGGCGCCCTCACGCGACAGCGGTGAATCGATGTGGCCGGGAGCCCGCAAGCGATCCCCCCGCCAGCCGATCAAGCCCACACTGACCACCACGATCAGGGTGAAGAACCCGAGGATCAGGGGGCCGATGCTCGACTCGCTGAAGGCATGGACGCTGTCGAGCACGCCGGATCGGGTGATGAACGTACCCAGGATGGTGAGCGAGAACGTGGCACACAACAACGAGATGTTCCACACCCGCAACATGCCGCGCCGCTCCTGCACCATCACCGAGTGCAGGTAGGCGGTGCCGGTGAGCCAGGGCAGGAGCGAGGCGTTCTCGACCGGATCCCATCCCCAGTAGCCGCCCCACCCGAGCACCTCGTAGCTCCACCACGAACCGAGGATGATGCCGACGGTGAGGAACCCCCACGCGATGAGGGTCCAGCGGCGGGTGGCCACCAACCAGCCCTCCCCGACCCGACCGGTGGCCAGGGCCGCGATGGCGAAGGCGAACGGGACGGTGAAGCCCACGTAGCCGAGGTACAGCATGGGCGGGTGGAAGGCCATGAGGGGATGGTTCTGGAGCAGGGGGTTGGGCCCCGGTCCGTCGAAGCCCGGCAGAGGCACGTTGGTCTGGAACGGGTTGGCCGGACCCATCATCAAGAAGAAGAAGAACGCGCACACGACCAGCATCGTGAGTACCGCCCAACCGACCAACGGATCGGTGAGGCGACTCCGGAACTTGAGAACCACCACGGCGGTGTAGCCCCCGAGGATGAAGGACCACAGGATGATCGAGCCTTCGAGCGCGCCCCACAAGGTGGCAAAGTTGTAGAGCGCCGGGGTGCGGCTCGAACCGTTCTGGGCCACGTAGAGCACGGTGAAGTCACGGGTGATGAGCGCCCGCTGCATGGCCACCACACAGATCGCACCGCCCAGCAGCACCAACAGGGCGTAGGCGGTGGACAGCCGCAGCAACTCGGGCTTCTTGCGCACCAGACCGTAGGCGATGGTGAGCGCGCCCACGACCGACGCCACCAGCCCGAGGGCCACGCCCGCCGTGCCCAGGGCCACGTTCATGGCGTGCCGGCCTGCCCCGGTCCCCCTCCGGTACCCCCGTCGGTGGCCTCCTTCAGCCGATCTTCGTTCTTGGCGTCGTACTCGTTGGTGTGCTTCACCAGCATCCGGTCCGACAAGAACTGCGGCGCACCGGCGCTGGCCCCGGCCTGTTCGCCGGGGGCTGCCCCCGAGGTCGCGAACCGACCTTCGAGCACCACCGGGATGTCGGCCTGGAACAGCTCGGGAGGGTCGCCCCGGTGACGGACCGGAACCTCGACCCCGTTGAAGGTGACGTCGAAGGTGACGCCGTCGTCGGTGCGCTGGACCGTGGGCCCGACGACCGTGCCTTGAAGCCGGAACCGCTCCGTGCCGAGCCGTTGCTGCTGGGCCACCGCCTCGTCGGTGTTGTAGAAGAACAGGGTGGCGTTGCCGAGGGCGTTGACGATCACGAACCCGGCCACGACCACGATGGCGAGGATGGCCACGATGACCGGGACCCGCGAGCGGCCGGGCCGACGGGAGCGGGGCTCGACCGGAGCCAGGCCCGGTCCGGCCACTTCCCCCGGTGCCGCTTCGGGGCCGGTGCGCGGGGTCAGCTCCATCGACGATCCTCAGAAGGAACCTGGCGGCTGAGACGCTTGCCTCGGCTCACGACGGACAAGGCGTACCCGCCGAGGCCGCCGAGCACGAGTACCCACGCCGCGATGACGTACACCCACATGCTGGTCACGACGCGACCTCCGGGCCGGTGGTCGACGCTCGGTGGACCAGTTCGCTGGGAACCGCGGGCGGGGGGGCGATGGGCGCCGGCGCCGCCCCCGACGCGCTCCGGCCCTCGGCCCGACGCTCGGCGATGGCGGCGGTGAGACCCTGACCGGCCACCTGCTCCTCGAGCCAGGCCAGGCGGAACCGGTGCACGAGCAACCAGGCGAAGATCAATTGGAACGTGACGAACCCGAAGACGAGGGTGAACAACATGATCCCCTCGATGGTGGCGCCCGGCCCGTCGGCGAACAGGCTGGCCTCCTGGTGCAACGTGCGCCACCACTGCACCGACTGGCGCACGATGATGACGTTGGGCACGAGCAACAGGCCGATGATGGAAGCCCGCTGGGCCCGCACGTGGTAGTCGGCGGGAAGACGGCGGACCGCGAGGTAGCCGAGTAGCAGCAGCATGAGCATCGCGGTGGAGGTCAGCCGGGCGTCCCACACCCAGAACACGCCCCAGGTGGGTCGGCCCCAGAGCATCCCGGTGACCAGAGTCACCGCGGTGAAGATCGCCGCGATCTCGGCTGCGGCGTAGCCCACCAGCTCCCACCATCTCGACTTCTTCCAGAGGTACATCAGGCTGCCCAGCGAGGTCAGGAAGCACCCGAGATAGGCCAGCGTGGCCGCAGGAACGTGCACGTAGAGGATGCGGACCGATTCGTTCTGGATCACGTCGGCCGGGGTCCACCACAGTCCGAGCAGCACGAGCAGGGCGACTGCGGCCAGAGCGAGGATCCCGAGCGCCCGGGTGGCCTTGGACCCGGTGGAGGTGGGACCCGCCTCGGGGGCGGTCGCGCCTCCCGGACGACTGGTGGTGGCGTTGGACTGAGTGGTCACGATTCCTCCAGCAGGGGCCCGAAGCCGAGCACTCCGGCAAGGATGTAGAGCACAGCGAACACGGCGAGCAAACCGACCCAGGGCCAACCCTCGGCCGGAGCGCCGGCCAGCGCGGCCTCGAACGCTCGGGTCGAACCGATCAGCACTGGTGCGAGTACCGGCAACAGTAGGAGCGGCAGCAGGGTTTCGCGCACTCGGAGCCCGGCAGCCAGAACACCGTAGAGGGTACCGGCGGCGGCGATCCCGACGGTCGCGACCCCCACGGTGGCGAGCAGGAGCGGCCAGCCCGCGAACTGGGTGGTGTAGAGCACGGCGACCCCGATGCCGAGAAGCACTTCGAGTACCAACAACTGGACACCGACGGCCATGGCCTTGCCCAGGAAGATGCCGGCCGGGTCGAGGCCCGACAGGCGCAGCGCATCCCTGTTTCCGTCGGCGGCCTCGACCGTGAACGCCCGCTGGAGGGCGAGCAGGCCGCTGAACAGAACCGCCACCCAGTAGAGACCCGGGGTGGCTCGTTCCAACAGGCCACGATCGGGATCGAGGGCGAAAGCGAACAGCACCAGGACGAGCAGGGCAAAGGGGACGATCTGATTGAGGGCGACCCGCGACCGGACCTCGAGGCGAAGGTCCTTGCCGGCGACGAGCATCGCGTCATGCCACATCGGTGCTCTCCTGACCCTCGGGGATCTCGGCCGGGCCGGGGACCGGCGGGCGGGCGTCATCCTCGGTGGTGCCGCCGGTGACGGTCACCGTGCGATCGGCCAGGGCCACGGCCCGATCCAACTCGTGAGAGCTCATCACCACGGTGGCACCGGCCGCGGTTGCGTCACGAACCAGGTGGTCGACGAGGTCGCGCCCCTCCTGATCGAGGCCGGCGTGGGGCTCGTCGAGCAACCACAGCTCGGGCCGACGGGCCACCAGGCAGGCCAGCGAGGTCCGGCGGCGCTGCCCGGCCGAGAGCCGGCCCACGGCCACGTTGCGCAAGCGACCATCGAGGCCGAGGCGGACCATGGCGGCGTCGGCGTCCACGGCGCGGGCCCGGGCGGCGCGACACCAGAAGCGCACGTTGTCGGCCACGGTCAGCTCGTCGTAGAGGCCGGTGGCGTGCCCGAGCAGGCCGACCCTCGGCCGCACCGCCTTGTAGTCACGCACCAGGTCGATCCCGAGCACGGTGGCCTCGCCCTGGGTGACCGGGACCAACCCCGCCAGGGTCCGCAGCAGGGTGGTCTTGCCCGCCCCGTTGGGCCCGCGTAGCAGCACGATCTCCTGCCGGTCGACCTCGAGGTCGACGCCCGCCAACGCCGGGAACGATCCGAGGAGCGCGACAGCGCGGCGCAGGCGCACGGCGGGTGCCGCCGAAGGCCCGCCGCCGGGCGGCGGCCCCGGTTCGGCAACGATCTCGGTGGGGTCCATGAGGCGTTCCCGAGGTTACCGGTCGAGGCCGGGCCGATCCCAGCCGGCCGAACCCCCAGCCCGCGGCGAGGTCACCGAGCCCGCCGGTTCGAGACGGAGTCGGGTCGGGCGCGACGGCAGTCCCCGAGGCCGTCGCTAGGGTGACCCGTCGTGCAGAGATGGCGGGCGTTGGGCGCGGTGGGGCGGGTTCTCATGCGCACGGGTGTGGTGGTCCTGCTCTTCGTCGTCTACCAACTCTGGGGGACCGGCCTGCTAACGGCCCGGGCCCAGGACCGTCTCGCCGATGACTTCCAGGTCCTGCTGGAACAGGCCCCGCCGTCGACCCTTGCTTCCGGCGCCGCCCCCGAGACCGCCCCGCAGACCGCACCCACCGACGTCGCACCGCCCGTTCCGGGCGAGCCGATCGGGGTGATCACCATCCCCGACATCGACGTGGACTTCGTGATCACCCAGGGCGTAGAGCTCGAGTACCTCAAGGAGGGGCCAGGCCACTTCCCCCAGACGCCCCTTCCAGGCCAACCGGGCAACTCGGCCCTCGCCGGGCACCGCACCACCTACGACGCTCCGTTCCATCGCATCGACGAACTCGCGCCCGGGGCCGAGATCACGGTGCAGACCGTTCAGGGCACGTTCACATACCGGGTCGACCCGCACGAGACTGCGGACGGGGGGGTCGAGGGACACTTCATCGTGAAGCCTTCGGCGGTGGAGATCCTGGACCAGGAGGGCCCGAACCGGCTGACCCTCATGGCCTGTCACCCGAAGTACAGCGCCGCCCAACGCATCGTCGTGACGGCCACCCTGGTGGGGAACCCGGCCCCGGCCACCGCGATCCCCGACCCCGGCGAGGCCGGCATCACCTTCGACGCCACCGACGATCCGTTGGCGGGCGGCGACTCGAGCGCGTGGCCGACGGCGATCTTTTGGTCGCTGGCCGCCGCCGCCGTGTGGTTCCTCACGTGGCTGGCCGGCCATGCCCTGCGCCGCCGCCACCACAACCGTTGGCCGTGGTCGCTTCCCCCCTACGTCGTCGGCCTCCCCATCTTCGTGGTCGTGCTGTTCGTGGCCTTCCAGGAGATCGCCCGCCTCCTCCCGGCGGCCTACTGATGACCACCCGGGCCGCCCGTGCGGCCCGGCGGGTCCCGGCGGTGATGACGGCCCTCGGCCTGCTCGTGGTGGCCGGCGCGTGCACGAGCGGATCCGGCACCGTGGCCACCACCACCACCGCTCCGACCACCACCACCGCTCCCGAGACGACGACGACCACGGAGTTGGCCATGAGCGCCGGGCGCCAACTGTTCGCCTACAACCCGGAGGTGGGTCAGTGCTTCGACCGGCGCGCCGCCGACAGCGGAGCGATGGCCGCGCTACGGGCCAACGCCTCGCCCATCGCCGACAGCCAGGTGGTGCTGCTGCTCGACTGTGCGTTGGCTCATCAGTACGAGGTGGCCGCAGTGGTCGATGTCCCCTTCCCTACTGCAGAACGACCGACAGACGCCGCATTGGTCAGCGTCGGGAAGCGGCTCTGCCCGAACGCACTCGCCGAGTTCGTGGGCACCCCTTATGCCCGCTCGTCGATCGAGATGGGCTGGGTCCTCCCGACCGATGAGCAGTGGCGACGGGGAGAGGGCCGGATCGCCTGCGTCGTCTTCGACCCGAACGGCCTCACCCAGGGCAGCCTCCGTGACTCGGCTCGCTGAGGGCTCAGCGGCCCTCGAATAGCGAGGTGCGCATCGCCGCGAAAGCGGCGGGCTCGCAAGACCCGGTGAGCGTCGTGATCGACGGCGTCACGTCGTTCCGGGCGGTCGAGAGTGACCACTCCGACGGAGCCCTTGGAGGCGACACGGACCAGGCCTGCACCCTACCGACGTCATGCGACCGGGGTTTCGGCGGCGGCGGAGCCCGTCCGGAACTCGATCGGCATCCACCATCACCGGGCCGGCCGGTCCTACCGTCGGCGTCATGTCTGCACTGGTCGTCCTCGCCGTCATCTCGCTGGTCGTGGCCGTCCTCGCCGTGGTGTGGCTGGTGAGCGGCGTCCGGGGCGAGAGAGTCGCCGCCGCCAGCCGGCTCCCGGCCGGGGCCGACACCGCACTGTGGTCGATCGTCGAAGCGGTTCCGGACCCTCGCAACCACCTGGCTCTCACCCGCGACCTGACCGGGGAGGTCCGCATCGCCGGCTCGCCCCTCCAAACCGACGATCTGGCCCAGTACGGGCTGTCCTCGACGCGCGAACGCCTGCACCAGGCGTCCTGAGGGTTCAGCGCACCAGCACGGCCAGCGTGGCCCACGACTGGGGTACGGCCCCCAGGCCGGTTCCGTCGTCGGCGTCCCAGTACTCGGCCCACCCCGACTCCGACGCGCCGGACACCAACTTCTGGGCCAACCCGTCGGCGACGAGCGAAGCACCCGACCGACGCGCCGCGACCCAGCACAGATAGGTGAGCTGGGGCCAGGCCGGGCCCCGCCAGTAGGTCCGCGGGGCGAACGTGGGCTCGGCCCGGTGGACCTGGGTCGGCCCGTACCGACCGCCGAAAGCCGTGTCGTCGAGCATCTGCACGTAGGCCGTCTCCACCGCGTCGCTTCGCCGGCTCACCAGCGCGGGGAGGAGGCCGTCCAGCGTCCGGATGCGCCCGCTGGAGCGTTCGTTGTCGCCGGCGTCGACCCAGGTGCCCAGGCCGTCGTCCCACCGCTCGTCCAACGCGTCGACCAGATCGTCGGCTTGGCGGCGCAGGTCCTCGTCTCCGATCACCTCGGCCAACTCGAAGGCATTGAAGGCCACGAGGGCGTTGAAGCTGACCGAGGCCACGCGGAAGGCGGGGTTGGCCAGTGGCGAGGAGTCGGGGGCCACCTCGATCGACTCGACGAGCCGGCCCTTCACGTCGTACCAACCAGCCGCCGTCCATCCCCCGGGGCACCAGTGGTCCCAGCGGGGACAGTCGTCACCCCCGCTCTCCCACGGGTGGCAGAGGGACACGAGACCGTCGATCCGCGACCGGTGGTCGAGGAGGAACCGCAGGCCCCGCCGGGCCGGCCCCACGAGCCGGTCGACGGCAATCCCGGCCCGGGCCAACTCAGCCACGGCGTGGCCGAACATCGGCGGTTGGGTGATCGACGACGACCCTTCCCGACCCCAGAACCGGGCGTGGTGCCCCGGTTCGTGCTCGTAGTCGATGTGGGGGACGAACCCGAGCGGGGACTGGGTCCGGAAGCAGTGGGCCAACTCCGACACCGCCCGATCCGGCTGGCCGAGTCGAGCCCATACGAGGGCGTGGAAGCAGGAGTCCCACAACCACTGGAACGGGTACACCGACGCATTGGGCACGGTGTAGGGCGCCCGCCAGTTGGCCTCGAGCACGGCCCGTGCCGGCTCCGCCATAACCCCGTCCGGCCGCGTACCGGCCGGTAGCGTGGCGGCTCCATCGGGGGCGTTCCCGCCGTCGGGTGCCGTCACCGTCGATCGTCCGTGGAGCCCATGCCCATCTGCGCCTTCGTCTCGTTCCGGCTCGGCGGCACCGACGGGGTGTCGGTCGTGGCGGCCACGTGGGCCGAGGTCGTGGCCCGCATGGGGTTCGACGTGGTCACGGTGGCCGGCGAAGGCGCCGTCGACCGTCGGGTTCCGCGCCTGGCCATCGGGGCCTTCGCCGACGGTCGGGCCGGGGTGGACGGCCAGCGGGCCGCCGACGCCGCCACCATCGATGACCTGACCGCGGAGGTGAGCGTGGCGCTGGCCGATGCCGACGTGGTGGTGGTGGAGAACCTGGGCACCATCCCCATGAACCTACCGGCAGCGCGCGCCGTGAACCGCGTGCTGCGTGACCGGCCCGCGCTCTTCCATCATCACGACCCCGCGTGGCAGCGCTCGCGGTACGACGACGTGCGCGAGCTGCCGGCCGATGATCCGGCCTGGCGCCACGTGACCATCAACGACATCACCGGCGAGGAGATGGCGACGCGCGGCATCCGCGCCGTGACGATCCGCAACGGATTCGACGTCGATGCCCCGCGGGGTGACCGCGACGCCGCCCGGGCCGCCCTCGGCTTCGAGGGAGACGAGCGGGTGCTGGCCCATCCGGTGCGGGCCATCGCCCGCAAGGACGTTCCCGCGGCCCTGGCGCTGGCCGAGGCCATCGGGGCCACCTACTGGCTCACCGGGCCGGCCGAGGAGGGGTACGGCCCCACCCTCGACCGCCTGCTCGGCGAGGCCCGGGCCCGCGGCGTCTCCGTCCGCCACGAGACGGCGCCGGGTCCGGCCGAGCTGTACGCCGCCGCCGATGCTGTCGCCTTCCCCTCGACCTGGGAGGGGTTCGGCAACCCCCCCATCGAAGCGGCCATCCACCGTCGGCCCGTGGCGGTGTCGCACTATCCGGTGGCCGACGAACTGCGGACCCTGGGGTTCCGATGGTTCGATCCCGAACGACCGGCCGAGCTGGCGGCGTGGCTCGACGAACCCGACCCCGATCTCCTGGAGCACAACGCTCAGGTCGTCCGACGCCACCTGTCGCTCGACGGGATGGCCGACCGGATCCACCGCGTGTTCCATGAGGCAGGCTGGTTGGCGTGATGACGAATCCGGCCGACCAAACCCCCGATGATGCGGCGACACCCAACGACCCGGTCCGTGTCCGTCGCGCCCAGATGCAGCGGGTGGCCACCGTCGGCCAGCGGGTGGGCTATCTCCTCTTCGCCGTGGCCATCGTGGCCTTCTTCTACGGATTCTTCGTCGACTTCACCGACGGCGCGGTCACCGTCATCGTGGCGTCGATGGCGTTCGGGTCGGCGGCGTTGGCCCCCGCCATCGTGCTCGGGTACGCCGTCAAGGCGGCCGAGCGCGAGGACCGCGAACAGGGTTTCTGACGCCTCGGCCTACTCGGGTCGTAGGCCCCGCAGGCCGGCCCAGGCCAGCTCGGCCACCTGGGCGGCCAGGTCGTCGGCGTCGAGCTCGATCTCCTTGGCCAGCCACCGGCGACAGGTGCTCTCACCCAGACCGACGATGCCGTAGGCCAGGAGGCGGCGACGCTCGTCCGAGAGTCCCTCCACGACGATGAGGTCGGCGATGTTGTCGGCGATCTGGCCCTCGACCTTGCTGGCCTCGGCCAGGAACTCGGGGTCTCGGCGCACGTCGCCGGCGAACAACACGGTGAAGCCGTCGCGTTGCTCGTCGACCCACCCGAACCAGGCCTCGAAGCCCCGCAACACCTGCTGGTGCGGGGTGGGCGCACCGAGAGTGGCGAGGCGCACGCGCTCGCGAAGCTCGTCCCCCACCTCGCGCAGGACCTCGAGGAAGAGCTCACGCTTGGAGCCGAAGTGTTGGTAGAGGACCGGCTTGGTGACGCCCGCGGCTTCGGCGATGCCGTTCATCGACGCCTGGTGATATCCGTGATCGGCGAACGTGGCCAGCGCGGTGGCCAACAACTGATCTCGGCGTTCCGCAGCCGGAAGTCGGATGCTCATCGGACAGGACTCATGATCGGCCGATCGTAACGGGACTCTCCCAGATACCTACCGCACGGTGACAACGATCCCTGGGCGAGCAGCCCTGCGGCAAGTACCACCCCGACGAGTTGGACGACCTTCGCTCCGAATGGGACTGATCCACCTCGACGCGGGAGTGATCATCGGTTTCCTCGATGCTGACGACGCCCGCCACCGGCACGGGCACGACCGATTCATCAGGTGACGTCTCGGCCGCTGAAGGCGACCAACCGCTCGAGGGGACCGGCGCCATCCGCGGCCGGAAGGGCAACGGTGAAGTTGATTCCGTCACGCTCCCACGGGTCGAGGACGAGGTGGGCGAAAGCCTCGATCTCGACGACCGTGTCCTCGGGGACGTCGACGTCGGTGCCCAGGGTGGTGGCCAGGTCCCAGCTGTGCATCAGGAGGTCGAAGGCGATGAAGCGCAGCACCGTCCGGCCGGTCATCGTCCCCCAGGGAAGGGCGAAGATCTGGTCCATCGCACCGAGCTGTTGTGTGGCTGCCCCGAAGCGTCCGGCCACGACTGCGAAGGCCGGCATCGGCTCGTCGCCCACGATGTCCGGCATGCGACCGGAGATGTCGTGGAGGGGGGCACCCCCGAAGGCATCGGCGAACATCGCCGCGCCGTCGACGTCGTGGAGATCGAGCACGGTCGTCTCGGTCACGAGCCGGCCCCGGCCAGCTTCTCGCCCATGTGCTCGATCACTGCGCCGTGCTCGGCCTCGGGGCTGAACAAGATGACCTCGGCGTCCGCGGTGACCCGCACAGAGTGTCCCGGCGGCCAGTAGAAGAGGTCACTGGCGGTGCAGGTCTCCTCGGACCCGCCGCTGTAGGTCACGACCACTGCCCCCTCGAGGAGATAGCCCCAGTGCGGCGCATGGCAGACGTCGCCCTCCAGCCCTTCGAGAAGCGGGGCGATGTCGGTTCCCGTCGCCAAGGAGAAGTACTCGGCGCCGATCACGCCGTACCCCGTGGCGTCGCCGAAGCCCGTCAGCTGACGGGCCGTCGCGCCCGGTACATCGAGCTTCACGGGTACGTCGTTCTTGGTCACGTGCATCGTGGCCGCTCCGTTCGTCGTGCCACTCCGGTTCGAGCGGTCGACGTCACTGTGGGGGGGGTACCGCGTGCCGCTCATCGGTCATTTCTCGGTCGTTCGTCGGTCGTCCCGGGTGCGACCTGCACCACATGGGGGACACTGGCGCGGTGACATGTCGGGTGCTCGGAGCTGTCGAGGTGTCGGTGGATGGTCGCTTCCAGCCGCTCGGCCCCGCGCCACCCTGCAGACCCACATCTCCAAGTTGCGCGGGGTGATGGGGAAGGGGGGAGCAGCCCTCCTTACCCGGCCG
>JBDNHK010000021.1:0-26748 GCA_041688815.1 Acidimicrobiales bacterium | reverse complement strand
GCGACCGAACCGCCCCGGAGGCGGCGGGGCGACTGGTGGTGGTGGTGGTGGTGGGTTCCCCGACGGCGATGGCCGCGCTCCTCGATCTCGAACGATCACAACGGAGGGCACCGACACTGCGAGGCGGCGGCACCGAAAGGGTAAGAACCTCAACCTACCAGACTCGTACACATGTTCGCAACCCAGACCTCAAAGAATCCCAGCGAGAGCATCCGTTGCAGGCAGGGGCAGGGGCAGGGGCAGGGGCAGGGGCAGGGGCAGGGGCAGGGGCAGGGGCAGGGGCAGGGGCAGGGGCACTCTCCCAGTCGGGAGCGATCTGGCCACCGAGCATTGCCTGCAGCTGGGCGGGATCGTCGATGACCGCCGCCAACAGCGGACGGGATGCGTCGACCATGGCGAGGTCCTGGGGCGGTACCTTCACGACCGCCGAGCTCGGAGAAGCGCAGACTCCGAGCTGCTTGGGGTTCGTGGAAGAGCGTTCTGAGCATCGCCATGGCGAGTCGCTCGGAACCGCCCCTCGCAACCACGACCAAATGCATCGTCGGCAACAGGTGTCCTGACAACTCGGCCGGGCAGGGCAGCGCCTGACCGAGCCCGCGCCAGATTCACGATGCCAGGTCGGAGGGCAACTGCTGGAGGCTGGACGGGAGGACCCGATCGCAGGGCTCACCATCGCTACAGGCGCAGAGCAGGATCGCGTCATCGACGAGACTCACCCAGGAGCCGCCCAGCGAACGGTCCGAGCGCCCGCGGAGGTGCGATCGGGCACGAGTCATCACTTGAGTGATCATGAGCGGGATCTACCCCCTGCGGCGACGGACATTCCTCGGCGACGGCGATTGGCCCGGCGAGATGTCGGCGGCGACCGGCCCCGAGCGGAGAACCGTCAGACCCACCGCGCCCCCATACTGATTCCGACGCCGTCAGCGCTCAGCCCGTTCCTCGAGAACGGACACCGGCCCGACCTGGCGCCCTCCGGAGAGCGTCACCGCGGCCTCACAGGTCTCGACCCACATCTCGCTCTGGAGCGCCCGGCCCACACCCACGAAGTCGTAGAGCACGTCGAATACCCGGTCGGCGCTGCGGGCCCAGGATTCGATCTCGAATACGAGGTCGTCGCTGTCGCCACGGGCGCTGAAACGGATCTGGCCCGCCTCCATGTGTCCGTCGAGGGTGGCGAGGCGGAAGGAGGTCGGACCTACCTCGGTGACTTCCACGAACGCGTTCCAGGGCCCGCGCACGTCGATCTCGTAGCGATCACCGAACGCCAATGGAGCCCCGTCGCCACCTTCCTTCCTGAAGGGCCCGAGCACCAGGGGCGCGACGCGATTGGGGTCAGTGCGGATCGAGGCGATGAGCGCCTCGGCGTCGAGGCGGCTGTCGGCGACCCTCACCTGGTACGCGCGATGGAACTTCGGTCCCACACCGTCGGACAGGGCCTGACCATCGGAGCTGTCACTGTCGAATGTTGGGGCAGTGACGACATCGTCGGTTGGCCGCACGACGTGGTGGACCGATCCTCGTCGAGTCATCCAGGTGGCGACGGCCGTTGCCGCTCCGAACCACGAGCCGTGCGGCTCGGATCGGTCGCCGTCGCTGCTGCCCGTGGCGCGATCGATGGCAACGCCACGGGCGTGCAGTGTCGAGAGGAGGCGTTCGGGGTCGGCGACGGTGACGGTGAGATTGGGGTGTCGGATGATCCCAAACGGCTCGATGGCCGGAACGGGCTCGGCGAAGCTGAGACACACCCCTCTCCGGGTGCTGGTGGCGAAGGTGACGCCGCAGTCGCGCAGCGACATGTGGGCCGGGCCCGCCACCCGCCAGTACATGTAGGGGCCGGTGAGGGTGGCTCCGGTCACGTTGTCGAGGCGGGTGCGTAGCGTCCAGGGCCCGAAGGTGGCGCAGAGGTGCTCGTCCTCGATCCGCAGTTCGGCCCGTTCGGCCCGCACCCCGAACAGCACCGCCGCGCGGGCCACTCTCGCTTCGACGTCAAACGAGAACGACGGGTCGGTTCCACTCATCTGATCTCCGTTTCGAGGCTCTCGGTCAGGTAGGCGTTGCGGATGTCGATGAGTTTGGCGAGGTACCGGCGCAGTACGAGGCGCTCGACCAGTCGCCCGATGACTCCCGCGGGGGCGGTGAACACCACCCGGTCGCGCATCTCCGTCTGGTCGCCGATCGGCCTGAACCCGTGCTCGTGGCGGAAAGACTTGAAGGGGCCACGAACCTGTTCGTCGGCGAACCAACCCGGTCGGTCCCATTCGGTGATCTGTGACGTCATGGTCCATGTCACGCCGAAGTGGCGAGCTCGCCACGTGACGGTCTCGGACAGGCCGATCAGTCCCTCCCGTACGCCGTCGACTGCTCGCTCGTTGGAGGCGGAGAGCGACTTCAGATGGGCATTGATGTCCAGGGAGAGATCAAAGGCCCGTTCGACCGAACCCGGGAGCAGGGTGCAGCGTTCTACCTCCACCACCGTGCGGCCTCGTTCCAGAAGTGCGGTACCGACTCGTACCCGGGACGGCCGTCCCGTAGACCGCTTCACCCCGCCCGGAAAGGGGTCTGGGAGGTCGCCGATGGTCGAGCGCGAGCCGGTTCTGGCCTCCGGACGATGGGGTACGTGAGTTTCTGCCGACGGACGAGACCGTCTGCTTCCCTCGATCAAGGAGATACCGATGGCCCGTACCACCGCGAAGCCGGCCACCAAGACCGGCGAGTCGAATGCCCCCAGCGCCAAGGGCGCGGCCAAGTCGTACCTCGGCGCCCGAGAAGTACCCGACCTCTCCGACGACGAGGCCCGCAGGGTCATCGAGTTGCTGCAGGACCGCCTGTACTCGCTGCTCGACCTGCAGTTGACGCTCAAGCACGTGCACTGGAACGTGGTGGGACCGAACTTCATCGCGGTGCACGAGATGCTCGACCCCCAGGTCGACGCAACTCGCGCCATGAGCGACGCCGTGGCCGAGCGCATCGCCACCTGCGGCGGCCAGCCGGTCGGTACTCCCGAGCGCCTCGTGCAGAGCCGGAGCTGGGGGGAATACGACCTCGGCCGTGGCTCCACCGAAGCTCACCTGATCAAGCTCGATTCCGTCTACACCGGTGTCATCGGCGATCACCGTCGCGTGATGAACGAGCTGGGCGATGTCGACTCCGTCAGTGAAGACCTGATGATCGGCCAGCTCGGCCAGCTCGAGTTGTTCGCGTGGTTCGTTCGCTCCCATCTGGGTGAGTGATTCGTGCCCCCGTCCATGAGCGCAACGCAGTATTCCGCCGCACGACCTACGAAGAGGAGAATCTGATGGCTGGTAACGAAAGTGGTCCGGAAGCAGGCGTCAAGGGCGTCGTGGAGGGCGTGAAGGGCAAGGTGAAGGAAGCCGTCGGCGCCGTCACGAACAACGACGATCTCCAGGCGGAGGGCGACGCGCAGCAGCGGAAGGCCGACAGCCAGCGCGAGGTCGCTCACAAGGAGGCCGAGGCCGAGAAGGAACGGGTCAAGGCCGAAGCGCTCGAAGCCGAGCAGAAGTCCCACCAGGACTGAACCATGGCTGTCATCTTGTGGCTCATCGCCGTCGTCCTCGTCATCGCCGGAATCGTCCAGTTCTTCCAGGGTCAGTTGATCCTCGGCATCGTGCTCGTGATCGTCGGTCTGGCCGTCGGACCCGGCGGCTGGTCGATCTTCCGCAGCAGGACGTGAAGGCGGGGATCGCGCCTCCCGACAGGCGCGATCCCCACACCGAGCCCTACCGAGCTCGTCGGCTCAGTCATCCCATTCGTTCGACATCTGGAGGTTAAAGCTGATGCCCGGTCAGGACCCTTTGCGCTACCTGGCGCTCAACTGCACTCTGAAGAAGACACCGGCCGAGTCGAGTACCGACGTGATGCTCGATCTGATCTGCGAGCTGCTCGAGGAGCACGGCGCGGAAGGCCGGCGAGTTCGAGTCGTGGATCACGACGTCGCGTTCGGCGTGAGCTCCGACGAGGGGGGCGGGGACGAATGGCCCGGGATCCTCTCGTCGCTGAAGGAAGCGCACATCCTCGTGCTGGGCGGTCCCATCTGGCTCGGGCACCCCTCCAGCGTCACGCAGATGGTTTTGGAGCGTCTCGACGCCGTCCTCTCCGACACCGATGATCGGAACCAGGTGGGGTTGGTCGATCGTGTCGCCATCCTCGGCGTGGTCGGCAACGAGGACGGCGCTCACCACGTGGGAGCCGAAGTGTTCCAGGGACTCAACGATGTCGGCTACACGCTCCCGCCGGGAGCGATGACCTACTGGGTCGGCGAAGCGATGCAGAAGATCGACTTCAGGGACTTGCAGAGCATGCCCGAGAAGACGGCCAGCGCCGCTCGCACCATGGTGGCCAACGCTGTTCACCTCGCTCGGCGTCTCGAGGGGTCGGGCCGCTATCCGACCGTTCCGCCCGCTTGACGGTCGGTCGGCCCCGCTGGGATAGGGGGAATGAACAAGCGCACCCGACAAGCGCCCCCGGCCACCGACAGCGAAGGATTCACCTATGACCCCGGTCACCGGACCAGAGAAGGATGGCCCTGCCCCTCGGCGACGCCCCGAAGGAGCGAGCAACGATCTGGTCGCCGCCGTCGGGAAGGCGTCGGAGGCTTTCGAGTTCATCGAGCGGGCCCGAGGCCACCTCTACTCGTTCCACCAGCTCATGGGACGGGCCGATCTCCTTCTCGGCGAGTCGGCCGAGATGCTCGAGGGCTGCGGTCTCACCGACGAGTCCGATCGGGTCAGAACAGAGATCGTGGGTCGCAACGTCTTGGATGGGCGCTGGACCTTCCAGATCGTGGAGGAGTTCGACCATCTGTACTACGGCCCGGTGCTCGACGAGATGCGCCGGTTGGAGCAGGAACTGATGGGCGGCTTCCGCCACGTGTACGAATCGGAGATGAAGGAACAGCATCGGACGCCGGGCCGCCGCAACCACGAGGCTCGGCCTCCCAGCGCCCACAGCCCCGAGGTGGAGACGACCTGACCGGGGGCGTTCGGCGGGGAGAGCATGATCGCGTCGACATCGCGGTTCTGCGTCCCTGGTCCACGGGGTACAAGAGACCCATGGCTGTCGCAGCGTTGAGATCCCCCCTGGTGTCGGATCGGAGGGCAGCACCGCTGTCCTCCGACCCGGCCTCGGAGCCTGCTCCTCCTGCGCCTCCTGCGCCTCCTCCGGGTCCGACCGATCCCCAGCCGGCGCCCATCTCGCCGGGCACCGATGTTCCGCCTGCGGGCGATCCGCCCGAACCCCGTGCGGCAGGCTGACGCCTCCCGTCCATGGGGAACGCCCAGTACGGACTGATACTGCTCGTGGTGGGAACGGCGGCGCTGCTGGCCGCCTGGCTTCCTGCGTACACGGCCCGGCGCCCGCTGTCGTTGCCGATCGTGCTCGTCGCGGTCGGGATCGTCATCGGTCTCGTCGGGTTCGATCTACCGGAGGTCGACCCGCGTCGATACCTCGAGGTCACGACGCGTCTCACCGAGATCGGCGTCATCGTGGCCCTCATGGGCGCGGGCCTTCGTATCGACCGCCCGTTCTCACTGCGAGGGTGGGGGTCCACGTGGCGCATGGTGGGCATCGCCATGCCCCTCACGATCCTCGCGGTTGCGATTCTCGGCTTCTCCGTGGGCGGGCTCAGCGTCGCCGCCGCGCTACTGCTGGGAGCCGTCATGGCTCCGACCGACCCGGTACTGGCGGGTGACGTGCAAGTCGGGGAGCCGACACTCGGCTCCGACCTCGAACGGGGCTCACCGGAAGACGAGGTCCGGTTCACCCTGACCAGCGAAGGCGGGCTCAACGATGCCTTGGCCTTCCCCTTCGTGTGGGGCGCCATCTGGCTGGCTCAGAACGACGCCGGTCTCGAGTGGTCGTCGCTGTTCACCTGGCTGGCCTGGGACGTGGCCGGGCGAGTTGTGTTGGGCATGGCCGTGGGGGTGGCGGTGGGGCGACTCATGGGCACGGTCTCGTTCCGGCCACCGGGTCCTCTGACCGCTCTGGCCGATCATCCCCAGGCGTTCATCGCCCTGGCTGCGACCTTCATCGCCTATGGCGCCGCGGAACTGATCCACGGATACGGGTTTCTCGCTGTGTTCGTCGCCGCAGTGGCGTTGCGGTCCTCTGAACGCGGTCACGAGTTTCACGGTGAGCTGCACGGGTTCGTGGAACAGACCGAGAACCTGTTGGTCGTCGGACTGCTCCTGCTCCTCGGAGCGGCGCTCGCTGATGGCCTCCTCGTGTTGGTCTGGTGGCGTCCGCTCGTCATCGCGGTGGCGGTGGTCTTCGTCGTACGCCCGTTGCTCGGCCAGATCGCTCTCGTCGGAACGAAACTCACACCGAGGGAGCGATGGACGATCTCGTTCTTCGGGATCCGTGGATTCGGTTCCGTCTACTATCTGGCGTTCGCCCTGCTCGCGGCGCCGTTCGCGGGGTCCGATCAGCTCTGGGCGACCGTGGGTGCCACACTCCTGCTCTCGGTCGTGGTGCACGGCGTCATGGCCACCCCGGCGATGGACGGGGTCGACCGGGAGACCCGGGCTCGGCTGCGGTTTCGGCGAGGCCGCCGGTGAGCCCGTCGCGGCGAATGATCGTGGCGACAGGCCGGCCCTTCGCTGTGGCCGGATCGTTCGTCTTCTGGTAAGACGGGTGAGTGCTGGGCGAGACGATCGGTATGACCAACGATCTGACTTCCCTCGTGGCCCGCTTCGCCGACGATGCCGCCACGGGGCTGGCCCTCGTCGGTGCCGACGGGCGGTTCTGGTATGTGAATCGGACGCTGGCGGCCATCAACCAGCGACCGGTCGAAGCCCATGTCGGCCGACGGGTCGACGACGTGCTCGGAACGGGTGCCGGCCCGGTTTTGGAGTCCCTCCGCCGTGTCCTCGAAGGGGGCGACACTCTGGAAGAAGTCGAGGTGGCGATGCCGACCCACACCGACCCCTCCGGCCCCGATCATCACTACGTCGCCTCGTACCGACCGCTGCGCAACGAAGCCGGCGCCATCATCGCGGTGGGTGTGACCGTTCTCGACATCACCGAGCGGTTCTGGGTCACCTCGGTGACCGAGCAGGTGGCCGCCTTGGCGGCACGGCTCCTGACGGCCGTCGACCCCGACGAGGTGATCTCGGTCACCCGGGCGGCCACGGCGACGCTGTTCGGCAGCGACCTCGTGAATCTGGGCCTGCTCGACGAGGGCGGTGAGACTCTGCGCCTGGTCGCCGCCGTCGGTCTGGACCCAGACCTCACCGACCGTTACCAGGTCGTTCCGCTGGGGGAGGCCTCGCCCACATCCGACGCGGTGCGCCGCCGGCGCCCCGTTGCCTGTCTCGACCCCACCGAGATCGAAACCAGCTATCCCGGGTCCATTCATCGCGACAGCGAGGCCGCCGGCGTGAAGGCCATCGTCTCCGTCCCGCTGTTCGGTCCGCACAGCGGGGTCGTGGGGGCGATGGTCCTCGGCTGGTTTCGGCCGCTGGCCTCTGATCCGAACCGCCTTCCTCTGCTGACCACAGTGGCCGACCTTTGTGGGCAGGCGCTCGAGAGGGTTCGACTGGCCGAGGCCCAGAAGATGGTGCTCGTCGACCTCCATCGGCTCCTGCTGCCTCCGGTCCTGGCCATCAACGGGTTCGAGGTCGCGGTGCGGTACCAACCCGCCAGCCGAGAGCTCACCTTCGGCGGCGACTGGTACGAGGTGGTCGAGCTGGACCCCGGGCGGGTGCTGGTCGTCGTGGGCGACATCGTCGGCCACGGGATAGAAGCGGCAGGAGCCATGGCCGAGGTTCGCTTGCTTTTGAAGGTCCTCACGCGACTGCACCCTGACCTCACCGATGTCCTCGACGCCGCCGACGAGTTCCTTCTCGGATCCGCTTCCGAGACGATCGCCACGGTCGCGTTGGTGGTCGTCGACCGCGAGGCCGGGACCGTGACCTCTGCCCTGGCCGGACATCCGCCACCGTTGCTCGTGCTCGCCGATGGATCGGTCGAGCGATTGGAAGGGGGCCTGCGTCCGCCGCTGGGGGTGCGGTCGGCGGTGCGCCGGTCTCCGGTCACGCGTGCCCTCCCCGACCTGGCGGTGCTGTGCGCCTACACCGACGGCCTGGTCGAGACACGAGACCAGAGCATCGACGACGGCATCGACGCCGTCGCCTCGCTCCTCCAACTCGGCCGGGACGAGCCTTTGGCGGTGCTGGCGGCGCTCCTCGTGGCCAGCGCCCCCGCTCCCGGGGCCGACGATGTGGCTTTGGCCCTTGTCAGGGTCACCGACGATTCTTGACCCTTCGGTGAACTGCGGTGTTCATCAGGGCCGATGGCGAAGTCGTCGGCATCTGGAGCGAGCAAGTGGCCGCCACTGCGTCGCCTCAGCCTCCTATCTGGCCTTCGCCTTCGACCTCGGCCCCGCGCCGGGCCATCTCCTTGTAAGCCTCGGCTGATTCGGGGTTCACGTCCTCGGCGGACTCCTCGGCGAGAAGCTCCTCTTCAGGGGTGGGCATGCGATCAGCGCCGGGCTTCACCTGGGCGTCGTCCTGCTCCGCATCCACGGTGGCATCGGTGACCTCGTCGGGGGAGACGTCGTCGTTGCTCATGAGAATCAGCACCTTTCCTCGGGCCTTGCGGAAGCAAGGCACTAACTCTCCTACCCCCGGAGGTCCGGTAAAGACGGCTTCGTCCGTCACTGATGAGCAGCCGAGCATCTCGTTCTGCGAAGTCGTGGTGATGGGTAGGGTCAGGATTCACCGCACATCGACCGAGGAGGCCCTGTGGGCGAGACGTATCGCCTCACCATCACTCACGGAGACGACGTGGGCTCAACCCGTACGTTGTCGCTGGCGGGAGAGCTCGACGCCTACACCGCCCCCGAGCTCGAAGCCGCCCTTGCCGACCACGGTCCCGACGGCACCCGACCGTCACTGCGCGTCGATCTGTCTCGGGTGACCTTCATGGATTCGACGGGACTGAGAGTGATCATCCGGGCCGACAACGAACTGACGGCTGCCGGCCGTCAACTCGTCTTGGTCGCGCCCTCGGCACCGGTGTCCCGGCTCTTCGAGCTGACGGCGCTCGACGACCGGTTCGTGATCGAGAGCGGTGTACTCGAGTGATGGTCCAGCGGTCGGGAGACGTACACATCGAGGTCCCTGCCGTGCACCGCTCGCTCCGCTTGCTCAGGCTCGCGGTCGCCGACGCCGCCGTCGACATGGGCTACGACGTCGACGGCATCGAGGCAGTCCGCATCGCCGTCGACGAACTGGCGGCCATCCTCCTCGCCACCGGCAAGTGGGAAACGCTGACGCTGACCATCAGTCGTGACCCCGCCGGTCTCGTCGTGGAGGGAGCGGTTGCCGGAAGCGGCGGCACTCCGTCGACTCCGGCGGTGGACGGGATCGTCTCCGAACTGCTGGCCGTGTGCGTGGCGGACTACGCCCTCGTCGATGGCGATCGACCCGGCTTCACCTTTCGGTCCCAACCGCCGGGGAGCCAAGGATCCCCCGAACTCTCCGGCTCGTGAACTCGGGGTTCTGGAGCAGAGAACGTGCGGGTACGAAAAAGCTGTGTCTGTCCACGCTGATTCCCGAGGCAGGCAGAACAGGCCGCCTGCGATGCCAAGGGTGCGAATCGCCACAGAGCTCGAGACCTCAATGGGTATGACCGGCCCGCCTGTCACTCTCGTGTCTCCTGGCTCCCGGCGATGCGCAGCACCGACGCCGTGAGGACTGGCGCGGCGGCCACGCACGCGGGGTACTTCCACGAGGCGCTGTTCTACGGTTCCGAGGACGAGTTGTTGGCGGCGGTCGTGCCGTTCATCGAGGAAGGGCTCGCGGCCGGCGAACCGACGCTGGTGGTCATGGACGAACGCAGGACCGAGTTGGTGAGGGCGGTACTGCCCGATCCGAGGGTCCGTTTCCTCGACCACCAATACCTCAGCCCGGCGGCGACGATCCGGGAGTACCGGCGTATCTTCACCGCGCTCATGAGCGAGGGAGCGCAGCAGATCCGCGTCGTGGGAGAAGTTCCCCACCCGGGCGTCGGGGTTTCGTGGGCGAGTTGGAGAAGGTATGAAGCCGTGGTCAACCACGCCTTCGACGACTTCCCGATCTGGGGCCTCTGCCCCTACGACCTGAGGATCACTTCTCCCGAGGTCATCGACGACGTCCGCCGCACCCACCCGTGGGTGTCGGAGGACGGAGAGCCCGTGGCCAGCCCCACCTTCGAAGATCCCCGTCGATTCCTCGTCGAACGCCACTCCATCGGCTTCGATCAGCTCGAGATGACGACGATTCGTTTCGAGCTTGCGGACCCCACTCCCTCCGACGCCAGACGGGCGGTCGAGCGGGTGGCCGCCGCCCACGGGAGGTTGGACGAGGAGGACCGGTCGGGACTGTGTATCGCGGTGAGCGAGGTGGTCACCAATGCCACCATGCACGGACGCCCTCCCGTGGTCGTGCGGTGTTGGGCCGACGACCGACGGGTCGTGGTGACCGTTCGTGACCAGGGGTCCGGCCCGGGTCCCGAGAAGCCCTTCGTCGGCCTCGTTCAGCCTGCCGGCGCCAGCCTGGGCGGGCTCGGCCTCTGGATCGCCCACCAGAGCTGCGCCGACGTGGTGCTACGAACCGACGATTCCGGTTTCACGGTCGTCCTGTCGGCAGGGAACCCGCCGCCCCCCCTCGTGCACGCCCCGGTGGACGCCCACGAATGAGCTTCTGCTCACCGCTTCAGCCCCGAAGCCTGCAGCGTTCGTTCATCTCGGCGAAGAACGCAGTGTTCACGGCGTGGCGCAGCTGGGCGCCCCGAATCATCCGGGTGGCCCAGGCGGCTTCTTGCTGGGCCAAGGGCCCGACCACCCGGTTGAGCCAGCCCCGTCCATGGTGGGGGTCGGCCATGGCGTGCTCTTCATAGAAGGGTCGGGCGTCCGACGGGGCACCGAGCCGGTCGAAGGCCCGAACCACGGCGCGGCACCGAGGACCAGCCTGGAGCTCCAGCAAACCCAGAGCCCCGATGAACTCGAGCTGGAGCCAGCGGTTGGTGGCCAGCACACCGCCGAGCGTCGAGCGTCGCAGTGCCGCCGGGGTGGGAGCGGCCAGCGGTCGCGACGACATCGCGGTCGCGACGACGAGACGGTCATGCAGAACGGTGTGCACTGCGGCCGGATCGCCCCGTCCGAGTTCGTCCCAGTAATTCGCCGCCAGCGCCACCTTGGCGACACCGCGGATGCCCACCTGGGCGATCGCCACCAGGTCGTCGAACCCCGCATCGGGCCCACCCTCGATGCTGAGGAAGTCGACGACGTCGTCCCATGTCGCCTCCTCGGCGATCCAGCGGTAGACGGCCGGTACCAACTCCAAGGCGGCCACGCGTCGCATGGCGGCAACGGCCTCGCCGGGCCGGATCTCGACCCGAGGCCCGACCGCCCGCTCGACCCCATCGAGGAAAGACCGCTCGAGCCGAACCTTGAGGGCCACGACGGCGGGGTGGGACTGGAGCCGTTCTCTCCCTCCCGTGGTGGAGAGGGGGGCGAGCCACAGCGCGTGCAGCTCAGCGAGGGCCGACAACTGGTCCAACTCGTCGCCGGGCCGGGCGTCGGAGAGGGCGTCGAGCTCCCGTTCGTCGCCGTCGAGCGCATCTCGAAGACGATGGACGAGAGGCTTCGTGGCGACGGCCGTCATCGTTCGGCTCGTGTGGGCGATGCGAAAGTCAGCAGCATGACGGCACGATCCGGCCCGTAGAGGCGTGACTCGTGCTCGTGCAAGCGCGAGGGGAGTTCTCGGCGCAGCTGCTCGACCTGTTCCCGCCCCGCCACCTGCAGCAGGCCGGCTCCGCCCGGCATCAGTACGTCAGCCATCACCGTCAGGCACAGGCGGGCCAGGTCGAGGCCATCGGCACCACCGTCGATGGCATCGATGGGATCCTCGGGGAATCGTCCGACCCCGGCGGTGGGGATGTACGGCGGGTCGGCGATGACCAGCGGGAAGCGCTCGCCGTCGCCGACGCTGTCGGTCAACTCGGCGCAGCGCACCTCGACGGAGTCACCGAGCCCTGCTCTCGATGCATTTTTGCGGGCGAAGTGACAGGCCATCGGTGAGTGATCCACCTGCACGAGGCGCCGACGCGATTCGAGGGCGGCGATGATGCCGATGTGTCCCACTCCGGCGCAGAGTTCGAGGATCGGACCGTGGGGCGCGCGGTAGGACAGCTCGGCGGCCCAAACCGCCTGGGTCACGGTCCACGGCCGCGGCGCGAGGACCGTCTCGTCGTGCTCGAATTCCAGCCGGGCCAGCCAGACGTGTTTCGTTCGTGAGATGGTTTCAGGATCGGCAGTCATGGCCGACCATCTACCCAAGCGGGTCACGTGTTGACACTGGTCCGGGGGATTCATCCATCCAGTCGTCCGCGCCGCCCGGCGCGCATCATCCGGCCCCTCTCGGGGTAGGGAGAGACGATGAACGTGACGTTGGCCTCCGATGACCAGACTTCAGGCCGGAGTAGCAGTGTCTGAGAGCACCTCCGCTCCCGTCGATCGCAAGGCCCGAGCGGCCTCGCGACTGCGGCCCGGCGCCCTGAGCGCGTCCGAGCTCGATGAGATGTTCAGGGAGTATCGAGCGACCGGTGACCGAAGCCTGCGCAACCGGTTGGTGGAGGCGCACCTGCACACCGCCGACTACTACGTGGCGCGCTATGCCCGCTCCTCGGCCAGTTCCGCAGAGGATCTGCATCAGACCGGGCTGTTCGCAGTGCTCAAGGCGGTAGAGCGCTTTGATCCCGACCTCGGGGTGTCGTTCAAGACGTTCGCGTCTCGCACCATCGAAGGGGAGTTGAAGCGTTACCTGCGCGATCGTTCGTGGGCGGTGCGGCCTCCTCGGCGGGCCCAGGAACTGCACCTCGACGTGCGGCGCACCACCGAGGAGATGACCCAACAGCTCGGCCGCTCACCCACCGTCAGTGAGCTGGCCCACTTCCTGGAGGTCACCGAGGAACAGGTCCTCGAGGCGATGGAAGCGGGGCAGGCACGGAGTTCGACCACGATCGACGCGCCGCTCGGACCGGACAACGCCTCGACGCTGGCGTCGGCTCTCGGAGGCATCGACGCATCGTTCGCGCTGATCGATGATCGGCTCCAACTGCACAATGCCCTTGCCTGCCTCGACGAGCGCGAGCGGCTGGTGCTCAAGCTCCGGTTCATCGACGATCTGAGCCAGCCGGACATTGCGGAGCTCATCGGTGTCTCGCAGAGCTACGTGTCGCGCATCATGCGGGGCAGTCTCACTCGACTGCGTATGGAGCTGTCGTCGAGCTGACGCTGGGCCCTGCGCCCGGGGGTGGGCCGCCTCGGGGCCGATGGGCGGTTGGCGTCAAGCGGGGGTCGGCTCGAGCATCCACATCTCGGCTTCAGCTTGCAGCACCATCAGCACGCCGCGTTCGAGGTGGAGCAGGTAAAACGTCTCGTTGCGCATCACGAGCCGTCGGACGGCCTCATGAGCGCGGCCGATCGATTCCGCCGAGCATTGCAGCGAGAGCACCGCAGGATGGCCGAGATCGCGGACGGGCTCGGGTGGCGTCAGCCGGGTGGACTCGATGATGCAATCGACCACCAGAGCGGTGGCCCGAACCTGCACCATCAACGGCAGGAACTCGATCGAGCCCTGGGAGTCGGCCCAGGCCTCGAAGCTCGAACGACACGGCTGCGGTCCAGGATCTGAGAACGTCATGACGCACCTCTACCCGCTCGGCCCTCGGGCTACCCCCCGGTCCTGCGCGAAGCGCAAGATGATCCGGTCGGCTGAGGGTCCGGCGCCGCCATCGCGCGGCGAGGCGCTGCGGCCGTCGCAGTTCCGGATCCGGGTTCAGGAATCGCTTGAGGTTCCCGAGGGGTGGGCGTAGGGGAGGTCGGTCGATTCGCGCCGACGGACCTCGGGGAGATTCGGGTCAGTTGCGAGGACGGCACGCCCGACGCGTCGATCGAGGAGCGCTGACGTTCCACCTCACGTCCCTCGAGTGATCGGCGTCATAGGGTGGCCGTGGTGGCCACCCTCGATCATTCACCAGGCCCATCGGCGTTGACGAGAGCACCACGGGCGGCGGCGACGGCAGTGCTGAACGTGGCCTGGAGGAGGTAGCCGCCGGTGGGGGCCTCCCAGTCGAGCATCTCGCCGGCCACGAAGGTGCCCGGGCGTCGGCGCAGCATGAACCGGTCGTCGACCTCGTCGAGGGCGATGCCCCCGGCGCTGGAGATGGCCCGGGCGATGTCGGCCAGACCGGTGATGGCCAGAGGCACGGCCTTCACCAGCGCCGCCAGCGCGACCGGGTCGGTGGGCACGTTGTTGGCCGTGGCCTCGCGCAGGAGGGCGGCGGCGACGGGCGCGAGGCCGAGCGTGCGCCGGGCCGTGGAGGCGAAGGAGTCCCTGGGGCGGCGGCGGTTCAGCCGCTGGGTGAGTTCCTCGCCGGTGCGGTCGGGGGCGAGGTCGAGGTGGAGGGTGGCGCGGCCTTCGGAGTCGAGCCTGCCTCGAACCGCAGCGGAGTGGGCGTAGACGGGGCCGCCTTCGAGGCCGGCGGCGGTGACGATCACATCGCCTCGACTGAGCAGCCCGCCGTAGCGATCGTCGCCCACCGTGACGCCCAC
The DNA here is from genome assembly GCA_041688815.1 of Acidimicrobiales bacterium. Classification (GTDB taxonomy): domain Bacteria; phylum Actinomycetota; class Acidimicrobiia; order Acidimicrobiales; family Acidimicrobilacustridaceae; genus Rhabdothermincola_A. The sequence goes on along the minus strand of JBDNHK010000021.1, from coordinate 12,131 downwards.
GTTCTTGAGTGGTTCGCCGGCGAAGCGTTCTGCGAATTTCTCGGTCCAACGCACCTGGAGCCCCGCGTTGGCTGCTCGCAACGAGCGGACGTCGATGCCGGCCGTCCGCACCACCGGCACCCAAGCGCCGTCGGAGCCGGTGCGGGGCCAACTCGCGCCGCCGAGGGCGAGCACCACGACGTCGGCGGCGAGTTGGCGTTCAGTCTGATCGGGCTCGACCACCAGGGCGCCCTTCCCGGCCGCAGGCCAGCCCGCCCAGCGCCGACCGGTCTCGATGGTCACCCCCAGGTCGGCCAGGCGGGCCAACCAGGCCCGCAGCAGCGGTGTGGCTCGGAAGGCCTCGGGGAACACCCGACCGCTGGTGCCTACGAACGTGGGCTGGCCGAGCGAAGCCACCCATGCCCGCAGGTCGTCGGGGCCGAAGGCCTCGATCGCCGCCCGGAGTTGCGGCGCCGCCGGCCCGTAGTGCGAGAGGAAGGTGTCGAGCGGCTCGGTGTGGGTGAGGTTGAGCCCACCCCGGCCGGCCAGTAACAGCTTTCGACCCACCGAGCGACGGTGCTCGACGACCGTGACGGCGACTCCGGCGGTGGCCAGCACTTCGGCGGCCATGAGCCCGGCCGGCCCCCCACCCACCACGACCGCCGACGACGGGGGTGCGGCGGGGGACGTCACGGGCTCACGTTACGGGTGCTTCGGCGGTGGTACCTGGGTGCTAGCGACCCGGTGCGTACGCCTTCAGCCGAGCGGGAGGGTGATGGTGGCGGTACCGGTGACGTGGGCGCCGAGATCGTTGGTGGCGGTGAAGGCCACGTCGACCACGCCCTCGTCGCCCTCCGAGGTGGTGTCGGTCACCGTGCCGGCGAAGGTGAGGGTGCTCCCCGGGTGCACGCTCACGCCGAGGCGGATGGCCAGCTTGCGCACCATGGCCTCGGGCCCGGCCCAGTCGGTGAGGAACCGGCTGCAGTAGGCGTTGCTCGTCAGGATGTTCATGAAGATGTCGGGCGCGCCCTGGGCGTTGGCGTAGGCGCGGTCGTGGTGCACGGGCATGAAGTCGCGGGTGGCGATGGCCCCGGCGGCGATGACGGTGGCGGTCACCGCGATCACCATCGGGGTCAGCTCGTCGCCCACGGTGATCGAGGAGAACGCTCGGGACCGGGTGATCGTGCTTTCTTCGTTCATGCGCCACCACCCGGGTTGAACTTGAGGATGCGGAACAGCTGGGTACCCACGACCTCGCCGGATTCCACTGTGTAGGTGGTGATCCAGGTCACGAAGTGGCCGGGGCCGATGCGGGTCTGCTTCTCGTCAGAGATCGATTCCATCACCGTTGACGCCGACACGACCTCGCCGAGGCGCAGCGGGCGCATGATCTCGAACTCGGAGTTGGCGGCGAGGGTGGCCACGAAGCCGGCATCGTCGAGCAGCTTGAGCGGGCTGTCGCCCTCGATCTCCACCGGCGAGCCGCCCCGCTCGGCGATTCCGGTGATCTTCGGGGTACTCATGGTCCAGGTCTGGAGCATGAGCGGTGGGGCGATCACGTCCCCGAAGCGGGTGGCTGCGGCGGCGGTGGGATCGACGTAGACGGGGTCGGCGTCTTCGAAAGCGGCGGCCCAGTGGCGGATCATCGGCTGGTTCACCGGGTCGGGGGCCATCGACGGGCCCCGCGAGCCCACGGGCTGGCCCACGAGCGCGTCGAGCCGGGCGCGGAACTCGGGATCGGTCACGGCGGCGACGTTAGTGAAGGGGCTCAGAGCGAGTTGTCGTTCGGGGGGACCGGGGCGGTACTGGGTGTGCCGGGAGCCTTGACCCAGTTACCGAATCCGTCGGTGCTGTAGTACTCGGACAGGAACGACGTGGCGCTTCCACTGCCGGCGACGGTGAAGGTGATGGCGGTGGGGCCGAGGCTGTTCTCGCCCGGTGGGGTGAACGAGAACGTCTCACCGTCGAAGTGGGTGAGGTCGAACTCCATGGGCGTGGGACCGAGTCGTAGCTTCAGCTTGCCGTCGACCTCGATGACGGTGGCCGACCCGAAGTAGGGGTTCGTGTACACGCCCACGTAGGTGGCGTTGGGCCGCTGCGGCGCGTTGGCGGGCGGGGTCTTGCCTTCCAGCTCTGACGGGTTCACGCTGGGTTTCTCGAAGACCCCGGTGTAAGCCGTCGCCCAGTCGCGGGTGACGCCGCCGGTCTGCACGATGTCCATGAACTGGGCGTTGATGGTCTCGGGCACCCCGAGGGGCATGCCGTTGTCGAGCTGCAACTGCATCCACTTGGCCAGGTCGGTCACGCTGGAGTTGACACCGCCAGCAGGGTCCTGGGCGGTGGCGTCGCGCGACGAGGGCACCCACGTGCTGTCTTCGCGGCGGTGAACGACCGCTCGGTTCGGCTCGTCCAGGAACTTCTCGTAGTCGGAGGTGGTGGAGGTCATGCCGAGCGGCTCGTAGAGCGCTCTCGCCGAGAGCTGTTCCCACGGCACGCCCGCGGCCTTGGCCACGGCCTCGCCGCCGACGGTCATGCCGAAGTTGGTGTAGTGGTAGGTGATCCGAAAGGGGTCGAGCGCGAGCTGGCGCATCTGGGCGAGCACGTAGTCGCGCCCGTACCCCATGTCCTCGAGCTGGTCGCCGGCCGCCGCCGGCAGACCGCTGCGGTGGGAGTAGAAGTCGGCGATGGTGGCGTTGTCGGTGACCCGCGGGTCCGACAGCGCGAAGCCGGGAAGGTATTTGGTGACCGGGTCGTCCCAGGCGACGGTGCCCTTGCCGACCTCGCGCACGCCGAAGCCGTTGCTGTACACCATCTGGCCGTCGTGGACCACGGCCACCGCCGCGCCGGGCCCGCCGGTCCGGTCGAGGCTCTCCTGCACCAGGGTCGGGAGCTCGGCGACGGCCTTGTCGATGTTGGCCGGGTCGATGGCGTCGTCGTAGGTGGCGTCGGGTGGGCCGCTGGCCGGGGGGCGGGGGGCGGCGCGCAGCGGAGCAGGTTGCGCATCGGACTACTCCTGAACACGAGGAAGGTCCTATCTGTAGCAGGGGTCGTGGTGCGTGCCGGTGGCATGAGCCGCTCGACCCACCGGCGCGGTCAGAGGTCGAGAAGGAACCGGATGGTGCGGGAGAGGTCGAACAGAACTGGCGGCGACACCGCGCCGAGGCGGTGTCGGAGACGGCGGGTGGAGACGGAGCGCAGGTCTTCGGCCTTGGCGTAGCTGGTGTCGGTGAGGCCCGACCCGTTCGGCTCGATCTCGATGTGCGAGGGCAGGCCCCGTGCGGTGGTGGTACACGGCACGACCATGGCGATTCCCGAGAGGGCGGCGTTCAGATGATCGGCCGAGACCACGACGGCGGGCCGAAACCCAGCCTGTTCGCGCCCCACGGGTGGGCCGAGGTCGACCATCCACACCTCACCGCGTCGTGGGTGAGCGCTCATTGGCCGTCGAGCAGAGTGATGTCCCATTCGGCTCGTCCGGCCAGGACCTCGGCCCACTCGGCCGGGTCGGCGCGCAGTTCGGCGTAGCGAGCGGCGTAGGCGTCGAAGAACAATCGCCGCTCGAGGGCGTCGGCCGCTTCATCGAGGAGCTGGGCCATGGGCCGACCGGTTTCGGCGGACATCTGGGCGAACTTGGCCCGGGTGGCTTCGGAGACGCGCATCGTGGTGGACATCCCGGTCGAGTCTACGGATCTGTAGACAACTGGCGCAGGCCCGACGGGGTGAGTTCGCGTTATGACTTTCTCGGGCGATGTGGTCGGTGGGGTAGGTGACCTCGCCCGAACCGGGCATCACTGTAGGAACGCGGTGGGACAGTCGAGCGGCGGAGACACCCCGAGGTACCGTCGGCCATGCTGCTGCTCGTGAAGCACCCTCTGGTTGGTGTGTCGTGAAGGTCCTGGTGGTGGGAGCCGGGGGGGTGGGTGCGGCGATGGCGCGCATCGTCGAGACGCGCTCGTTCTTCACCTCGTTCACCCTGGCCGACATCTCCCTCGAAGGGGCTCAGCGGGCCGTCGACGCGCTGAAGGCACCAGCGGGCCGGTTCGCGGCGGCGCAGGTCGACGCCCGCAACCAGGCCGACATCGTGCGCCTCATCACCGAGACCGGGGCCGACGTGGTGGTCAACGCCTGTGACCCGCGCATGAACGAGCCCATCTTCGGGGCGTGCTTCGAGGCCGGGGTGCACTACCTCGACATGGCCATGACCTTGTCGTACCCGCATCCCACCGACCCCTACAACCAGGTCGGTGTCACCCTCGGCGAGGTGCAGTTCGCGGCGTCCGAGGCGTGGAAGGCCAAGGGGCTGCTGGCGCTGGTGGGCATCGGCGTTGAGCCCGGCCTCAGCGACGTGTTCGCCCGTCATGCGGCTGATCATCTCTTCGACACCATCCACGAGGTGGGGGTGCGCGACGGTGCCAACCTGGCCATCGAGGGCTACGACTTCGCTCCCACGTTCTCGATCTGGACCACGATCGAGGAGTGCCTCAACCCGCCGGTGGTGTGGGAGCGCGAGCGGGGGTTCTTCACCACCAAGGTGTTCAGCGAACCGGAGATCTTCGAGTTCCCCGAGGGCATCGGGCCGGTGGAGTGCGTGAACGTGGAGCACGAAGAGGTGTTGCTCATCCCCCGTGCGGTGCAGTGCGAGCGGGTCACGTTCAAGTACGGCCTCGGCACCGAGTTTATCGACTGGCTCAAGACGTTCGCCCTGCTCGGCCTCGATTCCACCGAGAAGATCCGGGTGGGCGACGCCCAGGTGGCGCCACGCGACGTGTTGGCGGCGCTGCTGCCCAACCCGGCCCGGCTCGGCCACCTCATGCACGGCAGGAGCTGCGCCGGCACGTGGGTCACGGGCACCAAGGACGGTGCGCCCCGGGAGGTGTACCTCTACCACGTCGTCGACAACCAGGAGACCATGCGCGACTGGGGTTCGCAGGCCGTGTTGTGGCAAACGGCCATCTGTCCGGTGGTGGCCCTCGAACTGATGGCCACCGACGGGTGGAGCGGGTCCGGGGTGTTGGGTCCGGAGGCGTTCGACGCCGACCCGTACCTACGATTGTTGGCCGACTATGGATCACCCCACGCCATGGTGGAGATGGGCGCCGGCGGTTGGCCGAGCCCCCGTCTCACCGGCGCGCCGGGTTGGGACAAGCCGTTGCGACCGAGCCTCGAGGCCTGACCGGCCCTGTTCTCTTCGGTTGGGTCTTCAGGTGGTTTCGTGGCTCAGGGTGCTGATCGTTCGAGGCCGTCGAGGATGAGGTCGAGCCCCCACCCGAACTCGTCGGCGTAGTCGTAGCCGGGTTGCAGCATCCGCTCGGTGGTGAACTCGGTCAGGTGCGGATAGGTGTCGGCCGACAGCCCACCCAGGATGGCCTGGGCCAGCTCTGCCGTGCCCTCGGCGTCGTCGAACGGGAGGGCGGTCTCGGAGAGGGCGAAACCGTAGGTATAGGCGTCGAGCACGGCGATGGCGTGGCCGGGCCGGGGTTGGCCCGCGACTCGAGCAGCGGGGTGGCCCAGGGGTGCCGGCCCAGGGCGGCTCGGGCCGACATGGCTCGGGCCGACATGGCTCGGGCCGACATGGCTCGGGCCCGCAGGGCCGGGCGCCAGTCGACGCCGGGGGAGGGGAGGTCGATCTCGGCGAAGACGGCATCGACGATGCCGTCGAGGATCTCGTCCTTGTTGGCCATGTGGTGGTAGAGGGCCATGGGCTTCACCCCGACCTCGTCGGCCAGGGCCCGCATGGTGAGGGCGCTCATCCCCCCGGCGTCGGCCACGGCTACGGCGCCGGCCAGCACCCGCTCACGGGTGAGGGGCAACCGGGTGACGGCCTCGTTGCTGGTGCGGGTGCACGCGGCCGGGCTCGACCGCGGTACGTGGCACCTGATGACCGGCGAGCCCCGCCTGTTGCGGCTGGGCTACGGGCTTCGAGGGCCGAGGAAGGCGGTACCCGGGATCGATGTGTCTGGCACGGTGACCGCTGTCGGCACGAACGTGAGCCGGTTCAGCATCGGCGGCGAGGTGTTCGGCATCGCCAAGGGCTCCTTCGCCGAGTTCGTAGTGGCGCTCGAGAAGAAGCTGTCACCCAAGCCCGCCAACCTCACCTTCGCCCAGGCCGCGGTGGTGCCGGTGTCCGGGCTGACCGCCATCCAAGCAGTACGTGACTGCGGTCGGGTGCAGCCGGGTCAGAAGGTGTTGATCACCGGCGCGTCCGGTGGGGTGGGCACCTACGCCGTGCAGTTGGCCGAGGCCTTCGGGGCCGAGGTCACCGGGGTGTGCTCCACCGCCAAGGTCGACCTCGTGCGCTCCCTCGGCGCCACCCACGTCCTCGACTACACCCGCGACGACTTCCTCGCCGGCCCCGAGCGCTACGACGTGATCCTCGACATCGGCGGTAACTCCACACTGTCGCGTCTGCGCCGGGCGCTCACTCCGAAGGGCACGCTGGTGGTGGTGGGCGGCGAGAACGGCGGGAGGTGGACCGGCGGGTTCGGCCGTTTGTTCCGGGCTGCGGCGCTGTCGCCGTTCGTGAGCCAGCGGCTGACGATGATCATCGCCAAGGAGCACCACGATGATCTCGACGCCCTCACGCCGTACCTCGAGTCCGGTGCCGTGGTGCCGGCCGTCGACCGCACCTACGCGCTGGCCGACGCCGCTGACGCCGTGGCCCACCTCGCCGCCGGCCAAGTGCGGGGCAAGGTCGCCATCACCGTCGTCGATGACGCCTGACCGACGTGGGGGCCGGGGTCGGCCAGCACCCGGGCGGCGCATCGATCGACCCCCGTCGCGGGTAGGTGTTGGTGAAGCTTCTTCCACCCTCCCCCCCCCCGACCGGAGGTCATCACTCCATGAGTTCGACCACCACCGCGTTTCGCGTCACCGACTCTTCGGCGCGATGATGGGGTAGCAGAAGCGGCCCGCCCAGATCCTGAAGGGCAGCGCCCAGCGCATCCTGCCCGACAAGATCGACGGCTGAACGTTCGTCGAGTTCCACGCCGACCAGAGTTTCCGATCCCACACCCCGCCCCATGGCGATTCTCCCCGGCCCAGTGGTATCCGAACCAACGGTTGCCGACGCGGTGGCCGTGGCCGAGGAGGCCGGGCTGCGCTACGTGAGCGATGCCGGAGCGGGTATTCGCCGTCGTCGACGGGGCAAGGGCTTCAGCTACGCCGGGCCCGACGGTGAGGCCGTCGATGGCCGGACTCGTGAGCGAATACACGCCTTGGCCGTGCCGCCCGCGTGGTCGAATGTGTGGATCTACCCGAGTGGCAGTGGGCATCTCCAGGCCACGGGACGCGACGCCAAGGGACGAAAGCAGTACCGCTACCGCGACCGGTGGCGCGAGGTCCGCGACGCCGACAAATTCTCGCGGCTGCTCGGGTTCGGTGAGGCACTTCCCAAATTGCGCGGCGCGGTGGCCGACGATCTCGTCGTGTCCACCGATCCGCGACAACAGGTGCTCGCCGCGGTCTTGCGCCTGCTCGACGACACGCTGATCAGGGTGGGCAACGAGGAGTACGCCAGGGTCAATGACAGCTTCGGTCTGACCACTCTTCGGCCCGAGCACGTCGAGCGGGTGAGCACCCGGGCCTTCACGCTGCGCTTCGTGGGGAAGGGTGGGGTGGAGCACGACGTGACGGTGGTCGACCCCAAGCTGGCGCGCCTGGTTCGCCGGTGCAATGAGCTCAGCGGGCAGGACCTGTTCAGCTACCGGACCGAGGACGGAGCGCTGGCCTGCGTGTCCTCGGGGGACGTGAACGAGTACCTGCACCGTCACGTCGGGCCGGAGATCTCGGCGAAGTTGTTCCGCACCTGGGGCGCGACCACCCTCGTCGCCAATGCGCTGGTGGCGATGCCGACGGTGAAGGACGAGCCGGGCGTCGACGCGCAGATCGTGGCGGCCATCGACGTCGCCGCCGAGCAGCTACGCAACACCCGTGCGGTGTGCCGGCAGTCCTATGTGCATCCGGCGGTGCTCGACGCGCATCGTGACGGGAGCCTGCACGAGGCCTGGCGGACCGCCCGATCGGCGACCTACCTCGATCGCGCCGACCAGACGGTCCTTCGGGTGTTGCGGGCGGCGCCCTGACGCATGGGCGTCAGGCCGCCGGACTGGGAGATCCTGCCCCTGCTGGCGTGTTGACGGCCCTGACCCGAAGCCGATGACGCAACCGAAGGTGGATCCTGACCGGATCGAGGGTCAGCCCGTCGCGCCGAGCCGAAGGACTGAGCCCCCCACGGCCTCATCGCGAAGGTGGCCCACCTGCTCGTCGCCGCCGGGCGCCGCGCACCGCCCCGTCCTCACCGTCAGGACCGTGGGCTCGCCTCGTCGTGCGCGCCTGCGACGAGCGGTTGAGCGGCTACGCCCAGCCCGCCTCGCGGAAGCGGGCCATGAGGCTGGTCTTGGGCCGGTGCCGGGTCGCCACGGCGGCCAGGTACGGCTCCCACCCGTCGTCGTCCGCCGCCGAGTACAGGGCCTGGACCCTGGTCATCAGGGCCGCCGCGTCGCGGTAGCTGCCCTTGTTCTTCTTGGCGATCAGCCCCTCCACCTCCCGCTGGTAGACGCCGATCGCATCGAGCGGATGGTCGCGCTCACGGGCCCGGGCGAGGCTGAGCCACCACCGCTCGTGGCACCCGAAGGCCGTGGCCGCCGCCCACGCTTCGTCCACCTCACCCTCGTAGAGCAGGGTCTCCACGAGCACCGACGACGTGTTCGGCGCCGTCTCGACCGCGGCCCGCTCGCGCAACCACGCCACGGCCTTGCTCTTCGTCGCCTCCCGCGCCGGACCGTCGACCGGCCCGGCCTGGGCCAACAACTCCTTGAACCCCGGCAGCGACGGCGAGGCGCGGAACCCCGCCCACCGCTCGTCGAGCGCGGCGGCAGGGTCGGTCTCCACCAGTAGCCCCACCAGCTGGTCGCGCAGCCGACGTTTCTGGAACTCCCGGCCCTCCAGGCCCACGCCCTTTCGGGCCCACTCGACGGCCTCGTCCACCCGCCCGGCCTCGGTCAGCACCGCCACGATCTCCTCGTAGTCATGCGGGCTCTGGCGGTCGGCGGTCCGGATCCGCACGAACTCGTCCACATCGTCGGCGGCGCGGGCCAGGCCGAGCATGGCGCCGGTGAGGTGGAGGCGGGCCGAGGACCACTGCCCTGGGCGCTGGGGCTCGAGGGCGAGGTAGGCGGGCTCGACCAACCGCCGGTACTCGGCCAGCCCTTCGTCGCCGAGCACGTCGGCGTAGGCGAAGGCGGCCCGGCGGAACGTGTCGAGCTCGGCCCGCAGATCGAGCTCCACCAGCCGACGGGCCAAGGCCACCGGCTCGGGTCTCGCCGCCCGGCAGGCGGCCAGGTGCAGCTCACCGATCTCATCGGCGATCGGCACGATCCACCCATCGTCGTCCACGTACTGCGTCGCCTTCTCGACCCGTTCGAAGGCGTACTCGGCCAGCGCCACCACCGGCTCGGCCTCCCCGTCGTCGAGCACGACGCCTAGGCCGGCGAGGACCTCGTGCACCCCGTCGGCCCATCGTGGCGCCTCCCGGTATTCCACGAACCGGGACGGGCGCCCGAAGGCGGCGGTGATGGCCTTGCGCCACTCCCTCACGTCGACGGTGGGAACACCCACCCTCCCGGCGACCCTGGCCTCGATGCGCTGCACGGTGCGCGGGTCGCGCTGGGCGGCGTCGTGGACCATCAACGCCAACTCGTGGGCGCCGAGGCCGACCAGGAACTCGAACACCGGGTCGTCCTCCACCCCGTCGGGCTGGCGAGCGGGATCGTCGCGACGGGGCCTCAGGGCCTGGCGGCCACCACCGTGGAGCGTCAACGCAACGGCCGCGGCGTGCTTGCAGAACCGGCCGTCGTCGCCCTGCGGGCACGTGCACGAGTACGCCGCCCGCCGAGTGCCCTCGACCCAGATCGCGACGGTGTACGGCATCGTGCCCCGCACGGTGGCCGTGAGGCGGCCGTCGACTTCACGAAGGTCCTCGATGTCGGTGGCCGAGATCACGGTGGCTCGCGCCAACACCCGTACCCCTGCGAGTTTCGTGATCCTGTCGGGGTCGAACACCGTGGACAGCGACTGGGGAGCCATAGCCAGAGCGTCGCCCACCGGGGGCGACTGAGCAACCGATCCGGGTCGACACGAAGCGCGCCGCGACGTGGGTCCGCCGAGAACCCGCTAAGAACCTCCTCACACCGACCGAGGGGGATGCGATGCGGGCGTGGAGGGTGCACGACAACGGGGAACCAGCCGAGGTGTTCAGACTCGATCACATCGCTCCGCCCACCCCGAACGACCTGGCCGGGCTGGGCATGGGCCTCAGCGGCTGGACGCCCCTGCAACCAGGGGCGGAGCCGTTCACCGACTGGGTGATCATGGACGTCACCGCCGCCGCCCTGGCCCTGCCCGACGTCACCATGGCCCGAGGCACCTACCCCGTGCCTGTCGCCCGGCCCTACGTTTCAGGCCAGGAAGCCGTCGGCGTCGTCACTGCCGCCGCCCCCGACCACCAACACTTGCTCGGCAAACGGATCGTGGCCGTCACCATGCAACCCTTTGGCGGGCTGGCCGAGGTCGCCGTCGGCATCTCCCAGCTCTACGAGGTGCCGCCGCAGCTCACCGACACCGACGCCGCCGGGTTCCTGATCGCGTCCCACACCGCCTACCAGGCCGTGGTGCGCCGCGGCGCCGTGCAACCCGGCGAGACCGTGCTCGTGCTCGGCGCCGCCGGGGGCCTCGGATCGGCGTGCGTGCAACTGTGCGTAGCCGCTGGGGCCGACGTCATCGCCGTCGTCGGTCGCGACGACAAGGCCGACTTCTGCCTCGGGCTCGGCGCCCGCGCCGCCGTCGTGCACACCCAGGCCGACGGGGGCGACTTCGGCCCACTGGTGCGCCGAGCCAATGGCGGCCGGGGCGTCGACGTCATCATCGACCCCGTCCAGGGCGAGATGGGTGCGGTCGCCCAACCGCTCCTGGTGCCCGACGGTCGCCACGTGCTGTGTGGTCACGCCGGCGGCCTGTTGCCCATCGACCCGCACTTCTACCTGTACAACCGCACCCTCGTGGGCGCGACCCTCGGCAGCTACCCCCGCGACCAGATGAAGGCCATCCACGCCGACACCCACACCGCGCTCGTGGCCCTTCTCGACGCCGGCCGTTTCCGCCCCCAGACCACCCGGGTCGTCGCCTTCGACGATGTGCCCGCTGCCCTCACCGACCTCGCCGCCCGTCGCACCATGGGTCGTGTCGTGGTACGCCTCGGCGACGAGCGGTAGGCGACTGGCGCCGGTGGTCGGCGCGCTCAGCCGGCGGGGTCGTCCACGGCGCGCACCTCGCCGTCGCCGGTGGCCGAGGCCGGCGCCAGTCGTTCTCGGGCCCGGGTGAGCACCGACACGAACGTGTCGACGTCCTGGGCGCCGGGCACCAGGAAGAGGTCCTCGACCACGAAGGCGGGCACCCCCGTGATCTGGCGGTCGACCGCCCCCAACAGGTCGGCGGCCACCTCGTCGGCGAACGCCCGCCCGGCCAGCACCTCCGAGACCCTGTCGCGGTCGAGCCCGCACTCGGCAGCGAGGCCGGCCAGAGCGCCGTGGTCGCTGACGTCGGCCCCTTCGGTGAAGTAGGCCCGGAAGAGCCGCTCGGCGAGCGGGCCCTGCCCGGCGGCACCGCCCTCGGCCCAGGCCCAGGCCAGTAACCGGTGGGCGTCGGCGGTGTTCACCCGCAACGCCCGATCGAAGCGGTAGTCGAGACCCTCGGCCTCGCCCAGGGCGGTGAGGCGCGTCGTCATGCTCTCGAACGCGCCGGGGCCGTACTTGCGCTCGAGCGCCACCCGTAGGTCACCCGGCTCGGGGCCGGCGTGCGGGTCGAGCTGGTAGGCCCGCCAGCGCAGTTCCACCTCGTCGCCCCAGTCGAGCTGCCCCAGCGCCGTCTCGAGGCGGCGTTTGCCGAGGTGGCACCACGGACAGATCACGTCGGACCAGACGTCGATGTGCATGACGCGGTCAACCCCCCGGAGCGCCCGGACCTTCCCCTGTCAGTCGCGCCGACCGGCGTGCGGCACCGTAGGGGCCGCCCAACCCCGGGATGACCGCGGAGAAGTGGGCTACCCGCCCCACCCGGCACCCGGCATCCGGCATCCGGCACCCGGCACCCGGCACCCG
>JBDNHK010000106.1:0-11833 GCA_041688815.1 Acidimicrobiales bacterium | reverse complement strand
CCGGCCATCAACGTGAACGACTCGGTCACCAAGTCCAAGTTCGACAACCTCTACGGCTGTCGCCACAGCCTCATCGACGGCATCAACCGCGCCACCGATGTGATGATCGGCGGCAAGGTCGCGGTCGTCTGCGGTTACGGCGACGTGGGCAAGGGCTGCGCCTCGTCGCTGCGGGGGCAGGGCGCTCGCGTCATCGTCACCGAGATCGACCCGATCTGCGCCCTCCAGGCGGCCATGGAGGGCTACCAGGTGGCCCGCCTCGAAGATGTTCTCGACACCGCCGACATCTACATCTCGGCCACCGGCAACTTCAACGTCATCACCGCCGAGCACATGGCCCGTATGAAGCACCAGGCCATCGTGGGCAACATCGGGCACTTCGACAACGAGATCGACATGGCCGGGCTCAAGAAGATGAGCGACGTGCAGCGCGTCACCATCAAGCCGCAGGTCGACGAGTACGTCTTCCCCGACGGGCACTCGGTCATCGTCCTCGCCGAGGGCCGCCTGCTCAACCTCGGTTGCGCCACCGGGCACCCGAGCTTCGTGATGTCGAACAGCTTCTCCAACCAGGTCATCGCCCAGCTCGAGATCTTCACCCGTCCCGGCTTCTACGAGCGCAAGGTGTACACCCTGCCCAAGCACCTCGACGAGAAGGTGGCCCGGCTCCACCTCGACGCACTGGGCGTGCGCCTCACCGAGCTGACCGAGAGCCAGGCGTCGTACCTCGGCATCCCGGCCGACGGTCCGTACAAGTCCGACCACTACCGCTACTGAGGCCTTCGGGTCCGCGTTCACAGGGGGAACCATGGAGGAGCTCGAGGGCAAGGTCGTCGTCGTCACGGGTGGGGCCAGCGGTATCGGCCTCGCCGTGGCGCGGCATTTTGCCGACGCCGGGGCCCGTCTCGTGCTCGCCGACATCGAGGTCGGTGCCCTCGAGGCGGCAGCGGCGTCGTTCGCCGACGGGGTCGAGGTCGTCACGTCGGTCACCGACGTGTCGGTCGGGGCTCAGGTCGACGAGTTGCGCGACCGCGCCCTCGACGCCTTCGGGGCCGTGCACGTGGTGTGCAACAACGCCGGCGTCGGTGGCGGGGGACCCATGAACGACATCAAGGTCGCCGACTGGGAATGGGTGCTCGGGGTCAACCTCTGGGGCGTCGTGCACGGCGTGCGGGCTTTCCTGCCGTTGCTGCTCGAACAGGGTGAGGGGCACATCGTGAACACCGCATCGGTGGCCGGCCTCTACGCAGCGCCGTTCATGGGGCCCTACAACGTGTCGAAGTACGGCGTGGTGGCCCTCTCGGAGACGTTGGCCGTCGAGATGGCCCTCAGCGATGCGCCCGTCGGGGTCTCGGTGCTGTGCCCGTCGTGGGTGAAGACCAACATCGCCACCTCGGCGCGGAACAAGCCCGCCGGTGGCGGTCCCGCTCCCACGGCCGAGGAGGAGGCGGCCATCGCCGGGATCATCCAGCACTTCCTCAGCACCGGCATGGAGGCCGACGACGTCGGCGCGGCCGTCGTCGATGCGGTGCGCACCAAGACGTTCTGGATCCTCACCCACGACGAGACTCCTGAGGCCGTGCGTCGCCGCACCCAGGCCATCCTCGAACGCGACGCCCCGCCGCTGCTCACCCACTGACGCCTCGACGAAGGCCCCCGATCCCTGTGAGCGAAGGTTTGCTCTCCACAGGGCGGCGGTCGAGCTCGAGCTCGCGAGCATCCGCCCACCGCCTCGAATGATCTGCCGCAGCGTCCGTCAAGCGCGCCTATAAATCATCGGTTACGGTCACGGGGGTCAAGCACGGGAGTTGCGCAATGCGTCGTTTGGTTCTCCTAGCTGCCTCGGCGGCCCTCCTGGCCTCAGCGTGCGGATCGCCCTTCAGCGATGAAGGCCGTTATGTGCCCCCCTCGTCCTCGGCGCCGCTCGGCATCGCGAATGACCTGAACTTCCTCACCGTGGATCAGCGAGCTGATCTCGAGCGCCGGACCTCTGGGGCCCCGGCCCGCAATCTTGCGGGCCCCGATCTCGACCGGGTGGTCGAACTGAGAGCCTCTTTGGGCATCCCGTCTGATCTTTCTTTCGTCCGCTCTCTCAATGCTGACCCTCTGGCCTACGGCGGGGTGGTCTCGTCAGGCACCGACTTTTTCGGGTTGACCGTCCTGCCAGATGAGATCCCGGCCCTGATCTTTCGCAGCTACGTCCAATCGATCCTCGACGAGGTCAATGTCCGCATTGCCCAGTTGGCGTTGCCGCACGTTGAGTCTCGGATCTCAACGGCTGCCGAGAGAGGAACTGTCCACGTCGATCTCATGTTCGAACGTGCCCTCGCAACAGCGGAGAGCTTCGACGTTGTGGCTCTTTTCCCGGAGCTGGTCCGGCCGCTCGTCGAGATCCGGGTTCCGCCGCGATCGATTGAGGAGTTGGAAGAGATCGAGACAGGTGTCCGAACTGCGAACCTGGAACGGGACCCTCCGGTCCTCAGCATCGATGTCGACCGGTGGAACGGACGCATCGTCGCCGAGGTTGCCTCCGAGGCAGATGCTGCCCGTCTGAGCTCCCGGCTTGGTGCTGAGGTGTTGGACGTGCGGGTGGGTGCTGGACCCCGCCCGACTGCGTCGAAGGGCCAGTTGCAGCCGTACGGCCTCGTGCATGGTGCGTTGGCCATCGACCGTCCGATCCCCGGGTCGCCCTTCGTCGGGATCTGTACGTCGGGCTTCGCCGTGCAGGGTGCGTACGGCAGCTTTCTGCTTACCGCTGGCCATTGCGGATCCCTCAACGAGGGCTGGACCCAGGGAGGACAGCCGACCGGTCCTATGGCGGCGAGGAACTACCCGGTCTACTTCTGCTGTCACGATAACCGGTTCGACGCTGGGGCCATTTCGACCTCGACGGTGGGAAGGCCTCAGTGGGGCCGATTCCACCAGAACACCAACGACTGGAGCAAGAGGATCTACGGCTGGATTCAGCAGGACGCTGACTCGATCGGCAACTTTTACTGCCACTCTGGCCGGACAACGGCTGGTTTGAGCGGGTATGGCGGGCCGGTCTGCGGAGCTCTGCTCAGTAGGTCGTTTGCCCCAACCGGCTACATGTGGAACCCCCAACAGTTTCGGCTCATCGACACGTGGTCGCAGAACGGCGACAGTGGCGGCGCCGTCTACTGGGACACGATCTTCGGAAGCCTTGCCGTAGGCCTCGTCAGCGGGGCGACCAGCGGGAACGACGCCATCCTCTCTCATCTACCGTATGTCACGAACAGTTGGGGTCTTACGGTCATGACGAACTAGGCCCGGGTTCGATTGCGAGTGAGCACCCACATGCGTCTGCGACCGCTGAAGCGCCTGCGCAGGGCCGAGCTGGCTCAGGTGAGACGGCTTGTGCGGGTTCCTTGGATCGCCATCGCAGGCCTCCTTGCGTCTGGCATCTGCGTCGCTGCGTGCGCGACCTCGAGGGAGACGAGGGTCCTTGACTGGACGTACAAGATGTCCGAGGGCCGAATCGTCCAGATCGAGGTCCAGTGGGCTCCCCTCTGTGAAATGGCCACCGAGCCTCAAGTGATCGAAGCGACGGATCGGGTCGACATCCAGCTGCCGTACTCGTTCGATCCCACCCGCCGGGAGTGTGGATCCGTGGGGCGGATCCGGACGGTGACTCTGGAGCTCGAGATGCCCCTCGCTGATCGCTTACTCACCGGGTGCCGGCCCGTCGACGCCGACGCACTGTGCCGGCTTGTCCGCTGATGCGGCGCGCCAAGGTCCCGAGCATGGTTTCTGCAGCGCAGCGCCAGATCTCCTGAGGTGGCTGTCCCCACGGTCCGCCCGGTGGCGGCTCGAAACCGGCCCGTTGGCCTACCCGACCTGGGGTGTTCATCCCGCTCCGGGGCTCGACTGCCACGTCAGGTCGACAGGTGAGCAAGCGCGGAGCGGAAGGCGACGACAGCAAGTTGGGCCCGGCCGCGAGCGCCGAGCTTCGTCATGGCTCGGCTGGGATGGAGGTCGACGATAACGTCGCCGCCCACGTGGTCGAGGCTGTTCGGACCGGGACCTCTGGATCCTCACCAACGAGAACACCGCAGGCAACGTCCAGCAGCGGGCTCAGGCGATGGTCGAACGCGGCACCCCGCCGCTGCTCACCCACTGACTGCTCACCGGCCCGTGTCGCTCGGCCTCGCTAGCGTGACCGGCGTGTGGTTTCCCGAGCGCTGTGCGAGCTGTGAGCTTCCTGGCCGTTCGCCGTGCCGTCCGTGTGCATCGGCGCTCACCCCGGCGCCCCTGCTCGGCGTGCCTGATGGCCTCGACACACTCTCCGCCCTGCTGGCCTACGACCATCGGGCTCGTCCCCTCGTGCTGGCCGTGAAGTACCGCAACGCACGCGCCTCGCTCGCCACCCTCGCCCCGCCGCTGGCCGCGCTCGTGCCCCCGGTCGGCTCGGGGGCCGTGCTCACCTGGGCGCCCACCACCCGGTCGCGTCGTCGCGAGCGTGGCTTCGACCAGGGTCAACTGCTCGCCCGTCGTCTTGCGTCGTCGCTGGCGCGACCCATGCGACCGTTGCTGGGCCGGGTCGACGGCCCCCCTCAGACGGGTCGGGCCCGGCTCGACCGGTTGCACGGCCCGCAATTCGTGGCGCGGGCCCCGTCGCCGTCCGAAGTCGTCCTGGTCGACGACGTCTGCACCACCGGGGCCACTCTCGTCGCCGCCGCCACCGTGCTCCGCGGCGCCGGGGCCCACACGGTCCACGGCGTGGTGCTGGCCCGCACCCCCGAGCCGCGGGCGGCGGCATGACCGGCGCGCCCGGGTTCGCCGGGGTGGACCGACGGTCGGGTGAGGGCATCGTCCGGGTGGTGCTGGGAGAGGACGAGTCGCTGCTGCGGCGCCAGTTGCTGTTGGCGTTGGAGGCCCACCCGCGGATCGAGGTGCTGGCCGAAGTGATCGACATCGACATGCTCGTCCAGGCCGTTCCGGGCGGGCTCCCCGATGTGGCGGTCCTCGATGCCCGGTTCCCGCCCGCCGGGATCCTCGACGCGGTTGTCGCTCTCCGCGCCGTGCTGCCGGTGGTCGCCGTGGTGGTCATCACCGACGCCGGCCTCGACGCCAACGTGGTGGCCGTGGCCGACGGGCAGGCTCCACCGGGCCGGTGACGCCGCGCTGGACACCGCGCCGGACGCCGGTCGGGCCCGTCGCGCCGTCCGTCTCCGGGGCGGTTCCCTCGGGCACGGGTCGCCGGTAGACTCGGCGGTTCCATGGGCATGTTCGACAAGCTCCTCCGCGCCGGTGAAGGCAAGAAAGTCCGGGCGCTGCAGTCGCTCGTGCCCGACATCGGGTCCCACGAGGCCGAGATCCGCGCCTTGTCCGATGAGGCACTGACGGCCAAGACCATCGAGTTCCGCCAGCGCCTCGACAACGGATCCGATCTCGACGACCTGCTGATCGAGGCCTTCGCCGTCACCCGCGAGGCCGCCAGTCGAGAGATCGGTCAGCGTCACTACGACGTGCAACTCATGGGCGGGGCCGCCCTGCACTTCGGATGGGTCTCCGAGATGAAGACCGGTGAGGGCAAGACCCTCGTGTCCACCCTGCCGGTGTATCTCAACGCCCTGGCCAGCCTGGGCGTGCACGTCGTCACGGTCAACGACTACCTCGCCACCCGTGACGCCGAATGGATGGGTCAGGTCCACCGCCGCCTCGGCCTCGACGTGGGGCTCGTCATTCCCGGTGATTTCGACCCGGCCCACAAGCGGGCCCAGTACGCCTGCGACATCACCTACGGCACCAACAACGAGTTCGGGTTCGACTACCTGCGCGACAACATGGCCATGAGCCGGCCCGACCAGGTGCAGCGGGGACACGTCTACTGCATCGTCGACGAGATCGACTCCATCCTCATCGACGAGGCTCGTACCCCCCTCATCATCTCCGGTCGCGTGGCCGACGCCGCCAAGATCTACTACCAGTTCGCGTCGATCGTGCGGGGCCTCAAGCGCGACGTGCACTACGAATTCGACGAGGAGAAGCGCGCCGTCGCCCCCACCGATGAGGGGGTGGAGGCGGTCGAGAAGGCGCTCGGTGTCGACAACATGTACGACGAGGTCTCCCAGAACCTCGTGCACCAGTTCCAGGCAGCGTTGAAGGCCAAGGAGATCTTCAAGCGCGACAAGGACTACGTCGTGCAGAACGGTGAGGTGAAGATCGTCGACGAGTTCACCGGTCGCATCCTCGACGGGCGCCGGTGGTCCGAGGGTCTGCACCAGGCCGTCGAGGCCAAAGAGGGCGTGAAGATCAAAGAGGAGAACCAGACGCTCGCGACGGTCACGCTCCAGAACTACTTCCGGATGTACGACAAGCTCGCGGGGATGACCGGTACGGCCCAGACCGAGGCCGCCGAGTTGGCCGGTACCTACGGCCTGCAGGTCGTGTCCATCCCCACCCACCGACCGCTCGTGCGCGCCGACCAGGCCGACCTGATCTACAAGACCGAGGACGCCAAGTTCGACGCGGTCGTCGACGACATCCTCGAACGGCACGAGGCGGGCCAGCCCGTCCTCGTGGGCACGGTGTCGGTGGCCAAGTCCGAGAAGTTGGGCCGCTTCCTCGAAAAGCGTGGTGTGCCCCACTCGGTGCTCAACGCCAAGCTCCACTTTCGCGAGGCCGACATCGTGGCCCAAGCCGGTCGGCTCGGTGCGGTGACGGTGGCCACCAACATGGCCGGACGTGGCGTCGACATCCTCCTCGGTGGCAACTCTGAGGGGCTGGCCGAGCGCGACCTCGCCGCCGAAGGGCTCGAGCTCGAGAGCGAGGAAGGTCAGGCCCGGCTGACCGAGCTCATCGGCCACTACGAGGCCGAGACCGAAGGTGAGGG
The DNA here is from genome assembly GCA_041688815.1 of Acidimicrobiales bacterium. Lineage (GTDB taxonomy): Bacteria > Actinomycetota > Acidimicrobiia > Acidimicrobiales > Acidimicrobilacustridaceae > Rhabdothermincola_A. Next base: position 4,977 of record JBDNHK010000106.1, on the reverse strand, counting down.
CGCCAAGGTCCGCGAGCTGGGTGGCTTGTACGTGCTCGGAACCGAACGCCACGAGAGCCGGCGCATCGACAACCAGTTGCGGGGCCGATCGGGACGTCAGGGTGACCCGGGGGAGAGCCGCTTCTACCTCTCGCTCGAGGACGACCTCATGCGAATCTTCGCCACCGGGGCCATGAACTGGGTGATGGGCAAGGCCCTTCCCGACGACGTGCCCATCGAGGCCAAGATGGTGACCAAGGCCATCGAGCGGGCCCAGAACACCGTCGAGCAGCGCAACGCCGAGATCCGCAAGAACGTGCTGAAGTACGACGAGGTCATGAACGAGCAGCGCAAGGTGATCTACCGCCGGCGCGACCAGATCCTCGACCAGGCCGATCTACGCGACGAGGCCATGGGGTACCTGGCCGAGGCCGTCGACGGGGTCATCTCCACCTACTGCGTCAACGACTTCGCCGAAGAGTGGGACCTCGACGGCCTCGTCGCCGAGTCCAGCGCGATCTGGCCGTCGCAACTGACGATCGAGGCCCTGCGGGCGTCGTGCGTCACCACCGACGATCTCTACGAACATCTCATGGGCGAGGCCACGGCCCACTACGAGGGCCGTGAGGCCGAGTTCGGTGCCGGGGCCATGCGCGAGGTCGAACGCCAGGTGATGCTGCGCATCATCGACCAGAAGTGGCGCGAGCACCTGTACGAGATGGACTACCTGCAGGAGGGCATCAATCTGCGGGCCATGGGGCAGAAGGACCCGCTGGTCGAGTGGCAGCGTGAGGGTTTCGAGATGTTCGGCCAGATGATGCAGGGCATCGCCACCGATTTCGTCACCTACGTCATGCACGCCCAGGTGGCCGTGGCCGCGCAGCCGAAGCTCGACACTCCCAAGCCGTTGCAGGACGTCATGTACAGCGCTCCGCTCGACCCCAGTGAGGCGCCCAGCACGCTGGCCGACGCCGCCCGAGCCCAGGCCGCCGCCGAGGGGGTCGAGGCGCCGCCGGAGGCCGTCGAGGAGATCGTGCAGAAGCCCATGGTCAAGAGTGATTTCGACAAGACCCCGCGCAACGCCCCGTGCCCGTGCGGGTCGGGCAAGAAGTTCAAGCTTTGTCACGGCCAGTAGGGCCGGGCCCGTCACCATGAGGGATTTCTCCGACGATCTCATCGCGCTCCGGCGCCGCCTGGCCGAGGCCGAGGTCTACCTGCGCATCGACGAGCTCGTCGTGTCCCGGCCCCAGCTCGAGGTCGAGGCCACCCGCCCCGACCTGTGGGACGACCCCGACCGGGCCCGCACCGTCACCGGCGAGCTGTCGACGGTGGTCGAGGACCTCGACCTCTACGCCTCGCTCACCGCCCGCATCGACGACGCCGAGACCCTGCACGAACTGGGCCGTGAGGAGGGCGACGACTCGGTCGAAGCCGAGGTCGAGGCGGGGATCGAGAGCCTGGGCTCCGAGTTCGGCGAGCTCGAACTGCGGGCCCTGTTCACCGGCGAACACGACGACGCCGACGCCATCTGCGAGCTCCAGTCCGGTGAGGGTGGCGCCGACGCCCAGGACTGGGCCGAGATGCTCTTGCGGATGTACCTGCGTTGGGCCGAGCGTCGCGGGTTCGACGTCGAGCTCACCGAGGTCTCAGCCGGTTCCGAGGCCGGCATCTCCTCGGCCACGTTCCTGGTGAAGGGCCGCCACGCCTACGGTCGGCTGCGGTCCGAACACGGGGTGCACCGACTGGTACGAATGTCACCGTTCAACGCCCAGGGGAAGCGCCAGACCGCCTTCGCGGCCTTGAAGGTGACGCCGTTCCTCGCCGACGTCCCCGACATCGATGTCGATGAGAAGGACCTGCGCATCGACACGTATCGCTCGTCGGGGGCCGGTGGCCAGCACGTCAACGTCACCGACTCCGCGGTTCGCATCACCCACCTCCCGACCGGGGTGGTCACGTCGTGTCAGAACGAGCGCAGCCAGCACCAGAACAAGGACCGAGCCATGCTGATGCTGCGGGCCAAGCTGGCCGAGCTCCAACGTCGAGAGCGTGAGGCCGAGCTCTCCGCCATTCGGGGTGAGCAGCGATCGGTGGGCTTCGGGAGCCAGATCCGCTCGTACGTGCTCCAGCCGTACCAGATGGTGAAGGACCTGCGGTCGGGTTTCGAGGCCGGAAACGTCGAGTCGGTACTCGACGGTGGACTCGACGGCTTCATGGAGGCGTACCTGCGCTGGGAGCGCAGCCGCGTGGCCCCCGCTGGCGAGTGAGGACCGCGACGTCCTTCAAGCCACCGGAGGGCCTGCGGTCGCATGCCGCGAATCCGCGCAGGCGGCCGTCTACCCTCAACGACGGCCCACGTTTCCACTGCCTCCGGGGTCCCCCCACTTCATGATCAAGCTCGAGAACGTCACCAAGACCTACAAGACCTCGACCGTCGCCCTGCGCGAGGCCAACGTCGAGATCGACAAGGGCGAGTTCGTGTTCCTCGTCGGCGCCTCCGGGTCGGGCAAGTCCACGTTCATCCGCCTCCTCAACAAGGAGGAGACGCCAGAGGCCGGTCACATCTACGTGGCCGGCAAGGACATCGGCCAGCTCTCCAACTGGAAGGTGCCGTTCCTGCGCCGCAACATCGGCTGCGTCTTCCAGGATTTCAAGCTCCTCACCAACAAGACCGTGTACGAGAACGTGGCCTTCGCCCTCGAGGTCATCGGTCGGCCCCGCAGCGTCATCCAGACCCAGGTGCCGGCCATCCTCGACCTCGTGGGCCTCGGCCACAAGGCGGCCAGCTTCCCCGACGAGCTCTCCGGCGGTGAGCAGCAGCGCGTCTCGGTGGCCCGGGCCTTCGTGAACCGGCCCCTCATCCTGTTGGCCGACGAGCCCACCGGCAACCTCGATCCCGCCACCTCCGTCGGCATCATGCGGCTCCTCGACCGCATCAACAAGACCGGCACGACTGTCGTGATGGCCACCCACGATCGAGGCATCGTCGACACCATGCGGCGACGGGTGATCGAGATCGACCGCGGTTCGATCGTCCGTGACCAGGCGCGCGGCGTCTACGAGTAGGAGACGCTCATGCCGATGAAGCTCGATTACATGGTCCGGGAGACCGGATCCAATCTCGGACGGAACTTCACCATCACTCTCGCCTCGGTGATGACCGTCGCCGTCTCGTTGGCCCTGGTCGGCGCGTCGTTGATGTTGCGCACCGGTGTCGAGAACGCCACGCAGCGCTGGCAGGGTGGCATCGAGTTCGTCGTCTTCCTGCGTCCCGACGCCAGCCAGGCCCAGATCGACGCCGTGGCCCGCGACCTGCAGGACAGCCCCGACGTGGCCAACATCAAGTTCGTCGACAAGCAGGCCGCGTTCGAGGAGTTCAAGGTCCTTTTCTCGGATTCACCGGAGATGGTGACCAGCGTGCAGCCCGATGACCTCCCTCCGTCGTTCCGGGTGGAGCCGATGGACAAGGACGTCCTGTCCGTCGAAGCCCTCGGTTCGCAGTTCTCCGACAAGTCCGGCGTCGACAGCGTGGTGTTCGCCTCCGAGACGATCAGGCTCATCCAGCAGCTCTCGAGTCGGCTCACCGTGGGCATCTTCGTGATCGCCTCGTTCCTCCTCGGCGCGGCCGGACTGCTCATCCTCAACACCATCCGGATGGCCATGTTCGCCCGCCGCCGCGAGATCGAGGTCATGAAGCTGGTCGGCGCCACCAACTGGTTCATCCGGGTGCCGTTCATGCTCGAGGGGCTGGTGCAGGGGATGCTCGGCGCGTTGGCCGCCATCCTGGCGCTCGCCGCGTTCAGACCGTTCTTCCAGCAGTGGCTGCCCAACCCCCAGGACTTCCCCCTGGTGAGCGGCTTCTTCGTGAGCGGTGCCGAGATCGCGGGCATCTTCGTGCTGCTCGGCGTGGTCGGAGTCCTCATCGGCGCCATCGGCGCCGGCGTCGCCGTCACCCGCTTCCTCGACGTCTAGTACCGCGAGTCGGGGACCCGGGGACGCGGCGCGAGCTCTGAGTGCCGCCAACCGGGGGTGCGCCGATCGTCGCGGCATCGCGAGCACAATGTGATCGGGTCGCGACGACTTCGGACGTCCGATTCCCTAGACTGAGTTCTCCGGCACGAGTCCGTCCCTCCCAAGGAGTCAGGTATGGCCAATCCAGTCCTCACCCCCCAGAAGTTCGAGCAGCAGGGCGCGTCGCCGTCGGCTTGGCCGGGCACGGCGAGGCCCGACACCCAGTCGGGCGACGCCGGAGCGGGTCTCGGTGGTCGGTTCGGCAGCATCGGCGCCGACGCCCCGGCCTCCGGTAAGACCATGACCGTCGGCGGCACCATGACCGCCACCTTCGTCCTCTTCGCCCTGATCCTGATCACCGGCACCTTCGGATGGATGTCGGTCGATCAGGTCACCCAGGAAGTCATCAACCCCCAGACCGGGCAGGTCGAGACGGTCAACACCACCTCGCTCCCGAGTTGGCTGTTCCTCGCCCTCATCGTCGGCCTCGGTCTCGGCCTGGTCACCGCGTTCGTGCCCAAGATCGCCCGCTTCACCGCCCCCATCTACGCCCTGGCCTTCGGGGGCGTGCTCGGCGCCATCTCCGCCGTCTACAACGCCCAGTGGAGCGGCATCGTCGTCCAGGCCGTGGCGGCCACCGTGGCGGTGTTCGGGGTGATGTTCTTCCTCTACGTGACCCGCATCATCAAGGTCACCAAGAAGTACGTGATGGTCGTCGTCGCCGCCACCCTCGGCATCATGGTGATGTACCTGGGGGCGTTCGTCGCCTCGTTGTTCGGCGCCGACATCGCCTTCTGGAACCAGCCGTCCGCCCTCGGCATCGGGATCAGCGTGGTCATCGTGATCGTGGCCGCGCTCAACCTGGGCCTCGACTTCGCCTTCATCGAGAAGGCGTCGGAAGCCAACGCGCCCAAGTACATGGAGTGGTACGGCGCCTTCGGCCTCACCGTCACGATGGTGTGGCTCTACCTCGAGATCCTCCGGCTG
>JBDNHK010000105.1:0-6688 GCA_041688815.1 Acidimicrobiales bacterium | reverse complement strand
GACCTTCTTGATGTCGGTCTGGGCGATGGCGATGGTGGCGGCGAAGAGGGCGGTGAGCACGCCGAGCCAGGCGATGAGCTGGGGCAGCCAGTCGGCGGACGCGGCGAGGACCGGGTTGACGCGGACCAGGAGGTAGACGCCGGCGGTGACCATGGTGGCGGCGTGGATCAAGGCCGAGACCGGAGTCGGGCCGGCCATGGCGTCGGGCAACCAGACGAACAGCGGGAACTGGGCGGACTTGCCGATGGCGCCGATCAGCAACATCGCGGCGATGAAGGTGGCGGCCCCCACGGCGAGCCCGGGAGCCAGCGGCAACATCTCGGTGTACTTCACCGTGCCAAAGGCGAAGAAGGCGGCGAAGATGCCGACCATGAAGCCCCAGTCACCGATGCGGTTGGTGATGAAGGCCTTCTTGCCGGCCGAAGCGTTGGCGTCCTTGGTGAACCAGAAGGAGACGAGGAAGTACGAGCAGGCGCCGACGCCCTCCCACCCGAGGAAGGTGAGGACCAGGTTGTCGCCCAGCACGAGCATCAACATCGAGAAGACGAAGAGGTTGAGATAGGTGAAGAACCGCGGGAAGTCGCGATCTCCGTGCATGTACCCGATCGAGTAGAGGTGGATCAGGGCGGCGATGCCGGTGACGAACAGCACCATGGTCATCGAGAGCGGGTCGAGCAGGAAGCCGAAGTCGACCTGGAACCGGCCCGCCGGGATCCAGGTGAAGAACGAGACCTCGTAGGTGCGGTCGGGCTGGGTGCGCAGGCCGAAGTAGACGACCACCGCGACGAGGAACGACAACGACACGGTGACGGTGCCCAGCCACCCGGCGACGGGCTCGCCGAGGCGTCGACCGAAGAACACCAGCACGAGGAAGCCCACGAGCGGGAGGGCAGGGATCAGCCACACGAGTTCGACCAAGGTCGCGCTCAGCCCCTCAACAACGTGATGTCGTCAGCCGTGGCGCCCGGCTTGCGTCGGGCCACCGCCACGACCAGCCCGAGGCCCACCACGACCTCGGCCGCCGCGACCACCAGGACGAAGAAAACGATGACCTGGCCGGTGATGTCGTCGAGCATGCGCCCGAAGGTGACGAAGGAGAGGTTCACGGCGTTGAGCATGAGCTCGACACACATGATCATCACCAGCGGGTTGCGGCGCACCAGCAGGCCCACGGCACCGAGGCCGAAGAGCACCGCCGAGAGCACCAGGTAGGCGACGTCGAGGTTGCGCATCAGTGGCCGTCGCCTTCCGGTACCTCGGTGAGGGGCTCGTCGCCCTGTTCGGTCATCGAGGCCTGCTCGGGGATCGGCTCGAGGTCCTTCGGGCGCATGGAGAGCACGACCGCGCCGACGACGGCGATGGTGAGCAGCGCCGCGGTCATCTCGAGCGGGAAGACGTAGGTGGTGAACAGCTCCCGCCCGATCTGGGCGATGTTGCCGGCCCCTTCCTCGAGCGGCGCGGTGACCGACCGGGCGCCGGTGACCGCGTCGACCCCGCTGATGACGTAGACGGCGAGGACCGCCCCCACCAGCACCACACCGGCGAGGCCGGCGAGAGCCCGCTGGCCGACCAGCGGTTCGGTGGTGAGGTCGTCGTCGGAGTCGACGCCGAGCAACATCAAGACGAACAGGATCAGCACGACGATGGCGCCGGTGTAGACGAGCACCTGCACGGCCGCGAGCAACTGAGCGTCCTGGTTGAGGAACAGCACGGCGATCCCGAAGAGGGTCGCCACGAGGCTGAGCGCCGAATGGACGGGATTACGCGACACGATGACACCGAGGCCACCGGCCAACACGATCACCGCGCACACGAGAAATACGAAGGTCTCCACGGGATCAGTGGTTTCCGTGGCCGTGATCAGCGTGACCGTGATCGTCCTGGTCGTGGCCCTCGTCGACGAAGTCGGGCCCGGTGGTCAGCCGATCCTTCAGGTCCTGCGCGTCCTCGGCACCCCGGACGCCGTACCCGAGCTCGCCGGACCACCCGACGGTGCCCTCGAAGCGGGCATCACCCGAGGGCGACGTGGCCCGCATCCAGGCCGAGGTGTGCTCGTCCTCACCGGGGCGCCAGTCCTCCCAGGGAAGGTGCTTGGGCCGACCGTCGTCACCCACCACGAGTTCTTCCTTGGTGTAGATGGCATCGGCTCGATTGGTGAACGAGAACTCGAACATCTTGGTCTCGGTGATGGCCTCGGTGGGACAGGCCTCGACGCAGAGGTCGCAGTGGATGCAGCGCAGGTAGTTGATCTCGTAGACGTACCCATAGCGCTCACCGGGCGACACCGGATCGTCGGGAGGGTTGTCGGCCCCACGCACGTAGATGCAACGGGCGGGGCACACCCCGGCGCACAGTTCGCAGCCGATGCACTTCTCCATACCGTCCTCGTAGCGGTTGAGGACGTGTCGGCCGTGTACCCGAATCGGCTTCGGGGCCTTCTCCTTCGGGTACTCCGTCGTGACGCGCTGCTTGCGCCCCATCTGGCGGATGCTGACGAGGAATCCTCCGAGATACCCCATCAGTCGATCACCCCTTCGAGACGGCGGGCCTTCGACGTGGTCTTGGCGGCGCGCAACAGGCCCCAGCCCGTCAGGAAGAAGGCACTGCTGGCGACGATGACCACGAACGGGTTCCAGCTCTCGTCGCGGGCCACGCCGATGATGGCGAGCAGGAGCACCCAGCCCAGCGACAGCGGGATCAGGACCTTCCAGCCGAGGTCCATGAGCTGGTCATAGCGCATGCGCGGGAGCGTGGCCCGCACCCACACGAAGGCGAAGAGGAAGAGCACGATCTTGGCGAGGAACCAGAAGATGCCCCACGCCCATTCCGGGCCGATGAAGGCCGGACCGGCGGGACCACCGAGGAAGAGGGTGACGATGATGGCGGCCATCGTGACGCTGTTCATGAACTCGGCCAAGAAGAACAGGGCGAAGCGGATCGAGCTGTACTCGGTGTGGAACCCTCCGACGAGCTCCTGTTCGGCCTCGACGAGATCGAAGGGCGGACGGTTGAGCTCGGCCTGGCTGGCGATCAGGAAGACGATGAAGGGCACGACCCCGGTGAGCAGGAGATTCCAGTTGGGCAGGAACCCCCACCCGGCCTCAGCCTGGCTCATCACGATGTCGTGGGTGCTGAGCGAACCGCTCACCAGCACCACCGCCACCACCGAGAGACCGAGCGCCGCTTCGTAGGACACCATCTGGGCCGACGCTCGCACCGACCCGAGCAGCGGGTACTTGGAGCCCGACGACCACCCGGCCAGCATGACCCCGTACACCGCGATCGACGACATGGCCAGTGCGAAGAGAATGCCGATCGGCGGATCGGCGAGTTGCAACAGGGTCTCCTTGCCGAAGATCTCCACCGTTCCGTTGTTGCCGTTCGAGAAGTCACCTCCGAATGGCACGATGCTGAACAACAGGAAAGCCGGGACCACCGACAGCAACGGGGCCAGGATGAACATCCGCCGCTCGGCCCGGTCGGGGATCAGGTCTTCCTTGAAGAAGAACTTGATGCCGTCGGCGAGGGTCTGGAGGATTCCGAAAGGACCGGCGAGGTTGGGACCCACGCGATTCTGCATGTCGCCGACGACCTTGCGCTCGAACCACACCATCAACATGGTGGCGACGAGCAAGAAGACGAAGATGAGCACGACCTTCAGCAGGACGATGGCGACGACGGCGAGGTCGACATTGCCGGAGAGGAGTGGATCACCGCCCAACATCGTTTTCGCCTCCGTCGGAATCGCCTGATGGGACCGCGACCCGCTCTTGGTTCGCGGGACGAGCTGTCCCAGCCCATCGCGTGGAGGTCGGGTCGCGCAACTCCACGCGCACCGGAGCCGACCCGTGAATCATGGCGCGGTCTCGATACGCAGCTCAGTGACCCGATCGCCGATGGCCAGGAGGTCGCCGACCCGGACATCGGGCTGGTTCAGGATCAGGGCGGCGGCGCCACGGGGCACACCGACATCGGCGGAGATGGCCAGCACCAGGGTGTGCCGCGACGACCGCACCACGACCCGATCGCCCTCGCCGACGCCGAGGCGATCGAAGTCGTAGGGATTGACTCTGACGACGGTTCCGGGGGCGAGGCCAGCCAAGGAGGGGGCGGCCTGCACCTGCGTCCCGAGGTCGTACAGCTTCCGCGTGGCGACGAGGCGCAACGAGTAGGCGTCGACCGCCGGGACGGGGGCGGCCTCGCCGGCCGCGTGGCGAAGCAGCGACGGACGGGAAGGAGTCGGACCGGTCGGCGACGGGTCGCCCTCCTCCACGGCGTCGAGCTCCTCGGTCACTGCCTCTCCCTCGGCCCGGGTGGCATCGGCGACGAGGGCGGCCGCTTCGAGGTGGGTGTCAGCGGCGGCAGCCTGGATCGCCAGCGCGACAGCCTTCGCACTCGGCCCGGTCTCGGCCCCGGAACCGACCACGTCGACGTGACCGTGGTCGGGCGGTTCCAGGGAGAGAGGGACCACGATCCCATCGGCGCTCCCGTGAGCGAGGAGCAGCTCGCGGGTCACGCCCCGATGCGACGGGGCCAGCGTCTCGATCTCGTTCCAGATGCCCTCGACCGACTCCAGTCCGAGATCGGCACCGAGTTGGAAGGCCAGCTCCGCGGCGATCATCCAGTCGGCACGGGCGGTGCCGGGCGGGGTGACGCGTTGGGTGAGCGCGCTCACCCGACCCTCGAGGTTCGTGGTCGTACCCGCCTTCTCGGCGAAGCCCGCGGCCGCCAGCACTACGTCGGCCCGGCGGGACGACTCGGTGAGGAACGTGTCGACGGCAATGACGGCGCGAGCGCCACTGAGGGCGCGCTCGGCCAGGTCACGATCGGGGAAGTCGACCGCCGGGTCGGCACCGAGCAGCACCAGCACGTCGATCCGACCGTCGGCCGCGGCTTCGAGGATGCCTCGGGTGTCGAGACCTCTGGTGGCCGGCGTCGTGACCCAGTTGGCGGCGAACCACTCACGCCCGTCATCGAGAGCGACCCGACCCGGCAGCAGACCGGGAGCGAGACCCATGTCGAGGGCCCCGTGGACGTTGCCGCGCCGCAGCGCCGACAGGAACCGCACATCGGGCAGCCCTTGCAGCAGCGCGCCGGCGGCGTCGACCAGCGAATCGGGCGACTCGGCGACGGAACCCCGACCGAGCACCACGCTCACCGGACCGGTCGCCGAGGCGATCACTCCACGAGCGGCGTTGATGGCCTCCGCCCCGACCCCGGCCACCTCCTTGACGGCATCAGCCGGCGCGACGAGCGCCCGGATCAGCTCGGCGACCTCACCGGGGCGGTAGATCAACGACGAGGTCACCAGATCGCTCAGGCCGCTCGACCGGGCGCCGACCTCCACGACCTGGGCCCGGTCCTCCACCAGCGCGTGCCGCAGACGGAGGAACAGCACCGGGAGCTCTTCCTTGAGGTCCGGGCCGATCAGGATGACCGTGCCCCCGGGGGCGCACACCTCGTCGATGGTGGCCCGGGGCAGGCCCAGCAGCATCTCGGCGGGGAGGCCGTCGCCGATCTGGGCGTCGACGTTGTCGGTGCCCAGGACGCCCTTGGCCAACTTGGCCCAGGCGTAGGCGTCTTCGTTGGTGAGGCGCGACCCACCGATCACGGCGATCGCTTCCGGGCCACTGGCCTGGGAGAGCACCCGGCCGGCCTGCTCGAGGGCCTCGGCCCAGCGCGCCGGGCGCAGGGCGTCACCTTCGCGGATCATCGGATCGGACAGACGGCCCTCGGCATCGATGGCCTCGAAACCGAAGCGGCCCTTGTCACACAACCAACCCCAGTTCACGGGATCGATGTCGACCCCCGAGAAGCGCAGGAGCCGGTCACGGGACGACTCCACCGAGATCCGGCACCCGACCGAGCACGTCGTGCAGGTCGATTCGGTCTTCTCGAGATCCCACGGACGAGCCTTGAACCGGTAGCTCGACGCGGTGAGCGCACCCACCGGGCAGATCTGGACGGTGTTCCCGCTGAAGTACGACGCGAACGGTTCGTCGGGAAAGGTGTTGATCTCGGTGTTGCTGCCTCGGTGAATGAAGTGGATGAGCGGATCACCCGCCACCTCCTTGGCAAACCGGGTGCAGCGGTCGCACAGGATGCAGCGCTCGCGATCGAGCAGCACGAGGTCGCTGATCGGGATGGGCTTCTCCTTGTGGCGCTTCTCCTCCACGAACCGGCTCTCCCCCGGTCCGTAGGCCATCGTCTGGTCCTGAAGAGGGCACTCCCCGCCCTTGTCGCACACCGGGCAGTCGAGAGGGTGGTTGATCAGGAGGAACTCGAGGATGCCGTCCTGCACCTTCTTGACGGTGTCGGACTCGGTGTCGACCTTCATGCCGGGGGTGCACTCGATCATGCAGCTCGGCTGGAGAGCAGGGCCGCGTCCGGTGTCGACCTCGACGATGCACATTCGGCACATGCCGACCGGCTTCATCCGCTCGTGGTAGCAGAACCGGGGGATGTAGACGCCGTGGCGTTCGGCGGCCTCGATGAGCAGCTCGCCCTCACGGGCGGTCACATCGTGGCCGTTGAGAACGACGGTCACACCGGCGACGGGAGGGGCGTCGAGCTCAGGCACGGGCAGAGGCCTTGGGGAGGTCGACCGACACCGAGAGACGCGCCTCTTCGGCGCGAAGGATGGCGGCCTCGAACTCGGGCCGGAAACGGGTGAGGGCCGATGCGATCG
>JBDNHK010000104.1:0-9059 GCA_041688815.1 Acidimicrobiales bacterium | reverse complement strand
TGGGCCGAAACCGCCCAGGCCTCGGCGGGGCTCCTGGCCCGGGCCGACGACGAGGTGCGGCGGATCCTCGAGACCGCCACCGCCGAGGTGGAGGCCCTGGTCGACGAGGCGTCGGGGCTGCGCTCTCGTCCGGTGGCCGGCCAGGTCGTCGTCCCGCCGGAGAGTGGCAGTGGCGTCGAACCCGTCCTCTCGAGGTCCGCCGCCGCCAGACCGGGACACGCGTCGTGACGGCGGAGGAGAGATCGCCGACCGACCTGGCGTTGTCGACCGAAGGGCCCGGCGCCGAGGCCGCGCTCTTGGTGCTGCGCCAGGGCATCGACGGTCTCGAGGGTGAGTTGCGTGACCTCGAGCGGGAGATGGCCGAGCTGCGGGACTCCGAGGCGGCCATCGATGCGGAGGCGGCGAACGATGGGGGATCGGGCCGTATGGCCCACGAGTTCGCCAAGGCCGCGCTCGATCTCGAGCGGGCCGACATGCGGCGATTCCTCGATGGCACCGAAGCCGTTTCGGCGGCCCGGGTGGCCGAAGCCCGCAGTGAGGCCCAGGCCGTGTTGCAGGGCGCCCGCGAGGAGCTCACCCGAGCCATGCAGGAACGTTCGGTCGTCGTGGAGAGAGTGCTCGACTCGCCTCCCGACCCGGTGGTTGCCAACGACACGATCGAGGAAGCAGTCGAGGATGCGGTCGACGTGCCAGGAGTGGTCGCGACCGCACCCGGGGTTCGGCGAGGCCCGGCCCGGGGGCGGGGTACGCGCGCCCTCACCGTGGCGATGTGGCTGGTCGGTGGGGTTCTGGCCGTGCTGACGTCGGCGTTCCTCGCCGTCGTCGTGTTGATGCTGCTCGACTGAGGTCGGCACGAGCGATCGTCCGGTGACCTCGCCGTACACCATGTTGGTGAAGAGTCCTTGTGAAAGGCGCAGAGGCTTCACGATCAGTTCAACTACCGGACACCTACTGCTCCTACTGTCCGGCCCGTGCCGATCGCCAGCTTCCCGGGCCCGAACGGGGCCGACGCTTCCCCATCTCTGCACCCTGCTCCGGCCGGGCCCTCGGTGCTCTCCCCTGAGCCCGACTGGAACGTTCGCATCCTCCAGGTTCGGGTCCTGCGGGCTCGAGACGACCTGGCCGGGCTCGAGTCGTCACTCAATGGGAACCTGGCGTTGGAGGTACGCCTCGCCGAGGTGATCGGCACGGCGCAGCGTCGGCTCGACGTCGAGCGCGCCAGCGCGATGCGGCGGGTGTCGGAGCTGGTCGAGAACGCAGAGCGCGACGCTCGACACCTGGTGGTGCTGGCCCACCACGAGGCGGCTCACCTGCGGTCCGCGGCCACCTTGCTGCGCTCGCCCGGTGCGCCCTTGGCGCTCGGGCCAGGGTCGAGCCCCATTGCGGCGGGTGCGCCGAAGCAACTGGAGCCACAGGACGTGGCCGACGGGACCGGCTTCGACCGCCAGTCCGTGGCCGTGTGATCGTGACCCCGGAAACGGTCGAGCAGTTGGCTCCGGCGGTGCCGGTGGCTCTGGTCCCCGACCGCCGCAACGGCGGCGTGCCCTCGGCCACCGAGGTGATGGTGCACCGGCTCGGCGTCGAGTTGCGGGCCATCGAGTTGCGCACCGAACGGGTTCGGCGCCAGCTCGAGGCCGAAGACCCTCACTCCTCGCTCGCCCGGGGCGCCATGGAGCTGGCCGAGTCGCTGGCTGCCGATCTGATGAGCGACGGCCGCCGGGAGATCCGCCTGTCGATCGAGGCGGCCGAGGAGGCGGCTTCGGCCCGCTTGGCCGGTGCCGTGCGTGAGGCTCATTCCATCCTTGCCGTGGCCCGCAACGAGGTCCTGAGCGCCCTCGATGATCGGACCATCGTGGTCGACGACGCCCTGCGCCTGGCCGCCGGTGGTTCGGCCCCCCGTGCGTTGATGCCGTCCGTCTCCGTGCTGGTGGTGCCGCTGTCTGCCCTCCCGGTACACCCCGAGCCGACGCCCGCCGCCGCTGCGCTCTCGGCTCCGCCCGTCAAGGCTGTCGGCCCCGAGCCATCTCCTGCGCTCGAGACGGCGCTCGCACCCGAACCGGTCGCCGAGGTCGTGGGTCGGGTCATCGAGCCCGAGTTCCTCCGGGCCAACTCCAACGGTCTGGTGCCGGCCGAGGAGTCCACGTTCTTCGACGACCCGGGTCTCACCGCATCGGGTGAGAGCGGCGATGGCCCCAACGGGTCGGGGGCCGTCGAGGTCGCCGGGGCGATCGAGGGCGACCGGGCCTTCTGGACCGAGGAGGAGACGACCAGGTCGAGGGGCTGGCTGCGCCCGGTCGAGGTGATCCTGCCCCTCATCGCCGCGCTGGTGCTGGTCGTCGTGCTCCTGCTGGTGTTCGGGTGACGGCGTCGTGAGGTCTCGTCATGGCTGAACAGAACGCGGTCGTGCTGGGCGCCGACCCCATGGACCTCGACCCGGCGTCGTCCTCGTCGCCGCTGGCCGGAGTGGCCTCGGTGCTGCTCTTGGCCGACGACGACGAGTGGCTCACCATGATGCGCGGCGCCCTCGCCGGCGAGAACTTCCAGGTCGCCACCGATCCCTGCGGCGATGTGGCCTTCGACGACGAGCGCACCCGTTTCGTCGACGCCGCCGTCATCGACCTGGGCCTGCGCCACCGTTCGGGGGTGGCCGTGTGTGCCGCCCTGCGGGCCCGGTCGGGGGCGCCGATCGTGGCCACCGCCCGGCTGGCCGACGAAGCCACCGTGTTGTCGGCCTTCTCGGCCGGAGCCGACCAGTTTGCCCCCCTGGGCGTCTCGTCGCGCCAGTTCGTGGCCCGGGTGCGGTCGCTGCTGCGCCGCTATCCCCCCAACCGGGCCACCGCCCCCGACCTCGCCGCCGGCCCCATCGTGCTCGACCACGCCCAACGTGTGGCCATCCTGCAGGGCGTCGAGGTGACATTGTCGGCGCAGGAGTTCGACGTGCTGAGCCTGCTGATGGCCCGTCCGGGGCGGGTGGTGAACCGGGCCGATCTGCTGGCCGGCGCGTCGTCGCCGGCCCGCAGCGACCGGGCCCTCGACTTCGTGATCCGCCGGTTGCGCCAGAAGCTCGAAGAAGTCGACACCCAGCGGCGCATCACCGCGATCCGAGGTGTGGGTTTCCGGCTCGAACTCGGCGAGAGCACCCCGGAACGAGGGAGATGATGGAAGTTGTCGTCTCCCATCCTGCGTCCGTTCACCTTCCGTTCAAGGGGGCGACAGCGCCGCCTCTTAGCGTCGGGTCAGTGAGTCACGTGCCTCTTGTCGCGCCCGAACCGATGCCGTCGCTCAGCCCTGACGCTGTCGCCGACCTCGAGCGGTGGGCCCAGGCCCAGAAGGCCGAGTTGACCCGTCTGACCCTGGCCCTGCGCATGGCCGAGTCGGTTGCGGCCAAAGCCGAGACCGAGGCCGGCCCCGATCGCACCGGTGCCGATGGCGCTCCCCACGAGGTGCTGCGGGTGGTGAACGTGCGCCTGGCCCGGGCCGTCAACGAGGCCGACGAGGGCATCGAGAAGGCCCAGCGCGACGCCACCCTCGTCTTGTCCGCCGCCGTGCAGCACGCCACCACCATCCTGGGCGACAGTGGCGCCGATCATGGGCCCCTGCTCGAGGCCGCCGAGCGAGCCGTGGCGCCGGTTCCGGGGGTGCGGCGCCCGCCGACGGCGTCGGAACTGTGGGCGCGCGCTTCGGCCCAGGTCGTATCCGAGCCTCCCGCTCGGCCCACCGGTCCGCCCCGACGGGTGCGGGCTGTCACCTCGGCGGCCGAGGATGGCCCGGTCGGGAGCGATATCGACTCGGCGGCCGGCGGCTCCGAGGCCTCGTCGGCCGATGCGGCCCAGGTGTACGACCTGTTCTGGGGAGGCGTCCCCGCCGACCGGTCCGTCCGTGAGCGGTTGCGGCGACGGTCCGAGGGAAGGCAGCCATGAGCACCAGTGACCCCATCGAGGCCCCCCGGCCCGCGTCGATGAACGGGTCATCGTCGCCGGCGCCCGACCCGTCGTTTGCGCCGCCGTCGGCACCGGCTGACGCGGCTGCGGCCGCGGTGCCGGGTCTGGAAGGCGTCGAGTGGCAGACCACCTACGACCGGGCCAGCGTCGACCGCTACCTGGCCGACGTGGAGGCCGAGCGCGCCCGGTTGCGGGCCGACATCGAGGCCGCCGAAGCCCGAGCCGCATCGGCGCGGGCGCGCACCGAACGTCAGAAGGCGGCCGACGAGGCCCAGGTCGGTGCGCTGGTGTTGGCCACCCGGGCCGAGATCGAGCGCATCGAACGCGAACACAAGGACGCCGTCGATGCCATCCGCTCGGTCGCCCTCGAGAAAGCGGCGCGCATCCTGGAGGTGGCCCGCAACGAGGCGGCCTCGGTGAATGGCGCCACGGCGTCGATGTCGAAGGCCGTGGGTACCGATGACGGTCCCCCGGTGGAGGCCGCCGACGCCCCGTCAGCCGTCGCTGCGCCCCGCCCCGATCCGGAGGAACGGATCGATGCCAGTTGACACCCAGGCCGCGACCGGGTCCGACGCCGATCGGACGCGGGTGGCGCCGCCGTCGCTGACGCCGATCCAGGTGGCGTCGGGTCCCGAGGTCGAGCAGCAGCTGCGTTCGGCCCGGGCCGGGCTGGCGTCGCTCAACCTCAAGGTGCGCACGGCCACCCGGGCCGCCGATCTGGCCGAGGCCGAGGTGCCCGCCGACCTCGTCGACGACGAGACCCTGCAGCAGGCGGCGGCGCTCGACCTGGCCCGCCAGCGCCAAGCCGAGGACGAGCTGGCCGCCCGCCAGACCGAGCTCGCCACCGATTTCCAGCGTGAGCAGGCCGAGGCCGACGCGGTGGTCGAAGCGGCGCGGGTGCAGGCCGTGGCCATCGTGGCCGAGCCCACGCAGCGCCTCGATGCGCTGCTGCGCTCGCGGCGCGCGCCGAAGGAGGCGGCGACGGCCCTGGTGACCGAGGCGCCCACGCCGGTGGCCATCGGCCCTGCTACCGCGACGCCGGCGCCCTATCTGGCCTACATCGTGCCGTCGCCCGACGGGTCGGTTCAGCCGGCCCTGTTGCGATTGCCCACCTACCCGCAACAGCAGCCCCCGATGATGCAGGCCGTGCCGGTGCAGATGATCGCCGCGCCCGGTTGGGGTCAGCCCGCCGCCGCATGGGGTCCGCCGGCCCCGGGTTGGGGAGAGGCCCCTGTCGCCGCGCCGGTCGTCCAGCAGCCGGCACCGAAGACGCCGTTCATGAAGCGGCTCATGCACCTCGACGTGCTGTTGCCCCTGCTCGCCGTCATCATCGTCTTGGCCGTGCTGGCCGCGTGGGTGTTGTAGGCCATGGCCGTCATCACCGTTGACCCCGGGACCTACCTGCGCCAAGGCGATGCGCCCGTCGCCCGCGACCCCGAGCCCCGCAACCTGAAGACCAAGAAGGAGCGCGGCGACCGGGTCTTCCACACGATCGCCCTCACCGCCGGGCTGTTCGTGTTGGCCACCATGGGTGCGGTCGGGCTGTTCCTCACCATCGAGGGCACCGATGCCCTTCGGGCCACCGGGGTCGGCTTCCTCACCACCTCGGAGTGGCAGCCCGATCGTGGGCAGTTCGGGATCGCCGCGATCATGCTCGGTACCTTCCTCATCGCCGCGGTGGCGGTGAGCACGGCCCTGCCCATCGCCATGGGCACGGCCCTCTTCATCACCGACGTCGCCCCGCCCCGGCTGCGCTCGTGGTTGGTCTCGCTCGTCGACCTCATGGCTGCCGTGCCCAGCGTGATCTACGGCCTCTGGGGGCTGTTCTTCTTCCAGGCCGCGGTGTTGGGGCTCTCCCGTTGGCTCACCACGTGGTTCGGCTGGATCCCCATATTCGCGGTTGACGGCGCCGACCCCAACAACCCGCTCGCCAACACCACCGTGTACACAGCGTCGGCGTTCATCGCCGGCATCGTGGTGGCCATGATGGTGATGCCCATCCAGTGCTCGGTGATGCGCGAGGTCTTCTCGCAGGTGCCGATCGGCGAGCGCGAAGGGGCCTTCGCCCTCGGCGCCACCCGGTGGGGGATGATCCGCATCGTGTCGTTGCCGTTCGGGCGAGGCGGCATCATCGGCGGCACCATGCTCGGGCTGGGCCGAGCGCTGGGTGAGACCATCGCCGTGCTGCTCATCATCTCGCCCAAGTTCGACCTCAACGTGCGCGTCCTCGAGGCCGGCGGCAACTCGGTGGCCAGCCTCATCGCCTTGCGCTACTCCGAGGCGTCCCCCTTCGGTCTGTCGGCGTTGTTCGCCGCCGGGCTGGTGCTGTTCATCGTCACCCTCATGGTCAACTTCACCGCCTCGTGGTTCGTGCGGCGGTCCCGTTCTGGTGCGAGCAGCGAAGCATGACCACCTTCGAGACACTCGAGCGGCGCGAGAAGACCGAGGCCGCGGCCGAAGCGGCCGTCGAGGCCGAGATCGCCGCCGAGGCCGCGGCCGAGGCCCCCGGCTCGGGTACGCGCATCCCCGACGTGGTGGCCACCAACGCTCCGCCCAACAGCTTGCGCACCCTCAGCGGGATGTCGCGCGACGACGTGCTCACCCTGCTCGGGGCGGGGGCCAGCTCGCTGTGCATCACCTGGCTGCTGTTCGGCGTCCTCACCCCGCTGTCGGGCCCGCTCGGTTTCGTGGTCGTGGCGTGGGCCATCTTCCTGGTCGTGTACGGGCTCATGGTCTCCATGACCGAGAGCCGTCCGGTGATGGTCGACAAGGTGATGGCGGCCGTGCTGGCCACGGGGGCGGTGGTCGCCTTCATCGCCTTGGCGTCGGTGATCATCTTCACGCTCATCAAGGGCAAGGACGCCCTCACCACCTGGAACCTGTACACGCAGGACATGAGCGAGACGGGGCCGGCCGATTCCATCACCCAGGGCGGCATCGGTCACGCCATCGTGGGCACCCTGATCATCATCGGCATCGCCATTGCCGTCACGGTGCCGTTGGGCCTCACCTGCGCGGTGTTCCTGACCGAGACCAACAACAAGCTCACCGGGTTCGTGCGCACCGTGGTCGACGCCATGACCGCCCTTCCGTCGATTCTGGCCGGTCTGTTCATCTTCGCCACCTGGATCCTCATCCTCGGGTTCGAGCGGTCGGGGCTGGCTGCGGCCATCGCCGTGAGCATCATGATGTTGCCGATCATCATCCGCTCGGCCGACGTGGTGCTGCGCCTGGTGCCGGGCAACCTGCGCGAGGCGTCGGCGGCGCTGGGCGCACCCGAGTGGCGCACGGTGTGGCACGTGGTGTTGCCCACCGCCCGCCCCGGCCTGGCCACCGCCGTCATCCTCGGCATCGCCCGCGGCATCGGCGAGACCGCACCGGTGCTCCTCACGTCCGGTTTCGCGGCGTCCATGAATGTCGACCCTCGTTCGAATGCAATGGTGTCGTTGCCGTTGGCCACGTTCGAGTTCGTGCGCTCCCCCCAGCCCGCTCTCATCGCTCGTGGTTTCGCCACTGCGGCGGTGCTCATGGTGCTGGTGCTCATCCTCTTCGCCATCGCCCGCATCCTGGGCGGTCGACAAGCCGGTCAGGTCTCGAAGCGTCAGCGTCGTCGCCTGCAGGGCCGTTCGGCCCGTGACCTTCGCCGTATCGAGGGTCGCGACGGTGAGGACTTCATGTACGTCGAACCCCCGCCCGTCGCGCCCCTGTCGTCGTCGGCCCCCATCCCTCCTCCTCCTCCCCCCCCTCTCGCCCCGGAGGGCGTTTCATGACCCTGCGTCGTTCTCTTCTCCTCGTCCTGAGCCTGGCCCTCGTGGTGGCCGCGTTCCTTCCCCCGTTCCGTTCCGCCGGTGCCCAGGCCAGCTACCAGCGCATCTCCGGTGAGGGTTCGTCGTGGTCGGCCGGCGCCATCGACGCCATGCGTGTCAACGTGAAGCAGTTCGGCATCACCGTCGACTACAACCCCAGCGGTTCCACCACGGGGCGCAAGAACTTCCTGAGTGGCATCGTCGACTACGCCGCCTCGGACATCCCTTTCCAGTTCCGTCCCGAGGACGGTTCGGCGCCGGAGAACCCGGCCCCGGGAAGCTACGCCTACATTCCGGTCACGGCTGGCGGAACGGCGTTCATCTACAACCTCAAGATCAACGGTCAGCGGGTCACCAACCTTCGCCTGTCGGGGGAGAACGTCACCAAGCTCTTCACCGGGGCCATCACCCAGTGGAACGACCCGGCCATCCAGGCCGACAACCCGGGGCTCTCGATGCCCAACCGTCCGGTGGTGCCGGTGGTGCGCTCCGAAGGCTCGGGTTCCACCGCCCAGTTCTCGCTGTGGATGATCAAGCAGCACGGCGGCCTGTGGAACGACTACTGCCAACGTTCGGGCCGCGCTCCGGCCTGTGGCGAGACGTCGTTCTACCCGACCATCCCCGGGGGGATGATCGCCCAGTCGGGCGACATCGGCGTGACGGGCTACGTGACCCAGAGCTTCGCCGAGGGGGCCATCGGGTACGTCAACTACTCCTACGCCCTCGGTTCGCAGTTCCCGGTGGCCAAGGTGCTCAACGCCGGCGGCTTCTACACCGAGCCCACGCCGGAGAACGTGGCCGTGTCGTTGCTCAAGGCCCAGATCAACACCGATGCCAACTCCCAGGACTACCTCACCCAGATCCTCGACGGGGTCTACACCGACACCGACCCCCGCAGTTACCAGCTGTCGTCGTATTCGTACTTCATCCTGCCCACGCGGACGCAGGGTCAGTTCAACGAGGCCAAGGGGCGCACGTTGGGGGCCTTCGCCTACTACGCCATGTGCCAGGCCCAGCAGCAGTCGGCGTCGCTCGGCTACTCGCCCCTGCCCGTCAACCTGGTGGCCGAGAGCCTCAACCAGATCCGCAAGATCCCCGGTGTCGAGGTGCAGACCGTCGACATCACGCAGTGCAACAACCCCACCTTCTCGCCCGACGGTACCAACCTGCTGGCGGCCAACGCCCCCTTCCCGCAGGACTGCGACCGCCAGGGCCCCACGCAGTGCACCACCGGAACCGGTGGTGTGAAGGGTGAGGAGACCCCCATCTCCGGCGCTGGTGGTGGTGGTGGTGGCGGCGACAGTGGCGGCGG
>JBDNHK010000020.1:0-21317 GCA_041688815.1 Acidimicrobiales bacterium | reverse complement strand
TTCACCCGCGACCCGGCGACAGGAGCGGCTGGGGCCTACGGGGACTTCCTGGTGAACGCCCAAGGCGAGGACGTCGTCGCCGGCATCCGGGCCACGCTGCCTCTCGACGCCATGGCCGAGGTGTTCCCGGCGGCCCACACGCAGCTGATGATCACGCTCGAACGCATGGAGCGCCACTACCGCGACATGCTCGACTGCGAGTTCACGATCGAGCACGATCGACTGTGGATGCTCCAGACGCGTGTCGGGAAGCGCACTGGTGCCGCGGCGCTGAAGATCGCGGTCGCCCTCACCGAGGACCCGGCGATCCGCATCTCCCGGGCCGAAGCCGTGCAGCGCGTGCGGCCCGAGCATCTGGATCAGGTGCTGCATCCCCAGCTCGGCGACGTGAAGGCCCCACTGTTGGCGACCGGTCTGCCGGCATCGCCGGGGGCGGCGGTGGGCCAGGCCTACTTCGATGCGGATCGCGCCGTGGCCGCCGTGGCCCGAGGCGAGCGTGTCGTGCTGGTGCGCCAGGAGACCTCGCCCGACGACGTACACGGGATCGCTGTCGCCGAAGGGGTGCTCACGTCGCGGGGTGGTCTCGTGAGCCACGCTGCCGTCGTGGCGCGAGGGTGGGGGAAACCGGCGGTGTGCGGCGCGGAGAGCCTCGTGATCGGTCCCGACTCCTTGACCAACGCCGACGGCCTGGTGGTCGCTGAAGGCGAGTGGGTGTCGCTCGACGGGGCCGACGGCACCGTGTTCCTCGGCGAGCTGGCCCTGAAGGAAGGCAACGTCCCCGGCGAGTTCGGGATCATCCTCGGGTGGGCCGACGAGATCCGGGCCGGCCGTCTCGGGGTGCGGACCAACGCCGACACCGGTCCGGACGCGGCGCGGGGCCGCGAGCTCGGCGCCGAGGGCATCGGGCTCTGCCGCACCGAGCACATGTTCCTGGGTGAGGATCGCCTCCCGGTGGTCCGTCGCATGATCCTGGCTGACGATCCCGAGGAGGAGAAGGCCGCGCTGGCCGAGCTGCTCGAGGTGCAGCGGACGGACTTCGAGGAGTTGCTCGAGGCCATGGACGGACTTCCGGTGACCGTCCGACTACTCGACCCGCCGCTGCACGAGTTCCTCCCGTCGGTCGAGGAGCTCCTCGTGCAGGACGCCCAGGGGAAGTTGCCGCCGCCGGGCAAGGAGTTGCTCGCCGCCGCCCGGCATTGGCAGGAGCAGAACCCGATGCTCGGCCTGCGCGGTGTCCGCCTCGGCATCGTGAAGGTCGGTCTCTACCGCATGCAGGTGCGGGCCCTCGTCGAGGCGGCGATCCTTCGCCAGTCCGTCGGTGGACGTCCGGTCGTCGAGGTGATGATTCCGCTGGTCATCAACCTGGCGGAGCTCGACCTCACCCGCCGCTGGGTCGAGGAGGAGGTCGAGGCGGTTCTCGCCGAGCATCACGCCCGCCTGTCCGTCCCCGTCGGGACCATGATCGAGACGCCGAGGGCGGCGATCCGTGCCGACGACATCGCCCGGGCCGCGGACTTCTTCTCGTTCGGCACCAACGACCTGACCCAGATGACGCTCGGGCTCAGCCGTGACGACGTGGCCCCGATCCTGGAGCGTTACCTCGAGCAGGGGCTGCTCGACGTCGATCCGTTCCAGTCGATCGACAAGCGAGGTGTCGGCGAGCTCGTGCAAATGGCCGTCGAGGGTGGTCGCCGCACCAAGCCCGGTCTGAAGATGGGCGTCTGCGGGGAGCACGGTGGTGACCCGGCTTCGATCGAGTTCTTCTTTGGCCTCGGCCTCGATTACGTCTCCTGCTCGCCGTTCCGGGTGCCGGTGGCCCGTCTCGCCGCCGCGCACGCCGTGCTCGGTGCCGTGTCGACTGCCGGCCCGGATCTCTCCGGAACGGCCTGAAGGGCCGATCCACCCGCCGGCGTCGTCGCTTCTCGCTGCTACCGTCCGGCCGGAGGCGGCGTCGCGGCCGCGGAGGGCTCTCGTGGGCATCGAGGACGACGACATCGCCAACGTGCGGGCGGCCACCGACATCGTCGCGGTGATCAGCGAGCACTTGGCGTTGAAGCGGGTCGGTCGTCGCTGGCAGGGGCTGTGCCCGTTCCACTCCGAGAAGAGCGGGTCGTTCTCGGTGAACGCCGAGGAGAAGCTCTACTACTGCTTCGGTTGCGGCGCCAAGGGTGACGTCATCACTTTCGTACGCGAGATCGAGCACCTCGACTTCGTGGGGGCGGTCGAGAAGCTGGCGGCCAAGTCCGGCGTCACTCTCCGGTACACCGACGAGGGGCAGAACGAGGGCCGCAAGCGTCGGGCCACGCTGCTGGCGGCGGTGGCCAGGGCCGTCGACTGGTACCACGAGCGGCTGCTGGCCGCCCCTGACGCCGCCGCGGCGCGCAGCTACCTGCGCGGTCGGGGTCTGAGTGGCGACGACGTGCGGGCCTACCGCATCGGCTGGGCGCCGGACGGGTGGGACGAGCTGGCCACGGCGCTGCGGGTGCCCACCGACGTGTTCGTAGAGGCCGGGTTGGGGTTCATCAACAGCCGCGGTCGGCCCACCGACGCCTTTCGCGGGCGGGTGCTGTTCCCCATCTTCGACGTGGGCGGTGACGCCGTGGGGTTCGGGGGCCGCATCATGCCCGGCCACGACGGGGCCAAGTACAAGAACTCGGTGGACAGCTCGATCTACGGCAAGTCCCGGCTGCTCTACGGGCTCAACTGGGCCAAGGCCGACATCGTGCGGGCCGACGAGGCCATCGTGTGCGAGGGCTACACCGACGTCATCGGTTTCACCAAGGCCGGGGTGCCCCGGGCCGTGGCCACCTGCGGCACGGCCCTCACCGAGGACCACTTCCGGCTGTTGCGCAGCTTCGCCCGGCGGGTGGTGTTGGCCTTCGACGCCGACGCTGCGGGCCAGAACGCGGCCGAGCGGGTGTACGCGTGGGAGAAGACCTACGACCTCGACGTGGCCGTGGCCGCCCTGCCCGGTGGGGTCGACCCGGCGGAGTTGGCCCAGACCGATCCTGAAGCTCTCGCCGTGGCCGTGGCCGAGGCCCAGCCGTTCCTGAAGTTCCGTCTCGACCGGGTGCTGTCGGCGGCCGGCTTCGACACCCCCGAGCAGCGGGTGCGCGCCGCCGAGGATGCCATGGGTGTGGTCGGCCAGCACCCGAGTGAGATGGTCCGCGACCAGTACCTGCTCGAAGTGGCGGCGCGCTGTCGCATCGACCCCGATCAGCTCCGCGGCCGCACGTTCGCGCCTCCCCGGCCGCCCGGCACCACCGGTGGCCGCAACCGTCGGGGGGCGCAGGACGGTCGGGGGTCGACGGTGATCGAGGACCGGCCCCGACCACCGATGCGACCGGTGCGCGACACCGCCGAGACCGAAGCGCTCCGGGTGTTGGTGGCCCGCCCCGACGAGATCACCCCGTGGCTCGACGAGGCCCTCTTCGGCGACCCGGCCGTGCTCGACGCCTACCGGGCGGTGCTGTGCACCCCGACGCTGGCCGAGGCGGTGGCGTCGCTGGCCGACGACCAGGCGGCGGCCGCCGACCTGCTGCAACGGCTCGTCGTCGAGGAGACCGACGCCGACGTCGGCGACGTCGTCACCCGGCTCGTCGACGAAGCGGCCGGGCGGGCGTTGGCCGCGTTGCAGGCCGAGGCTCAGGTGGCCGACGATCCGCTGACCGTCGCCGGCGACGTGGCCTGGGTGAAGCTGCGCATCCTCGAGCTCCGCGAGCCGGCCACCAGCGAGGCGGCGATGGGCCTGTTGCTAGGGTGGCTGACCGGGCGCACGGAAGAGGAGCAATGATCGAGAACGGGTCGGCTTCCTCCGCCATCACGACGATCCCGGATGATGTTTTGCGCGGTCTCGTGGCGCGCGCCGAGCAGCGCCCTGAACGCATGGTCACCGTCGACGAGGTCATGGGAGATCTGGCGGTGCGCGCCGCCGGCGACGCCACCCTCGAGGCCCTCGAATGCGCAAAAGTGGCCCTCGCGGCCCAGGGCATCGTGGTCGACACCAGCGAGCCCGACCCCGAGGCCCTCACCGACGAGGCTCTTCTCGCCGCGTCGGTGGAGCCGGTACCGGCCCCGTTGGCGGCGGCCGCGAGCGTGGTCGTCGAGGACGCCGAGGTGGACGATCTCGTGGCCCGACGCCACCGGGCCCGGTTCCAGACTACGGCGTCGCGAGCTGCTCAGCGGCTCGGCTCCCAGGTCGGCGCCGGCGGCTCGTCCGACCCGGTGCGCATGTACCTCAAGGAGATCGGGCGGGTGTCGCTGCTCACCGGTCCCGAAGAGGTGGAGCTGGCCCAGACCATCGAACGCGGCACCGAGGCCGCCGAACGTCTCGCCGACCTCTCGGCCAGTGGTGCGCTCGACGATCTCGAGACCGTCGACCGGGTTCGTCTCACCCGCCTGGTGCGCAAGGGCGATGCCGCCAAGGACGAGCTCACCCAGGCCAACCTGCGGCTCGTGGTGTCCATCGCCAAGCGTTACGTGGGGCGGGGGATGCTCATCCTCGATCTCATCCAGGAGGGCAACCTCGGCCTCATGCGGGCGGTCGAGAAGTTCGACTGGACCAAGGGCTTCAAGTTCTCCACCTATGCCACCTGGTGGATCCGCCAGGCCATCACCCGGGCCATCGCCGACCAGGCCCGCACCATCCGCATCCCCGTCCACATGGTCGAGTCGATCAACAAGGTGCATCGCGTGCAGCGCCAGATGATGCAGAACCTCGAACGCGAACCCACCGTCGAGGAGCTGGCCGAGGTCGTCGACATGACCCCGGCGCGGGTGCGCGAGATCATGCGCATCAGCCAGGACCCGCTGTCGCTCGACTCGCCCGTCGGCGAAGAGGACGATTCGAACCTGGCCGACTTCATCGAGGACCAGACGGCCGAAGCGCCAGCCGAGATGGCGGCGCGCATGATGCTCAACGTAGCGGTGGAGGAAGCCCTCGAGGACCTCAACCCGCGTGAGCAGGCCGTGGTGCGCATGCGGTTCGGGCTCGATGACGGCCAGGCCCGCACCCTCGAAGAGGTGGGCAAGGAGTTCGGCGTCACCCGCGAGCGCATCCGCCAGATCGAGTCGAAGACCCTGGCCAAGCTGCGGCACCCCCTGCACAGCCAGAAGCTGCGTGACTACCTCGACGGCGAGTAGGGGCGTCGTGGCGTTGTGCGTTGCGGCGGTCCGAGCGGGTAGACAACGACCATGAAGTTCAAGACCGGGTTCGTCGTGGGTACGGCGGTGGGGTACTACCTCGGGGCCAAGGCCGGCCGCGAGCGCTACGTGCAGATCGAACGGGCCCTCGACCGCGTGCGGGCCAACGGGGTGTACCGGGGTGCCGTCGACCAGGTGTCGGCCCGCATCGGTGACGTGCGGGGCCGAGCCCGTGACCATGCCGCCACCATGACCAACGAGGCCCTCGATGCCATGCTGGGTACCGAAGCCGAGGCCACCTGGGAGCCGGGGCTCGAGTTCAACCCGGACTACCGGCCCACCGCCGAAGAGATCGAGGCCGACTTCTTCGGCCGCGGCCCCAACGCCTGAGTTCGACCAGGCGCAAGACGGGAGTCGTTGTTCGCCGGCGAGACGATGGGTCGAGGGCCGGTCGTGCGTTCCGCGGGCCCGGTTCGAGGGCGGATCTCGCGTCGTGGGCCTGGTCGGTGCGCTGCTAGATTCGGCCTGTCCTTCCGGGGTAGCTCAGCTGGCAGAGCGCCGCACTGTTAATGCGATTGTCGTGGGTTCGAGCCCCACCCCCGGAGCATCGGACGCCCCGAGCCCTGCGGCCGGGGCGTCGTCAGGTCCCGTGCTGGCAAACGATCCGGACCTGAGCGCCGGTGCCCCGTCGCCCGGCGGCGAGTCCGTAGTCTGAGCGCTTCGGGGCGGTAGCTCAATGGTTAGAGCACGCGACTCATAATCGCTCGGTTGCGGGTTCGATCCCCGCCCGCCCCACCACACCGCCAGCGCGACGAGCAGGAACGTGGATGGCCAGCACTCACTACTCGATTCGTCTCGGCTTACTCTCCTGACCCTGATGCCGTGTGAACCGTTGAAGCTGCACCGGGGGTCCCGTTGGTCGATGAGCACCCGGGTGTCGGTATGAGCAGCACTGGCGGAGGTCATCGGTGGGCCGGGGTCACCGCCGCCATCGCCACCAAGCACGGCAAGGAACGGCAGTTCGGCCCGCCGTTGGCGGCGTGGACCGGTATGGAACTGATCGTGGCGGACGTCGATACCGACGAACTGGGCACCTTCACCGGAGAACGGCCCCGCCCGGGATCGGCCCTCGAGATCGGCCGGCGTAAGGCACTCTGGGCCATCGAGCACAGCGCCACGCGGCTGGGACTGGGCAACGAGGGATCTTTCGGGCCTCACCCCGAGGCTCCCATGCTGGCCTCCAGTCTCGAGGTCGCGGTTCTCGTCGACCCTCGCGAAGACCTGGAGGTCGTGGAGCAGATCGTTGCACTCGAAACGAACTACCGACACATCGAGGTCCAAGAGGCGGGTGCGACGGACGGGTTCCTCGACGCCGTCGGCTTCCCGGCTCACGCGGTCGTCGTGTCCTCTCCCGGCGGAACCGGCCTGATGTTCAAAGGGCTCCAGGACGCCGTCTCGGTCGAGCGGGCGGTGACAGCCTGCCTCCATGACTGCGGGCGCGCCTCGATCCAGACCGACATGCGGGCGCACCTCAACCCGACGCGCCAACGCGCTCTGACGCTGCTCGCCGACAAGCTGGCCCACCGTCTGACAGTGTGCTGTCCGGCCTGCGCTGCCCCCGGTTGGGGAATCGTGGGGGTGGAGACCGGCCTCACCTGCGAGCTCTGTCGTCGGCCGACGCCACTCGTCGCTGCCGATGTGGATGGATGCGCCCGCAGGGGCTGTCAGGAGCGGCGCATCCGCCCCCGCACCGAACTCGCCCCTGCCGCTCGGTGCCCGCGCTGCAACCCGTAGACCGAGAAGCCGGCGGCCCGAACGGGCGCGCCCCGGTCGTCAGCGACGGTGGACGATGGCGACCCAGGTCGGGGGCAGCGGCGCGGTCGAGAGCACGTCGCTGGCCTTGAACAGCCACTCGAGGATATCGGCGGCGTCGATGCCATCGGGGAACTCGAACACGAGACCGCGCCGGGGGTGATCGGCCATCCGCCGCCACGACGAGGGAACGACGACCCCCGCCTCCTCCAGTTGTCGGGCCGCGAACCGGCCGGCGTCGTGCTGGATACCGATCGAGTCGGCGTCGTGGCCGTGACGGGTCGCAGGGCCGGGCACCCAGGTCGCCACGGGCACGGTGATGCGACGCGACGTGAGCCAGGCGAACATGCCGGCCCGTCCCGGCACGATCTCCGGGGCGTTGTCGGGGTCCTCGCCCACCGCCTGGAAGTTCACCCAACCGCTGCGTTCCCGGGCCAGCTCGCGCATCACCTCGACGATGGCACCGGGCTGACCGCGCAGGAAGCGGACGACCTCGGCTTCCCGGGTCATCGACGCAACGACCGGTGGCGGTTCACACCTCGCCCAGCCACGCCGGGGCGCGGTCGAGCAGGTAGGTGCTCACCTCGTGGCAGGTGTCGAGCACGTCGCACAGCTGCTCCTGGCCCAGATAGATGCGGTCGAGGCCGACCTGGAGCCGGGCCACGATGGTGAGGCTGCGCTCGGCGGCGTCGGTCACGCTGGCGAACGAATCGATGGCCGAGACCTCGAGCGGCAGGTCGGGTCCGCCCAGGCCGGCCAGCTCGGTGGCCAGCACCAACAGGTCGGGGCCCTTCGGCAGTGGCGGCAGCACCCAGGTGAACATCAGCGGGAAGGTGAAGCCCTCGACCGGGTCTTCGGTCTCGGGTACCTCGAGCATGCGGTCCTCGAACGTGAGCATCACCCGGGGGTCGACCTCGAGCGACAGGTGCAGGTCGAGGGGACCACCGCACGCCTCCTCGGGGTGCAGGTCGACCTCCCACGCCTGACGCAACGAGTAGGTCTCGACGAAATGGCGCTCGTCGTGCACGTGGAAGGCGTGATCGACGGCGTGGTCCTTCAGGTCGGCCACGAAGCCCGGGACGTCGATGATGGCCAAACGGGTGCGCTCCTGGTGTGTTCTCGTCGGTCGACGGCGGTGGGACCGGCCCTCTCAGCCTGCCACGCCATCACGGGCGGCGGCTACCGTCGCCTCGTGGACGACGCGATGTTGCTGGAGGTGCTCGACGAGGCCGCCGTCGCGATCCGCCGCGCCCTCGGCGACCTCGACGACTGGGGTCTCGCCGGCACCCGGCCCGGGCAGTACCGGTCCGATCTGGCCGCCGACGCCGCCGCCCTCGAGGTGTTCGAGCGGGCCGGGGTCGGTGTGCTCTCCGAGGAGTCGGGCCGTCACCGCCCCGATGCCGAGCTCACCGTGGTGCTCGACCCGCTCGACGGATCGACCAACGCCAGCCGGGGCATCCCTTGGTACGCCACAAGCCTGTGCGCCGTCGACGGCGACGGGGCCCGGGCGGCGCTGGTGGTCAACCTCGCCACCGGGGAACGCTTCGAGGCCGTACGCGGTGGCGGCGCCACCCGCAACGGTGAGCCGATCGCTCCGAGCGGGTCCACCGAACTGCGGCGGTCGGTAATTCTCCTGTCGGGTTTCCCGAAGAAGTGGTTGGGGTGGAAACAGTATCGGGCCCTGGGTGCCTGCGCTCTCGACCTGTGCGCGGTGGCGGCCGGAGCGGTCGACGGGTACGTCGATTGCAGCGTGAACGCCCACGGGTCGTGGGACTACCTGGGTGGGCTGCTGGTATGCCGGGAGGCCGGGGCGCTGGTCGTCGACCACGCCGGTCGCGACCTCGTCACTCTCGACCACGACGAACGACGCACCCCGCTGGCCGCCGCCACCCCTGCGCTGTTGGATCAGCTGGTCGAGGCGCGCCGGTCCCTAGGCTGACGGCGTGACCTCAGCCTCGCCGCATCCCTGGCAGCGCCGAGCACTGGGGGGCTACCAGCACCTTCCTGAGTGGGTCCGGCGTTGGCTGGCCCACCGGGTGGCGCCGTCGTTCACGGTCGGCGGGCTCTGCGTGGTCGAGCGGGCCGACGGTCGGGTCCTGCTGGTGCGCCACTCCTACCGCCCCCGCTGGGGGCTGCCCGGAGGTTTCCTGAAACGGGGGGAGGCGCCGGCCGACGCCGTGCGGCGCGAAGTCGGCGAGGAGACCGGGCTGTCGGTCGAGTTGGTCGGCGAGCCCGCCGTCGTCGTCTCTCCCGCGTGGCGACGCGTCGACGTGATCTTCCGAGCGCGCCCGTCGAGCGAGGCGCAGGCCGACCAGGCCCAACCGCTCTCGGGCGAGATCGAGGACGTGGCCTGGTTCGCCCGTGACGCCCTGCCCGAGCTCCAGGAAGAGGCCGCCGAGGCCATGATCGCCCTGGCCCGAGTGGACCGAAGCGGACTCGGCTCAGCGGCGGGTCCGGAAGGGCATGTGCCCCCACCCCCCGAGGACCGGTGACGATGGACCTCGAGGAGATCGACGACGGCACCACGGTCTGGCGTTTCGACGCCACCTTCCTCACCTCGAACTGGACGTGCATCTGGGGTCGGGGGTGCCTCGGCATCCTCGACCACCCGGCCGAGCACCTGGGGCAGGGGTGCTGCTCGATCGGCGCCGAGATGGGCGACGAGGACGAGGCCCGCCTCGTGAGCGCCATGGCGGCGATGATCCCGCCCGATCGGTTCGAGTTCCACACCGCCGCCGAGTCCGATGGGATCTTCGCCGACGAGACCCGCACGGCGACACGTGTCGTCGACGGGGCCTGCATCTTCTTGAACCGGCCCGGGTTCGACGGGGGTGAAGGGTGCGCGCTGCACCTGGCTGCGATCGATGCCGGTGAGTCGCCCCTCGAGTGGAAGCCATCGGTGTGTTGGCAGCTTCCCGTTCGGGTGGACTGGGAACCACTCGACGACGGCCGCGAGGCGGCCACGCTGCGCCGGTGGACGCGCGAGGACTGGGGCGACGACGGCGAGCCCATGGCCTGGGTGTGCACCGAGGGCACGCTCGCCTACCAGGGCGACGAGCCGGTGGTCGATTCGCTGGGCGACGTGCTGGAGGCCATCACCGGCGCCGAGGTCTATGTGGAGCTGCGGCGACGTCTCGGTCGGCCGTGACCGCCGGGGACAGGCGGTTCTGCTCGCCCGCTCCTCGCGACCGGTGGTCCGAGCCCGGTTCGAACGGGCGACCTTTGCCTTGTAAGGGCACTGCTCTGACCAACTGAGCTACCGGACCGTGTACGCCAGTCTCGCGCTCCGGGCCCGGGCGCCGGGTCAGGCGCCGCGCCACAGTTCCAGCGGGGTGAGGTCGCGGCGGCCGGTGAACGGGAAGGGCACCGGCGCGCCGCCGAGGCCCGCCGAGGTGTAAGCCGCCGCCACGACCTCGAGCACCGTGCGGCCGAACCCGGCGTCGCACCACGACGGTTCCCCCCTGGCGGCCGCGCCGAGTGCTTCGAGCTGGGCCACGTACCCGAGCTGTTCGAGCCGCGCGTCGCCGCCGGCTCTGGTCAGCGCCAGGGGGACGGGTTCACCGTTGTGCTCGAGGGCGACCTCGGGCATGAGCTCCAGGCGGACCACCCCCGAGTCGCTGGCCACCTCGAGGTCCCACTCCGTGGTCTGGTGGCGCCAGCTGCACTCGACCGTGGCCACCAGCGACGAGGCGAAACGCAGGGTGACCCGGGCCAGGTCGTCGACGGCGCGCTCGCCGTGCTCGAGGTCGGCCACCACGTCGACCAGGGTGTCGTCCCCGGCCGCCAGCAGGGCCAACGCCAACGGGTGCACGCCCAGGTCGAACAGGACCCCACCCCCCCATTCGGGCTCGAGGAACCCACCCCAGCCCGGGGCTGGTTGCAGGCTGCGCAGGGCCACATGGTGGAGAGGCCCGAGGGAGCGAACAAGGGCGAGGGCGGAGCCGACGGCGGGGGAGAAGGCCCAGTTCTCGGCGTACACGACCGCACGACCGGTTCGGGCGACCGCGGCCATGATGGCGTCGGCCTCGTCGAGGGTGGTGGCCAGGGGCTTCTCCACCAGCACTGCCGCTCCGGCCTCGAGGGCCCGGATCGTGTCGGCGCAGTGGCAGGACGGCGGAGTGGCCACGATCACCGCGTCGGCTCCGGCCGGGAGCTCGTCGTAACGCTTCGGGTGGGCCCCCACCTGCCCGGCCCGCTCGGCCGCCCGCTCCGCGGTGCGCGAGGCCACGGCCACGACCGGCATCGACACCATCGCCGCCGCCATCGCGTGCACGACGCTGATCGTCCCGGCGCCACAGAAGGCCAGGGTCTTCGGTTTCGGGTTCACGGCGACGACCCTACGACGACCGCGACGCCGGACGATCCGCTCGCCCGACAACGAGCGGGAAGGGCCGCCCGATACCCTTTCGACGGTGAAGAAGGTTCTGCTGTTCGTTGCCACCATCGTCGTCTCCGGCGCTCTGGTTGCTGGCTCCGTGGTCGTGGCGGGTCCACAGCTCGTGGCCATCGCCTCGGCCGGCTCGGGCGAACCGCAGCCCATCGACACCAAGGCGCTCGACGGGTTCGCCGTCCGTTCCCAGGTCCTGGCGTCAGACGGCAGCCCACTGGCCACGCTGCACGGGGTGGAGAACCGCTCCCCCATCGCTCTGAGCGAGGTCCCCCAACCCGTGGTGCAGTCGATCCTGGCGGTCGAGGACGCCGAGTTCTACGACCACAGGGGCATCAACGCCCGCGCCCTCGCCCGGGCCCTGGTCGAGAACGTCTCGGCGGGCGGGGTGGAGCAGGGCGGCTCGACCATCACCCAACAGCTCGTGAAGAACGCCCTGCTCACCAACGAGCGCAGCCTCGAGCGCAAAGCCAAGGAAGCGGTGCTGGCCCTGCGGCTCGAGGAGGAGATGAGCAAGGAACAGATCCTCGAGACCTATCTCAACACGGTGTACTTCGGCTCGGGCGCCTATGGGGTGCAGGCGGCGGCCGAGACCTACTGGGGCAAGAACGTGCAGGACCTCAGCTGGGCCGAGGGCGCGATGCTGGCGTCGCTGATCGCCAATCCGGTCTCGTACGACCCGACGCTGTACCCCGATCGGGCGCGTGAGCAGCGCCGGATCGCGGTCGAGCGGCTGGTGTCGCTCGACTTCATCACCCGGACCGACGCGGATTACATCGCCCTCTTTCCGGTGCCCACCGTGCGCTGTGGCGCCACTGCCGACGCCCGACCGGACACGTGCGGTGCCGTGAAGCTCCCCCCGGTCGACAGCTACTTCGTCGAGTACGTCAAGCTGGCGCTACTGCGCGACCCCGCCTTCGGTCTCGGCGCCACCGGCTCCGAGCGCTTCAACTCGGTGTTCGGCGGCGGGTTGCGCATCTTCACCACCCTCGACCCTGCTGCGCAGGCGGCGGCGAACACCGCCCAGGCCGAGAAAACGCCCCGCAACGACGTCGGGGTCGTCACCTCCTTCGTGGCCGTGGAACCGGCCACGGGCGCGGTGCGGGCCCTCGTCGGCAACGGCGACTTCAAGACCAACCAGTTCGACGTGGCCACCACCGAGCCCGGTCGTCAGACCGGCTCGGCGTTCAAGACGTTCGTGCTGCTCGAAGCGCTCGAACAGGGGGCCTTGCCCAACGACTCGGTGGCCGGGTCGATCTCGATGACTGATCCGGGCACCCTCGAGCCCTACTCGGTGAGCGGTACGAGCGGCACCTTGCAGTCGGTTCTGGCGGCGTCGTCGAATGGTGCCTTCGTCCGCCTGAACCAGGTGGTCGGGCCCGACAAGGTGGTGGAACTGGCCCGTGAGATGGGGATCAACCTCTCCGAGGGCTCCGAGAAGAAGCCGTCGCTCCCGCTCGGCGTGGCCGACACGACCCCGCTCCAGATGGCCACGGCCTACTCGGCCATCCCCAACGGTGGCGTCGAGAACCCGGCCTACTTCGTCGACCGGATCGAGGACCGCTTTGGCCGGGTTCTCTTCACCCACGAGCCCGAAGGCAGGCGGGTGGTCAGCGAGCAGACGGCGTGCGTGGCCACGAAGATCCTCGAAGGCAACGTGCAAGGCGGCACCGGCACCCGGGCCCGCCTGCCCGATCAACCGGCCGCCGGCAAGACCGGCACCACCGAGGATTCCACCGACGTGTGGTTCGTGGGCTTCACTCCCTACCTCACGACCGCAGTGTGGTTGGGTAACCCCGAGGTGGGGTCGAAGCCGGCGAGTGGTCGCACCCCCCTCGACCAGATCTCCGGTGCTGCATTCGGTGGCACCCTGGCCGCCCCCGTGTGGCAGCGCTTCAACGAGCTGTACCACGAGAGCCGACCGTCCAAGCCGTTCCCCGACTGTGCGCCACCGTCGCGCGGGGGCCGACCACTCTCGGGAGCCAACGATCCCTTCGGCACCCTCAACGGGGGTTACGACCCGAGCGGAGTCGGCGTGATCACCGGGCCCATGAAGGGCAACAGGTCGGGCTTCAGCCCGGAAGCCGGCTCGCGCGACCAGGCCACCGACCCGACCGACCCGGCGACCGTGACCCCGCTCACGGTGCCCCCCGCAATCGCTGCTCCGGCCCCGGCCCCGACCCCGACCCCGACCTCGCCCCCCACGCGTCCTCGCCCGCGTATCAACTGAGATGGGCGAAGCTGTCGCCATGACTGCCCTCGAGCGGCTGCTCGAACTCCAGGACCACGACACCGCGCTCGACCAGATCCGCCACCGTCGCCGCACCCTTCCCGAACGGGCCCGACTCGCGTCCATCGTCTCGGCGCGTGCCGCGCTGGTCCAGGGATCGGCGGCCGTGAGAGCCCAGCGGGCCGAACTGACGCGAACCCAGACCCGGCTCGAGGACGAGATCGCCAAGGTCGATGCGAAGGCCGCCGCCGTCGACCGTCAGCTCTACGACGGGAGCATCACCTCGCCCAAGGAGGCGCAGGCCTTCCAGGCCGACGTCGAGTCGCTCCGCCGCCGCCAGGCCACCCTCGAGGACGAGGTGCTGGAGCTCATGGAGGCCGGTGAGCCCGGCGACGCCCGTCTGGCCGAGGTGGCCGAGACCGAAGCCACGATGCGGGCCGAGGAGACCGGGATCGCCGTCGCGCTCGGGGCCGCCGAGGCCGATCTGGATCAGCGGGCCACCGAGCTCGAAGCCGAACGGGTGGTGCTGGTCGACGGGCTTGACCCGGCCCTGCTCGCCATCTACGAGGGCCTGCGGCCCCAGTACGGCGGGGTGGCCATCGCCCGCCTCCAGGGCGTCACCTGTCAGGGCTGCCACCTCAGCCTGGCCGCCCTCGAGGTCGATCGTCTGCGCCACGAACCCCCGGATGCGATCGCTCACTGCCCGGAGTGCGGTCGGATCCTGGTGCGATGATCCTCTGGTTCGCCGGGGTCAGCTTCGTCTTCGTGTGGTGGGTGTTCCGCAGTCCCGCCCTCGACTACCGCATGGTGATGCTCGGGTCGATCCTCCCTGTCGGTGAAGTCGTGTTCGGTGGGCCCCGCGTGTTGCACACCCTCGTGGGCGCGGTCGCTCTCCTCGCGGTCGTCATGTTGGCCACCCAGAAGCGGCGCCTCGTGCGCCGGCGGTGGATCGGTCTACCCATCGGCCTGCTCATGCACCTGGTCCTCGACGGCATCTGGACGCGGGCGACGGTCTTTTGGTGGCCGGTGTTCGGATGGTCGTTCGGCGACGGTGGCGTGCCCGAAGTCGGCCGTCCTCTCGGGGTCATCCTCCTCCTCGAGGTGGTGGGCGCCGGGTGCCTGGTCTGGGCCTGGCGGGCCTTCGACCTCGACCAACCGGGCCCCCGCCGGCGCTTCCTGCGCACCGGCCGGCTCGACCGGATCGTGGAGCAACCCCCGGCGTGTTGAGCCCCGGCCGGGCCGCAAGTCGGCATCGATGATCGTCGTCGTTCGCCACGGGCGTACGGCCCACAACGCGTCGGGCCGGTTGCTCGGGCGCCTCGACCCACCCCTCGACGACATCGGGGTCGCCCAGGCGACGGCCCTGGCTGCGGCCGTCGGCTCTGTTGATCGGGTCATCACCAGCCCGTTGCTGCGGACCCGTCAGACCGCCGACGCGTTCGGATCGACCGTCGAGGTCGACGATCGCTGGATCGAGCTCGACTACGGCCAGCTCGACGGTCTCCCGCTGGCCGAGGTGCCTCCGGAGACGTGGGCGCAGTGGCGGGCCGACCCGGACTTCGCGCCGCCGGGCGGCGAGAGCCTGCGCGCCCTCGGGCTGCGGGTGGGCGGCGCCCTCGACGCGCTGGTCGCCGAGCTGCGCCCCGATGACGGCACCACCGTGGTCGTCACCCACGTGTCGCCGGTGAAGGCCTCGGTGGCCTGGGCGCTCGGAGCCGGCGACCAGACCTCGTGGCGCCTCTGGGTGGCACCGGCCTCGATCACGCGCATCGCCCTCACCGAGCGCGGTGGGGTGCTCCACACGTTCAACGAGATCGCCCACCTCGACCTCGGCTGACTCCGGTGGCGCTTCGCTGACCGTTCCATCAGTGGGACTGGCCCTCTCGTACGTGTTGCGGGCAGGATGGATCAGCGAGGAAAGGCGACCATGAGCACCACCGACAAGGCACCCGTCACCGACTGGGCCACCGATTTCGATCACACCCACCCCGACTACGCCGCCAGTGCGCCCGAGGTCTGGGACGATCTCCGCGAGCGATGCCCGGTTGCCCACTCCGACCGCTTCGGCGGGGTGTGGCTGCCCACCCGGCACGAGGACGTGGTGGCCATCGCCCACGACACCGAGCACTTCAGTTCCGAGGGCGTCATCGTCAACGACTACAAGCCGGTGGGCCTGGCCCCGGTGGGCTACGCCGCCCCCATCACGTCCGACCCGCCCTTCCACGCCGATGCCCGCCGGCTGCTGCTCCCGGCCTTTGCGCCGAAGGCCATCGCCCGGTGGGAGGAAGCCACCCGCCAGACCTGCCGGGAGCTGCTCGACGAGGTTCTGGTCGGCCACGACGCCGTGGTGGACGCCGCTCGCGACTACGCCCAGCACATCCCGGTGCGGGTGATCGCCGAGATGCTCGGGGTTCCCCGCGAGGACGGTGACCGTTTCCGGGTGTGGATCCACCGGATCCTCGAGAACCCCGGGGAGGGTTTCGAGACCATCGAGTACGAGGACACGCTCGACTACTACCTGACCAACGTGATCGCCGACCGCCGCGTTCATCCTCAGGACGATCTCGTCAGCTACCTGCTCGACGCCGAGATGGACGGCGAGCCGCTGACCGAGGACCACGTGCGCGGCACCATCGGTCTTCTGTTGATCGCCGGGATCGACACCACCTGGTCGGCCATCGGGGCCAGCCTCTGGCACCTGGCCACCAACCCGGCCGATCGGGCGCGTCTGCGGGCCGAACCCGAGCTGCTGCCCATCGCGGTCGAGGAGTTCCTGCGGTTCTACTCGCCGGTCACCATGGCCCGCATCGCCGCCACCGACGTCGAGGTGGGCGGCGCCCACATCGCCGAGCGCGACTGGGTGCTGTTGTCGTTCCCTTCGGCCAACCGTGACCCCGAAGCCTTCGAGGACGCCGACCGCTTCATCATCGACCGCGAGCGCAACCGCCACGTGGCCTTCGGGGTCGGCATCCACCGTTGTGCCGGGTCGAACCTGGCTCGGCTCGAGCTCACCGTCGCCATCGACGAATGGCTGAAGCGGGTCCCGGACTTCGAGCTGGCCGACCCGGCCGCCGTGGTGTGGTCCACCGGTCAGGTGCGCGGTCCCCGCGAGCTGCCGGTGCGGGTGTCGGCCCGCGGGGGCGAAGCCTGATGCGCATCGTCTACGACCGGTCCAGGTGCCAGGGGCACGGCCGCTGCTACGTCCTGGCTCCCGACCTGTTCGATTCCGACGACGAGGGGTACGCGGTGCTCCTGGTCACCGGAGCGGTTCCCACCGACCAGCAGGCTGCTGCCCGTCTGGCCGCCGACAACTGCCCCGAGTTCGCCATCACCATCGAGGAATGACCCGAGCCGGGGGTGACGGTGCGCTCGGCTCCGAACGTGGTGTGCTGTCACCATGAACTCAAGGCTTGAACCCGAGACGATCCCGAGGCAGCAACCGCTCCTCGCCCGCCCGCGCCGGATCCGTGGGCGCTCGCCCCGGCATCGTTCGGCCGTTCTCGGGGCGGCGATGGTCGGTGTCGCGCTGGCCGCCAGCGGATGTGGTGGTGTCGTTCAGCAGGCGGTGAGCGATGTCGCCACCGCACCGGTGTGCGCGGCGATCACCAGTGTGCAGGAGGACATCACCGGGATCGACCTCGAGACGCTGGCGCCCGGACAGCTCGACCAGGTGCAGGCGGCGGCCAACCTGGCCACGACTGCCGTCTCGTCGCTCGGAGATCGGGTGCCCGCCGGCACGAGCACCGGACTCGAAGACGCCCAGACGCAGCTCGACACCGCCGTCGCGGGGGCCCAGGGTGGGGCCGAGGAACGACGCGCCGCGATCGAGTCGGCTCTCGACGGCTACGCCGCCCGCCTCGACCCGGTCAAGGAACAGCTGGGCTGCTGAGGCCGAGGGGAAGACCACGAGCAGTGATCGGATCGGTGAGGTCGGGCCTGGCCGCCAGAGCCAGCCCTCGTCGCTGGCCGAGGCCCCCGTTGTCGTTATGGGAGAACACGTCTCGGTGCCCGACGACGCGATGCAACGATTCGGTCCCAGGCCTGCGGTGCGCCGTGCCACGTTGGCGTGCGTCGACGTGCAGGCCGACGCCGTCGCCGCCGCGGCCGAAGCGGCCCGGGCCGCCGGGGTGCCTGCCCGTTCGTGGGTGTGCGACATCAGCGACGAAGGGGCGGTGGTGGCGATGGTGGCCGAGGTGGTGCAGGAGTTCGGACGACTCGACGTGTTGTGCAACATCGCCGGGATTCTGCGCATGGTGACGCACAGCCACGAGGTCACCATCGAGCAGTGGAACCGTCTCCTGGCGGTGAACCTCACCGGCACCTTCCTGGTCACCCGTGAGTGCATTCCGCATCTGCTCGAGACCAAGGGCAACATCGTGATGGCTGCCTCGACCTCGAGCCTGTCGGGGCACCCGTGGATGCTGGCCTACGCCGCCAGCAAGGGCGGGGTGGTGTCGATGACCTACACGCTGGCCGTCGAGTACGCCAAGCGGGGGCTGCGGGTGAACGCGGTGGCCCCTGGTGGCGTCGAGACACCGATCCGCGAGATCGAGTTCCCGCCCGAGGGTCTCGACTTCGAGTTGTTCGCCCGCATCTCCCCGATCGAGCAGGTACGTGGCCCCGAGACCGTGGCTGGCGCCATTGCCTTCCTCGCGTCCGACGACGCCGCCCACGTCAACGGCACCTGCCTCCGCGTCGACGGCGGCACCCTGGCGTAGGGCCCTGGCCCCGGCGCAGTGCCGTGATGATGGCGGGACCCCGGCCTGGCTGGTGAACGGTCCCGGCCAACTTCGCTCCCCGCTCCGAAGCGCCCGTAGAGTCACGAGGTGACGAACCTGGCCACTGGGAGCGATGAGCCGCGCCGTTCGAGACGCGTCCTCGTGACCGGAGCGTCGGGTTACGTTGGTGGCCGGCTCGTTCCTGAGCTCCTCGAGGATGGGCACACGGTGCGGTGCGTCGTACGCGATCCGCGCAAGCTCGATGAAGCCCCTTGGCGCACTCACGTCGAGGTGGTTCGGGCGGATATCGGCGGCGACCTCGGTGAGGCGATGAAGGACGTTGACGTTGCGGTGTACCTGGTGCACAGCATCGGAGAGGGCCCGGACTGGGTTGCCCGCGAGCGCGCCCTGGCGGAGAACTTCCGTGGCGCGGCTGAAGTTGCAGGAGTGCAGCGGATCGTCTACCTCGGTGGTCTCGGCGAGGACGGAAGCCAACTCAGTGCTCACCTGCGGAGCCGCCATGAGGCCGGCCGGGTACTGGCCGCCGGGCCCGTCGAGACCGTGGAGTTGCGAGCCGCGGTGGTGATCGGCTCGGGGTCGGCGAGCTTCGAGATGTTGCGGTACCTGACCGAAGTCCTGCCGGTCATGGTCACCCCGAAGTGGGTGTCGACGCAGTGCCAACCGATCTCGATCCGTGACGTCCTCTTCTATCTCGTCCGAGCGGTCGCAGAGCCGGCGCCGCTCGCGGGCATTCTCGAGATCGGTGGCCCCGAGGTGGTGTCGTACGCCGAGCTGATGGCGCTCTATGCGCAGCAGGCTGGGCTCACCAAGCGCAGGTTGATCCCGGTGCCGGTGTTGACTCCGCGCTTGTCGTCGCTGTGGGTCGGGCTTGTCACGCCGGTACCCG
Source organism: Acidimicrobiales bacterium (assembly GCA_041688815.1). Lineage (GTDB taxonomy): Bacteria > Actinomycetota > Acidimicrobiia > Acidimicrobiales > Acidimicrobilacustridaceae > Rhabdothermincola_A. Next base: position 2,121 of record JBDNHK010000020.1, on the reverse strand, counting down.
CTCAGCTCGCCCGTCCGCTGGTCGACTCGCTGGTCAACACGGTGGTCGTCACTGATCGGCGGGCCGAGGTGCTCTTCCCCTTCGAGCAGGTCCCGCTCGCGGAAGCGATCCACAGGGCGATCGGCAGAACCGCGGTGGGCGACGTTCCGACGAAGTTCGACGACGCGTCCTCGCCGGTGTGGCAATCCTGGGCAACCGACCCGGACTGGACCGGTGGCACCGAGCTCACCGATGTCCGTGTCGTCGTCGTGGACGCCGATGTGCACCGTACCTGGCAAGCGGTGTGCCGGGTGGGCGGCGAACGCGGGTGGTACAGGGGTGAGCTCCTGTGGAAAGCACGCGGTCTCCTCGACCAGATCGCGGGTGGACCCGGGTTGCGACGAGGCCGCCGCCACCCCGAAATGTTGTCAGTCGGCGCCCCCGTTGATTTCTGGCGCGTCGAGAACCTCGACGTCGACCGCTTGCTGGTGCTGCACGCCGAGATGCGCCTTCCGGGCGAGGCATGGCTCGAGTGGTCGATGGAACCCGTCGGTGCCGGAACGCGCCTCGTGCAAACAGCCCGCTTTCGTCCCCGTGGCCTGCTCGGGCGCGGGTACTGGTACACCGTGGCACCCTTCCACCGGTTGGTCTTCCCCGGACTCCTCGATGGCATCGCGCGCGACGCGATCGGTGACCACCCTGCATGAGCAGTGCCTGGCGATCACTGCGTGCTAAATGCTGCTGACGGACGAGAGGATGACGGCCGCGATCACCAAGAGCACACCGATAACGACCACGCCGACGGTCACCCAACTGCAGACGACGCCGGCCTTGACCATGCCCTGGCCCGGCAACCGACCACCCGAGTTCTGGATCTCGCGCTTCGCCCCGGGAGCCAAGGCCAAGGCCGTCTCGGCCTTCGGTCCCAGCTTCTCGGCGACTGGGCATATCCTCTCCTATTGCTATCCGTACTCGCGATCGTGGTCCAGGACCATCCGGATCGCCCGCTGACGAAGCTCGTCGGGGTACTTCCCATTTCGAGGCATCTCTCCATCCTTCTCAAAGGCTGGAGCCTCCACCAGACCCGGGGCGCTTCATGCAGCGAGGTCAATAAGGTTCGCTTCTGTTGGCAGGGGGGTCATCGGCAAAAGGCCTGCGATGTTCAACCCTCCACAAACCCTCTATGTCCTGGCTCCTCGGGCTTCCTTGCTCTCTAGCCTTCGCCGAAGAAAGGATCAGGCAAAGCAGGATTCCTCAGTTTCGCCGCAGCACCGGCTCCAGTGACAGGGAGGCCAGTCGGGTCGAGGAGGCCAATTTGCACCAGCACGTTCGCTTGGTCCCAGATGATGTGCTCGTAGGAGACCTTGTCGCCCTCTATCCCGACGATCACGACAAAGACCACTTCGACGTGTTTGCCGGTGGGATCGACGCCTGGGAGCATCCAATCAATCTTGGTGGTGTGCGTAAAGGAGATGATGAGTTCATCGACAAGCCGCTCGTTGCTGTAGGTCCGCGAGATCGTCTCGAACTTCACGTCGGGCGGGAAGAACTGGCCGATCAACCGTTTCGCGTAGAATGTTCGTACGCTCTCCGAGCCTTGGCCTCCCACCATCGTCGGCACGCTCAGGAGATGCGGATTGGGTGCCATCGTCGCCAATGTCTTGTCGAGGTCGCCCGATAGTTCGGCGTCCATATGGGCTTGGAAGACGGCATCGAGGTTCTGCTGCAGGATGGTGTCAGTCACGGCTTGTGTTCCTCGTTGGGTAGTGTCACTGAAGGGAAGGCTGCGTGCCGTTCGGGCTGGGAGATTTAGTATGGCCCTTCGTTCAGCACATCCGCTGGTTCGCAGAGCGCTTTCTGGGGGAGGCGTCGGTTCAAGGTCTCGGTCGACCGGACCGAGACGATCATCTCGATCCTTCGAGACGTGGCCACTCCCCAGGAGCGAGAGACGTGCAACAGGGAGTGCCTCGACCAGACCTCCCGTGGTCGCCAGCGGCAGTCCGGAGCCTGTCAAGGAGTTTGAGACACGAGCGGGTTACTTGCTCTGTATGAGTGCTTCTCGGGATGGTTCGTTGATCCAGGCGACGGTGGGTAGCCGGGGCGGTGTGGGTCGGCGGTGCCGGAATCGGTCGGGGTTAGCGG
>JBDNHK010000103.1:0-51877 GCA_041688815.1 Acidimicrobiales bacterium | reverse complement strand
CCGGAGCCTTCTTGGCTGTCGTCTTGCGAGCCGGAGCCTTCTTGGCTGTCGTCTTGCGAGCCGGAGCCTTCTTGGCTGTCGTCTTGCGAGCCGGAGCCTTCTTGGCTGTCGTCTTGCGAGCCGGAGCCTTCTTGGCCGCCTTCTTTCTGGCGGGGGCCTTCTTCGCTGCTGGGGTCACCTTCGCCTCCTCGGCGTGTTGTTCGTCAGCCTTAGTTGTACCAACCGCGTCAACGTCAGGTGTGGTTCTTGCGCTTACACCGATGACCCTGGACGAGGTGGTTTCGCTTTCAATCTTTTTCGATGGCCCCTGGCTGCGTGGTTCTGCGCTTCGCTTTGCCGGCATACGACCTGCAGGAGAAGCCTCGTCGGTAGTTGCGCCGATGGGAGAACTGAGAGGGGGGGCTGCCACCATCGCCAGGTCGATTCCGCGGTGTGGGGCGTCGATCGAGTGCACGGCGAAGAGGCGCCGTTCGCCGACGACCATCACGTCGCGAGCGGCTCGCGGCGCAGGATTGCCCATGAGCTTGAGCGGGACGTAGCACCGGGCTCCGCCGGCGAGCACGTAGGCGCCGTGGCTCGAGAACACCTGCACCTCACCCTCGAGCGTGCTGCCCACCGGATGGGCGGCAACGAACTCGATGAAAGGAAGGGCGTCGTTCAGCGGCTCCGGGGGTTTGCGTGAGCCTCGGCCTCGGCGAGCCTTGGTGTTCTCGTTGTCGGCCGGCGCCGTGACGGCCGCTGTCTTCTTCCGGCCGCCTTGCTGACCACCCTGCTGGTTGACCGATTGGTTGCCTCTCGATCCGGCCTTCTTCGATCCGTTCTTCGCCGGTGCCGGATCGGTTGGCGTGTTGCCCTTGGCCCGGCCCCGGCCCCGACCCCGGCCTCCGTCGCCGTCCTTGGCTTCTCGGACGGCCCGACGGCTCACCGGACCGCGGACCGGGGTGCGCAGGAGAAAGACCCATCCCACGCCGGGTACGGGCTTGCCTCCGATGATGCGCCCGTCCTCGAACACCCACGGATGGGTGGCGTGAAGCTCCTGGAACGAGTCGTTCGACAGCACCGTGGCGCCCACCTTGTCGGCGATCTGCAAGATGAAGGCGTCGCCGCGGCCGATGGCCCCAGCCGGGGGTGTGACGAGTTCGCCGGCGAGAATGGCCTCTTCGTACTCGGGTCGCTCTGACGGGTCGATGCGGTTGGGGAAGGTGGCGTCGACAACCACGGTGAGCGTCTCGACGGGGTGTTCGTCGAGGAAGGCGGTGACGGCCTCGTCGAGCTGGCGCAGGCTCGGGGTCGTGCGCCCTTCGGTCGCGAGGTTGGAACCATCGACGACCACATGGGATCGGATCATTGAGTTTTCGACTCTTCTGTTCTTGCCCACCGGAGCGGGACTTCGGCGCCCGGGATCGGGCGGCGGCGAGCGGCACCAACCCGGACCGACCCGTTCACCCCTCGCACCAGGCGCCTGAAGCGCCGGTCGGGGGGGTGGCCGCGGCCGGGAGGTTGGAAAACGCTCCACGACGTGATGACGGGATCAGCCTACGCTGCGGACCGTGGCCGACACCGCAATGGGTCTCGAAGGCGAGTGCACCGAGCTGCTCCAGGCCTTGGTGCGTAACGCCTGCGTGAACGACGGAACCCCCGAGTCCGGCAACGAGCAGGTCAGCGCCGACCTGCTCGCCGCCTACCTGGAGGGGCCCGGGCTCGACCTCGAGCGCTACACCTCCGCGCCCGGTCGAACCAGTCTCGTCGCCCGCATCGAAGGACGAGACCCCGATGCCCCCACGCTGCTCCTCATGGGTCACACCGACGTGGTACCGGCGAACGCGGCCCGGTGGCGCCACGATCCGTTCGGCGGCGAACTGATCGACGGCGAGGTGTGGGGTAGGGGCGCCGTCGACATGCTCAACCTCACCTCGTCGATGGCGGTGGCCTTTCGGCACCTCGCCCGTGACGGGTTCACCCCGGACGGCAGCCTGGTCTACCTGGCCGTGGCCGACGAGGAGGATCTGGGTACTTGGGGAGCTGAGTTCATGGTCGAGCACCATCTCGACGCGGTACAGGCCGACTACGTGATCACCGAGTCAGGGGGAATCCCGCTCCCCAGCCCTGCCGGGATCAAGCTGCCGGTGATCGTCGGCGAGAAGGGCGCGCTGTGGGGCAAATTGCGTATCGGCGGAACACCGGGCCACGGGTCGCAGCCCTACCGCACCGACAACGCGTTGGTCACTGCGGCCGAGGTCGTCCGCCGCCTCCACGAGTATCGGCCCGAGACGATGATCCACGAGACCTGGCGTCGATTCATCTCGTCGATGGGGTACCCCGACGAGATCACCGGGCCGCTGCTCTCCGAGGATGGGCTCGACGACATGCTGGAGAACCTGCCCGATGGCATGGCCCGGCAGTTCCACGCCTGCACCCACACCACTTTCGCCCCCACGATCATGCAGGGGGGCACCAAGATCAACGTCATCCCCGACACCGTCGACCTGCACGTCGACGTGCGCACGCTCCCCGGCCAGAGCGAGGAGGACGTCCGCGCCCAGTTGTTCGAGGCGCTCGGCGACCTCGCCGAGAAGGTCACCTACATCCCGACGCGCTACGACGCCTCGAGCGCGTCGCCGATCGACACACCGCTCTGGGACAGTCTCTCCGCCCTCACCCAGCGCTGGTACCCGGGGTCGGAGACCGTGCCGTTCCTGACGGTGGGGGCGACCGACGCCCGGTTCTTCCGCCGCGCCGGTAGCACCGCCTACGGCTTCGGCCTGTTCAGCGAGAACCTCACGTTCGAGGATTACGGCACCATGTTCCACGGCGACGACGAGCGCATCGACACGGCGTCGTTGCGTCTCTCCACCGAGTTGTGGGGTGCAGTGGCCCAGGACCTGTTGGCCTGACTGACGCGGCCGCCGCCGGGCTCAGGCCTCGCCGAAGGTCTGGTCCCAGAGAAGGCGCACCTCGGCCTGGTGCACAGCCAGGGCGCCGGTGGCGGGGCTGGCCGACTCGGGGCGGCTGACCCGCTGGATCGAGTGCGTGTCGTCGTGGGCTTCGTACAACCGGCCCTTGATGTGGTTCCAGGCGCCCATGTTCTCGGGTTCCTCCTGGAGCCAGAACAGCTCGTTGGCGTTGGGGTAGCGCTCGAGGAGGCTGGCGACCCCTTGGAAGGGCCAGGGGTAGAGCTGCTCGACCCTGGCGATGGCCACTGGCGCCCCCCGCTGGTCTCGTTCGGCCTGCGCCTCCACCCCGACCTTGCCCGAGGCGAACACGACCCGCCGCACCGCGGCGGGGTCGACCACACCCGGGTCGTCGAGCACCTCCTGGAAGGACCCCGACACGAGATCGCTGATGGGAGAGCGGGAGGTCTTGGCCCGAAGCCCCGACTTGGGGGTGAACACGATCAGTGGCTTGCGAACGTCGCGGTGCATCTGGCGGCGCAGGAGGTGGAAGAACTGGGCTGAGGTCGTGGCGTTGCAGACCTGGATGTTGTCGCCGGCACAGAGGGTCAGGAACCGCTCGATGCGGGCCGACGAATGCTCCGGGCCCTGGCCCTCGTAGCCGTGGGGCAGCAGCATGACGAGGCCCGAGGTCTGCTCCCACTTGTCCTCGGCGGCCACGATGAACTGGTCGATGATGACCTGGGCGCCGTTCATGAAGTCGCCGAACTGGGCCTCCCAGACGACGAGAGCATCCTTGTTCTCCAGGGCGTAGCCGTACTCGAATCCCAACGCCGCGAACTCCGACAGCAACGAGTCGTAGATCCAGAACTTGGCGCCGTCGCGAGCGGCACCGTTGAGCGGTGTGATCTCGTCACCGGTCTCGAAGTCGACCATGGCGGCATGGCGATGGGAGAAGGTGCCGCGGCGGGTGTCCTGCCCGGCCACCCGCACCGAAGTGCCCTCGTGGAGCAACGATCCGAAGGCGAACGCCTCGCCGAGCGCCCAGTCGACCTCGCCGTCGGCGGTGTACATGGCCCGACGGGTGTCGAACTGCTTGGCCAGCTTGGGATGGACGGTGAAGCCCTCGGGCACGTGGTCGAGGGCGGCGAAGATCTCGTCGAGCGCCTCGCGAGGCACGCCCGTGTGTACATGGGGCCGCACCCCCATGTACACCCTCTCGGGAGCGCGGCTGATGGAGTGGGTCGGGGCCTGCGAGCGCGTTTCGTCGAGGGCGCTCTGGAGCTGACGCTGGAAGTCGTCGAGTGCGCCTTCGGCTTCCTCGAGCGAGATGTCGCCCTTCTTCACGAGTGCCTCGGTGTAGAGCTTGCGCACCGTGCGGCGGGCGTCGATGCGGCGGTACATGAGGGGCTGGGTGTAGCTCGGGTCGTCGCCCTCGTTGTGGCCGTGGCGCCGGTAGCAGAACATGTCGATGACGATGTCCTTGTGGAACGCCTGCCGGTAGGCGAAGGCCAGGCGGGCCACCCGCACGACCGCCTCGGGGTCGTCGCCGTTCACGTGCAGGATCGGGGCCTGCACCATCTTGGCGACGTCGGTGGGGTATTCCGACGAGCGGGCGGCAGTGGGCGGGGTGGTGAAGCCCAGTTGGTTGTTGATGATGACGTGGACCGTGCCCCCGACCCGGTAGCCCTTGATGTCGGAGAGGTTGAGGGTCTCGGCCACCACCCCCTGACCGGCGAACGCGGCGTCGCCGTGCACCAGCACCGGCAGTACCGGATAGTTGCCGGGCGGCTCGATGAGATCCATCTTGGCTCGGGTCATGCCCACGACCACCGGGTCGACCGCCTCGAGGTGCGATGGGTTGGCCGCCAGCTCCACCTCGATGGTGTTGCCGCGACGGCTCTCGAACTTCCCGGACTGGCCGAGGTGGTACTTCACGTCGCCCGAACCCTGGATCGAGTCGGGGTCGATGTTGCCCTCGAACTCGTTGAACAGCTGCTGGTAGCTCTTGCCGACGATGTTGACGAGCACGTTGAGCCGGCCTCTGTGGGCCATGCCCAACACGGCGGAGTGCATCCTGGCATCGGCGGCCTCGCACAGCAGGGTGTCGAGGAGGGGGATGGTGGACTCGGCGCCGTCGAGACCGAAGCGCTTCTGGCCGAGGTACTTGGTGGCCAGGAACTTCTCGAGGGCCTCGGCGGAGTTGAGCCGTTCGAGGATGTGGCGCTTCTCGCCTGCGTCGACCTCCACCGACACCCCTTCGACGTGCTCCTGGATCCAGCGCTTCTCCGCCGGTTCCTGGATGTGCATGTACTCGATGCCGATGGTGCGGCAGTACGCGTCGCGCATGACGTGCAACATGTCGTCGAGCTTCATGCGGGCGCGCCCGGCGATGCCCCCCGTGTGGAACTCGCGGTCGAGGTCCCAGATGGTGAGGCCGTAGGTCGCCGGGTCGAGCTCCGGGTGCATGTGCGGCTCTTCGCTGGACAAGGGGTCGAGATCGGCGATGAGGTGGCCCCGAACGCGATAGGAGTTCACCAGCTGCTGCACGACGATCTGCTTGTCGAGCATCGACGTCTCGCGGTCGACAGGGTTGACGTCGCGGCGCCACTCGACCGACTCGTAGGGCACACCGAGTGGACGGAACACCTGCTCGTAGAAGTCGTCGCTGCCCATCAGCAGCTCGTGGACCCGCTTCAAGAAGAGCCCGGACTCTGCGCCCTGGATGATGCGGTGGTCGTACGTCGACGAGATCGTCATGATCTTCGACATGCCGAGGTCGGCCAGGGTCGCCGGGTCGGCACCCTGGAACTCGGCGGGGAAGTCGAGGCTGCCAACACCCACGATGAGACCCTGGCCGAGCATTAGGCGCGGCACCGACTGCACCGTGCCGATGGTGCCCGGGTTGGTGAGGCTGACGGTGACGCCGGAGAAGTCGTCGGGGGTGAGCTTGCTCGAACGGACCTTCCGAATGAGGTCCTCGTAGGCGGCGAGGAACTCGCCGAAGTCGAGGGTGTCGGCGTTCTTCACGCACGGCACGAGCAGCGAACGGCTGCCGTCGGCCTTCTCGACGTCGACGGCGATGCCGAGGCCGATGTGCTCGGGGCGCACGACGCGGGGCTTGCCGTCGGGGCCCTCGAGGTACGACGAGTTCATCACCGGCACCGTGTCGGCGATGGCTCGCACCACGGCGAACCCGATGATGTGGGTGAAGCTCACCTTGCCGCCACGGGTGCGACCCAGGTAGCCGTTGGCGATCTTGCGGTTGACCTCGAGGAGCTTGGCCGGCACCTCGCGGAAGCTGGTGGCCGTCGGCACCGACAGGCTGGATTCCATGTTGACGACGATGCGGGCGGCGGCTCCTCTCAGTGGCTCGCCGGGGACCTCGTCGGCGGCGGGGGCCCCGGGTGCTGACGGTGCGGACGTCGGTGCCGTCGCCGCGACGCTGGGCGTGGGCGCAGGCATGGAGGACCCAGTCGACGCCTTGACCCCCGAAGGTCGGTAGTCGTGGAAGAAGTCCCGCCACGACTCGCTCACCGACTCGGGGTCGGCGAGGTATTGCTCGAACATTTCGTCGACGAGCCACGCGTTGGGGCCCGCGATCTGCGGGGAGGAGTCTTCGGCCACGGTCCGAGCCTACCGGTGCGTCACTCCCGGGCCGAGCCGCGGGCGGCCGCTTCCTGGGGCGGATCGAGCCCCGGGGCGAGGCCCTGCGCCACGGCCTCGGCCTCGGTCATGCCGGCCAGTCCGGGGGTGATCGTGGCCAGCAGGTCGGGTGGGATCTCCCCCTTGCTCACCCAGCCCCGGGTGTCGGCCCACACCAGCAGCGGGGGCAGCACGGTGAGGGCGACCAAGAGGGCGACGGCCACGTTCATGCCGACGAAGAGCAGGGCCAGGTAGGTGAGGAGGATCCGGTTGGCCTGGAGGTTTTCGAGCAGGCCGACACCCACGATGGCCAGACCCGAGGGCACCGCCTTGATCCCCTCGGGCGGTGACACCGTGTCGCGGATCTGGTTGACCGTGGCCTTGCGCTCCTCGAGCAACCCGTACGCGTACCCACTGATGAAGTCGACCGTGTCCTGGGAGAAGACCTGGTCCGGTGCGGTCTGGACGAAGAAGGCCAGCTCGGAACTCGAACCGGTCTGCTCCTCCACCGCCCGGAAATCCTTGATGCTCGCCGACGACTGGTCGACCCACTGCACGGGGTCGCTCTGGAGCTCGAGGCGGTCCTCGACCGCCACCCCTCCGAAGAAGACCACGAAGCTGACCGCGGCCAGGATGGGTCCAGCCCAGAGCGGGAGGGAGCCGAGCCACTTCGTGAGGCGCCCGAGCCGGTCGGACCCGAAGCTGCGGCCGGTCGTCGGAGACTTCCGTTCGCGGATCCCCAGCACGGCGAGGGGGATGACGATGCTCGCCAGGCAGATCACGGCGATGCCGACGGACAGCAGCAGGCCGAACTCGCGGATCATCGGGACCTTCGCGAAGCGCAGGGCCGTGAAGGCGAACACGGCGTCGAGGGTGACGACCACCAGCGCCGGACACAGGCCGCGAGCGGTCTCCTGGAGGGGCGCGTGGGCGCGATCGACGATGATCTCCTCGTCCACCCGCGCTTGCATCTGGATGGCGTAGTCGATGCCGATGCCGAGCGTCACGGGCAGGCCGGCGATCGTGACCAGGGTCAGCGGGATGCCCAGTTAGCCCGCCACGCCGAAGGCCCAGGTCACCCCGAACACGATGACCAACAGCGGGAGGAGACGCCACCGGACGTCGAACAGCAACAGCAGGATGATCGTCATCACCACCAGGGCGATGGCACCGAGTTGGAGCATCCCGCCGCGCAGGTAATCGTTGATGTCCTTCAGCAGGTACGAGGCCCCGGTGACGGTCAGGGTGGAACTGGGGAACGCGCCGGTGGCAACGGCCTGCTCGACCGTGTCCTTCACGGGCACGCTTCCGGCGCTCTCGGTCTCGATCGAGGCGTTGCCGACGAGCCGCACGATCATCTGGGCGTGGGTGTCGTCGGTGAACACCGGCGCCTGGGCCTTGCGAATCTGTCCGGCGTTGTCGAACAGGAGGAAGTCGATCCAGTCGGGGTCGGACATCACCCGATCGGTTCGGGGATCTCGCCCAGTCGCTCGAGCTGGATGATGGCGTCGGCGGTGCGGGCGGCCACGCTCTCGGCTGACTGCGGCTGGCCGCCGGCGGTCAGAGCCGTGGTCGAGTTGAGAAGGGCCACCCCGGCCGCCGACGCCGTGGAGGCGGGCGCCACCTGTCCCTCGGGGGTGAGCCGGAGCAGACGATCGGTCCAGTCGAGCGCGGTCTTCGGGCTGATCACCGACTGGATGAGCTCGGGCCGGGCGCTGAGATCGACGGCGATCCGGTCCATCTCCGCCTGGTTCTGCGGGCTCATGAGGTCAGAGACCGTCGATCCCTCGTCCATGGTGAACAGCACGAGCACGGCCTGGCCACCGAAGAGGCTTTGGTACTCCACGTTGTCGATCGCGATCTGGTCGCCGCGGTTGAGGTAGCTGTCCTGGCCGGTGGCGAACTGGAGTCGGGCCGTGCCGTACCCGAGGACGAGGGTCACGAGCAGACCGACGAGGGCCACGATGCCGGCATGGCGCCCGAGCCACAGTGCGAGCCACGACCAGAAGCGCTGCATCCGGGTCAAGTGGGTCGGGTCGGTCACCGCGAAATGCTCCTGTGTGAGCGGGTCGCCGGCAACCTACCTTCGAGCGAGCAGGGCCCTTCGGCCCTTCTTGTCGGGCCCCTTCGGCCCTCGTCGAACCACCCCCGCCGATTCAACTACGCACCACTAGGCTGAGAAGCCGTGCTGCGCCTGGCCACCTGGAACGTCAACTCGTTGAAGGCCCGACTACCTCGGGTGGAGGAGTGGATCGAGCAGATGCAGCCCGATGTGCTGTGCCTGCAGGAGACCAAGTTGGCCGACGGCGCCTTCCCCGCGTTGACCTTCCGGGCGATGGGGTACGAGTGTGCCCACCACGGCCAGGGCCAATGGAACGGGGTGGCCATCCTGTCTCGCTGTGGCCTGGCCGACGTGCGGGCTGGTTGGGACGACGGCGGCGAGGCGGACCTCGACGCCCGCCTCCTGTGGGCGACCTGCGGCGATCTGCGGGTGGCCTCCGCCTACGTACCCAACGGTCGCGCCCTCGACGACGACCACTACGCCTACAAGCTTCGATGGCTCGAACGACTGCGAACCACCCTCGACGACCTCGAGGACCCCTCCGCCCTCGTGGCGGTCTGCGGCGACTTCAACATCGCTCCCGACGACCGCGATGTACACGACCCGGCGTCGTTCGTCGGAGCCACCCATGTGAGCGAGGCCGAAAGGGCGGCCCTGACCCGTCTGGAGGACTGGGGACTCGCTGACGTCTTCCGTGACCACTACGACGACGGAGGGCTCTTCTCCTGGTGGGACTACCGCCGGGGAGACTTCCACCAGGGTCGGGGCATGCGCATCGACCTCGTGCTCACGTCGGCGTCGCTCACCCCGAAGGCCCGCACCGTGCTGATCGACCGCAACGCCCGCAAGGGCAAGCAGCCGAGCGATCACGCGCCGGTCATCGTGGACCTCGACCTCGACCTCGACCTCGACCGGTAGGCCCACCGGCGGCACTTCGGCGTCGAGGGCGCCGGGAGGGGTCACACGAGCTGATCGATCCAGGCGTCGACGGCTGCGGTCTCGGCCTCCTGGAACTCTTCGAGGCCCGACACGAGGGCGCGCTCGACCTGGCTGCCCACGACCATCACCTTCACCCGCAGGTCCCCTTGGACTCGCCGGGTGGTCCCCCCGTCGGGTCGCGGGACGAACCGGAACGTACCCGCGCACTGGAGGCGGTCGGGGTAGTGATCGGGGAGGAGCGCGATCGTGATGGTCCGGTCCGACATCGTCACGACGGTGCGTTGCACCCAGGTCAGGCGGGCAAGATCGATCACGGCCAGCGCGGCCCCGGGCAGGTCTCCCGTGTAGGCGTAGCGGATGTCGAGCCGGACGGTGTCGCCGCCGCGACGGTGGTCGACCACCTCGGGGCGACCGATTTTGGGCAGCTCGGGCAGGCCGGTGTACATGGTCGGGTCGGCGTAGGCATCGATCACGTCGTCGACGTCATGGGTGTACGTCTGGCTGCTGGCGAACTGCACCACCCCATGGTGGCTCAGCCGTCGGGGACGGTCGTGTCCATCGTCGCCGCCTGGCCGACGCCACCGGTGGCCACGAGCGCGAGGAGCTCGTCGCCGAACCGCGTCACCTTCACCTCGCCCAGGCCGTGCACGGTCAGCAGGGCGGTGGTGGTTCGGGGTCGTCGGGTGGCCAACTCGAGGAGGGTGCGGTCGTTGCAGACCACGTAGGGCGGCATGCTCGCGGCGCGGGCCTTGTCGGTGCGCCATGACCTCAGGGCGTCGAACAAGACGCGTTCGTCGTCGTCGAGATCGTCGGGGCCGGGGCCCCCGGTCGCTCTCGGCATGTCGGGGCGGGTACGCCCCCGTGCCGGGCGGGCTCGTTCGGACGAGGGCTCGGCGGGACCGCCGAGCGGCCCGACGCCCTTGCTCACCTCCGCCGGGTCGGCGCCGCGACGCAACGCGGCTGTGGCCGCGAGCACCGTGTCGAGATAGGGCGAGCGGTTGCGGTTCATCGTGCGGGTGCCGTAGGTCCGCTGGGAGGCCCAGCTGAGGTGCAGGGCGCGTTCGGCGCGCGTGAGTCCCACGTAGAACAGGCGCAGCTCCTCGGACAGGGCATCGCCGGTCTTGGCGTGACCGATGGGCACGAGACCCTGTTCGAGCCCGGCGAGGTGCACGACCGGCCACTCGAGGCCCTTGGCCGCGTGGAAGGTGGTGATCTCGACGGCATCGCCATGGCGGTCGGGCTGGTCGGCTCGGGTCGTGGTCCGGAGCCAGGTGAGGAAGCCCACGACCGTGGGCGCCGCTTCGATCGCCGCGTAGTCGTGTCCGAGCCGCACGAGTGCGGCCAGGTTGGCGCGCCGCTCTTCCGCCTTGTCCCCCTCGGCCGCGCCGTCTTCGGGGTCGACGGTGGCCGCATCGAGGTCGGTGAGGGTCTCGGTGAACCCGCTGGTGCTGCGGCCGAGGTCGCGCAGGACGGCCTTGATCTCGGGTTGGTCGAGCAGGGCGGCTCCGCCCCGCACGCGAAACGGGATGCCGACCTCGTGCAGCGCCTCCCCGAGCAGGGCGACTTGAGCGTTGGTGCGCACGAGCACGGCCTGGGCCGACCAAGGGCTCCCGGGCGTGTGCGCGTCGCGGGTGGCCCGGGCCACGCCGCGGGCCTCGGCGCGATCGTCTTCGAAACCGGTGACGTGGGGGATGGGGCCTTCGGGGCGGGTGGCCAGCAACACGCCTTCGCGGTCGACTCCACGCCCGCCGCCGGCGAGGACGGCGTTGGCCACGGCCAGCACCTGGGGGCTGGACCGGTAGTTGGTGGTGAGGCGGACCACCTCGGCCGACGGGTAGCGCTTGGGGAACAGGCGCAGCAACTGGGCGTCGGCGCCGTTCCACGCGTAGATGGCCTGGTTCGGATCGCCCACCACGCACAGGTCGAGACGGTCACCCAGCCAGGCCTCGAGCAGGGCCTGCTGCAGGGGGTTCACATCCTGGAACTCGTCGACGAAGAGGTGCTGGAACCGCCAACGTTGGGAAGCGGCGAAGTCGGGATCGTGCTGGAGGTCGCGGGCGCAGAGCCGCAGGAGGTCGTCGAAGTCGACCATGCGCTGGCGGCGCCGCTCTTCCTCGTAGCGGGCGTACACGTCGGCCACGGCATCGCCGGACATCGGGGGCCGCCGGCCGGCCCGCTCGGCGGCCTCGGCGTAGCGGTCGGGTGCGATTGTGCGGGCCTTGGCCCACTCGATCTCGGCCACGACGTCGAGCGCCGGAACCCGGGCCAGCGCCGGCGGCAGCAGGCGGGCCACGAAGCCGACCTTGCGCTCGAGCAGGGTGGGGGGCTCGATGCCCCGGTCAGCCCAGCGGGCCCGCAGCGAGGCGTAGGCCACCCCATGGAAGGTGCCGGCAGCCAACTGGTCGCGAAGGCCGAGCGACCGGAGCCGGGAGGTGAGCTCGCCGGCCGCTTTGCGGGTGAACGTGAGGGCCAGCACGTGGCGCGGGTCGAGGTCGTTGGTGCCCGCCCGCCAAGCGATGCGGCGGGTGAGCACCCTCGTCTTGCCCGACCCCGCGCCGGCCAGGATGCACAGCGGTGAGGCTGCGGAGGTGACGGCGAGGCGCTGAGCGTCGTTGAGGCCGTCGAGGAGGGCGTCGGGGTGCACGACCCCCGACGGTAGCCATGCCCAGGGACACGGCCGGCCGGTCGCCCTCGCGGTTAGCGTTTCGCCCATGCCCTATCCCCAGGACGTGCTGCACGCCAATGAGGAACTGGTGCTCGATCTGCACCCCCACTGGTGGTATCTGGCCAGCTCGCTCGTCGGCCTGGCGGCGGCGGTCGTCGTGGGTATCGCCGCTCTCGCCCTCGAATGGCCCGATGACGTCCGTCTGCTCATGGCGGTGTTGGTCGTGGGCACGTTGATCTGGTTCGTCGAGCGCTACATCCGCTGGATCAGCACCCACTTCGTGCTCACGTCTGATCGGGTGATCTACCGCTCCGGTGTCATCGCCAAGGAGGGCATCGAGATCCCGCTCGAGCGCATCAACACGATCTTCTTCCGTCAGCGCATCTTCGAACGGATGCTGGGCCTCGGCGATCTCGAGATCGAGTCGGCCTCCAAGGAGGGATCGCAGCGCTTCGACGACATCCGTCGTCCCGACGAGGTGCAGAACGAGATCTACCAGCAGATGGCGGCCAACGAGATCAAGAAGGCCGACCGGGTCTCCGGGGGCATCAACACCGCTCATGCCGCGGCCGCACCCCCTCCTCCGCCACAGCAGACCGTGCCCGAGCAGATCGAGCACCTGGCTCGCCTCCGCGACCAGGGCGCGCTCACCGACGAGGAGTTCCAGGCCAAGAAGTCGGAGCTGCTCGGCCGCATGTGAGCCGCCGATCAGGCGAGAGTTGTTCGAGCCCCGGTCGACGGGCGGACGATCCAGCCCCGCCCCGTGACCCCCGACGGGTCGGCGATGGCGCCCTGCTCGGTCAGCGTCACCACGCAGCCGCCGAACCCGGCGCCGGTCAACCGGGCGCCCAGCACGCCTGGCAACGCCGTGAGTTGGCTCACCGTCTCGTCGAGAGCGGCGGTCGACACCTCGAAGTCGTCGCGCAGACTCAGATGGCTCTCTGCCATCAACGGTCCGATCAGGCTGGTGTCGCCGCTCGCGAGAGCGGCGGCGAACGACCTCACCCGTACGTTCTCGGTGATCACGTGCCGGGCTCGACGGCGTACCGCGTCGGGGAGTGAGCGAGCGTCGGCTGTCGTCGCGGCTCTCAGCGGGCCGATCTCCTCGATCGCGCTCTCCACCTCGGCGCGACGGCGGGCGTAGGCCGAGGTGGTCAGCGCCCGCTCCTCGCCCGAGTGCACGACGATCACGTCGATGCCGTCAGGGACGCGAACCGGCAGGATGGTCTCGTCGGAGAAGTCGATGAGTAGGGCATGCCCCTCGATGCCGCACGCCGAAGTGAGCTGGTCCATGAGCCCGCAGGGCACGCCGGACGCCCGCTGTTCGGCCCGCTGACCGAGATGGGCCAGAGCCCGGGGCGGCCCGGCGAAACCCATCGCCAGGGCGACCGCCAACTCGAGGGCGGCGCTGGACGAGAGCCCGGCGCCGATGGGCAGCGTGGTGGTGATCGCGCCCACCAATCCCCGGTCGGGCTGGAGTTCGGCGACGACCCCGGCGAGGTAGCGGCCCCATGTCGGTTCGACGCTCGCCGGGTCGGGGATCGAGAGCGGCAGGTCCACCGCCCGCTCCCGGTCGGCCGAGGTCAGTACCACCCGCTCCCCACCACGGATCCCCCGAATGGTGGTGCCGAGATCGACGGCCATCGGCAGGGCGAGGCCGCCGGCGTAGTCGGTGTGGTCGCCCATCAGGTTCACGCGACCCGGTGCGAATGCGGCGATCTCGTCGGGCACGTCAGGCCCGTCGCAACCGCTCGGCGGCGTCGGCCGGGTCGATCGGGTTGAACCACACCTGGCTGCCCAGCTCACCGGCGGCCACGTAACGCGGTGTCCCCGCGGACCGCAGGATCGGTGCCACGTGCAGGTGCAGCCAGGCCTGGGGCCAGTCGCCCCCGTCGAACGGGCGCTGGTGGAACCACAGCATGAGGGGCATCGGCTCGGCGAAGAGCCGGTCGAGCCGACCGACCGCATCGACGAGAAGGGCGCCGAGGGCGTCACGACCGGCGCCGTCGAGGGAGGGGAGGTCGGGAACCCGACGGGCCGGGGCGAGCAGCAGCTCGAAGGGCCATGTGGCCGCCCACGGCACCCAGGCCCGCCAACCCGCGGCGCCTTCAGTCACCAGCCGATCGCCGGGAGCGTCGGGTCCCAGCGCCGCGTCGGTGTCACCGGAGGTGAGCTCCGTGAGCGCTCGCGGCGGCACCGCGTCGAAGGCGTAGATCTGACCGTGGGGGTGGGCGATCGTGGCGCCGACCGCCGGACCCCGATTCTCGAAGACGAGGACGTAGTCGACGTCGGGGAGCGCACCCAGCACCGCACTGCGCTCGGCCCACAGGTCGACCACCTTCCGCGCCTCGGTCGCCGAGAGAGCGGCGAAGGAGGCGTCGTGGCGGGGGGTGTACAGCACGATCTCCGCCCGCCCTTCGGCGAACGGTGGCCAACGGTTCGGGAACGAGCGCACGTGGTAGGGCTCCGGCGCCTCGAGGCCACCCGGGCAGAACGGGCAGCCGTCGGGCGGGAGGTTCGGGCGATCCTGTCGAGAGGCGACGATCCACGCCCGGTCACCCGTCAGCGGGTCCCTCCGTTCCACGCCGGCACGCTACCGACCGCCTTGACCCCTTGCCGGTGCGGCGGAAGGATGCCGTCATGCGCACTGCGGCCAACGGAATCGAGATCGAGTACGAGACCTTCGGTGACGCGGCCGATCCCACCCTGCTCCTCGTGCACGGGATCGGTGCCCAGTTGGTGTCATGGCATCCCGACCTCTGCCAGGGGTTCGTCGATCGCGGCTTTCACGTGGTGCGGTTCGACAACCGTGACGTCGGATCGTCCACCAAGATCGATGACCACCAGATCGACGTGATGGCGGCCATCCTCGGCGCGTTCTCGGGAGGGCCCATCGAGGCGCCGTACACGCTGGCCGACATGGCCTCCGACGCCTGGGCGCTCCTCGACCATCTCGGTGCGGCGCGCGCGCACCTCTTCGGGCACTCGATGGGCGGGATGATCGTGCAGCAGATGGCCATCGACCAGCCCGAACGAGTGGCCACGCTCACGTCCCACGGCTCCACCACCGGAGACCCTGACGTGGGTCAGCCCACCGCCGAGGCGGCCGCGATGCTGCTGGCGCCGGCTCCCGTCGGACGGGAGGCCAACATCGAGGTCTCGGTCGAGCAGAGTCGTTTCCTCGGCGGCCCGGTCTACGTGGACGAGGAGTGGAACCGCGAGCGAGCGGCGATGTCGTTCGACCGTTGCTATGACCCCGACGGGGTGACCCGTCAGTTCCTGGCCATCCTGGCGTCGCCGTCGCGATCAGCCGGGCTACGGGCCCTCGATCTCCCTGCCCTCGTCGCCCACGGTGAGATCGACCCGCTCATCGACATCAGCGGCGGCGAGCGCACCGCCGAGTGCCTGCGGGGCTCGGAGTTCCTGCGCCTCGACGACGCCGGTCATCCGCTGCCTCACTACTACTGGGCATCGATGATCCAACACATCACCGCGTTGGCCGCCCGATCGGCGGCCTGACGCCTCGCTCGTCACCCGATGGCACCCGCCGGTGTCGTCCCTACCGAAAGATGCCGACATGGGACCG
This sequence comes from Acidimicrobiales bacterium, assembly GCA_041688815.1. Classification (GTDB taxonomy): domain Bacteria; phylum Actinomycetota; class Acidimicrobiia; order Acidimicrobiales; family Acidimicrobilacustridaceae; genus Rhabdothermincola_A. Next base: position 36,089 of record JBDNHK010000103.1, on the reverse strand, counting down.
CTCGCGGGAGTGAAGGTCGTGGAGATCGCCGGGATCGGGCCTGGGCCCTTCACCGCCATGATGCTGGCCGACATGGGGGCCGACATCGTGCGGGTCGACCGGGCCGGTTCGGTGTTCGGCGGCGACCCGGCTTCGCCCCCGAAGGACGTGATGAACCGGGGACGGCGGTCCATCGGCGTCGACCTCAAGCACTCCGACGGGGTGGCCACGGTGCTCGAACTGGTGGCTGGGGCCGATGCGCTGATCGAGGGCTTCCGCCCCGGGGTGATGGAGCGCCTCGGGTTGGGCCCCGACGTCTGTCTCGGCGCCAATCCCCGCCTCGTGTACGGCCGCATGACCGGGTGGGGTCAGACCGGGCCCATGGCCCCCATGGCCGGCCACGACATGAACTACATCGCCATCGCCGGGGCGCTCGGTGCCATCGGGCGGCCGGGCGAGCGTCCCCAGCCGCCGCTGAACCTGGTGGGCGACTTCGGGGGCGGTGGGCTGCTCCTGGCCTTCGGCGTCGTGTGCGGCATCCTCGAGGCCCGATCATCGGGCCAGGGGCAGGTGATCGACGCGGCGATGGTCGACGGCACCGCCGTGCTCACCACCTTCATCCACGGCTTCATGGCGATGGGGATCTGGACCGACGAGCGGGGCGTGAACATGCTCGACACCGGGGCGCACTACTACGAGGTCTACGAGTGCGCCGACGGTCGCTTCCTCTCGGTGGGCTCCATCGAGCCGCAGTTCTACGCGGTGTTGCTGGAGAAGACCGGGCTGGCCGACGACCCCGACTTCGCCCAGCAGAACGACCGGTCCATGTGGCCGGTGCTGAAGGAACGGCTGGCCGCAGTCATCGCCACCCGGACCCGCGACGAGTGGGCCGAGATCTTCGACGGCACCGACGCCTGCGTGGCGCCGATCCTGAGCCTCGGTGAGGCGGCTCACCATCCCCACAACGTGGCCCGGGAGAACTTCGTGATCGTCGACGGCATCAACCAGCCGGCGCCGGCTCCCCGCTTCTCACGCACGGCCGGATCGATCCAGAGGCCACCTTCGCACGCCGGCCAGCACACCGACGAGATCCTGTCCGAGTGGGCCGGGCTCGACGCCGACACCATCGCCGCCCGTCGAACGTCGGGCGCCGTGGTCTGACTGCGACCGTAGGCTCGCCCCATGGCCACCCTCGTCTGCTTCCATGCTCATCCCGATGATGAGTCGATCGCCACGGGGGGCACGATGGCCCTCGCCGCCGATGCCGGCCACGACGTCGTGCTCGTGCTCGGGACGCGCGGCGAACAGGGCGAGCCGGTGCCCGGCGTGCTCGGTGATGGCGAGGAACTCTGGCAGCGGCGGGTCGTCGAGACCCACGAGGCGGCCCGGCTGCTCGGGGCCAGTCGGGTCGAGTTCCTCGGTTACGAGGACTCCGGGATGATGGGCGAGTCGACCAACGAGAACCCGGCGTGCTTCTGGCAGGCCGACCTCGACGAGGCGTCGGATCGGCTGGCGGCGCTGCTCTGTGAGGTGGAGGCCGACGTGCTCACGATCTACGACGACCACGGCGGGTACGGCCACCCCGATCACATCCAGGTGTACCGGGTCGGGCGGCGGGCGGCCGAGAAGGCCGGAGTCACGCAGGTCTTCCAGGCCACCATGAACCGCGACCACATCTGGCGGTCCATGGAGGAGCAGGCCCAGGCCTTCGAGGGCGACCTCGAGGAGGCGGCCGAGGGGGTGGCCGCGGCCGGGGGTCTGAGTGCAAAGGAGGCCGACCGCATGCGGCGCGTCACCCAGGAGGCGTTCGGCTCACCCGAGGCCCTCATCACCCACGCCGTGGACGTGTCCGCACTGGTGGCCCGCAAGCGCGCCGCCATGCAGGCCCACGCCAGCCAGATCGGGCCGGACTCGTTCTTCCTGGCCATGCCTGATGAGGTCTTCACCACGGCGTTCGGGACCGAGTGGTACATCGCCGATGGTTCGACTCGCGAAGCCGGCGAACCATGCCTCGGGTCGATCATGGGTGACCTCGGCTGATCCCGCACGGCCAGGATGCGATCGCGTGGGATAAGTCGGTTCAGGTAGGACCAGCAGCGTTGAAGGGAACCTGGTGAAGCGAGTCGGGATCTGGACCGTCGTGGTCGTTGCGGGGATCTTTGCCATGGCCGCCTGTTCGAGCGGTGGCGACGCCCCGCAGGTGGTGGCGGCCGCGACGACGGCGGCACCGGCGACCACCGAAGCGCCGGCGGTCATCGACGAGATCAAGCTCCAGAACGAGATCGATTCGTTGTTCGCGGAGGCCAGCGTGGTGGTCTCCGAAGTGCGGTGCCCGCAGGAAGTGGAGATCAAGTCCGGCGGCACGTTCCAGTGCACCGCCGTGACGACCGACGCTCTTTCCCTTCCCGTGGTGGTGACCATGACCGACAACAAGGGCACGCTCGACATCGACGCCGGCAAGGATGTCCTCCTCGTCACCGATGACGAGGTCACCCGGGCGGCCCAGGTCCTGGCCGACGATCTCGGGGGCAAGGTGACCATCGAGTGCTGGCGGGTCCAGATCGTCACCGATGCCACCGGCGTGATCGTGTGCGACGGCTCGACCTCCGCCGGCGTGGCCGGCACCAGATAGGCGATGGGGAAGACGAGCAGCAGCGGTTGCAGGACCGTGCGGGGGATGAACTCTTTGAGGTTGCGCAGCAGGACGTGCAGGTCGCGTTGCAGCAGGGCCACGAACGCGCCGACCGCCGAGGGCCGGGCGATCGGGGTGGGGCCGGTGGTGGGGGGAGGGTCGTGGCGGTCATCAATCCCGGAGCTCCTTGCCGGTCATCTCGAGGAACACGGTCTCGAGTGAGGGTTCCTCGAGCCGGAGATCGCGGAGCAGGTTGAATCGTCTGGCCTTCGGCGTGCAGCTCACCGAGGATCCCCCACAGGGCGATGCGGCTCTGGGGGTCGAGCCCGGCGGTGGGTTCGTCGAGGAAGAGGATGGCCGGGCGGTGCATCACGGCGCGGGCCACCATCAGACGTTGGGCCATGCCGCCCGACGTCGACACCACCGACGAAGGCTCGTCCACCGGTGGGGGGGCCTACGGGGGGTCGTGCCCCACGTCGCCCTCGACGAGCCCCTCGAGGACCCCGACGCCGCGGAAGACGTGGCGCTGGTCGTCGGAGCGCACGACGACGGCATCACCGCGAAGGGTGCGTCCGTCGGCCAGCACGACCATGGTCAAGTGCTGGGGCTCTCGCTCGTAGGCCGAGATCGGGAGCGTCGCGGCGACGCACTCCCAGTCGAGCTCGTCGTTCCCGTCGTGGCGCACCACCACCAGGTCGGCGTACATCAACGGCAGCTCGGTATCGCCGACGTGGAGGGTGGCGATGGTGAACTGGGCGTGGCGCACGTCAGCCGGTGGCGGCGGCCGATGCGGGACGAGCGGTCGCCGGAGCACCAGCGGGGGCGGTGAGCACCTCGACGCCGACATCGGTGACGAGGACGGTGTGTTCGAACTGGGCGGTGCGGCTGCCGTCGGCGGTGACGGCGGTCCAGTCGTCGTCCCAGATGCGGTGGTTGCCGGTACCCATCGAGATCATCGGTTCGATGGTGAACACCATGCCCGGCTCCATGAGGGTGGTGAGTCGCGGCTCGAAGTAATGAGGGATCTGCAGGTCGGTGTGGAACTGCTCGCCGATGCCGTGGCCCACGAAGGCCCGCACGACCTCGTAGCCGTGGGCGTGGGCATGGGTCTCGATGGCCGCCCCGAGGTCGCTCAGCGGATGGCCGGGTCGTACTGCGAGGATGGCGAGGTCGAGGCACTGGCGGGTGATGTCGACCAGTTGACGGGAGGCGTCGTCGACGTCACCCGCCAGGTAGGTGGCGTTGGTGTCGCCGTGCACACCGTCGAGGAAGATGGTGACGTCGAGGTTCACGATGTCGCCGTCGCGCAGGGGCCGGTCGTCGGGTATGCCGTGGCAGATGACCTCGTTGACCGAGGTGCACAGAGACTTCCGGTAGCCCCGGTAGTTGAGCGTGGACGGATATCCGCCGCGATCGATGTAGGCCTGGTGGACGATGGCGTCGATCTGGTCGGTCGTCACGCCGGGTGCCACTGCGGCCGCCCCGATCTCGAGTACCTCGGCGGCGGCGGCGCCAGCGGTACGCATGCGGGCGATCACGTCGGCCGACTTCACCCACGGTTCGGCCCATCGGATGGGCAGCCCGGTCTCGGCGTAGTCGGGTCGCGGGATCTCGGGGGGCACGGTTCGCATCGGGCCTATGTTTCCGGGACGGAGCTGTTCGGTGTCGTCACGGTGGCAGCGCTTGAACTTGCGGCCGCTGCCACACCAGCAGGGATCGTTAGCCTTCATCACGTGTTCAGTGTACGGCCGGGTCGAGCGACCCGTTCGGCTGGGCGGGTCTTCTGAACCCGGGCCGACTGGCGTCGACGTCGAGCGCCGGGCACCATCGGTCCATGACGATCATCCGGATCAACGCCATCACCGTGCCCGCTGACGCCGGCGACGAGCTCGCCCATCGCTTCGCCGCCCGGGCCGGGGCGGTCGACGGGGCCGACGGGTTCGAAGGGTTCGAACTGTTGAAGCCCACCGACGATCGCACCACCTGGCTGGTGATCACCCGCTGGCGCGACCAGGCGGCCTTCGACGCCTGGCTCTCCTCCCCCTCGTTCGCCGCAGGCCATGCTGGTACGACAGGCGCCCCGGCCGGTGGCGGGCATCCCGGGGGAGAGGCCGGCGGACCGCCCGCCGGGGCCCAACGCCCGGTGGGCGTGGCCAGCGAGATCTGGGCCTACGAGCCGGTGGTCTCGCGCCCCGGTCAGGCCTGAGGCCAGGCGCCCGTGGCGCTCAGCGACGCTCACTCGGGACTCGCCTGGGTACTGATCGTCGCCAACGGGTTGGCCGGTCTCTGGGTACTCGGCGCCCACTGGTTCGTCGGCTTACGGTCCCGGATCATGTGGTGGGTGGTGGCGTTCGCCCTGGTCGTGGTGGCGCTGGAGGTGATCCTGGGCGTCGTCGTCCAACGTGTCGACGAGGTCGAGGTGCCGCCCCTGCACGCCCTCTACGGCTTCACCGCCTTCATCGCGGTCGGCATCATCTACAGCTACGCCAAGCAGATGCGGGACCGGCAGTACCTGGTCTACGGCCTCGGGATGCTTTTCATCATGGGCCTCGGCATCCGCGAGCTCTTCTTGCGTTCTTGATCCGGGCCTGGCCGCGTCAGTCGGCGAGGCGCTTCTCGAGCTCGCGCAACTCGTCGCGCAGCTCGTCGGGGAGGCGTTCTCCGATGCCTTCGTAGTGGGCCTCGATCTGGGGGATCTCGGTCCGCCAGGCATCGTTGTCGACCGACAGCAGGGCGGCCAGCGTGTCGGCGTCGAGGTCGAGACCTTCGGTGTCGAGATCGCCGGGGGCGGGCACCCGACCGATGGCGGTGTCGACCGCGCCGGCGGTGCCCTCGAGACGCTCGACGACCCACTTGAGGACCCGGGAGTTCTCGCCGAAGCCGGGCCACAGGAACGAACCGTCGTCGCCCTTGCGGAACCAGTTCACCCAGAAAAGCTTGGGCAGGTTGGCGGGGTCGGTGGTTCGGCCGATCTCGAGCCAGTGGCCGAAGTAGTCGCCCATGTTGTAGCCGCAGAACGGAAGCATGGCGAAGGGGTCGAAGCGCAGCTCACCCACGGTGCCGGTCGCGGCGGCGGTCTTCTCCGAGCTCATGATCGAGCCGAGGAACGTGCCGTGCTGCCAGTCGAACGACTCGGTGACCAGCGGGACGTTGGTGGCGCGGCGGCCGCCGAAGAGGATCGCCGAGATCGGCACACCGGCCGGGTCTTCCCACTCGGGGGCGATCGACGGGCACTGCGAGGCCGGAGCGGTGAAGCGGGCGTTGGGGTGGGCGGCCGGCGTGCCCGACTCGGGAGTCCAGTCCTGGCCCTTCCAGTCGATGAGGTGGGCCGGGGCCTCGGAGAGGTCCTCCCACCAGATGTCGCCGTCGTCGGTGAGAGCGCAGTTGGTGAAGATGGAGTTGGCCCGAACGGACTCGAGAGCGTTGAAGTTGCTCTTGGTCGAGGTGCCCGGAGCCACGCCGAAGAACCCTGCCTCCGGGTTGATGGCGTACAGGCGGCCGTCGTCACCGAACTTCATCCAGGCGATGTCGTCGCCGACGGTCTCGACCGTCCAGCCCGGCAGGGTGGGGATCAGCATGGCCATGTTCGTCTTGCCACACGCGGACGGGAAGGCCGCGGCCACGTACTTCTTGACGCCCTCGGGCGAGGTGAGGCCGAGGATGAGCATGTGCTCGGCCATCCAGCCGTCGTCGCGGGCCATGGTGGAGGCGATACGCAGAGCGAAGCACTTCTTGCCGAGCAGGGCGTTGCCGCCGTAGCCCGACCCGTACGACCAGATCTCGCGCGTCTCGGGGAAGTGCACGATGTACTTGTTCTCGGCGTTACACGGCCACGCCACGTCGGCCTGACCGTCGGCGAGGGGCATGCCCACCGAGTGCAGACACGGCACCCACGTACCGTCGCCGAGCACGTCGAGGGCACCCTGGCCCATTCTTGTCATGATGCGCATGTTCACGGCCACGTAGAGCGAGTCGGTGAGCTGCACGCCGATGTGGGCGATGGGCGAGCCGAGGGGACCCATCGAGAAGGGGACCACGTACAACGTGCGGCCCTTCATGGCCCCGGTGTAGAGGTCGGTCAGCTCGGCCTTCATCTCGGCCGGGGGTCGCCAGTTGTTCGTGGGTCCGGCGTCGATCTCGTCGTTGGAGCAGATGAAGGTGCGGTCCTCGACCCGGGCCACGTCACCGGGGTCCGACAGCGCCAGGTAGCTGTTCGGCCGCTTGGCCTCGTTCAGCGTGCGGAACGTACCCGTGGCGACGAGCTCGCCGCACAGGCGGTCGTACTCCTCGGCCGAGCCGTCACACCAGTAAACCTGGTCGGGCTGGAGCACCCCTCGCCATTGCTCGACCCAGTCGAGCAGTTGCTGGTTCGTGGTGTGACCGGCCATGGGGACCTCCGACATCGTTGTCGTCGACTCTCGAAGGAGAGCATGTGGGGGGCCGTCACGGGTGAACACTGGACACTTGTTCCGTGACGTGCCAGTGACAGTCATCTTAGATGGAGCGGGAACGGAGGAAACGAGCGGGGGGTCACACCACACCGGGCCGATCGACCCGGGTCGACCGTCGACGATGTCAGCCGACGAGGCCGCCCCCCTGGGGGTGTTGGGTGTCGCCGGGGTGGGCGGCGGGGAACCCGGGGGTGCCCATGTCGGCCTCGGAACCGGTGCGCAGCCGGGTGGCGAGGCCCCGCTCGTCGAGGTCGAACACCACCCGTTGCCCCTGGCGGAGCATGCGGAAGATCGAGTTGTGCAGTGCCGTACGAGAGAGTTCGTACTCGGCCAGGTCGGTGTCGCAGAGCACCACGCCGTCGGCGGCGATGGGGTCGAAGGCCTTCACCACACCCTGCAGTGAGGTGCGGACCGCCGCCCGGGGAGGATCGTCGGGGACGACCGTGGCGTCGGCCACGGTCAGCGAGCGGCCTTGGTGACCTTGCCGGCCTTCAGACACGACGTGCAGACGTCGACCCGCTTGGTGGAGCCGTTCACCACGGCCCGCACCCGCTGGATGTTGGGGTTCCAGCGGCGCTTGGTACGCCGATGGGAGTGGCTCACCGCCATGCCGAACGACGGGTGCTTTCCGCACACCTCGCAAATCGATGCCATGGGGAACCACCTCGGGAGACGACACGAACGAACGATGGACCCTACCCGTGGGGCTCTGAACATCCCAACTCGCGCCGCTGGCCCCGGGCATCCTGCCCAGGGTCACTACCATCTTCGACCGTGCCCGTGCTCGAGCAACTCTCCGCCGACGACCTACGTGAGATGGTGCGCGGCTATGCGGACATCCTGGCCGTGCATCGCGAAGCCATCAACCGGCTGAACGTCTACCCGGTCCCCGACGGCGACACCGGAACCAACATGTCGCTCACCATGGCCTCCGTCGTGGCCGAGATCGACGGGGCGGACACCGACATGGCGTCGGTGTGCCAGGCGCTGAGCCACGGCTCGCTCATGGGGGCCCGGGGCAACTCGGGGGTGATCCTCTCGCAGATCCTCCGGGGCCTGGCCGAGGGGTTCCGCGACGCTCCGGTGGTCGACGCCTCGGTGGTGGCCGCGTCGTTCGACCGGGCGGCCACCGCCGCCTACGGGGCGGTGATGCGCCCGGTGGAGGGGACGATCCTCACCGTGGTGAGGGCGGTGGCCGACGGCGCCGCCGCGGCCCACGCCGCCGGTGCCGACCTCGTCGGGGTGCTCGACGCCGGCCGGGAACGAGGCGCTGACGCTCTGGCCCGCACGCCGGAGATGCTGCCGGTCCTGGCCGAGGCCGGCGTGGTGGATTCGGGTGGCACCGGCCTGCTGTTGCTCGTTGACGTGGCCCTGCACGTCACCTGCGGTCGCGCTCTCCCCGAGCCTCCCGAAGGTGGGGGTGCCTCGGCTGATTTCAGCGTCGCCTTCGAGGCCGCCCACGACGGCGAGGGGCAGGGCGGGTTGGCCGACCTGCGCTACGAGGTCATGTACTTCCTCGAGGCCCCCGACGAGGCCATCCCCGGCTTCAAGGACGTGTGGGCCACCCTGGGTGATTCCATCGTGGTGGTTGGTGGCGACGGGATCTGGAACTGCCACGTCCACACCGACGACATCGGGGCGGCCATCGAGGCCGCCGTCGACATCGGGCGCCCGCGCTCGATCCGGGTCACCGATCTTCTCGAGGAAGTGGAGGAGGAGCGATGGGTGCGCGAGGCCCAGCCCGCCCCCACCGCGCCGGCCCGCGTGCACGAGGCTGTTTCCTGTGCCGTCGTGGCCGTGGCCGCCGGCGAGGGCGTGCGACGGATCTTCTACAGCCTCGGGGCCCAGGGCATCGTCACCGGCGGCCAGACCATGAACCCGTCCACCGCCCAACTGCTCGAAGCGGTCGAGGCGGCGCCGGCCGACGAGGTGGTGATACTGCCCAACAACAAGAACATCATCCCCGTGGCCCAGCAGGTCGACGCCATGACCACCAAGCAGGTGCGGGTGGTCCCCACGCGTGGGGTGACCGAAGGCTTCGCCGCGTTGTTGAGCTACGACCCCGAGTCGACGGCCGCGACGAACGTCGACCAGATGACGTCCGCCGCCGCCCATGTGGTGGCCGGCGAGGTCACTCGCGCCGTGCGCCAGTCGAGCTGCGATCTCGGACCTATCGCCGAGGGCGACTGGCTGGGCATCGCCCGTGACGGCATTCTCGCCATCGACCGTGAACTCGGCTCCGCCGCCACGGGCCTGTTGGCCGAGCTCATCGGCGCCGACCACGAGATCGTCACGGTGATCGAAGGCGAAGGGGCCACCCCGGTGGCGACACGCCACATCGAGGTGTGGGTGCACGAGAACCGACCCAGATGCGAGGTCGAAGTACACCACGGCGACCAGCCTCTGTACCCCTACCTGTTCGGCATCGAGTAGGGCCGCGGCTATGGCCCGCCGCCTGGCCCAGCTCGCCGTCCTCCCGGTGACCGAGCTCAAGGGAGTGGGGGAGTCCCGCGCCGGAGCCCTGGCCAAGGTCGAGGTGCGCACGGTGCTCGACCTGCTCACCTACTACCCCCGCCGCTACATCGACCGCACCAATCAGGCCCGACTGGCCGACCTCGATCTGGGCGAGGAGGCCACCGTGCTCGTCACCGTGGTCCGCACCACGGCCCGGAGGACCCGCAACGGCAAGTCCCTGGTGGTGGTCGACGTCACCGATGGTTCGGGTCACCTCAAGGTGAGCTTCTTCAATCAGCCGTTCCGCGAGCGCCAACTCAAGGAGGGGAGCGACGTGGTGCTGTTCGGTCGCACCGAGCTGTTCCAGGGGCGCCGCCAGATGACCAACCCCGTCGTCGACCTGATCGGTGACCGCACCGGACGGATCGTCCCCGTGTACCCGCAGAGCGAGAAGGCGGGGGTGACGAGCTGGGACATCGCCCGGTTCGTCGAGGAGGTGTTGCGCCGCGCCGGCGACTTCGCCGATCCGCTCGATCCCGCCCTGCGTCAGCGCTTCGACCTGGTCGAGCGCACCGTCGCCTTCCACGACATCCATGCCCCCGACACGATGCGCGTCGCCGCCGACGCCCGTCGGCGGCTGGTGTTCGACGAGCTGTTGCGGGTGCAATTGGAACTGGTCCGGCGCAAACGGGAGCTCGAACGCAGCGCGGTGGGTGTTGCGCACGACGTGGGGACGGGCCACGGCGGCGGACCGCTCGTCGACCGGTTCCGTGACCGATTGCCCTACGACTTCACCGCGGCCCAGCAGCGTGCGGTCGCCGAGATCGTGGTCGACCTGGCCAAGGGACACCCCATGCACCGCTTGTTGCAGGGCGACGTGGGCGCCGGCAAGACCGTCGTGGCGGTGTGCGCCCTGCTCGTGGCGGTTCAGGGGGGTCACCAGGGCGCGCTGATGGCCCCGACGGAGGTGTTGGCCGAGCAGCACTTCGCCGGCATTCGCCACCTGCTCGATGGCTTCATCGTGCCCGACAACGACGAGCACAACCTGTTCGGTGGCGCCGGGCTCGACCGGCCGCTCAAGGTCGTGCTGCTCACCAATCGCACCCCCGTTGCCGAACGGCGTCGGCTGCTGGCGGAGCTGGCCACTGGGGCCGTGGACATCGCCATCGGGACTCACGCGCTCATCTCCGAGGGCATCGAGTTCCAGTCGCTCGGTGTGGTCGTGATCGACGAGCAGCATCGGTTCGGCGTCGAGCAACGGGCGGCGTTGCGCGACAAGGGGGCCGGTGACGCCATCCCCGACGTGCTCGTGATGACGGCCACCCCGATCCCTCGGACGGCGGCGATGACCGTCTACGGCGACCTCGACGTGTCGGTGCTCGACGAGCTCCCCCCGGGGCGAACGCCCATCGTCACCCGGTGGGCGCATACCGAGCTCGACGAGGAGGAGGTCTGGGAGCAGGTCCGCACCGAAGTGGCCGCCGGCCGCCAGGCGTTCGTGGTGTGCCCGCTCATCGAGGAGAGCGAGAAGCTCGAGGTGCGTTCGGCCGAGGAGACCCACGCCGAGCTCACGGCCGGCGAGCTGTCGGGCTTGCGCGTGGGGCTGCTCCACGGCCGGGTGCCCACGGCCGAGAAGGACGCGGTCATGGGCGCGTTCCGCACCGGCCACCTCGACGTGCTGGTGGCCACGACGGTCATCGAGGTGGGGGTCGACGTGCCCAATGCCACGGTGATGGTGATCCTCGACGCGTCGCGGTTCGGCATCGCCCAGTTGCACCAGTTGCGTGGTCGGGTCGGACGTGGAGCCGACCGCTCGCACTGTTGGTTGGTCGGCGAACCAACCACCCCAGACGGTGAGGCCCGGCTCGAAGCAATTGTTCGCACCACCGACGGCTTCGAGCTGGCCGAGATCGATCTCGATCTGCGGGGCGAGGGCACGATCATGGGAGAGCGGCAGAAAGGGCAGAACGACCTGAAGTTGGCCTCGCTTCGTCGCGATCGAGAGTGGGTCGTGAAGGCTCGCGAGCTCGCCATCGAGTTGGTCGACTCGGATCCGAGGCTCGAGGAGCACTGGCTTCTGGCCGAGGAGGTCGACCTGTTGCTCGGCGACGCCGATGCCGAGTTCCTTTTGAAGGGCTGAGCGCGCCGGTCTGCGACCCTTCGATCCAGTCGTCGACGTGTTCGAGGAGGTGGGCCGTCACTTCGTCGCCTGCCTCCTTGCCGATGGCGGGTGAGTCTTGTGAGGTGGTGACGTCGCGGGCTGTTGCGATGTCATCGCGGGGTCGACGCCGGCCCCTTCCTGGGAGAGTCTGACCGCATGGAGATCACGATTCGACCGATCGGGTGGGTGCGGGGCGGACGGGTGGAGGCGGTCGATGACGACTGGGGTGACGAGCGGTGCACCATCGAGCTCGACGGACGTTTCGGCCCCGACGCGCTGGTGGGCTTGGGCGCCTTCTCCCACGTCGACGTCGTCTACTGCTTCCACCAGGTGGCCGAGGACGAAGTCGTGCAGGGGGCACGTCGCCCCCGGGGTCGGGCTGATTGGCCCGAGGTCGGAATCTTCGCCCAGCGCGGTCGGGTGCGTCCCAACCGGCTCGGGGTGACGACCTGCTCTGTCGTGGAGGTCGTCGGCACGACGGTGCATGTGCGCGGCCTCGACGCCATCGACGGCACTCCGGTGCTCGACCTCAAGCCCCACATGCGGGGCTTCGCCCCCCGAGGCGAGGTCGTGCAGCCCGTGTGGGCCGACGAGATCATGGCCGCCTATTGGTGAGCTGGTCCGGCGCGAGGATTGCGCGACCGGCGTGGGGATCAGCCGGCTTCGAGCCACTCGAGCAGATCCGGCATCGGGGGAGCACCGCGACGCTGGCGGCGGACGAGGTCGACGGCTCGGGTCCGGACCATACCGGTGGTGTCGAGGTCGGTGAACTCGATGCGGGTCGACTCGATCTCGGCGGGCTCGATGCCGGTCGGGTCGGTGTGGGAGGGCTGGGGATCGCTGGACCGGGTGCTCGCGGTCGGGGGGTCGGGGAAGGTGGGGATGAGGCCGTGCGTGTGGGGGTGGTGCAGCGGCAGCACGGGTGGGGGGTGGTGTCGGGGGGGTGGGCTGGTGAGCACGGTGGCGTCGGGTCGGGTGAACACGAGGGTGCCGTCGGGTTGCAGGTGGAGGTCCCATCGGTGGCGGTGGACGACGCCGTGGTGGGTGGCGCAGAGCCCGGCGAGGTTGGCGAGGTCGGTTTCCCCGCCGTGGTTCCAGTGGGTGAGGTGGTGGGCGTGGACCCAGGCGGTGGGGGCGTGACAGTGGGGGAACCGACAGCCCCGGTCGCGTACGACCATGGCGTCGCGCAGGTTGGGTGATGCCAGGCGCAGGGTGCGGCCGCGGTCGATGACTTGCCCGTCGACGATCAACAGCCGGTGGAGGAGGGTGCCTTCGGTGAACAACCGGGCCAGGCTGCCTGCGGTCAGCGGGTGGTGGTCGTGGTCGACGGGGGTGCCGGGGTGGTGGGCGAGGGCGTCGCGGTACAGCCCTTCTTCGAAGATGCTCACGGGGCGGGCGGCCAGCAACGCCTCGAGGTCGGCGGCGGTCTTGATGCCGAGGCCGCGTAGGGACCCGGCGATCATGTCGGCGGGGTCGATGGTGACGGCCACGTGGGGGTGTTGCCGCCCGGGGCGTTCGCCGGGGGCGGCGGCGTGGTCGCAGAAGAACCGCATGACCCGCCCGAGGGCGTCACCGCGCCGTTCGGCCGCGGTGCGGAACCCGCCCGGGAGGTCAGGATCTTCGGCGCCGGCGACGCGCAGGGCGGTCTCGGTGAGCGTGGCGGTGTCGGGGTCGAGGGTGGCGTCGAGGACCGCGCGCCCGTCGAGGGTGCGTGACAGGTGCGCGGTCGACCCGGGCCCATCAGCGTCGACAGCGCCACCGGCCACGACCGCTTCGGCGCGGGTCACCCAGTGCCGCACCGCCCGCTTGGTGTCGGCGGCGGACAGGCCGACCAGCAGCGGGGAGATCTCGGTGTCGTGGTCGGCGAACAGCTCCACCAGACCCTTCGGGATCATCCCGACGGTCAGGTCGACCTGGGCGCCCGAGAGTTCAGCGGCGAACCACAACCGGGCCAACTCGGGCCACGCCGCCAGACGCGACACCCGCACCGCCAACCGTTGGGCGTCGCGTTCACCGACCCCGTGGGCCCGCAACCAGCCCGCCGTCGAACCCCACCCGTCGACCCGATGGCCACCCCGGGCGACGAAGCCGGAGAGGGCCTCACACACCTTGGCGTCGAGCCGATCACGGGCCGCCAACAACTCGGCCACCACCGCCGAACACGGCGCCGGGTCCACCGCTTCGATCGCTGTCGTCAACCCCGGATCCATGCCCGAACCCTACCAGAACATACGTACGAGCACAAGCAGAAATCCGAGGAAATCTCTGATGATCTCGTGTGAATCGAGGAGGGTCTCGACCCTCGGAGGCGTGGCCGGACCACGCCCGCTGCCAACGACCGACGGCGACAGCAGTTGTCGCTCCGACGGGGCCCGAATCACCACCGGCGACGCCCTCTGATCGGACCCCGAAACAATCGACCGGACCGCAGAAGAATTCGTTTCGCGACGCCAGCGGATCGAGCTGAGGTCAGTAGCGGTCGTCGTCGTCGAGGTCGGGCAGCACGATGTCGAAGCGCTCCAGGCAGTCGGGGCAGCGGTAGGCCACCACGTCGCCCGGCTCCCACCCGCCTTCGGGTGGGTACGACAGCGGGCGCAGCGTGCCGTCGCAGTCCACGCAGGTCATCCCGAGCTCGGCCTCCACGCCGTGAGGGTAGGCCGGGCCCGGGTCGAACGAGGCGGGACGGTACCGTCATCGGCATGAGGGTCGTGGCCGGCGAAGCGAGGGGGCGACGGCTTCAGACACCACCCGGTGACGACACCCGGCCCACGCTCGACCGGGTGCGCGAGGCACTGTTCAACGCTCTCGTGAGCCTCGATGCCGTGGCCGACGCCCGAGTGCTCGACCTCTTCGCCGGCTCGGGGGCGCTCGGCATCGAGGCGCTGTCGCGTGGAGCCGCGCAATGCACGTTCGTCGAGCGCTCGGCCGCAGCCCGCCGAGTGGTGCAGATCAACCTGAACGCCACCGGATTGGCCGATCGCGGAAAGATCGTCGCCGTCGACGCGACGGCGTTTCTCGCCGGCGCCGAGCGCGACGAGTGGGCGACAGCATTCGATCTGGTGCTTCTCGACCCGCCCTACGCCACCGACGCCGCGACGTGGGAAGGGGTCCTCGTCGGCGTGCGCCTGATCGCGCCCGACGCCGTGGTGGTGACCGAGTCCGATCGCGACGTCTTCCCCACCGACGGGTGGCATGTCCTGAGGACGAAGGGTTACGGCGGTACGGTGGTCTCCATCGCCCAACCGTCCAGCCCCCCGCCGGAGCCCTCGTGACCCGCGTGCTGTACCCCGGATCCTTCGATCCGATCCACAACGGCCATCTCGAGATCATCGAGACGGCGTCCCGGCTCTTCGACCACGTCGTGGTGGCGGCGATGCGTAACCCCCAGAAGGGGGAGCCCATGTTCAAACTCGACGAGCGCCAGCAGATGCTCGAGGACTCCGTCGCCCACCTCGACAACGTCGTGATCACGATGTTCGCGTCGCTGGTCGTCGACCTGGCCCGTGAGCTCGATGCCGACTTCATCGTCAAGGGCCTGCGCGCCGTGTCCGACTTCGAGTCCGAACTGCAGATGGCCCAGATGAACCACAAGATCTCCGGCGTCGACACGCTGTTCATCCCGTCGGCGTCATCGCAATCCTTCCTCGCATCCAAGCTGATCCGAGAGATCCACCGATTCGGCGGCGACGTGACGGCGATGGTGCCCCCCGCAGTGGCGAAGCGCCTCGAGGAGCGCAAGGCATGACCGACTTCGAGCCCGACCTCGACCTCACTCCGCCGCCCGTGGGCGCGCAGTACCACCCTCCGGAAACCGAGGAGGTACTGATGCAACTGCGCGACGTCATCCAGGCCGCTCGGCCGGTGCCGCTGTCGGCCTCGTCGATGATCGCCAAAGAAGAGGTGCTCGAGCTGGTCGACGAGGCCTTGCAGGAGTTGCCCGAGGAGCTCCGGGCGGCCCGGTGGCTGTTGAAGGAACGCGAGGAGTTCTTGGCCCGCACCCGTCACGAAGCCGCCGAGATCGTCGAACAGGCCCGAGCGAGGGCCGAGCGGATGGTGCAGCGCGCCGAGGTCGTGAAGGCGGCCGAGCAGCGCGCCTACGGCATCATCGAGGCCGCCGAGGCCGACGCCCGCCGCCTCCGCCACGAGGTCGAGGACTTCTGTGACCAGAAGCTGGCCAGTTTCGAGATCGTCCTCGACCGCACCCAGACGCTCGTCGCCGCCGGCCGCGAGAAGCTCCAGGGCACGAACCTTCTGGCCGAGGCCGCGGCGGCCGCCGCTCAGGGTGTGGGCGGGCCTCAACCCGACCCCGTGCCCGACGGCCGCGACGCCGACGGCCCCGACGCCCTCGACGACCGTCACGAGGATGGCTACGAGGACGCCTTCTACGACGACGACCCGCCGGTCGAGCCCCATGGCGCGGACCAGTTCGACGACCTCCCCCCGCCGCCGGAGGCGCGTCCCGAGACGATTCGCGGGGCGGCGTCCACCTTCTTCGACCAGGGCGACTGAACCCCCGGGTTCTCGTCGTCGCTGCCAACGCCCGTGTCGGCCCGAGTCCTCGTTGCGGCGATCGCCGATCTGCGGCGACACCCCGGCGCCCGGCGTCGCTTCACCGAGGTGGTCGTGCTTTCCGGCCTCGGCATCTCCACCGCCCGGGTGCCCGACGGCGCAGCGATCGAGGTCGACCTCGAGCTCGAGACGCTGAGCAAGGGGCTCGTGGTGACCGGCACCATCACCGTGCCCTGGGAGGGCGACTGTCGTCGCTGTCTCACCCCCGTCACCGGCTCCGCCATCACCCGGGTCAAGGAGATCTTCGAGCCCCGCCCCGTGGAGGGTGAGACCTACCCGATGGGCGACGACCTCGTGGATCTCGAGCCGATGGTCCGCGACGCGGTGTTGTTGGCTCTTCCCCTGGCCCCCCTCTGTGGCGAGGATTGCCGGGGGCCGGCGCCCGACCTCTTCCCTGCTCACGTCGCCGACGAGGACGCTTCGGACCTCGACCTCGACCCCGAGCCCCGCCCGGTGGACCCCCGTTGGGCGGCCTTGGACGAGCTGCACTTCGATTCTGGGGCCGACGCCGGGTAAGCTCCGCTGCTCGTGCCCCAGGTCGGCCTCGCGCCGTCCCGTCGGGTACCCAAGCCGCGGGCCCCGCAGGCCCCTTCGCGCCAGGAAAAACGATGGCTGTCCCCAAGAAGAAGACGTCCAAGTCGAAGAGCCGCAGCCGCCGATCCTCGGCGTGGCGCCTGTCGGCGCCCTCGCGCAGCACCTGCCCCCGCTGTGGAGCGGTGAAGCGTCCCCACATCGTGTGCGGTAACTGCGGTTGGTACCACGGCCGCCAGGCCATCGACGTCGACTGAACACCCCGCGCTCCTGATGACCGTCGCCGAAGCCGGCGCCATGTTGCCCATCGCCGTCGACGCCATGGGTGGCGACCACGCCCCCGCGGAGATCGTGGCCGGGGCGCGCCGAGCGGCCGACGAACTGGGCGTACCGATCGCCCTCGTCGGCCGGCCCGAGGAGCTCACCGACACCGGTGGCCTCGAGGTCATCCCGGCATCACAGGTCATCGCCATGGATGCCGACGGCGCGTCGAGCGTGCGCCGCATGAAGGACTCGTCGCTGGTCCGGGCGGCGGAAGCGGTCCGGGACGGCCGGGCCTCGGCCATGGTCAGCGCCGGCAACACCGGAGCCACCATGGCCAGCGCCCTGTTGCGGATGGGTCGCATCAAGGGGGTGCAGCGTCCTGCCATCGCCACGCCCATTCCGGTGTTCGGTTCCACCCCCACGGTGCTGCTCGACGCCGGCGCCAATGCCGAGTGCAACGCCGAGTGGCTCGTGCAGTTCGCCCAGATGGGGGCGGTGTACGCCCGCGAGCGCTACGGCATCGCCGAACCGAAGGTGGCGCTGCTGTCGATCGGGGAGGAGCCGACCAAGGGCAGTCCGTTGGTGAAGGAGACGCACAAGCTGCTGGCCGAGGGCGAGTGGCTGGCCCAGGCCGGCGCCACCTTCGTCGGCAACGTCGAGGGTCGTGACCTCATGGGTGAAGCGGCCGATGTCGTCGTCACCGACGGCTTCACCGGCAACGTGGCCCTGAAGACCCTCGAGGGCGGTCTCGAGGCCATCGTGTCCGGCCTGCTCGAGGCCTTCGACTCCTCGGACGAGGCCCGGGCCGCGGCCGCCGTCCTCTGGCCCACCCTCAGCCCTCTCTACGAGAGCCTCGACCCCGAGAACACGGGGGGCGCCATGCTTCTCGGCACCGATGGTGTGTGCATCATCAGTCACGGATCCTCGTCGGCCATCGCCATCGTCAATGCGGTGCGCGTGGCCCGTGACATGGTCCTCGGCGACGTGGTGGGCCACCTCGCCCGCACCATCCGCCCCGGGTGACAGCCTGACCGGCCAGCGCCCGAGGCCGGTGAGCCCTCGGTTTGTTCACAAGCGCACGAGCTTCAGCCACGGTACGATCCCAGGACCGAGACCGGACGAGGAGAACGATTTCGTGCCCGCAGAGACCCATGTCGAACAGCCGCCGATGGACCGTGCCGGGGTTCTCGACCTGATCCGTGACCGGTTGGCCGACATCCTCGAGGTCGAGCCGCTCTCGATCAACGAGGGCGACTCCTTCGCCGACGACCTCGATGCCGACAGCCTGGCCCTCATCGAGCTCGTCGAAGCCCTCGAGGAGGAACTCGGGGAGCGCAGCGTGGGCTTCCGGATCGAGGACGAAGACCTCGAAGACCTCAAGACCGTCCGCGACGCCGTCGACTACGTCGTCGCCAAGCTGGGCTGACGCCCTGGGAACCGACACGCTCGCGTCGCTCTCCGAGCGGCTGGGCTACGTCTTCGACGACCCCTCCCTGCTCGAGCTGGCCCTCACCCACCGGTCGTGGTGCGCCGAGCACCCCGGCGCGGCCTCGAACGAACGGCTCGAGTTCCTGGGCGATGCGGTGCTCGGCCTGATCGTGGCCGAGCACGTGTTCGCGGTTCAGCCCGAGTTGTCCGAAGGTTCCATGGCCAAGATCCGTGCCGCGGTGGTGAGCGCCCCCACGCTGGCCGAGGTCGCCGCCGCCCTGGGCCTGGGCTCCGACGTGCTCCTCGGCAAGGGTGAGGACGCCAGCGGGGGGCGCACGAAGCCATCGATCCTGGCCGACGCCATGGAAGCCGTCATCGGCGCCGTCCACCTCGATGGTGGCATCGTTGCGGCCCGCCTCGTGGTGATGGGGCAGCTCGCCGGGCGCATTGCCGCCGAGGTGAGCGACGGACCCGGTGGCGCCGACCACAAGACCCACCTCCAAGAACTCGCCGCGCACCGTTTCGACGAGTTGCCGGCCTACCGCCTGTCCGACGAGGGCCCCGACCACGAGAAGCGCTTCCGGGCCGAGGTCAGTCTCGGCGCCGCCACCGTGGGCGCAGGAGAGGGCCGATCGAAGAAGCTCGCCGAACAGGCGGCGGCCAAGGTCGCCCTCGCCGTGCTGACCGACGACGACGGATCGCCGAGTGATGTCCGCCCGGATCCGGCCGGCGTCCCACCACCCACCACCAGCGAGAGCGAGCAGGGCCATGCCTGAGCTGCCCGAGGTCGAAACCATCCGTCGTGAACTGGAACGTGAGGTCGTCGGCAAGAAGATCAAGTCCGTCGAGGTGACCGGCGCGCGCACCGTTCGCCGTCAGAAGCCGAAGGAGCTCATCGCCCGCCTCGAAGGGATGAAGATCACCGGCGCGCAGCGCAAGGGCAAGTACCTGCTGCTCGTGCTCGACAGCGGCGACGTGCTGGTGATCCACCTGCGCATGAGCGGGCAGTTGCGTCGGGCCGTGCCGAAGGACCCGAAGGAGCCGCACACCCACCTGGTGATCTCCTTCACCCAGGGCGGCCAGCTCCGCTTCGTCGACCCGCGCACCTTCGGCGAGATGTTCATCGCTACCCCCGACGAGATCACCTCCGACATCCCCGAGCTCTCCGACCTCGGCGTCGACCCGGTCGAGACCCCCATGTCGTGGGTGGACTTCGGCCGTCTGCTGCGCCGCAAGCGCATGAAGCTGAAGGCGTTCTTGACCGACCAGTCGATCATCGCCGGGATCGGCAACATCTACGCCGACGAGATCCTGTTCGATGCCGGCGTGCGCTACGACCGCGACACCGACACGCTCACCACCCAGGAGATCCGGCGGGTCTACCGGTCACTCGTCGAGATCCTCCACGACGCCATCAAGTACGGCGGTTCCACGTTGTCCGACGGTCAGTACGTCGACCTGAACGGCAAACCCGGCGAATACCAGAGCCACCACCAGGTGTACGACCGGGAGAAGCAGCCGTGCCGGCGTTGTCGGCGTCACGACATCGTCAAGGCCAAGTTCGCCAATCGGTCCACCTACTTCTGCCAGGTCTGCCAGGTCTGACCGTCGATACGCGCCTCGTCCCGTCCGAACCCACGCGCCTCCGAGCCCGTTGAGCCCCCACGAGCCCCGATGTACCTGAAGCGACTCTCCATGAAGGGCTTCAAGTCCTTCGCCGACACCACGGTCCTGGACCTCGAACCCGGAGTGACCGTCGTCGTCGGGCCCAATGGGTCGGGCAAGTCCAACGTGGTCGACGCCATCGGTTGGGTCCTCGGCGCGCAGGCACCCTCGGCGGTGCGCTCCCAGAAGATGGATGACGTCATCTTCGCCGGCACCTCCAAGCGGACCGCGCTCGGCCGGGCCGAGGTGAGCCTCACGATCGACAACGGGTCCGGCCAGCTCCCCATCGAGTTCAACGAGGTCACCATCACCCGCACGTTGTTTCGCTCCGGCGACAGCGAGTATGCGCTCAACGGCGTGCCGTGCCGCCTTCTCGACATCCAGGACCTCCTTTCGGATTCCGGTGTCGGGCGCCAGCAGCACGTCATCATCAGCCAAGGCCAGATCGACGCCGTGCTGAACGCCCGCCCGGAGGATCGCCGGGCGGTCATCGAGGAGGCGGCCGGGGTGCTCAAGTACCGGCGCCGCAAAGAGAAGTCGGAGCGCCGGCTCCTGGCCACGGAGGGGAACCTGACTCGTCTCCAGGACCTGCTCCGCGAGGTGCGGCGCCAGCTCCGCCCCCTCGAGCGCCAAGCCGACGCGGCGCGCCGCCACGGCGACGTGGTGGCCGAGCTGACCGCCCTGCGTGTCCACGTCGCCGGTCGTGAGTTGCACGGGCTGCGCCAACGCCTCGAACAGGGTTCACGACGCCGGGCCGCGCTGCTCGACGACGAGCAGCGCCGGCGCCGGTCCCTCGCCGAGCTCGACACTTTGGTGCTGGCCACCGAGGCGGAGCTCACGGCGATGGGCGGGGACGATCTCGGGGATGCGCTGGCCGGGCACGAATCCCTCTTTCAGCAGGCCCGTGGCCTCACTGCGGTGCTCACCGAGCGCCGGCGCGGCGTGGAGCGGGCGCAGGGAAGCTCGGTCGACCAGGGTGTGGTCGCGTCGCTCGAAGCCGAAGCGGCGCGCCTGGCCGCCGAGCTCACCGGGATCGCGGCCGAGGAGGCGGAGCTGGCCCCGCTGGCCCGAGAGCTGTCGGGGGCCGAGGGGGCGTTGGCCGAGGAGCGTCGCACCTTCGAGGCGGAGTGGGCCACGGGGGTCTCGGCCCCGAGCGGCGCCGCCGCCGAGGTGAGGGGTGAGCTGACGGCCTTGCGGGCTGCGGCCGACCGCGATCGGTCCGAGCACGAGCGTGTGCAGCTCCGTGCTGATGGCCTCCGTGATCGGATCGCCTTCCTGGCGGCTGAGGCCGAGGGTCTGCGCAGCGAGCTGGCGGCGGCCGAGCAGGCCGAGCGGCCCCTCGTCGAAGCCATCGACGCCGCCGAACACCGCCGCGGTGCGGCGACGGCTGCGCTCGACGAGGCCGAAGCCGTCCACCGTCGCCGCGAAGGTGAACGTCATGCCTGGGAGGCCCGGGTGGAGGCGCTCGACCTCGCCCTCGACGAGGCCCGCTCACGGGCCGGAGCCCAACGCCTGGCCGGCGTCGAGGGAGTGCTGGGCACCCTGCTCGATCTGGTCGAGGTCGACCCCGGGTGGGAGGCGGCGTTCGAGGCGGCCATGGGCGAGGCCCTGGTGGCCATCGTCGTCGACGACGTGGCCGCGGGCCGCCGCGCCCTCGAGGCGTTGCACGGCGAAGCCCTCTCGGGAGCTGTCATCGCCCTGGGCGCGGGCATGGCGGCCCGCACGTCGCCGGCCGTCGGCGAGCCTCTGCGTCGACACGTTCGCGCTCATCGCCCCGATGTCGAGGCTGTTCTCGACGGGCTCATCGGTGCCGCGGTCGTGGTCGACGGCGGTTGGGTGGAGGCCGTCGACGTCGCCCTCGCTCATCCCGACGCCATCGCGGTGACGGCCGATGGTGACCGTTTCGCCCTCACCGGTTGGCGGGTCGGCGTCGCCGGTTCCGGCGCCACCGGCGCGGCCCGTGACGAGGCCCGTGTCCGGGCCCAGGCGGCGGCGAAGTCGGGAGCGGTCGCAGCCGCAACGCTGACCGAGGCGCGGGCGGAGCTGGGCGCGGCCGAGCAGGCCGAGCGAGCCCTGGCGAGGGATCTCGACGACAACGACAGCCGGCTCACCGCCGCCGCCGATCGACGGCAACGCGTCGAGACCGACCGCCGTGACGCCAGCACCGAGAACGACGCCCTGCACGGACACCTGGCCGAGCTCTCCGGCCGCATCGTCCGGGAGGACGCGCGCATCGCCGAGCTCGAGACGGTTCTGCCGTCGCTCGAGGCGGCCGACGCCGACCTGGCCGAATCATCTCGACGGATGGTCGAGGCCCGCTCTCGTCTCGAGGAGCTGGCCGCCGATGTCGGGGGCCGTCGTAGCGACCTCGAGGTGCGGTCGGCGTCGGTGGCCGAGCGGCACACGTTCCTGGCCCACCGGGCGGCCGAGGTCGAGCGGCGCCTCGAGGGCGCGGCGTCCGAGCGCGACGTCGCCGAAGCTCGCCGCCTCGAGCTCGAGCGCACCGCGGTGGCCCTGGCCCGGCTCACCATCGTGGTGGCCGAGGCCACTGTCACGATCGAGGCCCGGCTCGGTGAGCTTCGCGACCGGCGTCGCCGCCAGTCCGAGGCGGCCCGCCAGGTGGCCGCCGATCTCGACGAGCGCCGCCGCCGCCGGGCGGTCGAGGAGCGGGGACTCAGCGAGCAACGCGAGCTGTTGCAGCGCGCCGAGCTCGAGGAGGCCGAGGTGAAGCTGCGGATCGAAGCGGCGGTGGAGGCGCTGAGGCGGGACCTCGACTGCGAGCCCGAGGCCGCGATCGCCGCCGACTGCCCGCCCTTGCCCGAGACCGTGCATCCCAACGCCCGGATCCGCGAGCTCGAGCGAGAGTTGCGGATCATGGGCCCGATCAACCCGCTCGCCCTTCAAGAGTTCGAGGCTCTCCAGGAACGTCACGAGTTCCTCCAGGCCCAGCTCGACGACGTGAAGGAGAGCCGGCGGGAATTGGCCAAGATCATCCGGGCCATCGACGCCGAGATCGTCAGCGTGTTCGCCGCGGCCTTCGCCGACGTGGCCGTCAACTTCGAGACGCTGTTCTCGATGTTGTTCCCGGGGGGCGAGGGACGGCTGAAGCTCACCGATCCCGACGATCTGCTCGTCACCGGTATCGAGGTCGAGGCCAAGCCGTCGGGGAAGAACGTTCGCAAGCTCTCCCTTTTGTCGGGTGGCGAGCGCAGCCTCACGGCGTTGGCCTACCTCTTTGCCGTCTTCCGTAGCCGACCGTCGCCCTTCTACGTGATGGATGAGGTCGAGGCGGCGCTCGACGACGTCAACCTCCACCGGTTCCTGGGACTGGTCGGCGAGTTCCGGTCCGACGCCCAGCTGGTGATCGTCACCCACCAGAAGCGCACCATGGAAGCGGCCGACTGCCTCTACGGAGTCACCATGCAGCCGGGCGGATCGAGCAAGGTCGTGAGCGAGAAGGTCGGCGCGACGTGAGGGCCGTGCTGACCGGCGCCGGCTCGACGACTACGGGAGGCGGGAGAACCAGGCCAGGCTGAGGCCACCGGCCACGAACAGGGCGATGAGTGCTCCGCCCACGAACCAGGCCGTGACCTCGACGTCCTCGGTCTCGTAGCCCACCGACGACCCGATGGTGGCGTACACGTCGCGTAGCTCGCCCTCGGTGGTGGCCTCGTAGAACTTCCCACCGGTGTCGCTGGCGATGGCGTCGAGGGCGCGGCGATCGACCGGTACCGGGACGATCCCGCGTTCCCCGGGTACGACGATGTAGCCCTCGTCGGTGCCGAACGCGATGGTGGACACCGGAACGCCCTGTTCGGCCGCCGCCGCGACGGCTTCGCCGTCGGGCCGTCCGCTCGTGGTCGTGCCGTCGGACATCACCACGACGGCCGCGGGCACCGGGCTGCCGTCCTCGGCGGGGGGAACGGTGGCGAGGGCGTCGAGGCTGGTGAAGATGGCTTCGCCGATGGCGGTGCGCTCACCGAGCTCCACGTTGCCGATGGCCTGGCGGACGGCCTCGCGGTCGGTGGTCGGTGGTACCCGCAGCGATGCGGCGGCGTTGAAGGTGACCAGGCCGACGTTGACGCTTTCGGGCACCTTGTCGAGGAACGACACCGCCGCGGCCTGCGCGGCCTTGACCCGCGAGGGGCTCACATCGGTGGCTTCCATCGACAGAGAGGTGTCGATGGCGAGCATCACTGTTGCCCTCTCGCGGGGAACTTGGTTCTCCCAGGTGGGACGGGCGAAGGCCAGCACGAGGGCGCTGAGGGCGACGACGTACACGGCGGCGGCGGCGTGACGGCGCCAACCCGGTCGCTTGGGGGCGACCGACGCCAGGAGTTCGAGGTTGGTGAAACGCATGGCGTAGGCACGACGACGTTGCTGGATGGCGACGTAGATGCCCACCAGCGCCAGTGGCCCGATGAGCAGGACGAGACGCCAGGGGTCGAGGAAGGAGACGGCGAAGACGTTCACGAGACACCGACCTGATGGGCGGTGGCCCGGGAGAGGGAATCGATCCGGTCGCGACGCCGCGACACGAACCGGGCGATGTCGAGCAGCCAGTCACGGTCGGTACGCAGCTGGAGGTGGTCGGCGCCGGTCTGTCGGATCTGGGCGGCGATCCGGGCCCGCTGGGCCGCGGCGGCTTCGGCGTATCGGGCTCGCAGCCCGGCGTCGTCCGTTCGTACTTCGAGCTCGGCCCCGGTCTCCGGGTCGAGGAGGTTCAGGGTTCCCACCGCGGGAAGGGCCAGCTCGAGCGGGTCGACCACTTCGAGGCACACCACGTCGTGGCGAAGGGCCAAGGTCCGTAGCGGTCGGGCCCAGTCGGCCGGGTCGAGGAAATCGGAGACGACGACGATCAGGCCGCGACGCTTGGCGATGGCACCGAGGCGGAGCATGGATCCAGGGAGGTCCACTCGCCCCGCGACCGGGGCCTCGACCGCGGTGAGGACCTGTCGCAGCAGGGCCTGGGTATGGACCCGTCCGCTGCGGGCGGGGATCATCGTGGTGCGGCCGGCGCCGTCGGCGGTGAGGGCTCCGATGCGGTTCCCGGTGCGGGTGGTGAGGAAGGACACGGCGGCCACGCCAGCCAGGGCCAGGTCGCGTTTCTCGGCCAGCGCGCTGCCGAAGGCCAGGCTGGCCGACGCGTCGACGAGCACCCAGGTCTCGAGCTCACGATCGGCCACCGTGTCGCGGACATGGGTGTCGCGCAGGCGGGCGGTGACGTTCCAGTCGATGCGCCGCACGTCGTCGCCGGGCTGATAGCGGCGGATCTCGCCCGGGTCGGAACCATGCCCGGGAGTGAGGCCGCGATGGTCGCCCTGCAACAGCCCGTCGAGGCGGCGGGTGACGGCGAGCTCGAGCCGGCGCAGCACTTCGGCGGCAGGTGTGCCGGCGACAGCGGGAGCCTGAGGGGTGAGGCCTCCGCTCACCATGGGGGAGCGTTCGGCGGGTGTGGGCATCCGGGCTGGTGGTCCGGTGGGGAAGGCGGGGCTCACGGATGGTGCACCGAGGTCGGATCCTGGGCCGGGGCGACCATAGGCGCGGGGATGGTGGAGAGGAGCCGGGCGAGGAGCTGTTCGACGGACAGGCCTTGGGCCAGCGCCTCGTACGACGGAACGACGCGATGGCGCAGCACGTCGGGAGCGACGTCGAAGATGTCCTGCGGGAGCACGTAGGTGCGGCCCCTGAGTAGGGCCAGGGCTCGGCCGGCGGCCACCAACCCGAGGGTGGCGCGAGGGCTGGCACCCCACGAGATGAGTTCGGTCAGTTCGGGCAGGCCATGGGTGGCCGGCTCGCGGGTGGCCACGACCAGCCGAACGGCGTAGTCGGCCACGCTGGGGGCGACCTGCACGGCATCGGCGGAGGCCTGGAGCGAGACGAGCTGCTCGAGGGTCAGCACCTGCTCGGCTCTCGGGGGCTTCACGCCCATCCGCGACACGATCTGGGCTTCCTCGAGCGGGCTGGGGTACCCGAGCACGATCTTCATGAGGAAGCGGTCTCGTTGGGCCTCGGGGAGCGGGTACACCCCTTCGCTCTCGATGGGGTTCTGGGTGGCCATCACCAGAAAGGGCTCCGGGACACGCCGGGTGGTGCCGGCGATCGAGACCTGGTGCTCGGCCATGGCTTCCAGCAGGGCCGACTGGACCTTGGCGGGGGCCCGGTTGATCTCGTCGGCCAGCACGATGTTGGCGAAGATCGGCCCCCATTCGATGTCGAACTGCTCGCTCGATGCCCGGAAGATGCGGGTTCCGACCAGGTCGGCGGGAAGCAGGTCGGGCGTGAACTGCAACCGGGCGTAGGAGCCTCCGATGACCCGAGCGACGGTTTCCACGGCGAGGGTCTTGGCCAGGCCGGGGACTCCTTCGAGTAGCATGTGTCCTCGCGCCAGCAGCCCGATGAAGAGCCGCTCGATGGCGCGGTCCTGGCCGACGATCACCTTCTTCACCTCGAAGAGGGCCCGCTCGAGCTGGGCCGCGTCTCCGTCGGGACTCGGGAGGATCGGCTCCGTCGGGGCCATCGGGGTCTCCTGGAAGGGCGGGGGGGTGCGGGGATCGGTGGTCGTCACGGCGGGGAGCCAACCACGTCGCGTGGAAGAACACGGTAAAGCGCCCAACCGGCCGTCGCGTGTCCGGAAGGTGACATTGCTGCGATGGTGCGGTCGCGCCAGTGGTCCCCGGCTCTAGCCTTTCCCCCGTGCGAGTGCTCGTGGTCGACGATGAGGTGGAACTGGCGGACGCGGTCGCACGGGGCCTGCGTCGAGAAGGGTACGCGGTCGACGTCGCCTACGACGGCGACGAGGCCCTGTCCAAAGCTCTCGTCAACGGGTATGACCTTCTCTGCCTCGACGTCACCATGCCCGGAACGGGCGGGCGGGAGGTTTGCCGGCGGGTGCGGTCGGAGTCACTCGAGCCGCAACCCCGCGTCCTCTTCCTCACCGCCCGCGACAGCCTGGATGACCGGGTGGCCGGACTCGACGACGGAGCCGACGACTACCTCGTCAAGCCCTTTGCCTTCCCCGAGCTCACGGCGCGGGTGCGCTCCCTGCTGCGGCGCGACACTTCGGCGTCGTCGTCGCTGTTCGCCGTCGGTGATGTCACGTTGGACGACGCCCGCCACGATGCCCGTCGTGATGATCGCAAGCTCGACCTGACGGCGAAGGAGTTCGCGTTGTTGCGCTACTTCATGACCCGACCGGGCGAGGTGCTGTCGCAGGAGGTCCTGCTGGAACACGTCTGGGACGAGCACGCCGATCCGTTCACCAACACCGTTCGGGTCACGGTGGGCACGCTGCGGCGCAAGCTCATGGGTGACGGTGAGCCGTCGGTCATCGAGACCGTCATCGGGCGTGGCTACCGCCTGGTCGACCCGTCCGGATCGTGAGCATTCCGATCGGTTCCGTACCTGGGGTGGGGCCCATCCCTCGCGAGCCCCCGACCGGCGAGCAACCAGCGGTCGTGGTGCGAACCCGGCTGCATTCGAGGGGTCAGCGACTCGCCGACCGCCTTCCGGGCTGGGCCGGTTCCATTCGCTTTCGCCTCACCCTCGTGTACTCGACCGTCGTCTTCGGTCTCGCTGCTCTCGTGGTCGCGTCGCTCTATTTCGGGTTGCGGCACTCGTTGCAACAAGAGACAGTCGGGTTCTTCTACGACGTTCCCGGCGGCACCTTTCTCCAGATCGATCAGGCTCGCCTCCTCCAGAACCAGGTCAACGAGCGGGCGCTCGACGCGTTGCGGGTGTACTCCTTCTCCGCCCTGCTCGGCCTGTTTTTCGTGAGCCTCGCCGTCGGATGGCTGGTGAGTGGTCGGATGCTGCGGCCCATCGGGCAGATCACGTCGACCGTCCGTGAGATCCAGGCCAGCGATCTGTCGCGTCGCATCGACCTCGGTGGGCCCGACGACGAGCTGCGCCGCCTGGCCGACACCTTCGACAGCATGCTCGGGCGCATCGACGAGGCCTTCGAGGGGCAGCGCCAGTTCATCCACGAGGCGAGTCACGAGCTGCGCAATCCGCTGGCCGTGATCCGCACCAACCTCGAGGTCACGCTGGCCGACCCCGACGCCGGGCCCGAGGAGCTGCGGCGGACGGCCGAGGTCGTGGAGCGCTCCACGGAGCGCATGGCTCGCCTGGTCGACGACCTGTTGATCTACGCCCGAAAGGGCACGCTGTCACTCGACCGCCAACCCGTCGATGCCGCCCAACTGGTCGCCGAGGCCGCCGACGAGTTCGTGGCTGTGGCCGAGGCCCAGGGCGTCCACCTCGATCGGCACACCGACGTCGGCCTCTGGGTCCTCGGTGATCGACTGGCTCTGCGTCAGGCGTTGGCCAACCTGCTGGCCAACGCCGTGCGCTACTCGCCCGCGAGCACCACGATCCGCCTGCGCGCCGGTCGTCAAGGACCCTGGGTGTGGCTCTCGGTCGAGGACCAGGGCCGGGGCATCGACCCGTCCGAGCAGGACAAGGTCTTCCAGCGCTTCTGGCGCGGTGATCCTCGTGAGAGCCGCGAGCAGGGCCGAAGCGGTCTGGGTCTCACGATCGTGCGCCAGACCGCCGAAGCCCACGGTGGTGAGGTGAAGTTGGTGTCGGTCCCGGGGCAGGGTTCGGCGTTCGCCCTGTGGCTGCCGGCGTTGCCGGCGCCGTCCCCGGTTGGTCCGTCCTGACATGGGTGTCGGCTTTCGCTCGAGGATCGCTGGGCTTTCGTTGCGCTTTTCGGCCTGTCCCGTACCGTCATCGTCGAGGTGCCGTTCGGCGCCCGTCGTTCCCGCCTTCCGCACCCACCGTGCGGGTTCCCTTCAGGAGCACCGATGACCTGGGATCCCACCCCCCCCGAGCAGCCGCCCGTCGATGGCGGCCGCTTCGATGCCCCCGCCGATCCCCACGCCCCCACCGTGGCGCCGCCGGCGGCCCCTGCGCCGAGCACCGGCCCGCCGCCCCCGGCCAACCCGGCCTGGCCGGGCGCCGCCCAGCCGACCAACGTGAGCGTGCCGGCGGTCCCGCCTCGCCCGGCCCCGCCGCAGGGTCCGTACGGCGCCTACGGCAGCCCTCCGCCGATGCCTCCGGCCCCGCCGACTGCCCCGGGTTGGGCACCCGGCGCTCCGACGCCGCCCCCCACCTATTCGGTCCCGGTCGCGCCCCGGCCTCGTCACACCGGCCTCAAGGTCGTCGGAGCCACGGTCTTCGCCTTGGCCCTCGTCGGCTCCGGTTTCGGGGTCCGTGCCCTCACCGAGGACCAGACTGCGTCGACGATCATCCGCAACCCGGCGCCGGTCGCCACCGTGCCGAGCGTGGCCATCGACCCGAACGCCGAACCGCTGGCGGCCGTGGCCGCGTCGCTTTCTCCGTCGGTCGTGCAGATCGAGGTCACCAACGGCCTCGGTTCCGGGGTGGCCTACGACGGGCAGGGTCACATCCTCACCAACGCCCACGTCGTCGGCGAGGACCGCACGGTCACCGTCCGTACCGCCGACGGCCGCGCCGTCGAAGGGCGGGTGCTCGGCACCGACACGGGCACCGACATCGCCGTCGTCCAGATCAGCGGGGTCAGCATCCCGGCGGTCCCGCTGGCCGAGAGCCCACCCATCGTGGGTCAGACGGCGGTGGCGCTCGGAAGTCCCTTCGGGCTCGACCAGACCGTCACCGCCGGCATCGTGTCGGCCGTCAACCGCCCCGTCGACAACGACAAGGGCGTCGTGGTCAACATGATCCAGACCGACGCGTCCATCAACCCCGGCAACTCGGGAGGGGCGCTGGTCAACAAGAACGGCCAGCTCATCGGCATCAACACCGCCATCTTCAGCCAGTCCGGTGAGAACAACGGCATCGGCTTCGCCATCCCCGTCAAGACGGCACGCGCCGTGGCCGACAAGATCGTGAACGGTCAGTCCACGGCCAAGGCGGGCCTGGGCCTCACCGGGCCTCCCGAGACCCCCTCCGGCGATGCCGGCGCCTACGTCGAAAGCCTGACCGCCGGCGGCGCGGCCGAGGCCGGCGGCATCAAGGCGGGCGACGTGATCGTTTCGGTCGACGGCACTGCGGTGCGCTCGTTCGAGCAGCTCCGAGGGGTCATCAGCGCCTATGGCCCGGGCCAGACGGTGACGGTCGAGGTCGTCCGCAGCGGCACCCGTCAGTCCGTTCAGGTGACGCTCGGGACGTTGAACCTCGCCTCGCCCCCCACCACCACCCGCTGAGCCCCGGCCCGACACGGCCGACCCTTGCGGCCGTGGCGGGCCCGGCGGACCCGGCGGACCCATCAGTAGGCTGACCCGGCCATGGAAGCCGTCGTCGTCATCATCGTCATCGCCGTGCTCGGCGTGCTCATCGGAACCGGCTTCGCCCTCGTGCGGAGCCGGCGTGGCGCCGACTCGGCCCTCGAGCCGCCGCCCGTGGCCCGCCCCGTCGAGCCCGAGCGGGCCGAGGTCGTGGCCGAAGCCGAAGCGCTCCTGGCCGAGGCCGTGGTCACCGAGCCCGCGCCGGCCGAGACCCCGGGCGCCCTGGCTCGGCCTCGCTTCCGTGATCGCCTCAGCAAGGCCCGTGGCCTGCTCTCGGGGTACGTGGGGTCGATCACCGGTCGTACCCGGATCGATGCCGAGACCTGGGACGAGTTGGAGGAGGCCCTCATCCGCGCCGACGTCGGCGTCGAGGCCACCCAGGAACTGCTCGACGTGCTGCGGGCCAGAGTGAAGGCCGACGGCCTCGAGAACGGTGCCCAACTCCTCGAGGCGTTGAAGGTCGAGCTCATCCAGCGTCTGGGCGGTCACGATCTCGAGCTGGTCCGCACCACCGGTACCGGCCCGTCGATCTGGCTCTTCGTGGGGGTCAACGGCGTCGGCAAGACCACCACGATCGGCAAGCTGGGCAAGCGCGAGGCCGACGCCGGGCACAAGGTCGTGATGGCTGCCGGTGACACCTTCCGGGCCGCCGCGGCCGAGCAACTCGGCATGTGGGCCGACCGCGCCGGCGCCGAACTGGTACGAGGCAACGAGGGCGGTGATCCGGCAGCGGTGATCTTCGACGCCGTCGAGGCGGCTGCGGCCCGCGGTGCTGATCTGGTGCTGGCCGACACCGCCGGGCGTCTGCACACCAAGGTCAACCTGATGGACGAGCTGCGCAAGGTGCGACGGGTCGCCGACAAGGGTGCCGGTCAGGTGACGGAGGTCCTGCTCGTCCTCGACGCCACCACCGGTCAGAACGGGCTGGTCCAGGCGGCGCAGTTCACCGAGGCCGTCGAGGTGACGGGCGTGGTGCTCACCAAGCTCGACGGGTCGGCCAAGGGGGGGATCGTGGTCGCCATCCAGACCCAGCTCGGCATCCCGGTGAAGCTGGTCGGGCTGGGCGAGGGGGCCGACGACCTCGTCACGTTCGATCCCGCCGAGTTCGTGGAGGCCCTGTTCTCGTGAAGGTCGTCACCATCCCCGCGGAGATCGTGGCCCGGCTCGTGGCCGTGGTGGGCAAGCTCGTGTGGGCCACCGGCGAAGTGACCTTCCGGGTTGGCTACGCCGTCGGGTCGCTACCGGTGAAGGGCACCGCCGCGGCGACGCGGGCGTTGGGTCCGAAGGCGGTGCTGCTCTTCGTGGCTGGGGTCCTGGTGGGAGTCTTCGTCACCCGCAAGCTGGTGAACGGGCCCGGCGGTCCTGCCCTACCCTCAATCGTCCCCGACCCTCCCGACGAGGTGGCTGTCGATGTTTGAGAACCTCTCCGACCGATTCGAAGGCGTCCTCGGGCGTCTGCGCGGCAAGGGCCGCCTCACCGAGGCCGATGTCGACGAGGCCCTTCGTGAGATCCGCCTCGCCCTTCTCGAAGCCGACGTCAACTTCACCGTCGTCAAGAACTTCATCGGCCGGGTTCGGGAGCGGGCCATCGGCGTCGAGGTCTCGGGGGCGCTGAATCCGGGGCAACAGATCGTCAAGATCGTCAACGAGGAGCTCACCGCCACCCTCGGCGGCGAGACCATCCGCATCACCTTCAGCCCGAAGCCCCCGACCGTGATTTTGATGGCCGGCCTGCAGGGCTCGGGCAAGACCACCAACTCGGCCAAGCTGGCCCGCTGGTTCAAGAGCCAGGGTCGCCACCCCCTGCTCGTCGGCGCCGATCTCCAGCGCCCAGCCGCCGTCGAACAGCTGCGCACCCTCGGCCGTCAGATCGAAGTGCCGGTGTGGTCCGAGGACACCGACCCCGTCGCCGTGGCCAGCGGGGCGGTCGCCGAAGCCCGCCGCACCGGACGCGACGTCGTGATCGTCGACACTGCCGGTCGTCTGGCCATCGACGCCGATCTGATGGACGAGGTGCGCCGCATCTCCGAGGCGGTCGACCCCGACTACACATTCCTGGTCATCGACGCCATGACCGGCCAGGACGCCGTGAGTACGGCCGAGTCGTTCCACGCCACCCTCGAGCTCGACGGGGTGATCCTGACCAAGCTCGACGGCGATGCCCGCGGAGGCGCCGCCCTCAGCGTCAAGGAGGTCGTCGGCCGCCCGATCGCCTTCGCCTCCACCGGCGAGAAGCTGAAGGACTTCGACCTGTTCCATCCGGATCGTCTGGCCGGGCGCATCCTCGGTATGGGCGACATGCTCACGCTGATCGAGAAGGCCGAGGAGGTCTACGAGAAGGACGAGGCCGAGGCCGTGGCCACGCGGTTGCTCGAAGGCCAGTTCACCTTCGACGACTTCCTCGACCAGATGCAGCAGCTCAAGAAGATGGGTCCTCTGTCGGGCATCATCGGCATGCTGCCCGGCGTGCCCAAGGAGGTGCGCGACGCCCAGATCGACGATCGCGAGATCGCCCGTATCGAGGCCATCATCCGGTCGATGACCGCCGCCGAGAGAGTCGACCCGGACCTGATCGACGCCTCTCGTCGAACCCGCATCGCTCGAGGATCGGGCACCGATGCCACCCAGGTCGGCGACCTCGTCAAGCAGTTCAAGGAGGTCTCCAAGATGATGAGGCGCATGGGGGGCTCCGGCTCGAAGAAGATCGCGAAGTCGCGGCGCAAGGTGGCCAAGAGCAAGGGCAAAGGCCCGGGAGGGGGCCGGGCCAGCGGCGGTCGCGTGGCTCCCAAGGGCAAGGCGCCGTTGCGGCTTCCCAACCTCGATGTTGCGGCGCTCGGTGCCGGCGGCCCTGGTGGCCCGGGCCTGGCGGGCCGGCCCGATCTCGGGGCCGGGAACCCCTTCCCCGACCTCGGGGGCAAGGGCGGTTCTGCGCCTCGTCGCTGAGGGGCTCGGGGGCCGGTAGCCTGGCCCTCCCGTCGGTCGACTTGCTCCGCACCGGCCGCGTGCCTCACCATTGCTGCTCACCGGAGCGCCGTTTCCCCGCGCCGACCCGTTCGACAGCGACGCCGAAACCGAGAAGAGAGAAGAACCTGTGGTAAAGCTCCGCCTCATGCGGATGGGCAAGACCAAGCAGCCGACGTACCGCATCGTGGCGGCCGACGCCCGTTCGCCGCGCAACGGCCGCTTCATCCAGATCGTCGGCCACTACGACCCCCGTCAGGAGCCGTCGGCCATCACCGTCGACAACGACAAGGCGGTGGCCTGGTTGCAGAAGGGGGCCCAGCCCACGGAGGCCGTGGCCAAACTGCTGAAGATCTCCGGCGCCATGGATCAGTTCTCCGGCGCGGCGTCGTGACCGATGCGACCGACACCGAAGTGGCCGAACCCGAACCCGACGACGACGCTCCGGTCGAGGCGGCCGTGGCCATCGAGGTGCTCGAGTACCTCGTGAAGGCGCTCGTCGCCGATCCCGACGCCGTCGACATCGAACTCGATGCCCGCGGGCGACGCCCCGTGCTCAACGTGCACGTCGGCGAAGGTGACATGGGACGGGTGATCGGAAAGCGTGGTCGGGTGGCGCAGTCGATTCGTACCGTCGTGCGCGCTGCGGCCGTTCGCGACGGCATCGACGTCGAGGTCGAGTTCGTCGACTGACGTGGAGAACCTGCTCGAGGTCGGTCGGGTCGGCAAGCCCCACGGCCTCCGGGGCGAGGTTCTCGTGACCCTCACCTCCACCGAGACGGCCCGGGTGGCGCCTGGGTCGACCCTCGAGATCGACGACCGCACCCTGGTGGTCGCCAGTTCGCGCCCCCACCAGGGCAAGTGGATCGTGGCCTTCGAGGGGTTCGGGCGACGTGAGGACGCCGACGAGATCGTCGGTTCGGTCCTGCGGGGTGAGCCCTTCCCCGACGCTGGCGGCGACGCCTTGTGGGTGCACGAGCTGATCGGCTCCGAGGTGGTCGAGACCGACGGCACCGGGCGGGGCCTGGTCGAGGCCGTGCTGGACAACCCGGCCAGCGATCTGTTGGTGCTGGCCAGCGGAGCACTGGTGCCGCTCACGTTCCTGGTCGGCCGTGACGATGAGGGCCGGCTCGTGGTCGACGTTCCTCTCGGGCTCTTCGAACTCGTCGAGGGCGAGGACGGCGACCGGTGACCGAGGCGTTCCGGATCGACGTGTTCACCATCCTGCCGGAGATGGTGGATGCCGCCGCCCGGGAGAGCC
The DNA here is from genome assembly GCA_041688815.1 of Acidimicrobiales bacterium. Lineage (GTDB taxonomy): Bacteria > Actinomycetota > Acidimicrobiia > Acidimicrobiales > Acidimicrobilacustridaceae > Rhabdothermincola_A. The sequence continues at coordinate 1,465 of JBDNHK010000103.1, read as the reverse complement.
TGCTCGGCCGGGCTCGTTCCAAGGGCGTGCTCGATGTTCGCGTTCACGACCTTCGTGAGCACACCACCGACGTACACCGCACGGTGGACGACGCCCCTTTCGGCGGGGGCGCGGGCATGGTGCTGCGCCCCGAGCCGATCTTCGCGTCGGTCGAGGCCGCCGACCCTCCTCGCCCGCTCCTGCTCCTCGGGCCGGCCGGGCGGCGCTTCGATCAGGGTTGGGCCCGCGAGCTGGCCGACGGACCCGGGTTGTCGTTGCTGTGCGGACGCTACGAGGGTGTCGACGATCGGGTCCGCACCCACCTCTGCGACGGTGAACTCTCCGTCGGGGACTACGTGCTCGGTGGCGGCGAGGTGGCAGCGATGGTGGTGCTCGAGGCCGTGGGTCGCCTGGTTCCGGGGGTGATGGGCAACGCCGAATCGGCGACTGACGAGTCGTTTGCTGACGGCCTCCTCGAGTACCCGCAGTTCACCCGGCCCGCCGACTTCCGGGGCCATGTCGTGCCCGACGTGTTGCGGTCGGGCGACCACGCCCGGGTGGCCCGCTGGCGCCGGGCGGCTTCGCTGAAGCGCACGTTGGCGGCGCGCCCCGACCTCGTCGAGGCCGCCGGCGGTCTCGACGACGCCGACCGGGCCCTTCTGGCCTGGTTCGACGAACTGGGGCCGGAGTGAGGCGTCGCGGCGGGGCCATGGCGGCGCTTTGCCGGTTCGGTGAGCGGGGACGTATCCTCTGGGGTCCCCTCGGGCCCGCCCGCCGGGTTCGCCACGACCGCCGCCGCCCGATCGCCGATCCGGCATCAACGCCAGGAAACCTCCAGCCATGAACGCCACCGACCTCGTCGACCTCCAGAGCCTCCGCGACGACATCCCCGAGTTCGCTCCGGGTGACACCTTGAAGGTCCACGTCCGGGTGGTCGAGGGCTCCCGCGAGCGGGTGCAGGTCTTCCAGGGAGCGGTGATCCGCCGCCAGGGCGACGGCATCCGTGAGACCTTCACCGTCCGCAAGGTCAGCTTCGGTGTGGGCGTCGAGCGCACGTTCCCGGTGCACTCCCCGATCGTGCAGAAGATCGAGGTCGTCACTCGTGGCGACGTCCGCCGGGCCAAGCTCTACTACCTGCGCGACCGGGTTGGGAAGGCCGCCAAGATCAAGGAGAAGCGGCAGCCTTAGCCGCTGCCGCCCGGCTCACCGCAAAGAGCCAGCCGTCCGCTCCGGGCCCCTGACCGACACTGCCGGTGGTCAGGTGCCAGGGGTCCGGTACGCGACCGACCGACCGACCGATGGCCGCGTCAGCTTCTTCGACGGTCAGCAGCTTGACCGTTCTCACCTGCGTGGCGGGGCTCGCCCCGACCGTGAAGGCAATCGTCGCGGCGGCTTCATCGTCGGGCAGTTCGACCACCGCGAACGCGTCCACATCGCCGAAGGCGAAGTAGAAGGAGTCGAGGTTGCCTCCGAGTTCCGAGCACAT
>JBDNHK010000019.1:0-13732 GCA_041688815.1 Acidimicrobiales bacterium | reverse complement strand
ATGAACGTGGTTCATACTCTGAACATGCTTCATCTGAAGGTGGTGCCCGACGACCGCAGGGAGCGGACGAGGGAGGCCAAGCGCCTCCGCATCCTTCACGCGGCCGGCGCGGTGATCGATCGAGAGAGCCTGGCCGGCGTCACCATGCAGGCCGTGGCCGATGAGCTCGACTGTGCCGTGGGCACGCTGTACACCGCCTTCGATTCGAAAGCCGCCCTGCTGGTCGCCCTGCAGGCCGAGGCGGTGGGCACGCTCGAAGCGTCGTACCGCACGGCCCGGGCGGGCTGGCTCGAACACCTCGACGCGGAGGCCGTCGAACCCGCGCTGGGCGTGCTGGTGGAGCTGGCGGCCTACGGCGGTTTCGTGGCCGCGGCCGGGGTGGTCTTCCGGGACGAAGTGGCCTTGGTCCGGGCCCTCCTGGGCGAGGTTGCGGCCACGGCCGCGCCTCTCGATCGGGAATCGGCCCGTGAGCAGCTCCCCGTGCTCCATCGCCTGCTCGACCCTCCGACGGCCCGCCTGGCCGACGCCGTCGCGCTCGAGGTGCAGCGCGCCGGTGACCCCACGGCCCGGGCCCTGGTCTGGGTGTCGTCGCTCTACGGGGTCCTCCGCCTCGAGCGCCTGGCGCCCCTCGACCGTCACCTCTTTCGCACCACCGCTCTGGCCCGCGCCCTCACCGAGGATCTGCTGGTGGGATGGGGAGCCCCCCGCCCCGACGTCGAGGTGGCGTCCACCTGGGTCGAGCAGCTCGCCGCCCGCGGCCCGCTGGCCCCGCCCCCGGTCTGAGCCGCCCACGGGCCCACCGCCCGCCGGTAGGGTCGCCGATGTGCCTGATCGCCTCTCGCCCCTCGACGCCACCCACCGGTCCCTCGACGCCAAGATGGTCTCCTTCGGTGGGTGGGAGATGCCGCTGTCCTACCCGGCGGGCACGTTGGCCGAGCACCGGGCGTGTCGACACTCCGCCGTGGTCTTCGACGTGTCGCACCTGGGCACGGTCCGCGTCAGCGGGCCCGGCGGCCTGGCCACCCTGCAACGGTGCCTCACCAACGACCTCACCCGTATCGGCCCCGGGCGCGCCCAGTACACCCATCTGCTCGATCCGATCGACGCCTCGGTGACCGACGACATCATCGTCTGGTGGGTCGCGCCGGAGCGCTTCGACGTGATGCCCAACGCCTCGAACACCACCGGCGTGCTGTCGGCTCTCCGCGACGAGGCCGCCGAGGTCGACGCCGGTGCGGTCACGGCCGACGACGTCACCGCCGACCGAGCCGTTCTGGCCATCCAGGGACCCAGGGCCCGGGAACGACTCGCCACCGTCGTCCCGGCTGCCGCCCTGGTGCCACGGTTCACCGTCGGTACCGTCGAATGGTCGGGTTTCGAGCTGGTCGTGGCCGGCACCGGCTACACCGGTGAGGACGGAGTGGAGATCGCCGTTCCCGCCGCCGGCGCCCCCGACTTCTTCGAAGCAGTGGTGGCCGCCGGTATCGAACCCGCCGGGCTGGGAGCGCGCGACACCCTTCGCCTCGAGGCCGGACTGCCCCTGCACGGGCACGAGCTGGGCCCGGGCATCACTTCCCTGCAGGCCAACCTCTCGTGGGTGGTGGCATGGGACAAGGGCGACTTCCGGGGCCGGGCGCCCCTCGTGGCCGAACGTGACCGGGGGGTGACCCGCCGTCTGCGGGGGCTGGCCACTCCCGGGCGTCGGCCAGCCCGCGGGGGCCAGGCGGTGCGGCGCGGCGGTGAAGTGGTGGGTGAGGTGACGAGCGGCAACTTCTCGCCCGAGCTGGGTCAAGGCATCGCTCTGGCCTTCCTTCCGCCTGATGCCGTCGAGGGTGACGAGCTGGTGATCGACGTTCGGGGCTCCGACCTCGGCGCGACCGTCGTGTCGCTCCCGTTCGTCCACCGGGGTCGCTGACCGGCCGACCCTCGTGGCGGCCGCTTCGGGTCAATGGTCGCCGGCCGGATCGAGGGGGATGGGGCCGACAGGAGTGTCGACGTCGTCCAGATGGGCCGGACGCGGGGGCGGTCGCGTGGCGTCGTCGATGTCGAAGGGGTGCGGCACCCCCCGGACGTCGCCGAGACCATCGATCCATCGCGCCGTACCCACCAGCAGGGCCATCAGCGCGCCTGCCCCGCAGAACAGCCAGGCCGGTCCGAACGCCCCGTAGATCGAGGGGGCCACGGCCGCCGCGACACCGGCTCCGATCATGCTGACCGCCCCCGAGAGACCTTGGCCGGCCGTCAGCCGGTCGCGGGGACACGAGCGGGCCATGGCGGTCTGGGCACCGGGTACGGCCATGGCGTTGCCCACCGCCTCGACGAGAGCTATTGCCAGGATGAGCAGCGGCGCGGCCAACAGCCCGTACATCGCGGTGGCCGGGACCACGATGAGCATGCCGATGGTGACCGACCGAACCGGACCCACACGATCGGCCAGGCGTCCGCCTGCGGGCGCAGCGATGACGAAGGGAAGGGCGTAGAGGCTGAGGCCCAGGCCGATCAGCAGGGTCGACGCGCCGCGATCGGTGAGGTACCGGGCCCAGAGCGACTCGTAGATGCCGACCGGGAGGAAGACGGAGAGCTGCAGCAGCACCGCCACGACAACCCCGCGATGGCGCAGGAGGAGGAACGGGGCCAGGACGTTGCGGTTGGGGCCGTCGGCTCGGTCGGCTGTCGAGGGGGCGGGCTCGATCTGTGTCCCGGGCAGCTTCGCCTTCGTGAGCACGACGAGGACGACCGCGAGGGCGGCGGCGACGATCAGGAAGGGCGCCTTCAATCCGAGGAACTGGAAGAGCACCGTGCCGATCACCGGTCCGAACATGAAGCCGAAGGTCTCGGTGCCGGCGAAGCGCCCGAGGAGCTGTCCGGTGTGGGCCGGATCGGCGCGTACCAGGCTGGCCCGGGCGGCGGGCAGGAACATGCCGGTGGCGAGCCCGGCCATGCCCCGAGCCAGGCTGAACTGCCACAGTTCGGTACCGAATGCGAACCAGAGCAACGACCCGATGTTGATGGCCACACCTCCGATCAGGAGACGCCGGGCATGACCTCGATCGCCGAAGGGGGCGAAGACGAGCTGGCCCACCACCGACCCGAGGAAGAACAGGCCGGCGATGACGCCGAGCCCCCAGGTGGGTAGGCCATGGGTGCTCTGCAACTCGGCCAGCAACGGGAAGACCAACCCACCGCCGGCGGCGAGGAAGAAGGTGCAGACGAACAGGGGCCACAGGCCCCGAACGGGGGGAGTGGCTGTGGCGCCATCGCCGCTCGCCGGGGGGGGAGCGAGGATCGACACGAGCGCTGACCCTACCGACTGCAGGGGCTGGCGCCGAGACGGTATCGAAGGTTTAACGAATTCGACTCACGTGTCGGCGAAGGCGTCGACCGGTGGACACGAGCACATGACGTTTCGGTCCCCGTAAGCGCCGTCGATGCGGCTGACGGGACCCCAGTACTTGCCCAGTCGGTCGACTCCTCCGGCCGGCCATCCGGCCAGTCGGCGCGGGTAGGGGTGGGTCCAGTCGTCAGCGGCGACGTCGGCGGCGGGGTGAGGGGCGTTGCGCAGGGGGTTGTCGTCGCCCGGCCACGTGCCGTCGGCCACCTGCTCGATCTCGGCTCGGATGGCGAGCATCGCCGCGCAGAACCGGTCGAGCTCGGCCAGGCTCTCGCTCTCGGTGGCCTCGACCATCAGCGTGCCCGCCACCGGGAACGACATGGTGGGGGCGTGGAAGCCGTAGTCGATGAGTCGCTTGGCCACGTCGTCCACGGTGATGCCGGTCGCCTTGGTGATGGGTCGCAGGTCGAGGATGCACTCGTGGGCCACCAGACCCCCGCGACCGGTGTAGAGGATCGGATAGGCGTCGGCCAGGCGATGGGCGATGTAGTTGGCGCTGAGGATCGCCACCGCGGTGGCCCGGCGCAGCCCCTCCGGCCCCATCAGGGCGATGTAGGCCCACGGGATCGGGAGAATGCCTGCCGATCCCCACGGGGCGGCCGAGACCGCACCGACAGGGGCCTCGTCCCCTCCGCCGGGTGGACCGGCGGCCGGGACGACCGGGTGCGACGGGAGGAAGGGCGCCAGATGGGCGCCCACGGCCACAGGACCCACGCCCGGGCCGCCGCCGCCGTGGGGGATGCAGAAGGTCTTGTGGAGGTTGAGGTGGCTCACGTCGGCGCCGAAGCGCCCGGGGCGGGCGACGCCGACGAGCGCGTTGAGGTTGGCTCCGTCGAGGTACACCTGTCCGCCGGCGTCGTGCACGGCGGCGCAGATCTCGCTGATGGTCTCCTCGAACACACCATGGGTCGACGGGTAGGTGACCATGAGCGCCGCCGTTCGATCGGCGTGCTCGTGGAGCTTGGTCCGCAGGTCGGCCTGGTCCACGTTGCCGTCGTCGTCGCAGGCCACGACCACGACTCGCATGCCCACCATCGCGGCACTGGCGGCGTTGGTGCCGTGGGCCGACGCGGGGATCAGGCAGACGTCGCGATCCTCGTCGCCGCGGTGGCGGTGGTAGGCCCGGATGGCGAGCAGGCCGGCGAACTCGCCCTGACTGCCGGCGTTGGGCTGCAACGAGACGGCGTCGTAGCCGGTGATCTCGCAGAGCCAGCGCTCCAGATCGTCGATCAGGCGGCGATAGCCGATGGTGTCGTCGGCGGCGGCGAACGGGTGCATGTCGGCGAAGCCGGGCCAGCTCACCGGCTCCATCTCGGTGGTGGCGTTGAGCTTCATGGTGCACGAGCCGAGGGGGATCATGGTCCGATCGAGGGCCAGGTCGGCGTCGGCGAGGCGCCTCAGGTAGCGCAGCATCTCGGTCTCGGAGCGATGCTGATGGAACACCGGATGGGTGCAGAACTCGCTGGTGCGCCGAGCCGCCGGATCGATGGCATCGGGGGTGGCTTCGTCGAGTTCGGCCACCGTGGCGTCGGGTTCGACGCCGAAGGCGGCCCACACGGCGGTGATCGTGGCGACCGTCGACGTCTCGTCGAGGCTGAGGCCCACGTGGTCGGCGTCGATGGCTCGCAGCTCGAGACCACGGTCTCGGGCCGCCGACCTGACGGCGTCGGCGCGACCGGGTACGGCCAGGGTGAGGGTGTCGAAGAAGTGCTCGTGGACGAGACCCACACCACCCGCCCGCAACCCGGCGGCCAGCACGGCGGTGAGACGGTGGACGCGGGTGGCGATGCGGGCCAGCCCCTCGGGGCCGTGCCACACCCCGTACATGCCGGCCATCACTGCGAGCAGCACCTGGGCCGTGCAGATGTTCGACGTCGCCTTCTCCCGGCGGATGTGCTGCTCGCGGGTCTGGAGGGCGAGGCGGTAGGCCGGGCGTCCGGCGGCGTCGATGGACACGCCCACCAGCCGTCCCGGCAGCGTGCGCTTGTAGGCCTCGCGGGTGCTCAGGAATCCGGCGCTCGGACCTCCGAAACCCATCGGAACCCCGAAGCGCTGGGTGGAGCCGACGACCACGTCGGCACCCTGCTCCCCGGGCGGGGTGATGAGGCAGCAGGCCAACAGGTCGGTGGCGACCACGACCAGCGCGCCCGATGCGTGGGCCTGGGCGATGGCCGGTTCGAGCGGCCGCAGCTCGCCGCTGGAACCCGGGTGCGAGACCAGCACACCGAAGCATCCGGCAGGCAGCGGTTCCGAGGGCTCGGCGGACACGAGCTGGATGCCGAGCGGCTCGGCCCGTGTGGTCAGCACCGCCACCGTCTGCGGATGGGTGTCGGGATCGACGACGAAGACGGCGCCGGCTTTCGGGTTGACCCGGTAGACCAGCGTCATGGCCTCCGCCGCCGCCGTGGCCTCGTCGAGCATCGACGCGTTGGCGATCTCGGTGCCGGTGATCTCGCTCACCATGGTCTGGAAGTTGAGGATCGCCTCCAACCGGCCTTGGGCGATTTCGGGCTGGTACGGGGTGTAGGCGGTGTACCAGGCCGGGTTCTCGAGCACGTTGCGCCGCACGACCGGTGGCGTGACGGTGCCGTACCAGCCCATCCCGATGAGCGAGGTGCGCACGGTGTTCGCCGCCGCCAGTTCGTGGAGGGCGGCGATGACCTCCACTTCGCTGCGGGGCTCGGGGAGATCGAGAGGCTCCGTCATCCGGATGGAGGGTGGCACCACCGCGTCGAGCAGGTCGTCGAGCGACGCCAGCCCGAGGGAGCCGAGCATGTGCTGCACGTCGGTGTGGTCGGGGCCGATGTGGCGCCCGATGAAGGCGGCAGCATCGTCGAGGTCGGTGATCCGGGGCCGCGACGAGGGAGGGGCGGGGAAATCGGGAGCGATGGTCATACGGCGGTCCTCTCAAGAGCCCGGCGCGCGCCGGGTTCGGGTGGGACCCCGCTCTGTTGTGGGACCTGAGAGTTTCGCCCGGCGCCGTGGTGCGGCGCTCGAACTTTCCCCGTCGGTGAGCCACCGAGGTGGCTGCTCTCCAGAGGTGCCTACGCCGGCGGTACGGGAGCCTGAGAGTTTCCGGGGTGGTTGCTCCTTCGGCGCCCCCGGTTGATGGGGGACTCTCCCGCCGGCGATGATCGGCCTCGGTTGTGCCTTCTACCCTAGCCGCCGGGAGGCGGTGGGACCCGGACGGCGGTCGGCTCAGTCGAGGAGATCGGGCTCGTCGCGGAGGATGGTCTGATGGAGCGGCTGAAACGAGAACCAGCCGGCGAAGTGGCCTCCGACCTGGGTCTGGGTGAGTTCGGCGTGCTCGGCGTCGATCGACACGGGGGTGCCGGCGGCCATGGCGAGGAGCTGGGCCTGGCAGGTGCGCTCCATGGTGATGAACCACCAGGCGGCCTCGTCGACGCTGTGGCCCACGGTGAGCAGACCGTGGTTACGCAAGATGGCGGCCTTGGCGTCGCCCAGGGCGTGGGCGATGCGCTTCCCCTCGCTCGTGTCGAGCACCACGCCGGTGTAGTCGTCGAACAGCACGTGGTCGCCGTAGAAGACGCACGCGTCCTGGGTGAGCGGGTCGAGCAGTTGCCCGAGCGACGAAAACGCTTTGCCGTGAACCGAATGGGTGTGAGCCGCAGCGATGACGTCGGGGCGGGCGGCGTGGACCTGGGAGTGGATGGCGAACGCAGCCTGATTGATGGCGTAGTCGCCGTGCACGATGGTGCCGTCGTGGTCGACGCACACGAGGTCGGAGACGCTGATGAGGCGGAAGTCCATACCGAAGGGGTTAAGCCAGAACCGCTCCGGGAACTCGGGGTCACGCACGGTGATGTGGCCGGCCACGCCCTCGCCGAACCCGAACTTCCCGAAGAGGCGGAAGGCTGCGGCGAGCCGCTCCTTGCGGTGTTGGCGTTCTTCGCCGACGTCGTCGAAGACCGGAAAGTCGTAAGGAAGGGGCTTCGACGGGACGAACAACTCGTCGCTGACGGTGGTGGTTTCCTCGCTCATGGTCTCCTCCGGCTGGTGCGGGCGGGACGGGCGCCCCCGCCCGATGGCCAGCTTAGGGCCGGCGAGAGTGCGATGGGTCGGAGAGGTTGACGCCACGCTCCGGGCGTGGTCGACTGTGGCCGCCAAAGAAATACGTGCCTGGTGAGGGGAAGTCCGGTGAGATTCCGGCGCTGTCCCGCAACCGTGTGCCGGGGGGAGACCTCCGACGAGTCGGATCACCGACCCGGGCCCGAGGCTCAACCACACCGTCGCGGAATGCGGTGTCGAGCCCGAGTCACTCGTCGCGCGGCCCGCCTTCAGGGGAGTTTCGCGATGCGGGGGAGCGGGGGAGGCACGGCTCCGCTCCGACATCAGCGAGGACTCGATGATCACCGCACTGCACACCCTCCGCCTTCGGGCGCTCCTGCTCCTCGTGGCCATATTGGCCACGATCGTGGCGCTGCCGGCCTCGCCGGCGACGGCGTCCCCGCCCTCACCAGACACCGCCGGCGCCGCCGCCTGGCTGGCCGGCCTGGTCGGGCCCGCCGGAAGTGTGGAAAACCCCTACGACCCGGGGGTGGCGTCGGCCACCTGGACGGTCAACGTGGCTCTGTCGCTCGTGGCCACCGGAACCGAGCCCGAGGCGCTGGCCTCGGCCATGGGCTACATCCGCGGCCATGTCGACGACTACGTGGTCCGCAGCGGTATCGACTACGCCAGCAGCCTCGCCTACCTGATCCTGCTGGTCGAGGCCTCCGGAGGTGACTCCCGGGCCTTCGGTACGCCGCCCACCGATCTGGTCGCCCGCCTGGGTGCGCTGCTCGGCGCCGACGAGGCCGGGCTGTTCGGTGCGCCCGACTCCTTCTCGGCGGCGACGAACCAATCGTTGGCCCTGCTGGCCCTGGTGGCGTCGGGGGCACCGGTTCCCGCCGATGCCGTGGCCTGGTTGGTCGAGCAGCAGTGCGGCGGGGGCACCACCCCGGCGTCGGCGGTCGGGGGCTGGCAGCCCTACCGGGCCCGCACCTCGGGCGCGCTCGTTGAGTGCTCGGCCCCTGACTCGGGCTCGTTCTCGGGCGCCGACACGAACACCACGGCCTTCGCCGTGCAGGCCCTCGTGGCCGTCGGTTCGACCGATGTCGGGCCGGCGGCGCTGATCTTCTTGCGGTCGGGTCAGGCGACAACGGGCACCTATGCCGCCGGCTTCCCCTGGCATCCCGGTGGCAGTGTCGACCCGAACTCGACCGCCCTCGTGCTCCAGGCCCTCGTAGCGACGGGCCAGGACCTGGCCTCGTGGGTCCAGGGCGGAGCCAGCCCGCTCACTTCGCTGGAGGCGTGGGTGATCCCCTCGGGTGACGGCGCCGGGGCCCTGGCGTCTCCGTACAGCGATGGCTTCGCCGATTCGTTCGCCACCCATCAAGGGGTGTGGGGCCTCGCCCTCTCGCCCTTCCCCTTCGCTGCTCCGGTCGCCCCCGTGGACCCGATTCTCCCCGTCGACCCGGTCACTCTTGAGACGACGCCACCCGTGGCCCCCGAGGAGTCGGTGCCAGCCGCCGCCGTCATCGTGGTGGCGCGCTTCACCGGCTGACCCCGGTCCACGGTCGGAGATCCGAATCCCGGTAGTTTCGTCACGTGACGAAACTACCGGGAACGGATGTGCACCCTGAGCAGCGCCGGCGGTGCCGTTGGTGCGGCCGCGCCCTGGCCGAGCGCATCGGACCAGGTCGGCCGCGCCGGTTCTGCCGAGCCGGCTGTCGCCAACAGGCCTACCGGGCCCGAAGGCTGGCCGAGGCCCATGGGCTCGGCGACGACGATGTGATCGTCGATCGCGGCGCGCTGGAGGACTTGCAGGGCCGCCTCTATTGCCTCCAGGCCGCGCTCGACGACGTCGAACGGGACCTGGCGGTATCGGCGGAGCCCGTCGACGTCATCGAGGCCCTGGCCTGGTTGCGCGCCAACGCCCAACCGCTGGCCGAGGCCTGGATCGAGCCCCGGACCATCGATGTCGGCCAGGACCCCGGACAGGATCTCTGACTTTACATAACGAGGATTATCGGCGGTCGCGCCGCGGCCCGGCAGGCCTCAGCGGAGGCTCCGGCTCCCGAGGGACAGGCCCAGGACCACGAACCCGACGAACGGCGGCGTCGATCAGGTCGGTGCGTCGGCCGCCGCCGAGAGCTCGCCGGCCAGATGGCCGGTGTCGTTGAACCGCCGCACCAACCAGCGTTCGCCGTGCAGGACGAGGTGGGTGATCGACGCGTTGTCGGCGGCCGAGAAGGCCAAGCTCCTCGATCCCGTGGCCTCGGCCAGCACGGCGCCGATGGCCCCACCATGGCTCACGGCCACGATCCTCTGGCCCGGGTGGCGGGCGTGGAGGCGGCCCACCGCCGAGCGGGCTCGGGTTCGTAAGGCCGCCGAGGACTCGGCACCAGGCACGGCCCCCCATTCCTGCGTGCGGTCCATCTCGACGAAGGCGGGATGACCCTCCGCCGCCATCTGCCGGAAAGCCCCGCCCTCCCACTCCCCCAGGTGGACCTCACGTAGGTCGGCCTCCACGGCCGGGATGAGACCCAGGGCCGAGGCGAGCGGTGCAGCCGTCTCGGCGGTGCGTCGCAGCGTCGTGACATAGATCGCGTGGATCGTCTCGGTGGAGAGCCGGTCGGCCACCTGTTCGGCCTGCCACTCCCCCAGGACCGACAGGGGCGGATCGCCCTGGCCGTCGACCAGGGGGAACGGATGACCCGGTCGGTACGCCGCCGACTGGCCGTGGCGCACCAACAACAGCTCGGTGGACCCGGGTGGGGCGGTATAGGGGCGCTGGTCGTACTCGGCCTTCGGGTCGGACGTGCTCATCCCCGGATCGTAGGACCGACCACTCGTCGCCCTGACCGGGACCCTACGCTGAGATTCGTGCTTCGTCCGAGAACAGTGCTCGCCGGTGCCCTGGTCGCGTTCGCGTTGGCAGCATCCGCGTGTGGTTCGTCGACAACATCGTCGGAGGCGGGCGCCGATCGTCAGGGGATCCCGGACGTGACGGTCACCGACGTGGCCACGGGTCAGCCGGTGACGCTGGCGTCGGTCACGCGTTCCGATCTCCCCACCCTGGTGTGGTTCTGGGCCCCCCACTGACCGGCCTGTCGCCAGGCTGCGCCTGGTGTCGAACAGTTCGCTCGACAGCGTGAGAACGAGGTGACCGTCGTGGGTCTCGGCACGCAGGACTCCCTCGAAGAGGCCCGTGAGTTCGTGGCCGACTACGGCACCACGTTCCCGATGCTCTGGGACGAAACGGCCCGGAGCTGGCGGGAGTTCGAGGTGCCCTCCCAACCGGCGGCGGTGTTGATCGACGCGAACGGCGACTGGATCGGTCGTTGGTCCGGGGAGTTCGACGAGGCCGAGGTCGTGCGACTCCTGGAGCGCGCCCAGGCGGCATCGACCGCCGGATCCGGCTGAGAGCGCAGGCCCTACGGGCCGGAGGGTGGCGACGCGCCGCTGAGCTAGCGTGACGCCGCTATGTCGCGCCGGATCGAAGTCGAGCTCACCAGCACCAGGGACGACGGGACGTGGACCTGGCGTTCCGCCGGAGCCAAACAGCCCAAGGGCGACCTCGACGGTTCGTTGCTCTTCACCGGAGCCAAGGTGGGCGATGTCGTGCGGGCCGACGCCGACTTCCTGATCGACGGCATCGTCATCACCTCGGTGCTCGCACCGAAGGGGGCCCGCAAGGAACCCGAACGACTCGAGATCATCGGTCCACCCCGTCGGGACGAAGAGCTCGTCACCACCACCCTGGCCCCGAAGGGACGAGGGGACCGAACAGCCCGCAATGACCGAGGCGATCGGCGTGGTCGCGATGGTGACGCACGCAACGATCGTGATCGCCGCGCCCGCCCCGACGGTGACCGCACCTCTCGACCCGATGGCGGGCGCGGAGCTCGACCCGATGGTGAACGAGGGCCTAGATCAGCGGGAACCGGCCCGAGCGAGCGCCGGCCTCGGCCCGAGCGCCCCGTGGTCGAACCGAAACCCAAACCGAAGCGCCTGCGCGCCGGCCGTGTCCATCGCAACGCCGTACTCGCCACCCTGCCCGACGAGCAGAAGCCGGTGGCCGAGCAGGTTCTGCGGGGCGGGAGTCCTGCCGTGCGCCAGGCCGTCGAGAAGCAGAACGAGGGCTACAAGGCCGAAGGCCGGCCGGAGATCAGCCCGGAGCCGCTCCTGGCCCTCGCCGAGGAACTCACCCCGGCCCTGCGGGCGGCGGAGTGGCACGACAGGGCCGATGCCGCTCTGGCCGACGTCGCCGAGATCGACCTACGCGATCTTCGCTCTGTCGTCGTGGCGGCCGACGCCGGCGCTCGTGACGAGCAGACCCGTGCCATCGCCGAGCAGTTGAAGACGGCCCTCGACGAGCGCGTCGAGGCCGAGCAGGCGGCGTGGCTCGCCGAGATGGAGGCCATGCTGAAGGAGGGCCGAGCGGTGCGCGCCCTTCGCCTCAGCTCACGGCCGCCGAAGGCCGGCACCACTCTCGCCCCCGAGATGACCGAACGCCTGGTGGCCCAGACGAGCGCCTCCCTCACCGCCGACACCGGTTCGGACCGTTTCGCCACCGTGCTCGACGCTTTGGCCTACTCGCCGGTTCGGGGCCAGGTCGCGGCCGAGGCGGTTCCGCCCGAGCCCAGCGATGCCCTGCTCGCGGCCGTGCGCAAGCACGCTTCGCGGATGCCTCAGATCGCTTCCCAGTTCGGTGTCCACGCTCCAGCCAGCCCGGCCAAGGGTCGTAGCCGCCCCAAGAGCCCCGGTGGCTCGTCGGGTCGCCCCGTGCCTCCCCCGCCGAAGGCATCGGCACCCCGTGCCCCGGGGGCCCCGATCCCACCGCCTCCCGGCCCACCTCGGGCTGTGCCCGTCGTCCCACCGGCCGAGGCTCCAGTGGCGGCGATCGAGCCGGCCGAGGCTCCGGTGGTGGCCATCGAGCCGGCCGAGGCTCCAGTGGCGGCCATCGAGCCGGCCGAGGTCACCCCGACCGACGGCGATTGAACCCGACCAACGGCCCGCTCAGCCCTCGGTCCTCAGGTCCGGGTCCGACTGACCCGTCCCCGGTACGCCCCGCTCTCGGGGTCCTGGTCCCACCGGGCGCCACACGCCGAACAGCAGCACGAATCGAGGTGCAACGAGGCCAGCAAGAGGCGCGCTACCTCATAGGCCCCGCAGTAGGGGCAACCGAGCGATCCGGAGCCGTCGGTACCCGAGTGGTCGGGGCCTGAGTTGCGGGGGGTGGCGGCACTGGCGGGCATCATGATCTCGTCGCCGATGGTAACGGTAGGAACCCGGCCGTGCCCGCCATGCTCGGGGCGAGGACAGGCGTCCGAGTCGAGGCCTCCCGGTCGCTGACTAAGGTCGATGACATGGTCGACTACGAAGTACAGGGCCACGTCGCCCTGCTCACCCTCAACCGTCCCGAAGCCCGCAACGCCGTCAACGGCGAGGTGGCCCAGGCCATGGAGGCCAACATCGATCGGCTGGAGGAGGACCCCGACATCTGGGTCGCCGTCCTCGCCGCCACCGGTCCCGTCTTCTCGGCCGGTGCCGACCTGAAGGCCATCAACAGCGGTAAGGCTGCCGAGCTGGCCACCGCCCGCGGTGGCTTCGGTGGGATCACCACCCGGGAACGTCGCAAGCCCATCATCGCCGCCGTCGACGGGCTGGCGACCGCCGGTGGCTGCGAGATCGCTCTGGCCTGCGACCTCATCGTGGCCTCCACCGCGGCGTCGTTCGGTCTGGCTGAGGTCAAGCGGAACCTGGTCGCGGCCGGCGGGGGGCTCTATCGCCTGCCCAAGCTGGTCGGCAAGAACGTGGCGCTCGAGGTGGCGCTCACCGGGCAGCCGCTGTCGGCCGAACGGGCCTACCAGCTCGGTCTGGTCAATCGGGTCAGCGAGCCCGGCGAGGCACTCGCCGACGCCCTGGAGCTGGCCCAGACCATCGCCGCCAACGCGCCGTTGTCGGTGTGGGAGAGCCGGGCCCTCGTCCTGATGGCCGACTGGGACGACGAAGAGACCATCAAGAAGGCCACTGGTGCGGCCTTCGGCCGGGTTCTCGCCTCCGAGGACACCAAGGAGGGGCTCACCGCCTTCATCGAGAAGCGTCCCCCCAAGTGGAAGGCGCGATGACACGATCGGCAGGTTTCGCGGAGCCGAGTGAGGTGGACGGCCTCGGGCCGGAGTGGTGAGGGCTGCCGCTAGTGCTCTGTCCGTGATCGTTCGTAGGGCGCGTCCACCACTTGAGGTGCTGGGCCTGTTTTGATCTGGGGATGTCCACTCCTGTGAAGGTCCGGCGGTTGTCGGATCACGAAGGCCGCCAGTTGCAACAGATCGT
>JBDNHK010000018.1:0-21238 GCA_041688815.1 Acidimicrobiales bacterium | reverse complement strand
GAGCCCGTCGCTCCCCGAGCCGGCCCCTCCCCGAGCCCCCGCTTTCCTTCCGAACTGTTGAGTTCTCGGATCGCTCCGGCGATCGCTGCACTCAACAGTTCGGTGGTGCAGGTCGGTGGTGGAGTCAGGCTTGGGTCACAGGAGATCGAAGGGCCGGAGGTCGCGGATCGCCGCCAGTGAACGGGTGATCATGGCGGTGAACATGGCGTCGCTGGCGTCGTTGGGATCGTTGGCGTACACCGCGCCGAGCACGGTGATCAGCGGCCCCTGCACCACCCCGAGGCGGTAGTCCTCGAAGCACTCGTCGAGGTCGTGCGCGGTGACCCCGTGGGTGAGCAGGGCCTCGTGGTACGTGGCGACCAGTTCGCGTTCGTGGGCCCGTCGGGTCTCCACCTCGAGGCTCGTGGCCAGGAGGTACCCGATGTCGCGCCCGGGTAGGGCCAACGTGAGCGTCTGCCAGTCGACGGCACTGACCCCGGCCCCGTGCTCGGGGAACATCAGGTTGTCGGGCCGGTAGTCACCGTGGATGACCGAGAACCGTTCGGGGCGAGTGAGCAGCCACGCCGCAAGGTGCCCAGGAACCTCGCGGAGGGTGGCGGGGTCGTCGGGGCCCATGCGGCTCTCGAAGCGCTCGAGGAAGGTCGGGATGGCCCCGTCGAGCACCTGTCCGTAGAACTGCGCGCCCTCGGCATCCTGGCGTTTCAGCCACGGCAGTTCGAGCAGGGTCTCGTCACCCCAACGGGGCCCGTGGAGGCCGGCGAGGTTGACCACCGCGTGGCGTGCCTCCTCCACCGAGCACCCCGTGACCTGGTCGCCGGGGACGGCGGGGGCCAGGTCTTCGAGCAGCAGCACGAAGCACGTCATGTCGTCGGTGATGGTGGTGAACCAGCACTTCGGCGTGCGCACGGCCAGCGTGTGGGCGAGGTCGCGGTAGAAACCGACCTCGTTGCGGTAGCCCTCGGCGATGATGGTCCTCGACTCCCGGGAGCCGGCCGCCATCTTGGCCACGAGCGTCGCCGGCGCGCCCTCGGCCGAGGCCGCTTCGGTATCGGCGTAGTCGAGCCAGAGGCGGTAGCTCGTACCCATCTGGCCGGTGCCCACTCGTTCGTGGCGCACGCCGACTATCGGGGTCACGACACCGGCCGTACCGAGGGCGGTGGTCAGCCACTCGGGCGTGAGCTCCTCGGGTGAGTCGGCAACGGGCAGCGCAGCGGTGGTCACGGTGGAGTTCCCCCTGGTCGACGGTGCGCCCCTTGCGGGGCGTCGGCAGGGTAGGCGGCGGTGTCGAGGTGCGAAAGCCGGTCGCGGACGGTGCACCCGGTCAAGCACTTGCGTACGCTGTCAGGGCGCTCATCGGGCGCAGTTCGAGGGGACCGGGCGACGGCCCGACACAGGAGGGGATGGCCATGACCGAGGAACTGAAGGCATTCGACGCCGACAACCACTACTACGAGGCGCTCGACGCCTTCACCCGGTACATCGAGCCCGAGTTCGCCAAGCGGGCCATGCAGTGGGCTGAGGTCAACGGCCGCCAGATGCTGCTCGTCGGTGGCAAGATCAACCGCTTCATCCCCAACCCCACCTTCGACCGGCTCTCGGCGCCGGGAAGCCTCGAGCAATATTTCCGGGGCAACAATCCCAGGGGTGAGAGCGTCAAGGACCTGTTCGGCGACCTCGTGCCGTGTGACCCTGCCTACCGCGACCGCGAGATCCGTCTCAAGACGATGGACAGCCTCGGTATCAGCGGTGCCCTCTTCTTCCCCACGCTGGGCGTGGGCATGGAGCAGGCGCTCAAGGACGACCTCCCCGCGGCCCGGGCCGCGTTCCGGGCCTTCAACAAGTGGCTCGACGAGGACTGGGGTTTCGCCTACGAAGAGCGCATCTTCGGTGTGCCCTACCTCACCTTGTCGGACCTCGACAATGCCCTCGAGCAGCTCGAGTGGTGCCTCGAACGTGACGCCCGCGCCGTACTCCTCCAGACCGGTCCGGTGAGCACCGCCGAAGGCTTCAAGAGCCCGGCCGACCCCCGTTTCGACCCGTTCTGGGCCCGGGTGCAGGAGTCGGGAGTGGCCGTGGTCTTCCACGGCGGTGGCAACGCCTACATGGACCTGATCACCATGTGGGGCGAGTCGGCCGAGATGGAGGCCCATCGCTTCGAGCCGCTTCGGTCAGCGCTCTCGTTCGACCCCGTGGCCGACACGTTCGCCGCCCTCGTGCTGCACGGTCTGTTGCACCGCTTTCCCCATCTGCGCTTCGCCGCCATCGAGACCGGCGCCGACTGGGTGGCCCCGCTGCTCAAGCGCCTGGGCAAGATGTACAGCCAGACCCCGATGGCGTTTCCCGAAGACCCACGCGAAGTGTTCAAGCGCAACGTCTGGGTGTCGCCGTTCTACGAGAACGATCTGGCCGGGCTGCGCGACATCATGGGCTGCGATCACCTGCTGCTGGGCTCCGACTGGCCGCACACCGAGGGGCTGGTCGATCCGCTGTCGTTCACCGTCGATCTCACCGAGGCCGGCTACACCGAGGCCGAGCAGCGTCTGATCATGCACGACAACGGCACCAAGCTCGTTCAGCGCCAACCCCACTGACCCCCACACACCGGGCCGGGCCGGTCGTCGGCCCGTCACCCCGTGAGTGACCGGCGAAGATCCCGTGTGAGCACTTTCCCCATGGCGTTGCGGGGGATGGTTTCGCACGTCTCGACCCGCTCGGGGCACTTGTAGCGGGCCAGCCCCTGCTCGGTCAGGAACGCACCGAGCGGCCCGACGTCGAGCTCGGACGGCGCCACGGCGTCGGTCGGTACGACGACCGCGCACACCTGCTCGCCGGTGCGCTCGTGGGGCAGGCCGAGCACGGCCACGTCGGCGATGCCCGGGTGCGATCGCAGGAGGTCCTCGACCTCCTTGGCCGAGATGTTCTCGGCGTTGCGCACGATCACGTCCTTCAGCCGTCCGGTGATGGCCACGTGCCCGGTGGGCCACTGCACACCCAGATCGCCGGTGCGGAACCAGCCCGCGTCGTCGAAGGCCTCTACGTCGAGGGTGGCATCGACGTAGCCGAGGAACATCGGTGCGCCCTTCAGCCGCAGCTCCCCCTCCTCGCCTGGCCCGCACGACTGCCCGTCGGCGCCGACCACCCGCACCTCGGTACCAGCGGCCGGTCGGCCCTCGGTGGCGTCGAGTTGTTCGTCGCTGTCGTCGAGCGACGCCTGGGTGGCCAGGGGGAACTCGGTGAGGCCCCAGGCCGATACGGTGCCCGCCCCACCGAGCACCGCCTTCACCCGGAGGTGGTGCCCCGCCGGTTTGGCGGCACCGCCACTGGTGCAGGCTTTCAGGCGCGGGTACAGGGGTTCGGGTCCGTGGCGTTCCTGGGCGGCCATGTAGGCGAGGTGGAAGGGAAGGGCCGATCCCAGCAGGGTGGCTCCTGCCGCGGCCATCGCCTCGGGGGTGGTGGCGGGGTCGAACGTGTCGTGCAGCACCAGCCGGCAGCCCGAGTGCAGGGCCACGGCCAGCATGACGGCCCCGCCGATGTGGGGGATCGGGAAGGCGATCGGGTACACGTCGTCGGGACCCATGCGCAGCCGGGGCACCATGCCGTTGCCGCCGGCCATCACCGATGCGTCGGCGTGACGCACCCCTTTGGGGGCACTCGTCGTCCCCGAGGTGGAGAAGACCCAACGGGTCTCGCCGGCCCTCGGGGGGACCGCGGCGAGCAGCAGCGACGGATCGCCGACCGGGAGACCGAGCGTCGCGTTCGTCGCCGCCTCCCGATGGTCGACCACCATCACGTCGGTGCCCGGTGCGGCCAACGCCCGCACCATGGCTTCGTGGTCGAAGCCGCGCCACACGGAGGTCACGACCACCAGCGTGGGCTGGACCTGGGCGAGGATCGCCCCCACCTCGCGTTCGCGCAACATGGCGATCACCGGGTTCTGTACCGCCCCCAGACGGCACAACGCCGCGCTCAGCACCAGCGCCTCGATGCAGGTGGGCAGTTGCCAGCTCACCGGCGACCCGGCCGAGACCCCCCGCTCCGCCAACGACGCGGCCACGCCGACCGCGGCGTCACGGAACCCGACCGCCGTCAGATCCCGCCCGAGGTCGTCGGCCAACAGCACATGGTTCGGCGTGGCGTGAGCCCGCTGTTCGACCAGCGCCCAGAAGCTCTCGGGGTGCACCAGCGGTTCGTCATCCATTTCGGCAAGCCAATCACGTCGGGGTCGCGCCCGCCGACCGGCCCCACCCCGCTCAGCACTAGAGTCTCGTGCCGAGCGTCGGCATCAGAGCAGACGTATCGGTCCTGAGGGGGAGCCATGAAGAGCCGTGCCGCGATGCTGTGGAGCAACGATGACACCGACTGGTCGGTCGAAGAGACCGAGGTCGACGGGCCCAAGGGCCGTGAGCTGCTGGTGCGCAATGTCGCTTCCGGCCTGTGCCACAGCGACGAGCACTTCATCACCGGCGACTTCCCGCTGGCGGGCTTTCCCTACATCGGCGGCCACGAGGGTGCCGGCATCGTCGAGGCGGTCGGCCCCGACGTGCAGGGCTTCGAGGTCGGCGACCACGTGGTGTACTCCTTCATCGCCGCCTGCGGTCAGTGTCCGCTGTGCGCCGAGGGCCACTCCAACCTGTGCGACAACGGCGCACTGATCATGGGTGGGCTCATGCTCGATGGCAGCGCCCGCATCCACGCCCGGGGCCAGGATGCCATGGTGATGGCCGGCCTGGGTACTTTCTCAGAGCATTGCGTGGTGCACGAGTGGTCGGCGGTCAAGGTGCTCGACGACCTGCCCCTCGACAAGCTCTGCCTGCTGGGCTGCGGTGCCACCACCGGTTGGGGTTCGGCGGTCTACGCCGCCGACGTCCGTCCCGGCGACAACGTGGCTGTCGTGGGTGTCGGGGGCCTGGGCTCGGCCGCTGTGCAGGGGGCGCGTCTGGCCGGGGCCGAACGGATCTTCGCCATCGACCCGGTGGAGTTCAAGCGCGAGACCGCCCAGAAGTTCGGGGCCACCCACACCGCCACCACGGTGGAGGAGGCCTTCGAGCTCATCCAGCAGGAGACCTGGGGCCGCATGTGCAACAAGGTGATCCTCACCAAGGGCGTGGGCCGCGGCGACGAGATGGCGGCCGTCATGGCCATCACCTCCAAGCGGGGCAAGGTCGTGGTCACCAACATCCATCCCTGGACCGAGACCACCACCAACATCCCGATGACCGATCTCACCCTGTCGGAGAAGTCGATCGTGGGGTCGATCTTCGGGTCGGCCAACCCGCGGGCCGACATCCCCCGCTTGGCCGAGCTCTTCCGCAAGGGCCAGCTCGACCTCGACGGCATGATCACCAAGACCTATGGCCTCGAGGACATCAACGAGGGCTACCAGGACATGCGCGACGGCAAGAACATCCGGGGCGTCGTCGTCTTCTGAACTGGCGGCGCCCTCGTC
Organism: Acidimicrobiales bacterium; assembly: GCA_041688815.1. Lineage (GTDB taxonomy): Bacteria > Actinomycetota > Acidimicrobiia > Acidimicrobiales > Acidimicrobilacustridaceae > Rhabdothermincola_A. Next base: position 15,792 of record JBDNHK010000018.1, on the reverse strand, counting down.
GCTGGGTTCGTGGTGACGACGCTGCTACGAACTCGTGGCCTCCAGGTCCCGGTCGGGGGCGGGTGGGGCCTCGGGTTCGGTCGCGGGTCCCTCCACGTTCAGGTGGGGCAGCCACTCGAGCCACTTGGGGAACCACCAGGCCGCCTTGCCCATCAGCTCCATCACGGCGGGCACGAGCACCATGCGCACCACGGTGGAGTCGAGCAGCACGGCCACGGCCATGCCGAACCCGATGAGCTTCACCGTCGGGCTCGGGTTGGCCACGAACGAGGCGAACACCGCGATCATGATGAGGGCGGCTGTTGTGATGACGCGGGCGGTGTTGGCCACGCCCAGCACCACCGACGTCCGCGGTTCGTGGGTGAGGTCCCACTCCTCGCGGATGCGGGACATCAAGAAGACCTCGTAGTCCATCGAGAGGCCGAAGAGGATCACGAACATCACCAGGGGCACGAACGACACGATGGGGATCGTCTCGCTCAGCCCGATCAGACTCTTGCCCCAACCCCACTGGAACACGGCGACCACCACGCCGTAGGCGGCGCCGATGGAGAGCAGGTTCACGATCGCGGCCTTCAGGGGCACGAGGATCGAGCGGAACACCAGCAGGAGCAGGAAGAACGACCCGAGCACCACGGCGAGGATCACGATCGGCAGGTAGGTCACCACCAGGCGGGTGAGGTCGATGAGCGTGGCGGTCTGACCCCCGACGTGGGCCTGCAGATCGGTGCCCGCGGTGGCCTGGGCGAGGTCGTCACGCAGCCGGTTCACCAGCTCCTTCGTGGCCGGGTCGTCGGGCGCCGTGGTCGGGGTGATCTCGTAGATGACCGCAGTGGTGGCGTCGGTGTTGTTGGGGATCGGCCCGGCCGAGTACTGCACGCCCTGGATGGTGTTCGCCGGCTGGAGGGCCCCGATGGCCTTGCTCACCGACTCCACCGTTGTGAGCGCGGCTTGGAAGTTCCCGGGGTTGTCGGTCGGGAGCGCGACGGTCACCACCAGCGGGCCGTTGGTCCCGGCGCCGAACTCGCTCGTGACCCGGGAGTAGGCCTGCTGCTGCGACAGGTTCGGAGGTAGCGACGAATCGTCGGGCATGCCGAAGTTGATGGAGAGGAACGGCACGGCCAGCAGCAGCAAGAAGGCGGTGCCGCCGATCATCGCGAACCACGGGTGGCGTCCCATCCGGTTGGCGAAGCGGCCCCAGAAGCTCTGCTGAGGGTCGGCCGTCGGGTCGTCCTTGCCAAAGGGAAGGCGCACCCGGTCGATCTTGTTGCCGGCGAAACCGAGGAGGGCGGGGAGGAGGGTGAGGGCAGCGAGCATCATCGTCGCCACCCCGATGGCGGCCGCCAGACCGAGGGTCTGGACGAGGGGAATGGGCACGAGGAGGAGCCCGAGGAGGGCGATGCACACGGTGATGCCGGCGAACATCGCCGCCTTCCCGGCTGACGCGATGGCCAGCCCGACGGCGTCGTGGGGGTGGTAGCCGTCGGCGATGAAGGCCCGGTGGCGGGTGATGATGAGCAACGAGTAGTCGAGTCCCACTCCGATGCTGATCATGAGCGTGACCGGCGGGGCGGCCGACGAGACGGTGGTGGCGTTGGCGAGGGCGAACACGAAGCCGCTGGCGGTCACGGCCCCGAGCAGGGCGGTGGCGATGGGGATGGCCATCCCCCACAGCGACCCGAAGGCGACGAGCAGGAGGACGGCCCCGATGGCCAGCCCGACCTCGTCGGCGTTGTTGGCCCACCACGACACCGGCACGTTCCAGGTGTCGGCGACGGGTCCGCCGATGGCGACGGTGACGTCGCTCGTCGGGAGCTGGCTGATCGCCTGCTGCAGTTCCGAATACGGGTTGGAGTAGGTGAGTGCTTCTTCCTTCGGTCGGGGTGGGAACTGCCCGAGCAACTCGGGGAGGGCGTCGGTGAAGGTGACGGAGCTGTAGGTCGTCGTGCCGTCGGACGACACCGACGGGGGCAGGTTCTCGACGATGGCCTCATCGGCTTGGGCCTGGTCGGGGGTGAGCTGGGCGCTGGCCGCGGCGAGCGCCGCTTGAGGGCTCGACGTGATGGGGTCCGGGGCCGAGGCCACACCCGTGGTCTTGGCGACAGCGGCGGTGGCGGCGGCGATGGCGGCGGCGTTGGTCGGGTCGGTGACCCTCCGACCCTCGGGCACGGTGAAGACCAGTTGCGCGGTCGCGCCGTTCTGCGAGTCGAAGCGCTCCTGGAGCAGGTCGTAGGCGGTTTGGGAGTCGGTGCCGTTGATCCGGAAGTTGTCGGACAGGCTGGTGCTGTACACGGAGTTCAGGTAGCCGGCCAGGACCAGGATCAGCAGCCAGGCCACCGCCACCCACCGGTGGTGCCGGGCCACCCCGCGGCCCAGTCTCCCGAGCGCCCCCAACGAGCTCGATGGCACCCGTTCACGGGAGAGCGCGGGCACGTTCGAGGAGTGCTTCGAGTGGCGATTCACGTCATTTACGTTACGGGCGCAGCCGGTCGGGAGCGGGGACCTCGATGGGGCCCGGGTTCGTTCGGTGTGGTCGGTTCGGCCTCACCCACCCCGGGTACGATCTCACCGTGATCGTTGACTGCGCGGCGTACGAGCACGGAAAGCGGGTCACGGGGCAACTTCATCTGTCTCAGATCGGCACCTGGATCGACCGCCCTGAGACATTCGTGTGGCTCGGGCTGCGGGTCCCCTCGGTCGAGGAGTTGGCCGAGAGCTTCCAGCAGTGCGGCGTGGAGGATCTCGACGTCGAGGAGGTGCTGGCCCCTCACGAGCGTCCGGTCTTCGCCGTCGACGGTGAGCAGTCCACGCTCGTGTTGCGTACCGCCCATGTGAACCCGGCGCTGGGGGAGATCAAGTTGGGTGAGCTGTCGGTGATCGTGGGACCTTCGTACGTGCTGTCGGTGCGCCACGGTCAGGCCAGCCCCCTGTCGGCCACGCGGCGTGAGCTCGAAACCGACCCCGAGACGCTGGCCCTCGGCCCGTCGGCTGTGCTGGCCGCCATCGTGAACCAGGTGGTGGAGGACTACCGCCCGGTGCTCGATGCTTTCGAGCGGGCCGCCCTCGAGATCGAACAGGAGGTCTTCGCCGAGTCGCTGCGCCGGCCCGTGCAGCGGGTGTACGAGCTCAAGCGGCAGGTTCGGGAGCTCTCGGGCGCCACCGACGCGCTCGATGAACCGCTGGACCGGCTCATCCGCCGCCGCCGTGTCGTGTGGCCCGCCGGGGTCATCGCCGAGCTCGAGGAGGCCGCGGACGTCCTCGATCGCAGCGCCAATCGCGCCCGGACGCTTTCCGACCTGCTCACCAGCGCCCTCGACGCATCACTGGCCACCATCTCGGTGCAGCAGAACGAGGACATGCGCAAGATCTCGGCGTGGGTGGCCATCGCCGCCGTTCCCACGATGATCGCCGGCATCTATGGCATGAACTTCGAGAACCTGCCGGAGCTCGACTACGAGTACGGCTACTTCGTCGTGATCGGTTTCATGATCTTCGTGTGTACGTTCATGTACCGACGCTTCCGCAAGTCGGGGTGGCTCTGAGCCCGAAGGGGTGCAGCATGAGGGCAGTGCGGTGTCCGGGGGGAACCCCGACGGTCGTCGACGTACCGCTACCCGTGGCGCACGGTGACGAGGTGGTGGTGCGGGTGGCGTCGGCGGGCATCTGCGGGTCGGACCTGCATCTGCTCTCCTTCGGGCTTCCTCTTACCTTCGGTCACGAGATCGCCGGGTACCTCGCCGACGGGACCGCGGTGGCGATCGAGCCCATCGCCCCGTGCGGGGTCTGCGATTCTTGCCGGGCCGGCGATCTCGCCCGATGTGTTCGGGGCCCGGCCATCGTGCTCGGCGTCGGCCGCGACGGGGGGATGGCCGAGCAGTGCCTGGTGCCGGTCTCGGCGTTGTCACCGTTGCCGGCGGGCATCGATCCGCGCAACGGCAGCCTGGTCGAACCTCTCGCCGTCGCCGTGCACGGCATCCGCCGCGGGGGCGTTCGCGCGTCGGATCGGGTGGCTGTGGTCGGCGGGGGCAGCATCGGCCTCACCGCCCTGGTGGTGGCGCAGGCGACCGGAGCCAGCGTCGATCTAGAGGCTCGCCACGACCGCCAGCGCGAGGCTGCGGCCCGGCTCGGTGCCGGCGAGGTGGACGGGAGCTATGACATCATCGTCGAGGCCGCGGGCACGGCGTCGGCGTTGGCCCGAGCCGTCGACCTGGCGCGACCCGGGGGCACGGTGGTCCTGTTGGGCAGCTACTGGGACGGCGAGGTCACCATGCCGGGACTCGCCGTCACCATGAAGGAGGTCTCCCTCGTGCCCGCCACCATGTACGGCCGGGTGGGTCCTTCACGCGACATCGACGTGGCCGCAGCGATCCTCGCCAACCGGCCCGAGGTTCCCGATGCGATGATCACCCACCGCTTCCCGCTCGATGCCGCCGTCGAGGCCTTCGCCGTCGCGCAGGATCGCGCCGCGGGGGCGATCAAGGTCGTGCTGGAGCCGTGACCTCGGGTTGACGCGGAGCCAATCGTCGTGGTGCGCCGACGCCCGCGACCCCTGCTCCAGCCGCACCGCCGGGTTTCATCGAGGCCGATGCATCGTCCCGAGGCCCGGGGTGATGAACACCGCCGTGCACGGGGCGTCGACGTCGGCGGTGTGCCACGCCCCTTGGGGGTTCACCACGGCGTCGCCGGGTTGGAGCGTGATGGTGGTGGTCTCGCCGTCGATCTCCTGGTGCAGGGTGATGGCGCCCTCGGTGCGCAACACCAGCTCCTCACCGTTCGGGTCCATCTCCCTCATTTCCCACGGCGAGTCGAAGGAGTACATCGACACGAGTCGGCCTTCGGCCCCGTCGGAGGCGTTGCGTTCGACGTAGCGGCCGTACCAGTCGAGGGGTTGTCGAACCCGTTCCTGAGGGACCGCGGTGGCACCGAGCCCGAGGTGCACGGGGATCTCGGGCAGGGGGAAGGGGCCGGACCCGCTCATGCGGCGTCCTCGGCGGCGGGCTGACGGTCCTCGGAATGGTTCCGCACCCACGCGGTCAGCGGGGCCGGGAGCTCGGCGGGTCGGTCACCCCAGTCGTAGAGGACCTTGTCGCGGCCGGCCCAGTCGTGGAGGGCCCGACGGTTCTTGCCGAGGACGACGGAGATGAGGCCGAGGCCGAGGATGAAGCTGATCGGGTAGACGAGCTGGCGCACGAAGGCCCGGCCCGGCGTGATCGGCGCGCCACTGAGTCCCACCACCTTGAGCCCCACGATGCCCTTGCCGATGGATCGACCGGTGATCGACAAGCCGATCCAGAAGTAGAAGAAGCTGAACATCGAGTAGCCGCCGAAGACCAGTAGCCCGGGCCGGTTCGGGTCGACGGGATCGCCGAGGACGAGCTCGGTCAGGTACGTGACCAGGGCGGTGGTCAGCGCAAACGAGATCGAGAGGATGACACCGTCGATGAGGAAGGCGGCGAGGCGGCTCATGCCACCGGCCGTCTGCCCGGTCACGGTGCCCTTCTCGATGTCTTCCTGTTGCAGTCGAGGGCGTCGGAAGAGGCGGGTGACGACGCCGATCAGGATGGCATCGAGGCCGACGATTTGTCGCCGCACGGCATCGATCCCCCTGGCGAACATCCCTCGGCTGGCGTCGCGCACTATGGCGTCGATGTTGGCTCGAGCCATGAGGTTCTCGATGTCGACGCGCTCGAGCATGGCGTCGAGGTCGACTCGTTCCATGAGGGCGTTGACGTCGATGCGGCCGACGAGGGCGTCGGCGTCGATCCGGGCGAGAAGGGCCTCCACGTCGATGCGGTCGAGGAGGGTGTTGATGTCGACCTTGCCGAGCAATTCGTCGAGGTCGACCTTGGCCACCACGGCCTGCATGTCGACCCGCTGCACCACGGCGTCGATGTCGGCCCGTTGCACCACCGCGTCCACATCGACCCGCTCCATCACCTGGTCGATGTCGACCTGCCCGATCACCTCGCCGACGTCGACGGCCCCCACCACCGGGTTCACGATGGCTCCGAGCAGGCGGTCGATCGGTGATGTCACGGGCCCATTGTTGCTCACACCGTCCCGCGATGCGACCGATCGTCGGGCATCGTCGGGGGTGGGGCCGGTACGTTGATGTCATGTCCGTCACTTCTACTGGGCTGTCTGCCGATGCCGCGTCGTTCCACCGGTTCCACACCGTCGAGCTGCCTCGCCGACTCCGCAACGGCAACGGTGACCTGGCTTTCACCGACGTGCGTCCCCTCGGGTCGCTCGCCATCGCCACCCCGGCCGGTGCCTACACCTATGTGCCGGGTGACGGAACGGTCCACGTCGTCGCCGGCACCGAGGTCGCCGACACCGTGGTCGAGATGGATCTCGATGCGTGGCTCGGCCTCGTGTCCGACCTCGACACCGCACCGGGGCTGTTCTACAGCGGGAGGGTGACGGCCACCCACGGCAAGCCCCTGCGCTTCGTGCGTTGGGAGCCGGGTCTTCGGGCCATGTTTCACGGCTTGCCGTTGTTCGACCCCGACACAGTCGACCTGCATGACCTCCGCGGTGCCCCGCTCGACCCCTCCGGTTCGTTCACGCTCGATGACCTCGACGCTCGGCCCGAGGAGATGCGGCACTTCCTCACCACCGCCGGCTATGTCGTCGTCCGCGGGGTGTTCGGTGACGAAGAGCTCGAGGCGATGCGGGCCGACGCCGCGATGATGCACGCCGAGGCGACCCCGGGTGACGGGCATTCGTGGTGGGGTCGCACCGCCGACGGCGAGGAGGTGCTCTGCCGGGTGCTCGACGCGGCGCGTTTCGATCGTTACCAGGCCCTCGGCGATGACGAGCGGGTGCGGCGCCTGTCGGAGCTGCCCCCCGAAGGACTCGAGGCTCGCGAACTCGGGGCTCTCGACAGCCGCACGGTGTTGTGGAAGAAGCCGGGGGTCACCGAGGGGCTCGCCGACCTCCCGTGGCACCGGGACTGCGGTCTCGGAGGGCACGCCCTGAACTGCCCCACGGTGATTCTCACCGTCTGCCTCACCGACGGCACGCCCGAAGCCGGTGAGCTACGGGTGCTCCCGGGTTCGCACAAGGGCAGCTATCCCTTCGTCGACGGTCGCCATGCCGCTGCGCCTGAAGGAGTGCCGGTGGCGGTGAAGGCGGGCGACATCTCGCTGCACTACTCCGACGTGATGCACGCCTCACTGCCGCCCACGTCGGCCGAGGGGCCCCACCGCGTCAGCGTGCTGATGGCCTTCGTGCCCGACGACTCGGGCCACCACCGAGGAGCGCGGCACTACAACGACGTCCTCCTCGACACCGACGACGGCCAGATCGAGCACTTGGCCCGACGCTTCCAGAGCTGAGTCTCACGCGGTCGACCGACCGGCGGTCAGGAGCCTGCGGCGGTCGTCGAGGTCGTGTGCTGGCTCGCCTGGGCGATGTGGTGGGTGTTGCCGAAGAGGGATTCGTACACCACGAGTGTTCGCATGACTGGCCTTTCGCTCTTGCTTCGTCGACGCCCCTCAGGGTTCTCCCCGTTCGACGACTCAGCCAGGGCCGAAAGGCCGTTCCCGCCTCCTCGATGACGCGAACGCTAGGGTCGGTACCCCACCGCCGGCCCACAGCTGACGGCGAAGCCCGAGGAAGGCGCTGCTCGCGCCCAGGAGATACCGAGATGAACTTCTACCCGGACGCGCCGAAACCCTTCCGCCGGGTCATCACCCGCGATCTGGTGGTGCTGGCTCTGCTCGTGCTCTTGGTCTGGATGGGAGTCAAGAGCTACCAGGCCGTGGACCGGCTGTCGGCGCTCGGCGAGGGCGTCGAGCAGGCGGGTACGTCGGTGAACGACGGTTTCGACGCCGCGGCGTCGACGGTCGGTGGTCTGCCCGTCGTCGGTGATCGGCTGTCCGACGCGCTCACCAGTGCCGGCCAGACCACCGGCGGCAACGTGGCCGACATCGGGCGTCAAGGTCAGCAGGACGTCGAGACCCTCGCCCGCGAAGTGGGTGTGGCGGTGTTTGCGTTCCCCACGCTGATCGTGCTGCTGGTCTACCTGCCCGGCCGCATTCGCCTGATGCGCGACCTGGCCGCCTCGAAACGGGTGTTCATCGGCCTCGACGACCCCGACCGGCGCCGACTCATCGCCATGTGGGCGGCCATGAATCTGCCGCTCGATCAACTGCTCGACCACACCGCCGACCCGTTCGGCGACCTCCTGGCCGGACGTCACGACGCCTTGGTGTGCGCCGCCCTCGAGGACTGCGGCCTTCTCGATCTCGTGGCGTGAACCGGCCCGCTCGGCCCAATTGGCGGTTGACGCCACCGTCTCTCGGGTCGAGGCTTCGCTGATGGATGAACCGCGCCTGGCCACCGCCGCTGATCTCGACCCGATGGTGGAGGTCTTGGCCGATGCCTTCTTCGAGGACCCGTTGTTCGGTTGGTTCTTCCCGGACCCGGTGACGAGGCCCGGTCTCACGGAGCGGATGTTCTCGTTCCTGGGGGCTCACCTCTTCGTCCCTCTCGGGCAGTGCGCGGCGTTCGGCGACGCCGCCGCGTTCTGGCAGCCTCCTGGCGAGGGGGTGGACGACGCGTTCTGGGCCGAGCACGGTGCGGGTTTCGCGGCTGTTCTCGACGGGCACATGGAGAAGTTGGGGGCGATCGGCGTGGCGATGGGGGAGCACCACCCGACCGACCCGTGCTGGTACCTCGGCATGCTCGGCGTGCGTTCGGGGGCCCAGGGTCGAGGGCTCGGTGGTCGTCTGCTCGAGTTCACCCTCGAGCGGGTCGACGAGGCCGGAGAAGCCGCCTACCTGGAGGCGTCCACGCCCCGCAACCGGTCTCTGTACGAGCGCAACGGGTTCGAGGTGATCGGTGAGATCTCGGTGGACGACAGCCCCACGTTGTGGGCGATGTGGCGGCCGCCGCGCTGAGCGGGTCTCGCCGCTGGGGTGGAGATCCGAGCTGCGGGCTCAGGTCGGCGCATAGTGTCTGGAGCGGAGGTGGTCGACAATGACGGTGAGCAGCACCACAGCAGCGACGGGGATGCCGGCCCCGGACTTCACGCTCGTCGACCAGCACGGCGCCGAGTTCAACCTCGCCGGCGCGTTCGACGCCGGCCCGGTGGTCCTGGTGTTCCTGCGGGGGTTTGCCTGACCGTTCTGCCGCCGGCACCTCTCGCAGTTGCGAGACGACATCGATCGCTTCACCGAAGTGGGAGCCACGGTCGTGGCCATCGCCCCTGACACGCTCGACGGCGTGGCCCGTTTCGTGCGCGACCGCGACTACCCGTTCGCGTTGTTGGCCGACACCGATCATGTGGTGTTCGACGTCTACGACGTGGTGAGCAAGCTGATGAGTCTCGGTCAGCGCCCGGCGCTGTTCGTGGTCGACACCGCCGGGACGGTGCGGTTCGATTCGATCGGCACCCAGCAGTGGCAGATCCCGTCGAACGAGAACGTGCTCCGGGTCCTCGCTGGTCTCTGATCAGCCCGACGGTGGCGCCGGGTCAGGAGGCGCTGAGCAGGCACGCATAGCCCGACGGGCGGGCGACCTCCGCAGCGACGTCGCCGAAGTCGAACAGACCGGGTGGTTCGGGGTTGGCCGCCGCGAAGGCGGCGGCGGCGGTGATGACCCGGTCCTGGCCGCCGATCAACCCCACGAGTCGGGCGATCAGAGCGTCCTGGTCCTCGATGGCGTCGGTCTGCGGGTCGGCCACTTGCTCGACGGCGAGGTCGGCCAACTGGTCGAGTCCCTCATCGGAGACACCCAGGGCTCGCAACACCGCCAACGCGGCATCGGCCCGCGCCGCCGCCAGATCGGTTCGGGCCACGATCTCGTCGGGGGCGACGGCGTTGGGGTACTGGCCGCGTTCTGTGATGCATCGGCCGATGCGGTCTTCGAGCACCGCCCGCGTGTTGGCCTGACTGGCCTTGCTGGGATCGGGGGGCGACGAGGTGATCCAATGGCTCATCAAGAAGAAGGGAGCCCCGCTGGGTCCCCGGTTGGGCTCGTAGTCGAACTGGCCGACCGATGTGAACTTGAAGCCCGTCTCTTGGAACCAGTACTCGTAGGCCTTGTGGTGCCAGTCCGGGGCGCCGTCGCCCCCTGCTCGGCGAACACGAGCACGGTGCGACCCGCTTCGATCATCTCGCGCATGGAGAAGACCGGCTCGTCCTCCTGAAGGGTCCAGACCTTGTCCTCCAGCCCGGCGTCGACGATGGCGGCGGGGGCCCGGGCTGACAGTTGGCCGGCCCGCGCCGCGATGGCCGGGTCGATGTCCTCGCCGGGGGGTTGCTCCAGTTCGGCCGCACGGTCGGTGAGCACGATCGGTGTCTCCGACCCCGGCAGCCTCGAGGCCGACGGGATGCCGTAGTGGGTGTCGATGAGCAGCACCCGGATCCCGTCGTCGAGTTGGCCGCGGATGGTGGAGATCTGCTCGGCGAAGAGCCAGCCCGGGTAGAGCGACGATGACATGGAGTTGTGGCTGGCCGGCAGCACGGCGGCGTTGAGCGGGAGATCGCACAACGAGGCCTCGCCGTTGCACAAGACCATCCCGGCGGCATCGGCGTTCGTCGCGGACTGGCGCACCCGGCGAGGTTGCCTCCGGCGCCGCCTGGTTCTCGACCGTGACCGAGCGGACGAGGCGGAGTACCTCGGTGACGGCGAAGTACACGAGCCAGAGCCCGACGAGGACAACGGCCGCCCGCATCCAGAACCCGGGGCTGGAGATGAGGAGGATCCCGGTGAGGAACGCCACCCCGGCGAGCACGAGCGTGCCGCTACGCGTGAGGCGCCGCCGTTCGGTCCAGGCGGCGACGGCCTGCGCCGCGCCGGCGGGCGTGACTCGGCGTGCATCCGCGACCATGGCGGCCGTGGCCGCGGCGATGACGACGCCGTAGCCCGCGGTCCACAGGCCGATCATGAACAGGTCGGCGGTGGATCGGGCGAGGGCGGCCTCCACCGCCGGGCGCAGCCCCCCGTCGTCGATGAAACGCCCGATGACGAACTGGCCGATCTGCAGGACGAACATGATGGCGACGCCGCCGGCGATGACCGCCCACCCGAGCCGCTTCACGGCCTGGCGGCGGTCGGTGGCGACGGCCACCGCGGCGATGCCCAGGGCAAGGGAGCCGGCGAGGGCCAACAGGGCGATGCTCGAGGAGATTTCGTCGAGCCGCCAGATACCGTAGGACCCCAACCGCTCGGTCGTGTCGGCGAAGGTGGTGCCGAGGGGGCTGCCGGTCTTCTGTCCGGGCGCGGCGTTGTCGGGGAGCTGGAGCGTGCTGGCGATGATGGCGAACGAGTCGGAGAGGTCGAGCCCGGAGGTCCCCTGGCTCTGGTCGACGAGGATGGCCTGGTGGGTGCGCTTGATGGCGGTGCGGAAGATCGAGCGGAAGGTGTCGGTGTCGATGGCCGCTTCCACGGCCAGTTGGAACGCCGGACGGAAGTTCACGGCCTGTTGGTTGCCGCTGCGGGCCAGCTGCTCGGTGATCCGCGGGGCGACTTCCTTGCGCACCGAGGGCGAGTTCAGCAGGTCGACGGAGCGCTCGGAGAAGGTGATGCTGTCGTAGATCGTGGCGTTGGCCCACGTCGCCGCGAGTCCGAGCGGGAGCAGCAGCCCGCTGATGACGATGAGCGCCACGCTGATCCGGGCCCGCATCCGGGAGTTCATCGGCGGGAGGTAGTGGTGTCGTGGCGTTGGTCGAGTGCGACCGGCGGGACCGGGGACCAGCGGCGTTCGTCACTCGGTTGGTTGGTCGAGGGCGGCGAAGCGTTCCTGGAGGTGGTCGCGGATCTCTTCGGTGTCGTACTCGCGCCATCGGCGCCGGCGCCGCTGCTGACGCGCGGCGATCGCCGATCCGGCGGCGATCGCCGCGATCGCGCCCAACCCCACCCACTTCCAGCCTCGGGATCTCAAGACTCCGTACGCTAGCGAGAATGACTTCGGCGATGACGGCTTCCGAGGCGCTCGCCACCGCGAGCACCGGCGACGTGTGGCTCTTCCGGGGGCCCTCGGGTGCCGACCGGGCGATCCGGGTGTTCACGAACGCTCCGGTCAACCATGTGGCCATGGTGGTGGCGTTGGACGACCTGCCCCCGCTGCTCTGGCACACCGAGCTCGGTCAGTCCCTCGAGAGTGTGTGGAGCGGCGAGCGCCATCGGGGCGCCCAGCTCAATCGGCTCGACGAGGCGCTCACCGTCTGGACCGGCAAGTACTCCCAGCTCGCCTTCGTCCGGCACTTCGACGGCGAGATCACCGGCGAGATGGAGGACGACCTCTTGAGGGTGGTGGCCGAGTACGAGGGCCGCCCGTTCCCGCGTACGCGACGCCTGGTCGGGAAGTGGTTGTCGGGTCGGCTGCGTCGCGATGCGTCCGAGCAGGCCGTGTACTGCGCGGAGCTCCTCGCCATCACCTACACCCGCATGGGCCTGCTCGACGGTCGAGCCCCCGCCAACTGGTTCGACCCGGGCCGGTTCTGGAGCGGCGACCGACTCGAGTTGATGGGGGGCGCCGTGCTCGGCCCCGAGATAGCGGTGTCGGCGCCGGCCTGAGTTCCGCCCTCGGGGGGCAGATCGCCGATCTCCTCGGCGCCGATCCCGGCCCGAATGACCCGTGGGCCGGCGTGGAGGTTCCCGCTGATCCCAAGGCGACCGGTGCCCAGAAGACCGCAGTGGTGGCGGCGTGGGTCGATCACCTCGCCGCCACCACCACGCCGTTCGTCGACCGGGCCGCATGGTTGCTGCACGGTTGGCTGTTCTCGGCGATGGACAAGGCGCGCTCGCCGGCGCAGATGGCGAGCCAGATCAGACTCTTCCGCACCGCCGGTCGCGGATCGTTCCCCGAACTGCTCCGCGCTGTGACGACGGACCCCGCCATGCTCGTCTACCTCGACGGGCGGGAGTCCACGGGTTCGGCACCCAACGAGAACTTCGGCCGTGAGTTGTTGGAGCTGTTTGCTCTCGGTGTCGGCGACTACGTCGAGGCCGATGTGAAGGCCGGCGCTCGGGCTCTAACCGGTTGGACGACGGGGGCCGGTGAGGTCACCGCGGTGTTCCGCCGCAACCGCCACGACGACACCCCGCAGCGCTACCTCGGTACCGATGGTGTGCACGACGTGGACACGGTGATCGCCGCCGCGGTGGCCCACCCGGCTCATCCCCGATTCGTCGCCCGTCGCGTCGCCCGCGAGGTGTTGGGCACCGTGGAGGACGCCGTCGTGGGTCGACTCGCCGAGGTCTACGACGACAACGGGCGCCGGCTCGATGCCGTGATCGCCGCGGCGGTGCGACTCGGGCTCGAAGGCGCCGGCTCTTCTGTGGTGCTGGCTCCGGTGCCGTGGCTGGCGATGGCTCGTCGCGCCGCCGCCGGTGGCGTTGTCGCCGTGACGATCATCGGCTGCGAGTCGGGCCAGTCGGGCCAGTCCCCGATCGACGGTTCCGTCCCTGATTCGACCGGCGCTTCCGGAAGTGTGGGATCGGGTGCAGGTGCCGCTCGGGTCCTGGTGATCGTCGAGCTCGACGGTGGCAACGACGGCCTGTCGGCGCTCGTGCCCGCCGATGGTCGCTACCGCGATGCTCGCCCGACCCTGGCCGTGCCCGAGAGTGATGTCGTGGCTCTCGCCGGGACGACCGAGGTGGGCCTGCACCCGGCTCTGGCGCCGCTGGTTCCGCTGTGGACGTCCGGCCGCATGGCCGCCGTCCGTGGCATCGGGTTCTCCGATCCCGACCGCTCGCACTTCGTCTCGATGGATCGCTGGTGGCGGGCGGACCAGGGCGGCACCGCCCCGGGCTGGCTGTCGCAGTGGCTGGAGACCTTGCCCGCTGACGCCCCGCCGCTGGTGGCCGGCGCCACCGGGCCCACGGTGGTCGTGGTGTCCTCCGGTGGATTCGACACCCATGCCGGTCAGGCCGCGACCGATCAGCGCCTCTACGCCGACCTGGCCAAGGGGGTCAGCGGCTTCTTCTCGACCGCCGACGCCCAGGGCTTCGCCGATCGCGTCCTCATGGTGACGACCAGCGAGTTCGGTCGTCGGGTGGTCGAGAACGGCAGCGCCGAAACCGACCACGGGGCCGGCAACGTGTCGTTCGCCTTCGGATCGTCGGTGGTCCCAGGCGTGCACGGCGCCATCGACCTCGGTGACCTGTTGGACGGCGACGTTCGGCCGGTGGTCGACCGGCGGGTGCTGTACACGGCGAGCCTCGACTGGCTGGGTGCCGACGTCGAGGCCGCGCTCGGCCAACGCTACGACGACGTCGCGCTGCTCCGGAGCTGACCCGAGGTGGGGACGCCCGCGCCCCGACTCAACCGGCACCGACCAACGACGAGCCCGTGGGTGGTGTCCGGAGGGTGCTCGCTGATCACGACCCGGCCGCCTTCGTGTCGTGCGTCGATGTCGCCGCCGCTCGTCACTTCTACCTCGATCAGCTCGGCCGGCCGGCAACATTCTCTCGCTCACTCAATCCTGATGTGGACCGTACGAGAGACAAGTGGAGCTGATGGGAATCGAACCCACACCCCCCTGCTTGCAAAGGAGTGGACGGGGGTGTCGCTGACCTACACCGATTCGTGAAACCCCAGTTCAGGCGTGGTGGAGCGCGCTGATCGGTGTTGCCGAGTCACCCCGAATCCCATCTCGTGAGGTCACGCCGAGGTCACACCGGGCTCTAGACGGCCACCACGGAGGGTGGCGACAACGGCCATCACGGAGCGTGACGACCGACGAGCGCCTGTCGAGAGCGGTTCACTGACTACGCCTCGACGGCGCGCCGCGCGTTCCCCACGAGGCGCTTCGCCCAGGTGACCATGCGGCTCGCTTCGCCTGCGGAGACGAACGCCAGGCCGTACTGCGAGTCGTCCTTGCGGTTGAGGAGGCGCTGGAGGTCCTTGGCCATGTCGGCGCCGCGGGGCTCGACCGTGGCGAGGAGCTCGACGGCCTCGGCATGAGACTGGCCTCGCGCGCGAATACCAAGTCGCGCGCAGCAGGCAGCGTCGGAGGCGGCGATGCCGGCGAGCACCGCGAGCGATGCCGCGACGCTGGGAGTCGCGTCGTCGCTGTCATCGTCGACGGTCAGCTCGGCGGCGAGCAGGAATGACTCCGCCTGGGCGAGACGGTTGAGCGCGTCGCTGCGGTCACATGGTTGCGTTCGCGTCCTCGACCGAGCCATCACGCCACCTTCCCGAGCGAGGCGCGTTCGCCAACGATCACGATGAGATCCCGAGTCCACTCGGCGAGAATCGGCTCCTTGGCGCGCCGGAGGCGTGCGATTTCCTTCGGCGTCCGGCCGATGACCTGCGCCCGATTGCCCGTCCATCGGCGGATCTGGTCGGCCAGCTCGTCGACCCGGTCATCGAGATCGGGGTCGTCGGACACGACGAGCACGTCGATGTCGCTGTTGGCGTCACCGTCGCGTCGGGCGGCCGAGCCGAACATGCCGACCAACGCTGGGTGCGCAGCCCACTCCTCCACCGCCCCGCGGATGCGGCTGGCCAGCTCGCCGTGGAGGGTGGCGAGCAGCTCCACCGCCGGCGCCGCGAGGTGGTCTCGGTTGAGCACGTAGCCGCCGGGAACCTCGAGCACGAGGCCCTCGTCGACCATCCTCAGCAGTACCGACCGGGCCCCGGATTTCGATCCTCGCCCGGCGCGCTCGTGAACTGCGGCGAGCCCCATCGGCCCGGCGGTCGCCGCAAGGGCAGCAAGGACGGGTCCATCAAGACTCGGGACGACCGTGGTGATCGGCATCGAGACATCCATGACTCCTCCCATCTCCAGCGTGCGATCCACCGCACGTGGTGCAGAATATCGCACAACGTGCGAG
>JBDNHK010000017.1:0-2908 GCA_041688815.1 Acidimicrobiales bacterium | reverse complement strand
GGAATCACCCGCTTCCCAACTGAGGAGGGATCGGTTGGTCGGGTCGGCGCTCAACAGGTGGCTGAGCGCCGTGGTGCCGGTGCGGGGCAGGCCGATCAGGAAGATCGGTGCCTCCACGGGGGTGTCGGCCAGCTCGGGGTGTCGGTCGTGCCAGTCGATGACCTTCAGCCGGTTGGTGAGGTGACCGGTGATGGACGTCTCGGCGGCGGCTTCTCCGATGCCGTCGAGCCGGGCGTCGCCGGTCAGCGAGTCGAGCAGCACGCCGAGGCCTTCAAGCCACGAAGGGTCACCAGCGTCGGTCAGGCCGCCGGCGGCCTCGCCCGCTCTCGCCAGCAGGATGTCGATGTCGGTCTCCACGGCCCTTGAACCCCCCTTGCCGCGGGCGCGGCGCGGCGCGACCGTAGCGCCACCCCACCGGGCGGGTGTCCCCGGCTTCGCTCCGGCGCCGAGGGCCCGGGCGCACCACGCGGGTGGGGCTGCTAGAACCGCGCCATGGCGCAGGACCACCCTCTCGAAGGCACCCGGGCCCTCGTCATCGGTGGGAGCAGCGGAATCGGGTTGGCCACGGCCCGGCTCCTCGCCGCCGACGGATGCCGCGTCACCATCGCCGGGCGCGACGAGCAGCGCCTCGTGAACGCCTTACGAGCCCTGGCTGCCGACGGACTCACGGTGCACCCGTGCCCGTGCGACACCCTGCGGCCGATGGAGGTGGCCGACGCGGTGGCCATCGCCACCGAGGGCGACAGCCTCGACATCGCGGTCACCGTGCCCGGCGTTGGCACCCCCTCCCGCCTGGTCGATGTCGACCCCGAGCAGTTCAGCGCCGAGGTCGACGCCAACGTGCGCCCGCTGTTCCTGCTCCTCAAGTACGCCGTTCCGGCCATGCCGCCCGGAGGCTCGATCGTGGCGGTCTCGTCCACCGCCGCCGCGTTCTCCACCCGAGGTCTGGCGTCCTACAAGGCCGGCAAGGCCGCGGTCGACGCCTTGGTCGAGGTGGCGGCCGACGAGCTGGGCGAAGAGGGGATTCGGGTCAACTCGGTCCGGCCCGGCCTCACCCGCACGGCCAGCACCGAGCGTCTGTTTGCCGACGAAGGGTTGTTCGAGGAGTTCCTCGCCGGCCAGCCCCTGGCCCGCGGTGGTGAGGCCGACGACATCGCCCGCGCCATCCGCTACCTCGCCGGTCCGGAGTCGAGTTGGGTCACCGGCCAGCACCTCGCCGTCGACGGCGGGCACACCCTTCGGGCGTTCCCGGACATGCGGCCGGCCCCGATCGAACCGGCCCTCGAGGTATGACCGGGCTAACACCGTGAGCGCCGACGAGCTCCCCGGCGGGTGGGGCCCCACCCTCGACGACCTGGAGCGACGCCGCGCCGCGTCTCGGGGGATGGGCGGACAGGAACGCCTGGCCAAGCGCCACGCCCGGGGCCTCATGGACGCCCGGCAGCGGGTCGACCATCTGCTCGATCCCGGCTCGTTCGCCGAGATCGGCACGCTCGTCGGCGACGACATCGCCTCCGACGGGATCGTGGCCGGATCCGGGACGATCGACGGGCGGCCGGTGATGGTGGGCGCCGAGGACTTCACCACCATGGCCGGGTCCATCGGCCCCGGCAGCAGCTCGAAGCGCTACCGCATCGCTGAGCTGGCGTTGCGCGATCGCATGCCCCTGCTGATGCTGCTGGAGGGCGCCGGTCATCGCGGTGGTGGCCACGGCGGTCGCGCCCCCACCGACCTGTTGATCCAGGCCCAGTGCTCGGGCCGGGTTCCGGTGTTGAGCGCGGTCATGGGCCCTTCGGCCGGTCACGGCGCCCTGATCGTGCCCATGGCCGACTTCAGCGTGATGACCGCCACCGCCGCCGTGTTCACCGCTGGTCCTCCCGTGGTCAAGGAGTCCCTCGGGGAGGACATCACCAAGGAGGACCTCGGGGGCCCGGCGGTGGCGGTGGCGAGTGGGCTGATCCACAACGTCACGCCGGACGACGCGTCGGCCCTCGACATGTTGCGCCACTACCTCGAGTTCTTTCCCTCCAGTGCCTGGGCCTACCCGCCGTCGGTGTCGGGTACCGACCAGGCACCCCGCTCCACCGACGAGCTGCTCGGCGTCGTGCCCCGTGACACCCGCAAGGTCTACGACATGGCCGACGTCCTCGACGTGGTGGTCGACGACGGTCACTGGTTCGAGGTGCAACCCGGGTTCGGTCCCTCGATCATCTGTGCCCTCGCCCGTCTCGGTGGTGCGCCGGTCGCCCTGATCGCCAACCAGCCGCGTGTGCTCGCCGGTTCCGTCGACGCCGATGCCGCCGACAAGGCCGCCCATTTCATCACGGTCGCCGACTCTTTTCATCTGCCGCTCGTGTTCCTGGCCGACAACCCCGGCATGCTGCCCGGTCGGGTGTCGGAGCGGGCGGGGGTGCTGCGCAGCGGCGCCCGCATGTTCGCGGCGCAGACCCAGGCCAGCAGTCCGAAGATCCACCTGACGTTGCGCAAGGCCTACGGCTTCGGGTCGATGGTGATGGCGCTGGTCGGCTTCGACGGGCAGTCGGCTACGTTCGCCTACCCGGGGGCCACCCTCGGCGCGATGGGGGCCGCGGCCATGAGTCGGGCCACCGGGGCCGAGGCCGACGAAGCGGCGCGGCTGCGAGAGGGCGAGCTCGAGGCCTCGTATCGATCGGCCGCAAACCTCGGCTTCGACGAGCTCGTCGATCCTCGTGAGACCCGCACCGTGCTCCTGTCGGCGCTGAGCCGGGCCCTCTCCCGCCGCCAGGCCGCTCCCGAGCCGGTGGCCCGCACCGCGATCACCCCCTGAGTCGGCGAATCACCCGCGGCGGCAAGAACCTGCTCCTCGTCGCCACCCGACGGGGACCGCCGCCGGTCTGAGTGCTCCGCGGCCCGCGCCCGGGTTCCCGCT
>JBDNHK010000102.1:0-4582 GCA_041688815.1 Acidimicrobiales bacterium | reverse complement strand
CGAGGCCAGCAAGCGTCTGCTGTGGTCGAGCCTCGAAGCCGGCAGCCTCGCCGCCCACATGGACCACGAGGGCCACACCCAGCTCTACGTCCGAATGACCACCAAGAACTTCGACGAGGCCATCAAGGCCCGATCGGAGGGGCGTCCGCCGGTGTACCGGGACTGAACGAATGATCAGCGATCGCACCGCGGAAACGCTCGCGGCCAGTTCGCGCCCCGGCCCATCTCACCACCGCGCCTACTGTCCTCGCCGTGGGAGTCGAGCGATCAGGGCGGCCGGGTTCTCCCGCGACGGCCCACCAAGATCACCCACCAGCAGCGGTAAGGGACGCACCGACCCCCGGACGCTCTTCACGACTCGTCCTCTCGGTCATCTCCCTGGCCATCCTCGTGCAGACCTGCCTGCAGCAGCCGGGGAGGGTGGTCCACGAGACCAGGATCGACCTGGCTCTCGACCCCGGGGGCTTCCTCGCCCAGACCTGGGACATGTGGCAGCCCGTCGCGGACATGGGCCGGGTGCAGAACCAAGCCGTCGGTTACCTCTTCCCGATGGGCCCCTTCTTCTTCGCCGGGCACGTGCTGAACGTCCCCACCTGGCTGATCCAGCGCTTCTGGGTGGCCTTGCTGTTGATCGTCGCTCTGTGGGGTGCGGCCCGCTTGGCCGACGAACTGAGGATCGGTAAGCCATGGACACGGGTGATCGGTGCCACCGCGTTCGCCCTGGCGCCGATCTTCCTCGCCCGGGTGGGCACGACATCCGGGTTCGTGATCGGGGGAGCCTTCCTCCCGTGGGCGCTGGTTCCGCTGGTTCAGGGGTCCAGGACCGGCAAGGTCAGGTCAGCCGCATGCCTTTCAGCGCTGGCCGTGCTGGCCATGGGTGGTGTCAACGCGTCGGTCACCGCAGCCGTGTTGGTCATGCCCGCGCTCTTCCTGGTCACCAGGGAGAGGAGCCCGATCCGAGCCCGCCTCATCAGATGGTGGTGCGCCGCCGTGACCCTCGCCTGCGCCTGGTGGTTCCTTCCCTTGCTCCTCCAGAGCGCCTACGGCGCCGACTTCCTCTCGATCACCGAACGGGCATCGACGATCACCGCCGTCACCGGCCCATTCGAAGTGGTGCGGGGAACGGCCGACTGGTTGGCGTACTACAGCCAGGGTGCTGCCCTTCCCGCCGGGTTCTTCAACGTGTCGAACGGCTGGGCGATCCTGGCTACCGGCCTCGTAGCCGCCGCCGGACTGGCTGGCCTCAGCCGCACCGATCTGCCCGAGCGGAAGTTCCTGGCCGCCACCGCACTGGTCGGCATCGCCCTGCTCGGTGCGGGGTACGGCGGGCCGCTCGGCAATCCGTTCGCCTCGTTGGTGGGCCGTGCTCTCGACGGGCCGCTGTCGAGCTTCCGCACGCTCTACAAGCTCGAGCCGATCATCGCCCTGGCACTGGCTCTCGGCTTCGCCCATCTGATTGCAACTGCAACCGATGCGTTGGCGGCGCATTCAACCCGGCGCTCACGATGGATGGCTGCTGCGACGGGGATCGCTGCGGCTGCCGTTGTGCTGGTGGCCGTGACCCCGCTGTTCACGCAACGCCTGCTCCAGGACCGGGGCTTCGAGGAGGTCCCCAGTTGGTGGCAGGAGACAGCGGACCACCTCGAGACCACATCGGGGCGGGCGCTGCTGGTGCCGGGTCTCCCGCAGTCCGACTCGACGTGGGGCTACACCGAGCAGGAACCGCTGCAGTGGCTGACGACGACACCCTGGGCCACTCGCTCGATCGCTCCCCTCGGCGGCCGCGGATCCATCGAGTACCTCGACACCGTGGAGGCGGCGATCTCCAGGGGCGGAGACCCGCAATTGGTGGCCTTCCTGCGTCGGGCGGGCTTCTCCACCATGGTGGTGAGGAACGACGCCGAGTGGGCCCGAAACCGGGCCCCGAATCCCGTTCGGGTCAACGCAGCCCTCATGGCCAGCGGCCTCGAACCGGCGGCATCGTTCGGGCCTCCCGTCCAAGGCCTGGGTGCCGAGGGACACGACCTCCAGCAGATCCAGCTCTATGCCGTGCCCGACGCCGAGCGCTTGGTCAGCTACCCGGTCGCCGGATCGCTCCTGGTGAGCGGAGGTACCGACAGTCTGCTGGCCGTGAGCGCAGCCGGACTGGGGGACCGGGCGGCCGTCCTCGCTTCGGATCTGGCGCCTGGCCAGCCGGTGCCTCCGAACTGGGTGGTCACCGACGGGAACCAACGGCGCTACATCGACTTCGGACGCAACCGTGACAATCGCAGCTACCTCCTGAGCTCCTCCCAGGACGCCGTCCCGGGGGTCCTGGCCGGTCAGGGCTTCTTCCCGGGCACGAACGCGGCTTCGCAGACCACGGCCTACACCGACGGGGTCGCCGGGGTTCGGGCCTCCTCGTACGGAGCGCGAGCGACGTCACGCCCGGAGGTCGCGCCCGTGAGGGCCCTGGACGGCGACCCGACGACAGCTTGGGTGGCGGGCGGGCCGTCGACCGGGGAGTGGCTGGAAGTCGACTTCGACCAGCCGACGGACCTCGAGGGGCTGTCGGTCGAGTTGCTGGCCGACGGTCCCTGGCGGCCCGAGGTCGAGTCGCTGCGGGTGAGCACCGACCGAGGCGAGGTCGTGACCGCCGTCGAGCCCGTCGAGAGCCGCCAAGTGCTCGCGGTTCCGAGCGGACCGGCGCAGTGGGTGAGGGTCACGTTCGACAAGATCGACGAGAGGTCCACCACCTCAACCGGGGCCGGTATCCGTGAGCTGATCATCCCCGGCGTCGACATCGAGTCCGGGGTGAACGTGCCCACCGAGTTCATCGACCGCTTCTCCAACCCGGATACGAACCTCCCGACCTACCTCTTCACGCGTTTCCCCGCCATCGGAGACGAGCCGAACCGGGGGAGAGAGGAACACGAGCTGCACCGTCGGTTCCGCGTGCCGCGAGCGGGGACTTGGTCGCTGGGTGGAACGGTGGCCCCGGTACCCAGTCAGGCCCTGCTCGACCTGATCGACACCACACCATCGTTCGCCATCCGCGCCACGTCGACACGAGGGGACCTCCCCGAGTACGCACCTCGAAACCTCGTTGACGACGACGCAGCAACGATGTGGGTCGCGGCGACGACGAACGGGGGCTTCGGCCGACCGATCACCGACCCAGGCCCCGGGCCGAGCGGGTACGACCCGGCGCCGACCGTGACGATGCATTGGGAACAGCCGCGTACTGTCGACCGGCTGACCGTCGGTCGGGTCGACGGGTACTCCTCGCCGTTCGAAGTGACGATCGCCGCCGGGGACGAAACCCGCATCGCCCAAGTGCCCGACGACGGTGTCGTGGACTTCGCACCGCTCACGACGAACGAGATAGCGGTGACGTTCACCCGCCTGGCCAAGGTCGGGGTCGCCGACGCCACCCGAGGGCGACTCGAGCGCCCCCTCGCCCTCTCGGAACTGCGATTCGATGGGCTAGAGGACCTGACCCCACCCGCTCTCGCCCCCGACGCGACCTTCGAGGTCACATGCACCGAGGGCCCGACCGCCGAGGTGGGCCAGGTCACCACGTCCTTCGCTGCAACTGTCACCTTCGACGACCTGATCTCCCTTCGGCCCGTGACGGCGACACCGTGCTCCTCCGCCGTGGAGCTGCTGCCAGGCCCGGCGGCGTTGACGACGAGCGTCGGTGCGAGCTCCTTCAGACTCGATTCCGTGCAGCTGTTCTCGCCTGCCGTCTCCCGAGGTGAGGCGGGGCCACCGCCACCGCCACCGCCACCGCGAAAGGTCGAGGGCGGGGAATGGGGGAGCACCGATCGCACCGTGGATGTGGCGCCCGGAGCAATGTCATATCTGGTCGTGAACGAGAACTTCAACAAGGGCTGGGTGGCGTCGCTCGACGGGGAATCGCTGGAGGCGATTCGCAGCGACGGTTGGCGGCAGGGGTTCGTCGTGCCGGCGGGCAACGGCGGAACGGTTGACCTGCACTACCGACCCACGACCTGGTACCGGGGCGCTCTTGTGCTCGGGCTGTTCGCCGCACTCCTGCTCATTGGGTTGACCGTCGTCACCACCAGACGGGAACGCCACACGTCGTCAGCCTCCCAAACGCTTCGCCCCGGAACCTGGTCACGCTCCTCGGGCATGGCCGTTCCCATGCTCGTCAGTGGGGTCGTGGCCGGACCGGTGGGGCTGATCATCGTGCTTCTCTGGTTCGCTCTCCTGGGCCGACGAGACTGGCTCCCCTGGATCTCCGGGTCCTCGTTCGCCCTGGCGACGATCTGGGCCGGCTGGACCCGCGAAGTGCTGCCGGCGACATCGGCCGGGATATTCGGGTCGCCTCCGAACCTGCTTGCGCTCCTGGCGATCCTGACCCTCGCGGCCACCGTCATGCCCGACCGCCGCGCCGCTTCTTGAGACACTCGGCCGAGAGAAGACCAAGGTGGCCGACTGAGGTGTGTCTGACTCTTCGCGACAAGTCCGGTTGGGAATCAGACCGCAGGGACCCGTTCTGGCGGGGATGTTGGTGTTCATGATGTCAGGCCGCTGGTGCGGCTGGCTCGGTGGGCCGTTCGGCGTGCCTGGTCGGCGG
>JBDNHK010000101.1:0-51852 GCA_041688815.1 Acidimicrobiales bacterium | reverse complement strand
CTCGGCCGGCTCGGATGTCACCACTGTCCACCCGGGTGTCATCGACCGCTCCGAGACCGACCTTTCGCCGGACTCGGCCGAGATGCTCGACCCGGAGGTGACTCTGAACCCGGAGTGCTGTTCTGATCGGGACGGCCCCTCTGCCCCCTGGGCGCGTCCCAGTTCACGACCACTCTCCCCGTCGCTGCAGCACGTCCTTCAGCACGCCCGGGTGATCCGTCATGATCCCGTCGACGCCCAGATCGAGGAGGCGGACCATGGTGTGCGGGTCGTCGATCGTCCACACGTGCACCTGCACCCCGCGGCGGTGCGCGGCGCGTACGAACCGCTCGTCCACGATGGGGATGTGGCCTTGGCTGATGGGCACCTGGGCGCAGTCCTCGGTCGGACGGTGGGGCCACCCGTAGCTCGCGGCCCGCAGCCGGGCGATCGCCGCGGGTCCCATCGCCGCGCACAGCCGCTGACCCAACATGGCCCGGAGACGGGCGATCCGCCGATCGGAGAACGACCCGACGCAGACGCGATCGATGGCGCCGGCCCGGAGGAGCACCTCGGCCAGCGGCTCCACGGCGGCGTCGTGCTTCGGGTCGATGTTGACGCGCAGCTCGGGCCAGGTGTGGAGCAGATCGGCGAGGAGTGGGATCGGCTCGCGCCCGTCGACCCGAGCCGACGCGATCTCCGCCCAGGTCAGTTCCCGGATCAGGCCCTCGCGGTCGGTGACCCGGTCGAGGCGGTCGTCGTGGAAGGCCAGCAGGATCCCGTCGGCGGTGGCGTGCACATCGGTCTCCACATAGCGGTAGCCCAGCTCGACGGCCCCTGCGAAGGCGGGCATCGTGTTCTCTGGCCATTCACCGCCTCCCCCCCGATGGGCGAAGGCAATGGGCCCCGGGTGGTCGAGGAAGGGCTTCACGTCTTTGCCGCGTCGGCCATCGGGGCACCGTAACCCCCGAGTAGCGTGCGTGTAGTGGGATCGACCGAGCGGTTCGCCGAGCTGATGGCGGCGCCGGAGTCCTCGGTGGCCCCCGATGAGATGGCCCTCCTGATCGCCGCCCATGCTCGCGCCGGTGCCGACGTGGAGGTCGAGCGAACCCGGATCGACCACCTCGCCGAGGGGTGTCGTGAGGCCACGGTGGACGGGATTCGATCTCACTTGTTCGGCGAGCTCGGGTTCCGGGGCGACACGGCTCGCTACCACGAGCCCCGGAACTCCTTGATCGACCAGGTGGTGACCCGCCGTCTCGGGAACCCCATCACCCTGTCGGTCCTCACCATCGGGGTCGCCCGACGCGTCGGGGTCTCACTGGTGGGTATCGGGATGCCGGGTCACTTCCTGGTGGCCGACCCGGGAAGCCCGGACCGCTTCCTCGATCCCTTCGGCTCGGGGGCGCTCCTCGACACTCCGGGCTGCGAGGCCCGGTTCCGCGCGCTGCACGGCCCGTCCGTACCCTTTCATCCCTCGTATCTGCAGCCCGTCGGTGCCCGGGCCGTCGCCGCCCGCATGTTGGCCAACCTCAAGGCGGGCTACGCGACCAGCAACGATCGGCGCTCGTTGCTCTGGGTGCTTCGTCTTCGCCGCCTCGTGCCCGGAACGCCGCCGGGGGAGCGCGTCGAGATGGCGGCTGTCCTCAGCGCGCTCGGCAACTACGGCGAGGCGGCCGGGGAGCTCGAGGCGCTGGCGGCGCTGACGGATGATCGTTCGGCGTCGACTCGGTACGCCCGGCAGGCCGAACAGCTCCGGGCCCGGCTGAACTGAGCCGAGCCGGGCGTCACCACCAGCGCCGCACCGCCACCGTTCACCAAGGCGTCACCCCAACCTCACCCGGCCACGACATTCGTCCCGGTAGCGTTGACGCTCATGCCCCGCCGGACGAAGATCATCGCCACCATCGGTCCCGCCTCCGACGACGAGGCGACGCTGCGGTCGATGATCGACGCGGGCATGGACATCGCCCGGATCGGTCTTGCTCACGAGACCCTGGAGCTCGCGCTCGAGCGGTACCAGCGCATTCGCACCGTCGCCGCTCAGCTCGGGCGCCCCATCGGCATCGTGGTCGACCTCCCAGGGCCCAAGATCCGAGCCGGTCGCATGCCGAACGAGGGCATCACGCTGATCGACGGCAGCTCCTTCTCGCTCACCCCCGGTCACGCTGACAGCACCGCCGACGTGGTCCAGGTCGACTATGACGAGCTGCTCACCGATGTGCATGACGGCGACATGCTCACCTTCGGTGACGGTGCGGTGCAGGTGCAGTGCACCGGACGCAAGGGTGACCGACTCGACGTCGAGGTGATCCACGGGGGCCTGTTGATGGGGCGCCCGGGCATTCACATCCCCTCGGATCGCCTGCGTATGGCCACCCCGACACCCGAGGATCTGCGCCTGGCCGACGCCTTCGTCGAGGCCGGCGTCGACATGCTGGCGCTGTCCTTCGTGCGCTCCGCCCACGACGTGCGTCGCATCGGTACCGAGCCCTTCCCACGTGGTCCGCTGATCGTGGCCAAGATCGAGACGCGAGCGGCGGTCGAGAACCTCGACTCGATCATCGAGGCGTCGGGCGCGGTGATGGTCGCCCGTGGTGATCTCGGGTCGGAGTTCCCGATCGAGGACCTGCCTCACCTCCAGAAGGAGATCATCCGGCGTTGCATCGCCGTGGGTCGTCCGGTCATCACGGCCACCCAGATGCTGGAGTCCATGATCCATGCCGCCAGTCCCACCCGGGCCGAGGCCTCCGATGTGGCCAACGCGGTGTTCGACGGTTCGTCGTCGGTGATGCTCTCCGGCGAGACGGCCATCGGTGTCGACCCCGCCCATGTGGTGAGCGTCATGTCCCGCATCGCCGAACGGGCCGACGAGGAGTTCGACTACCCCGGATGGTCCCAGGGCCTGGCCGAGTTGCACCTCGATCCCACCGACGTCGTCGAGGACGCCATCACCAACGCCATGACCTCGGCCGCCCATCGCGCCGCGAGTGAGATCGGCGCCCGAGCCATCATCTGCCTCTCCCGCAGCGGGTTCACCGTCCGTTCGATCGCCCGCTTCCGGCCCCAGGCCCGCATCCTGGGCTTCACCACCGACGAACGGACCATGTTCCAGCTGTCGATGAGCTGGGGGACCACCCCGTACCTCCTCGACGGCGGCGTGATCAGTGAGGAGCTCGTCCCATTGGCCATCGACCGAGCAGTTGCCGAGGGAGATCTCGCCCCCGGAGACGTCGTGGTGGTCCTGGCCGGGTCCGGCATCTACAAAGGTCGCGTCACCGACACCGTGCGCATCATCCGGATCCCCTGACGCCGGCTGAATCGCCTGGCACCCGACGTGACGTGACGGATCCAGGGGCGGGCAACAGCTTGGCCATCAGCCGTCGCCCCGGCCGGGGCGGTGCCCGGCTGGTGTTGGTCCACGGGTCCATGGACAGGGCCAGCTCGTTCGAGAAGCTGGCCCGACGTCTCACCCACCACGACGTCACCCTCTATGACCGACGCGGCTACGGAGATTCCGTCGGGGCCGGGGTGGCCGAAACGATCGAGCAGCACGTCGACGACCTCGTCACGGTGGTCGGATCCACCCCGTCGATCATCGTCGGCCACAGCCTGGGCGGGCTGGTGGCGCTTGCGGCCAGCCAGCGGTCCCCGCAGCTCGTGATCGGGGTGCTGGCCTACGAGGCACCAGTTCCATGGGCCCCGTGGTGGCCACGGGACTCTGCCGGCGGGCAGGCCGTGTTCGGGCACAGTGACGATCCGCCGCTCGCCGCGGAGACCTTCATGCGCGTGATGATCGGCGACCGCCGGTGGGAGCGGCTGCCGGCGTCGACCCGGGCGGCGCGTCGGGCCGAGGGTCTGGCGCTGCTGGCCGAGATGCGGGCGTTGCGGCGCGACGTCGCCCCGTACGACGCGTCAGCGCTGACGGTGCCGATCGTGTCGGTCCGAGGTTCGCTCTCCCGGGGCCACCATCGTGAGGGGGCCGCCTGGCTCGCGGCGACGGTGGACAGCGCCGAATTGATGGAGATCGACGGCGCCGAACACGGGGCCCACCTCTCTCACCCCGATCGATTCGCGAACCTCGTCGAGCATCTCGCGCGTCGCGTCCATGAGCCGTCGTCCCCGTTCCCACGGGCTTCGCCGAGCTGACCGACCCCCGGCCCAATGGCTCACGCGGCCGGGCGCGCACAGAAGACGCCGATCCCGGCGGGCTTGTTGCGGGCCTTCCACTCGGCGCGGGGCATGCGGGTCACGTCGAGATCAATGGCCCGGGCCCGCAGGGCCCCGACGTTGGCGTCCTCCTGAGCGGTGAGGGTGAAGGGGTCCCAGCCGAGGAACCGACCGGCGTTCTCCCACGTGATCCTGTGGATCTCGCCCCGCGAGGAGTGGGGCCAGAAACCCTGAGCTCTGGGTTGCGTACGTGTGTTCGATCCGGTAAGGTGAGATTCTTCTCCCTTCGGTGCCGGTTTCGGTGCCCGCCAGTCGCTCATTTCGCTCGAGGACTTGATGGCCGTGGGAATCATGACGAACCAGCCCGGTGTGCCCGGTGGGCGTATTGGGGACCCGAGCCGCGTCGACGCTGAAGTCGATGCGTTGCCGGTTGTGGTGGAGGTGCTGACGGTGCTCGCCGGCTGTCTCGGTGTCGTCGATGGTGAGGGCTCACGAGCGCGGGTTCCCCGGTTGGATTGGGGGCGTCTCGACTCTGCGGGTCTGCGTGCTGCGGCGCAGGGGCTACCGCGCCTGGCTGAGGCGGCGGCGGCGGGGCGGTTGAGCGCCGACCAGGCCCGTCCGGTCAGCCAGCTCGCCGACACCGAAAGTGACGCGGCGTGGGCGGTTCAGGCTCAGGGGTTGCCGGCGGCGGTGCTGGCCCGCCGACTCGCCCGCCGGAAACGGCCAGTTGCGGCTGATCATCGTGCTGCTCGCGCCGCCTGATGGTCTGGCGGCGTTGGCCGGGGCGAACCTGGCCGCTGACACCGACCCGGATCGGGCCACGGTGTTGGTCATCGCCGAACTCGCCGCCATCGACGACGCCGACCCCGCCGCCACCGCCACCATCGTCACCAGCCAACCCCAACACCACGACCCGCTTCGTCCGCCGGGCGACTGCAGGCATTGCGAGCGGCGCGTCGTTCGAGTCCGTGGGACACCGTCGGTCCTCTGGGCCGGTGCCGTTCCTGGCATCGGTCGTGGCCCCCTAGGATCCTTTGTGATGACCGACTCCCGTCCCGTGAACCTCACCCCGTCCGGACCGCCGGAGACCATTCTTCCGTTCGAGGCTCCCGAGGCCCGGCAGCGGCTGGAGCAGGCGCTCGCCGCTCCACCCGAAGAGCGGCGTGCCGCCATCTCGACCGTCGTCGCGGCCTATCCCCGATGGTCGGAGGCGTGGGAACGGCTCGGGGATCTGGGCCGTGACCCGATCGAGCAGTACGCTGCGTTCCGTGTCGGATACCACCGGGGTCTCGACGCCCTGCGCGCCAATGGTTGGCGCGGTTCGGGTTACGTGCGGTGGGAACACCCGTCCAACCGGGGGTTCCTGAGAGCGCTGGCCGGCTTGGCCCGCACCGCCGAAGGGATCGGCGAGAACGACGAAGCCGAGCGCTGCCAACTGTTCCTGCGTCAACTCGATCCGTCGTGGCCGCCCGCCGATCTCGACGACGCCCGCTGAGGCTTTCGGTCGTGGTCGATGCGCTTGGCTCCTCTCTCGATGCCCGTCTCGCCGTCGACGGCGTCGACGGGTGGCTCACCGACCAGCAGGCCGATCGGCTCTGGAACCGCGCCCGGGAGTTGCACGCCGGCGCCCAGGTCGTCGAGATCGGCAGCTTTCGAGGCCGCTCCACCATCATCCTCGCTCTCGCCCTCCCCGAGCAGTCCGAGGTCGTGGCCATCGACCCCCACGGCGGCAACGATCGTGGTCCGCAGGAACTCCGCGGGAAGGAGGTCGAGGCCGAGGCCGACCATCGCGTCTTCCTCGAGAACCTCGAGCAGGCCGGGGTGCGTGACCGGGTCCGGTACGTGCGTGAGTTCTCCCACGCCGCCCATGACGAGGTGGAGGGCGACATCGACCTGCTGTACATCGATGGCGCCCATCGTTTCGGCCCTGCACGCGACGACATCGCGAAATGGGGTGTCCGCGTCGCCCCCGGCGGCACGATGCTCATCCACGACTCGTTCAGTTCGGTCGGCGTGACCCTGGCCATCCTCATCACCATCGCCGGGTCCGACCACTGGGAATACATCGGGCGTTCAGGCTCGATGGCCGAGTACCGGCGGGTGCAGCTGTCGCCGCGTCAGCGGCGCCACTCGCGCAACGCCCAACTCGCCCAACTCCCCTGGTGGGGGAGCAACGTGGTCATCAAGGTCCTGATCCTCGCCGGCCTGCGCCCCGTCGCCCGGGCCCTCGGCTTTCCCGCCGACAAGCCTTGGCCGTACTGAGCAGATCGACCAGGTCGGGCTGGTCGACGCCGTCGGTTCCTCTACGACCGCTGGCCCATCGCGGCATCAGCCGGGGTCGTGTCGCCGCCTACGGCGACGTCCCCTCGCCCGGATCGTGAACACCTCTCGCCCGGCGGTCGACCCGGATCCACGGCCACTGGTCGGCGCCGTGCTGACCGGTGGGGCTTCGAGACGCATGGGCCGCGACAAGGCCCTCGTCGTGGTGGACGACAGCCCTCTGGTTGCGACAGCGGTCTTCGCCCTCTGCCAGACCGGAGCCGATCCGGTGTTGGCGATCGGGGGAGACCACGAGGCGTTGGCCCGGCTCGTCCCTGGTGCGGTTTTCGTCCCGGACGTCCATGCGGGTGAAGGCCCGCTCGGAGGGTTGGTCACCGCCCTCGATGCGGCGATGGGGATCACGGCGGACCCGTCGACCCTCGTCGTGGTGATCGCCTGCGACATGCCCCGCATCGACGGGCCCACGTTGTCAGCCTTGGTCTCGGCCCTCGACGCGGATCCTGCGGCCGGGGTCGCGGTCGCGGTGGTGAACGGCCGACGGCAACCGTTGACTGCGGCCTGGCGTCCGCCCACCAGCCGCACCGTTCTGGCCCGGGCCTTCGCGGCCGGGGAACGGGCGCCGCGTCGCGTCCTGCCGTCGCTCCGGGTCGTCGAGGTGTCCGGGCTCGACAGCGACGCGATCGCCGACGTGGATCGGCCCGAGGACCTCGACCGGTACGCTGGCCCGCAGTGAGCGGAGGCGAAGTGTGGCGAGCCCCCGATTCGAACGATTCGACCAGGAGTGAGGCGTGACCGACGAAGCCCCAGAGATCGATATCGACACTCTCGTGACCCATCTCGAAGCCGGTGCGATGGTCGTGGACGTCCGGGAAGACGACGAGTACCGAGACGGCCACGTCCCCGGAGCCGTCCACATCCCGCTGGCCACGGTGCCCGATGCCCTCGACCGGCTCCCGAGCGGCGAGCCGGTGTACGTCGTGTGCGCCGTCGGAGGGCGAAGCGCCCAAGCCGTGTCGTTCCTGCGCACCAACGGCATCGAGGCCACCAACGTGGCTGGAGGCACCAAGGCCTGGATCGAGGCGGGGAAGCCTGTCGTCGTCGGGAGTGACCCGCTCTGACCGACACCGAAGAGGTTGCCGAGCGCCGGTTCGTCGACACCGATCACGGCTTGGCCGAGGTGGTCACCGCGCTGGCTGATCAGCCCGAGTACGCCCTCGACACCGAGTTCCACCGCGAGCGCACCTACTTCCCGAAGCTGGCACTGGTACAACTCGCCTGGCCCGGCGAGCTCGTACTGGTCGACCCGCTCGCCGTCGACTTCGCCCCCTTTGCGGCCGTGCTCGACGGCCCCGGTACCGCGGTCCTGCATGCCGCCGACCAAGACCTCGAGGTACTGCAACTGGCCTGTGGCACCGCGCCGTCGCACCTCTTCGACACGCAACTGGCGGCCGGTTTCGTGGGCATGAGCACCCCTTCGCTGGCCTCGCTGTACGAACGCGTCGTCGACGTTCGCGTCGAAAAAGCCGACCGGATGACCGACTGGTTGCAGCGCCCCCTCACCACCGATCAGTTGCAGTACGCCGCCAATGACGTGGCATACCTGCTGGAGGTCGAGCACCGCCTGATCCGCGATCTCGAGGAGCGGGGCCGACATCAGTGGGCCCTCGACGAGTGTGAGCTGATGCTTCGTCGTTCCCGTGGGCAGCGCGACCCGGAAGAGGCGTGGCGACGGATCAAGGAGGCTCGCCAGTTGAAGGGCCGAGCGCGGGCGGTGGCGCGATCCGTGGCGGCGTGGCGGGAACGGCGAGCTGCTGGGCTCGACATCCCGGTCCGCCACGTCCTGTCCGACATGGCCGTGATCGGCATCGCCCAGCGTCCGCCTTCGAACCGCAAGGAGCTCGAGCGGATTCGAGGCCTCGATCGCGGGCTGCGTCCCGACGCAGTCGAAAGCCTGCTGGCTGCTGTCCGCTTCGGGGTCGACAGCCCTCCGCCCGTGTCCGATGAGATGTCGGCTGGGCCTCTCGACCGAGATCTACGCCCGGCGGTGGCGCTCGTCTCGGCGTGGGTGGCGCAACTGGCCCGTGACCTCGAGATCGACTCCACTCTGTTGGCTACGCGCAACGACCTCGAAGCGCTGCTGCGCGATGACGAGGGTGCTCGGTTGGCGACGGGATGGCGCCACGGAATCGTGGGGGAGCCCATCCGCCGGCTGGTCGACGGTGGCGCCGCCGTCGCCTTCGCCGGCAACGGCGAGCTGGTCATCGAAGAGCGCTCCCATCGTCCCCTCGGCTGAAGTCCGCCGCGCCGCGCCCCGCTCCTCGCCGGCGAGAACCCACCCTGGCCGTTCGGCGACGATCACTGGGTCGAGGTCGGCACCGAGCTCGACGATGGAAGCGGTGAAGTTGACGAGGATCACCCGGTGGTCATCGCCAACGGTCGAGCGGATCCACCCGAGCACCCCCGACGGGGTGGCGAGGAACGTCTGGTCACCCTGCTCGAGGGCCAGGAAAGCGTGTCTTTGCTCGAGTAACCGCCGGTACAGGTGCAGGATCGAGGCGGGATTGCTTCGCAGGTGGGCAACGTTGCGGTCGGTGCTCTCCGGCGGCAGCGGGAGCCACGGATCGGTTGTCCACCCGTGGCCGACGGAGTCATCCCACGGGATGGGGGCGCGACAGCCATCACGACCGCCCGGATCGACGACACGGTCGGGCGGAACCTCCGCATCGAGCAGCCCCAGTTCCTCCCCGGCATAGAGGAAGGGCGTACCCCGCAGGCCGAGCAGCAGCACGGCTGCAGCCCGAGCCCGGGACTCCGAACCGCCGTAGCGGTTGCGGTGGCGGGGGTTGTCGTGGTTCGACAGCACCCATGTGGGCCAGGCGTCGATGGGATCGAGAGCGCCGGTGGTGGTGTCGATCACCTCGCGCCAGCAATCGGCGTCCCATTCTGCGTACAGGGCTGGAAAGTTGAACGACAGGTGGAGCTCGTCACCGCGCCCGTAGTAACTGGCCATACGGGGCACGTCGAGGAGGTAGACCTCGCCCACCATCATGCGGTCGCCCTCGTAGCCATCCACGACGCGCCGCAGGTCTCGCAGGATCGGGTGGGTTTCGGGTCGATCGTTCAGGACGACGTGGGGCAGGCCGATCGACTCCGGGGGTCGTCGGCCAAGTCGGGGTCCTTGCCCAGCAGGTGCGCGACGTCGATGCGCACCCCGTCGACCCCACGATCCAACCAGAAACGCAGCACGCCGTGCATGGCCTCGACGACACGGGGGTTGGATCAGTCGAGATCCGGTTGTTGCGGGAGGAAGCAGTGCAGGTAGTACTGGCTGGTCGTGGGGTCGAGCGTCCAGGCCGGCACGGGAGCGAACGCCGCCCGCCAGTTGTTGGGGGGGCCGCCGGACGGGGAGGGGTCCCGCCAGACGTACCACTCCCGCTTGGGGTCGGCGGTACCGCGCCGCAACTCGACGAACCACGGATGCTGTTCGGAGGTGTGGTTCGGGACCCAATCGAGCACTAAGCGAATGCCGAGGGCGTGGGCGTCGGCGATGAGTCCGTCGATGTCGTCGAGCGCCCCGAACAGCGGGTCGACATCGCAGTAATCGGCGACGTCGTAGCCGAAGTCGGCCATGGGGGAGCGATAGAACGGCGAGAGCCAGATGGCGTCGACCCCGAGCCAGGTGAGGTGCCCGAGTCGATCGCGAACCCCGCCCAGGTCGCCGATTCCGTCGTGGTTCGAGTCGGCGAAGGATCTCGGGTAGATCTGGTACACCACCGCTGATTGCCATCAGGGTCTTGTGCCCACCGGGCGACACTAGGCCTTCTCCGTGGCTCGGACCTCGAGGTCACACCCGCTACAATTTCGGCCTACGTTCACCGGACGGGAGTTGACCCGTGAAGAAGGGGCGACATCGGCGCTTCGAAGAAGCCCGAGCACTCAAGCGCAACAACGACGATCTCGACGCCATCCTCGATGCGCGCGATGCCGAGCCTTGTCCCGAGTGCGGGGCCGATCCCGGGCACGACCACTCTTCGTGGTGCATGTACGAGCGCGAAGTCGACGACGCCGGCTCCTGGGGCGCCTGAGCCCTTCTCCAACGGCGCCTCTCGCGGCCGTGTGGCGGCGCGATTCGGGTTCGGGGGCTGGCGCCGGTAGGCTCGTCCCCCCGTGCCCCCCGCCGAAGACACCTCCATCTCCCTCCGCAACGTCGCTCTGGTCGCTCACGTCGATCATGGCAAGACCACCCTCGTCGACGCCCTCCTGAGGGCCAGTGGGGTGTTCAGCGAGCACCAGGCCCTCGTCGACCGGGTCATGGACTCCAGCGATCAAGAACGGGAGCGAGGTATCACCATCCTGGCCAAGGCCGCCTCGGTCTCCTGGCACGGCACCCGGATCAACCTGGTCGATACGCCCGGGCACTCCGACTTCGGTGGAGAAGTCGAGCGGGCCCTCACGATGGTCGACGGGGTGGTGCTGCTGGTCGACGCCGCCGAGGGCCCCCTGCCCCAGACCCGCTACGTCCTCTCCAAGGCCCTCGCCGCCGATCTCCCTGCGGTGGTCGTGCTCAACAAGGTCGACCGCCACGATGCGCGGCCCGACGAGGTCCTCGACGAGATCTACCAACTGTTCCTCGACCTCGACGCCGACGAAGCCGCCATCGACTTCCCGGTGATCTCCGCCATCGCCCGCGAGGGTCGGGCGGTCTCCGGCATCGGGATGCCGGGTCCCGACGACGACCTGACTGCGCTCTTTGAAGCCATCCTCGCCAGCGTGCCCGCTCCCGCCGGTGACCCCGACGCGCCGCTGCAGGCCATCGTCACGAACCTCGATGCCAGCGACTACCTCGGGCGTCTGGCCATCGGCCGAGTGGTGCAGGGCACGCTGCGCCGCGGGCACTCCGTGGCGCTCTGCGAGGAGGACGAGGGGCAGACTCCCCTCAAGCGCAAGCTCAGCCAGCTCATGCGCTTCAGCGGCATCGGCCGCGAGGAAGCCGACGACATCTCCGCCGGGGATCTTTTCGTGGTGGCCGGCTTTCCGGAGGTGGAGATCGGCGACACCCTGGCTGACGCCGCCAACCCGGTTCCTCTCCCACGCCTCACCGTCGACGAACCCGTCTTGCGAATGACCTTCGGGGTCAACACCTCGCCCCTGGCCGGCAAGGAAGGCTCGTACCTGACGTCACGCCACCTGCGGGAGCGGCTCGACCGGGAGGTGCTCGGCAACGTGTCGATCAAGGTCGACCAGACGTCGACCCCCGACATCATCGAAGTTGCCGGTCGGGGTGAGCTGCAGCTCGCGGTGCTCATCGAGACCATGCGCCGCGAGGGCTACGAGGTACAGGTCAGCCGGCCCGAGGTCATCGTGCGAGAGATCGACGGGAGTCGCCACGAGCCTCTGGAACGCGCCGTGATCGACGTACCCGACGAGCACGTCGGGACGGTCACCCAGGCCCTGGCCCCGCGAAAAGGCAAGGTGACCGATCTGCGTCCCGGTGACACCGGTCGCACGATCGTGACCATCGAGGCTCCGGCCCGCGGCCTGATCGGCTTCCGAAGCCAGCTCCTCACTGCCACCCGCGGTACCGCGCTGATGCACCAGCACCACTCGGGTTGGATCCCATGGGTGGGCGAGCTGCCGTCGCGCAAGGGTGGCGCGATGATCGCCGATCGGCAGGGTCAGACCACCGGGTACGCCCTCGACAACCTGCAACTGCGCGGCGAGCTCTTCGTCGGACCAGGCGAGGCCGTCTACGAGGGCATGGTGGTGGGAGAGAACTCCCGGCCCGACGACATGCAGGTCAACGTGGTGCGCGAGAAGCAGAAGACCAACATCCGCACCCACGCCGCCGATGACGCCATCAAACTCACCCCGCCCCGTGAGGTCACCCTCGAGAACTCGATCGAGTTCATCGCCGATGACGAACTGGTGGAGGTGACGCCCACCAGCCTTCGCATCCGCAAGCGGGTCCTGAAAGAGGCCGATCGGCGTCGGCAGCGGAAGTGACCGAACTGTTGAGCCTTCAGAGCCCCTGAGCGCTCGCTGTACTCAACAGTTCGGGGAAGGTGGTCGTGAGGAGAACGGCGTCGACCGGGCTAGTGCTCGGCCCGGGTGAACTGGGCCAACTCGATGGCCTGATCGATCGCGGCGTCGATGTCGGCTTCGTCCAGAATCGCCCTCGTCGGTCGGCCGCCGCTGCGGGAGGCGAGGTCGGCCTCGGCCCGGATCCGGTCGTCGTGGTGGATGCGCACGGGTACGTCGATCAGGAGCCGACCAATGGTGATGCCCGAGACCGTCGACCGGTCTCCGAGCCAACGACCGTGGTGGTACTGGACCGGCCCTGACAGCAGGGCGCCCCGCTCGGCCCGGAACTCAGGAAGACGCCGGCCTTGTTGCTCGAGGCGGCGGACGACACCGAGCAAGACGTGGTGCTGGGCCCTTGTGCGCTGATCCCGCCACGAAGCGATCTCGGCGGCACCGAGCGGTTCGGCGGCCCGCTCGAGCATCGCCAGCGCCGGCCCGTACGGGCGCCAGTGCTTCCCCGAACGGGTTCGGCGTATGGCCCGAGCCGTGATCCGTTGGCGGGGAATGTCGGACAGGGTGGGGTGCTCGAGCCAACGGGCGGCGTGGTCACCGGCTCGTCGTGTCTCTTCGAGCATCAGGTCGGCCACCGGTGCCTTCATGCGTTCGGAGGCGTCGCGAGCGCTTCGGGTGATCGGACGCAGGGCGGCGACGAGCACCTGGTTCTCGTCGATGTCGTAGGCCCGACTCGGCGTGGCGCAGATGAACAAGTCGCGATCGCCGAAGCTCGACGCCCGCGCCGACATCGTCTCACTCCAGAGCACCGGACCACGGAGCTCGCCGATGCAACGCTCGTTCTTGGATCGCACCGAGGTGGCGAGTGATCTCACCGTCGCCGGCATGGTCGACAACAGCCGTTCGGCCTCCGCGCTGCGGGCGATCGCGCTGCCCACGAACTGCGACGTGGCGATCGGGGTGAGCCCCACGAGGGCGGCGGTGGCCGCGATCACGTCGAAGGGCCGGGCGAGTCGGCCGCAAAGCTCTTCGAAGTCCGGTTCGCTCTCCATGGGTGCCGCGCCGGATGGCTCGGAGAGCATCAGATCGCGAGGTCCACGCCGAGCACATCCCGGATCGTGCGCTGCGCCTCGAGGCGCTCGGGCTCGTCGAGCTCGACCGCGATCGTGCGGTAGAGCGTCGTGGCCCGCCGGTCCTCCATCCCTTCGAACTGGGGGAGGAAGTAGGCGTAGAAGACCTCGTAGATCAGGCGGGACTCCGAGGGTGCATCCTTGGCTCGGCGGGCTGTGTACTTGGCGGCATCGAGGTAGACGGCGGGGCCGAGGTCGGTGAACTCGCGGAGGCCGAGCAGGCGGGTGACGATCGACCCCGGTCCCTGGAGGAGCTTCACGTAGGCCTCGTCGGAGGGAGTGCCGACCTCGATGAAGGCGAAGCGACGCGTGAGGGCGTAGCTCATGTCGAACAGCAGGTTCTTGTCGAAGACGTTCATCGTGGCGATGATCCGCCAATTCGCCGACACCCGGATCATGTCGGTGTTGTCGGGCGCCTCCACTCCGGCGGGCACCAGCGAGATGGGGTTGATGCTGCCCTTGCGCTTGAACGGCAGAACGACCGCGGCGCCGGACAACACGGTGAAGAGCTGACCGAAGGTCCGATCGAAGTTCGAGCGGTTCAGTTCGTCGATCACCAGCCAACGGCCGGCCTGAATGGCCTCGATGAACAGGCCCGGTCGGTAGATCAGGCCGTCAGGGGTGGGTTGCAGCCCGCCGATGGTCTCGAAGGTGGTCCACTCGCTGGTGGCCGTCGTGGACATGTAACCGGTGCAGAACAGGGCCTGCCGGGCCGCTTCTGCGGCCAGATAGGCCAATGTGGTCTTTCCGGTCCCCGGAGGACCGGTGAGGATGACGTGCTTTCCCGAGTCGATCGCGGCAACGAGCTAATCCAGCACGTAGTCCGGGAACAGCATGCCGGCGTCGTCGGCGGCGCGCTGGAGTTCGCTGGCCGTGAAGGAGATCATGCCTCCTTCACTTCGGCTCAGATGCGGTCTCGGTTGAGCGCGGGATGCCCGACACCGGGACCCGTGGCCCGCTCGGCGAGAAGAGAGGCGAGGACCCCATAGGGGCCCTCGCCGACCAGGGCCTCGATGTCGGCCCGGCAGGCGAGGTAGACCGGTTCCTCGCCCACGAAGGCCAGCGGGTCTTCGGTGCACCACCAGTGGAAGTCGTCGCCGCCCGCACCCCAGTCCCGGCGCTTCCACTCGCGCAGGATGTAGGTCAGATGGTCGTTGTCGTCGCGGTGGTAGTCGAGCCGCAACGGGAGCTGCCAGCACACCTCGGGCTTCCAGTCGAGGTAGCTCTCACCCCGGCGCAACGCGGCCTGGTGGAGCGCGCAACCGGCGCCCCCCTCGAAGCCGGGCCGGTTCAAGAAGATGCAGGCCCCGTCGACGACATGGCTCTGCCAGACGCCTTCGTCGTTGCGGAAGAGGGCGCCGTTGCGAGCTTCGGCTTCGGCCTTGTACTCCCATTCCCCGTCGCCGAGCTGGGCGGCCTTGGCCAACGTGGACTTGCGATCCTTCTTCCCCGTGAAGTGGGCGCCCCAGCTGCAGCAGCCGAGTTCGAGCTCAGGAGCCGGCGTTTCGCCGATACCCGGACAGCCGTTGCCGTAGATGCACGACCAGTTGCTCAACAGGAACGTGGCATCGAAGGTGTAGGTGTCGCCGTCGTGGTCGAACGAGATCCACTCGTGCACGTCAGCGGCCATGATCGGAATCGATACGGGAGTGCGAGGCAAGGACGTGACCAGTCGGGGAAGGTGAGCGGGTACTGGTCGGCAGGTTACCGGTCTCGTCGGCCAGGATGGACCCATGGCCGATGAGTTCGACGACATACGGGTGCGCCTCGAGGGCATCGCCGAGGAGCTGGCCGACCTGGCCATCGTCCGCCTGCGCGAGTCGATCGATGCCGGCGGTCACGAACTCCCGGTCGACGAGAAACGACTGACCCGGGCCCGACGGG
This sequence comes from Acidimicrobiales bacterium, assembly GCA_041688815.1. Lineage (GTDB taxonomy): Bacteria > Actinomycetota > Acidimicrobiia > Acidimicrobiales > Acidimicrobilacustridaceae > Rhabdothermincola_A. Next base: position 36,376 of record JBDNHK010000101.1, on the reverse strand, counting down.
CGGTGGAGAAGGCGGTGAACATCCTTCGGGAGCCCGATACGACGGCCTACGACAGCTGAGGATCCCTGCTGCCGTTCAGGCGATCCACCAGCATGCGCAGGCGAGCGAAGCTCCGGCGGTCGAAGCCGAACGAAATGCGGGGAAGGTGCGGAACGTCGTCATCATCGATCTCTCCGGGGGAGGGGTCGGTCACGGAGATCGGGGCGCCCACGATGATGTCGGCGAACTCGGCGTTCAGCTCGGCCAGCTCGGTGGCCGCCGGCTCGTCGTGCAGGCGCAGGACCAGACGGCGACCGACGAACCGCATCGAGTGGTACCGCGAGTAGAAATGGCAGATTTCCCGAACCGCGTCATCGGTGCTGTCGCACACCTTCACGAAGGCCATGTCGTCGGGTGAGATGAGCGAACGGCCGGCCAGTTCCGTCTCGGTGAAACGGATCCAGCTCCGCCAATAGGTGGATCCTTCGGGTTCGATGAGCACGACCGGGCACAGCGCTGATCGCCCGGTCTGCATGAGGGTGAGCAGTTCGAACGCCTCGTCGAGGGTGCCGAAGCCGCCCGGCAGCAGGGCGTAGGCCGATGACTCCTTCATGAAGGTCAGCTTCCGAGTGAAGAAGTACCGGTAGTTCACGAGCTTGGGGTCATCGGCGAGTATGGCGACCGCTTCCTGTTCGAAGGGCAGGACGATGTTCACCCCGAAGGCGGCGTCGACCCCGGCGCCCTCGATGCCCGCTTCCATGATTCCCGGACCGGCGCCGGTGATGACCATCCACCCGTGCTCCACGATGGCGCGGCCGAAGTCGCGGGCGGCCAGATAGGCGGGGTCGTCGACCTCGGTGCGGGCCGAGCCGAAGATCGAGACCTTACGGGTGGAGCTATAGGGCTCGAAGACCCGAAAGGCGTAGCGCAACTCCTTGAGGGCGGCGTTGACCAGCTTCAGATCGCCCCGTTCCACGGCCTCGCGGCCCATTCTGACGCCCGACACCAGCATCTCGAAGACGAGGTCGGCGTCGCGACGCACCCCGGCGCTCTCGAGCAGGTCGAGGATGAGGCCGTCCACCTCGGAATCACCGGTGCGATAGCGCGGTGGACGCGGCGGTGCGCTCACGCGCGGGCCGTCACCCGACGCCCGCAGCCACCCGGCCGTACAGCGTGGTGCGCTGTTCGAGGGTACGGCCGAGAGGCTCGACCCACGATCGGAAATCGGCCTCGACCATCCCTTGGCCATGGTCGGCCCCGGCGGCGCGACTGATGTTCTCGTCCATCAGGGTCCCGCCCACATCGTTGGCGCCGGCCTGGAGGATCTGCTGCACGCCGGTGCGCCCCAGCTTCACCCACGAGGTCTGGATGTTGTCGATGAGCCCGTCATAGGCGATTCGGGGTACGGCGTGCATCAGCAGGGTCTCACGGAAGGTGGGACCCCGGCGGGCTTTGTGCTGCAGGTAGAGCGGCGTGGCCATGTGTACGAACGGCAGGGGCACGAACTCGGTGAAGCCGCCGGTCTCGATCTGTAGGTCACGGGTGCGAACGATGTGACGGGCCCAGTGCACGGGTCGCTCGACCGCTCCGAACATGATGGTGATGTTCGAACGCAGGCCCACGGAGTGGGCCGTGCGGTGGGCATGGAGCCACTCGTCGGTGGTGACTTTGTCGGGACACAGGATGGCGCGCACCTCGTCGTCGAGGATCTCGGCGGCGGTGCCAGGGAGAGTCTTGAGCCCGACCTCCATGAGGCGCCGGAGGTAGTCGGCCAGGGGTTCCTGTAGCCGTCGGGCACCTTCGGTCACCTCGAGGGCGGTGAAACCATGGATGTGGAGTTCGGGTGCGGCCGCGCTTACGGCCCGGGCCACGTCGACGTAGTAGTTGCCGTCGAAATCAGGATGGATGCCCCCTTGGAGGCAGACCTCCGTCGCCCCGAGGTCCGCGGCCTCGCGCGCCCGGCCGGCGATGTCGTCGAGCGTGAGCAGATACGGGGTGCCCCGGAGGTTCAACGAGAGCGGACCCTTGCTGAACCCGCAGAACTTGCACTTGAAAGTGCACACGTTGGTGTAGTTGATGTTTCGGTTGTGGACGAACGTGACGACGTCGCCCACGCGCTGGCGCCGCAAGTCGTTTGCGACCTCGGCGACGGCATTGACCTCGGGACCCCGGGCCGAGAAGAGCGTGACGATCTCTTCGACGCCGACTTGCTGGCCGGCGAGCACACCGGCGAGCACCTCGCCCACGGCACCGCCGCTCGAGGCCCGTCCCGGAACCAGGACGGGCGGGGGGTTGGACGTACCTGCGTACCAGGCTGTCGACCGGGCCCCGACGTGGAGTACCTCCACACCGTCGTCGACCTGTTCGGGACTGGCGGGCGAAAGCCGTTGCACCAGTACCGACCCGGGGTCGTCGCGACCGAGACCCTCAGCGTCGGAGCGATCCATGACTGCGAAGTGCAGCCCGGGGTCGAACCAGCGCTGCGGATCTCGTACGAAGCTCGGGTGGGCGGTGAGCCGAGGAGCCACGACGAAACCCCGGGCCTCGGTGACCGCACGAAGTCGATCGAGCGCCGGCCACGGCCGTTCGGGGTTCACGTGGTCGGCGGTGATCGGGGACACCCCGCCCCAGTCGTCGATGCCCGCGTCGAGGAGGAGACCGAAGTCGTCGGAGAGGTTCGGTGGGGCCTGGAGGTGGACGTCGGGCGGGAGGATGAGGCGGGCCAGGGCGATGGCGTCGAGGTACACGTCCGGGGAGCAGGGCCGGGCACCGTGCATGGTGGTGCCGGACTTCGGGAGGAAGTTCTGGACGATCACCTCCTGGACGTGGCCGTGGCGGCGATGGGATGCCGCGATGGCCTCGAGGGCGACGATCCGGTCGACCCGCTCCTCTCCGATGCCGACCAGGATCCCGGTCGTGAACGGGATCTGGAGCTCCCCCGCCAGTTCCAGGGTGTCGAGGCGCCGTCCGGGTTCCTTGTCGGGTGCACCCCGGTGGCAGTCGAGGTCGGGTCGCAGGGTCTCGAGCATCATCCCCTGCGACGGCGACACCGGACGCAGCGCCGCCAGCTCGTCGCGGTAGAGGGCGCCGGCGTTGGCGTGGGGCAACAGCCCTGTCTCGTCGAGCACGAGCTGGGCCATCGCGACCAGATAGTCGATCGTGGTCCCGTAGCCGTGGTCGGCCAGCCACTCGGCGGCGATGGGGTAGCGCAGTTCCGGTCGCTCACCGAGAGTGAAGAGAGCTTCGTGGCAGCCGACGCGAGCCCCTTGTCGGGCGATCGACAGGACCTGCTCGGGGGTGAGATAGGGCGCCTCGAGGCGGGCCGGGGGCTGAGCGAAGGTGCAGTACCCGCACTTGTCCCGGCACAGCATCGTGAGCGGGATGAACACCTTGGGCGAGTAGGTGATGCGGGTGCCGTGGGCGGTGTCTCGCACCGCTCGGGCCTCAGCCATCAGTTGTTCCCGCGGCACGTCGAAGGCCCCAGACATGCCGGCACCCTACTGCCCTCGGGCTGGTGATCCGCCCGCTTCATCTGTCGTTCTCGGCGCTACCGTTCGGCCTCATCGTGGTGGAACTCGGAACTCGGAACTCGGAACTCGGAGGCGGGTGGTCGGACTCGGACTCGTGGTGGTCCTGTCGTCGGGCCTCTTCGCCAGTTGCACGACAGACTCGACGTCCCCACCGACCATCACCGTGGACCCCTCCGAGGCGCCCGGTCAGGTCACGTCGGTGCCCCTCGACGGTACGGCGGCCACACCCGGCGCCCTGCTCGCCGATCCCGATGGCTCGTTGCTGATCGGTGATCGCCTGACCGGCCGTGTCGATCGGGTCGGGGCCGACGGTCGGGTCGATCCCGAGCCGGTGGCCGTCGTCGAGGTGGCCGACGCCGACGGCGACCAGCGAGGACTGCTCGGTCTGGCCCGTAGCTCCGACGGCCGCCTGTTCGCCTCGTGGACCCGTGCCGAGGACGGGCGGCTGGTGGTCGGCGAGCTGGCGGACAAAGAGACGGTTCGTCTCGTGTGGCTGGGACCGGTGTCGGCGGACGCGGCCAACGGAGGGCGGCTCGTCGCCGCCCTCGACGGGCTGGTGATCGGTATCGGCGACCTGCTGCAGGACCGGGGCTTGGCCGACGGGGCCGACGTACCGAACCGCAAGGTGCTCTGGCTCGATCCCGACGGTCCCGACCAGCAGTCGCCCCGCATCCTCTCCACCGGATGGAACAACCCGTTCGCCCTGGCCGTCGGGCCGACCGGGGAGGTGTGGGTCGCCGACAACACCGGCGGCGAGGGTTCCGAGCGATTGGGACGCGCCGACCAGCCGGCCGGTGAGAGCGCATCGCTCGGCGGTCCCTGTGAGGGCCAGATCGCTCCCGCGGGGCTGGTTGTGCTCGAGGACAGCTTCGCGGTGTGCGGTTTCCTGAGCGAGCGGGTCGATCGGGTGGTCATCGCTGGTGACGCAATGGCAACGACCGCCGCCGTTGTCACCCGACCCTGCCCTACAGGGGTCGTCCGCCTGACCGACGGTCGACTGGCCATGGGCACGGATGACGGGGTGGTGGTCACCACGGCGCCGGTCAGCTGACTTCGCTGGGTGTGGTCAGGCCAGATCAGGCCAGGCGTGCGGCCGCAACGAGCAGCAGGTCGCGTACCCGGTGGATGTTGGCCTCGAACGCCTCGAAGACCGCCTCCTGGGTGACAGGCAGAGCTCCGGGGTCATCGGGCACCCCGGCGTCCCGGTCGGTCACGAGGCCCAGGCCGACATACTTGAGACCGGCCTCGACGGCCAGTGTCGCTTCGGGGGCCTGGGTCATGTTCACCAGGTGCCAGCCCTGCGACGCCATCCACGCCGACTCGGCCCGGGTCGAGAACCTCGGGCCGTTCACGACGACGACCGTCCCGCCGTCGCGCACCGCCAAGCCCTGTTCGGAAGCCACGTCCAACAGCAGGGCGCGCAGCTCAGCGTCGTACGGGTCGGCCAGGGAGACGTGCTGAGGCCCATCGTGGAAGTGATCGTGGAAGGTGTCGTCACGACCGTGGGTCCGGTCCACGAACTGGTCGACGACGACCAGGTCGCCCGGGCCGAGCTCGGGGGTCAACGACCCGGCGGCAAAGGGTCCGAACAGGGCGCGGACCCCGAGCTGGCGCATGGCGTCGACGTTGGCCCGGTAGTTGACACGATGCGGCGGCCACTGGTGCCCGAGGCCGTGGCGGGCGAGGAAGGCCACTCGTGCCCCACCGACGGTGCCGATCGTGACCGGTGACGACGGGTCACCCCATGCCGTGGAGACGTGAACTTCCTCGGCGGCGTCGAGGAGATGGGTGAACCCCGACCCCCCGATCACCCCGACATCGGCGGTCTCGGTGCTCTGGTGGGGCTCGCGGCGATCCGGGACGGTCATGGCTGCTCCTCCTCGGGGGGACTGTCCAGTGAGCCAACGGCGCGAGCCGTTCGAGTCTGGGCCACGAGCTGGGTCCGCATGTCCCTCCCGGCCCGCACGGTGCCGCCCACGGTACCGGTGACCTTCGATCGGCCCGTTCGGGTGCGGTAGCGCACCGGTCGCTCCTCGATCCGCCACCCGGCCCCGGCGGCGCGCAACACCATCTCGAGAGGCCATCCTGATCGTCGATCCTGGAGATGCAGGTCGAGCAGAGGGAGACGACGAGCCACTCGCATCGGTCCGAGGTCCGACAGTCGAATCCCGGTTCGGCGACCGACCTCCCAGGCCAGGTAGCGGTTGGCGACCCGGGCGTGCACAGGCCAGGCGCCACGGTCGGGCTGACGCGCCCCGAGGGCGAGATCGATCCCCCCGGCGGTCACCATCGTGACCAGAAGGGGCAGCTCCGCAGGGTCGAGCGAACCATCGCAGTCCATGAAGCAGACCTCGTCGGCGGTCGCGGCGCTGAGTCCGGCGAAGCAGGCGGCGCCGAAGCCCCGACGGTTCTCGACGACGACCGTGGCCCCCAGGGCCCGGGCCACCTCGGCGGAACCGTCGGTCGACCCGTTGTCGACGACGATGCCGCGGTAACCAGCGGGCAGACGCGCGAGAACCCAGGGCAAGGCCTCGGCTTCGTCCAGGACGGGCAGGATGACGTCGATCACCGCGAACGACCCTGGGTGGCGGTGCGCAACGGCAGGGCCCGCAATCCGTCGAGATCGAACTCGATGGGCGAAGGAACCGCGCCGGCGACCCGGTGCAGCGGGATGGTGGCCAGACCGGTGGCCACGTAGACGCCCTGCGTGACGCAATACAGCCCGGCCGGGCCGGACGGGACGTCCCACGACGAGGTCGTTTGCAGGAGGAAGTGGGAATAGAGCCCGGTGAGGGCCTCGTCGCGCCGGGTGGACGTCTGGGCGGCCCGCCGGCGACCCTCGTCGGGCATGGTCATCGAGAGGCCAGCCGGTGCTGGACGACGGCGACGGCCGACGCAGTGGCGAGACGAGGGTGGTCGCCGACGATGGCGAGAGCGTCGTCCCACGTATCGAGATCACGCAATGCGGGCAAGTCGGCAACGCGAAGGCCGAGGGACCGGAGGCGGTGCGCTTGAGCCTCGCCGGTGTCGGTCAGGCTCATCGGCACACCCATGAAGACTTGAGGGTGCGGTCGGTGCAACCCGATCGCCCACCACCCGCCGTCATCGGCCGCCCCGAGCACCGCTCCCGGAGGGTCGCTCCCTTCGAGGAGTACGGCCAGGCACTGGTCGAGCAGCGACGCGGTCACCTGTGGGGTGTCCATCCCGATCTGCAGGCCCGGGCCGCCCGCGGCTTCCCACGCGACAGTGAGACGCACGTCGAAGGACCCGTCGACCTGAGCGACGACCTCGAATCCGTCGGGAATCCAGGGTCCGGGTTCGCCGTCGAGGGCGAGAATTCTCCGCTGGACCCCACATGCCGCCACGGCAGCGAGAGTGTCGTGCAGGGCGCCAGACGCGATGCTCGCCGCCTCCTCGGCGGTGCACGGGGGGCACAGCCTCGTCTTGACCCTGCCGGGAACCGGGGACTTGGCCATCACGAGGAGGTGTGGCCGCGTGGTCATCCGGTCAAGGTAGCCAGGTGTGGTTCCGTGGGAAGGCTTCCCGGTGACAGTTCGCGAAACAGCCGGCGGCTTCACCAGCCGGGGCCGGGTGGGTCTGCTTCGATGGGGGCATGCCGACGGCCGTTCTCCCACTGTTCGTCCACGGTTCCTCTCCCGACGGAGCATCCTGGTGTCGATGACGAAGCCGGCGCCGACCCGAGTCCTGGTGGTGGACGACGACCACGTGTCGAAGCCCTTCTCGTCGCGCCGTGAGCGGGGTCTCGAGGGATCGCGCCGTGAGTACGGGGGAGGCGGTCTGGGCCTGGCCATCGCCAAGGGGCTCGTCGAAGCCCACGAGGGCTCCATCGAGGTGGCCAATCGCGCCCTTGGCTGCGGCTTCACCGTTCGCCTAAACCGGTCCCCATGACGTCGACCGCCGCAGTGGGGGACCACGAACCCATGGCCCGGAGCGGGCCCCCGGGTCGCGCTGACCGGGCGGGGTCCGTACGCGGCACCGTGCTGTGCCTCGGGGCCTGGGCGGCATTGCTCGTCGTGTCCCGACTCTGGGGCCTGAAGGTCGTCGCCGACGCGCCCGAGTCGATCTTCGTCGACGCCGTGCCCTTCTACGGACGATGGGACCTGTTGATCTCCTGGCGCTGGATCCTCGCCGTTGGCGTCGCCGTTGTCGCCGTGGTGGTACTACCCCGGATGGTCGAAGGCCTGTCGTGGTGGCGGCTCCTGGTGGTCGTGGCCGCGGCAGCCGCGATCTGGACGCTGGCCCTGGCCTTCGTCGAACCGTCGGCGATCGCCTGGCGCAACATCTACGGCGACTACGGCCAGTTCGTCCCGCTCGTCGAACAGTCCGGACCGGGTGGGTTCCTACGCGACTACGTCGCCGTCCAGCTCGAGCTCCCCACCCATCTGTCCGCCCACCCGCCCGGAATGATGATCCTGCTGTGGGCCCTCGCCCAGGTCGGACTGGCGGGTATGGGCGTGGACACCGCTCTCGCCGTGATCGGCGTGGCCGCCGCGGCGGTGGCGGTGATCGTGGCTCTGCGGAACCTGGCCGGCGAGACCAGAGCGCGGGCTGCGGCGCCGTTCGTGGTTCTGGCCCCGGCCGCGGTGTGGCACACCAACGCCGACGTGGTCTTCGCCGGGTTCCTGCTGGTGGGGTTCTGCCTGTTCGTCGTCGCCACCGGTCGACACGATCGTCGCGGTGACCTGTTCGCCTCGGCAGGCGGGGCCTTGATGGGCGCGGCCGTGTTCATGACCTACGGCGTCACGCTCTTCGTCCTCCCGGTCCTGGTCGTCGCCGTGGCTCGCCGCCGGGTCCGGCCGGTCCTGTTCGGCGGGCTCGCCGCCCTCGCCGTGGTGCTCCTACCGCTGACCTGGGGCTTCTGGTGGCTCGATGGGCTCTACGCCACCAACGAGGCCTACGACCGCAACCTCGCCCGGGTGCGGCCCTACGAGTACTTCCTGGTCGCGAACCTGGCCGTATTCGCGGTGGCCGTCGGCCCCGCCATCGCGCTGGCGCTGTCGCGTCTTCGTGATCGGCGCACCTGGCTGCTGGTCGGTGCTGGTCTGGGCGTGGTGGCCCTGGCCGATCTCAGTGGCCTCTCCTCCGCCGAGACGGAGCGCATCTGGCAGCCCTTCATGCCCCTCGTGCTCCTAGCCGGGTGCGCCCTCGTCTCGGCTGGGCAGTTCGTGCGGTCCCGACCATGGCTGGCGGCTCAGGCCGGTGTCGCCCTGGTGCTCGTCGCCGCCCTGCGGTCCCCGTGGTGAGGGGCCGACGGTGAAGGTGCTCGTCACGGGCGGACTCGGATTCATCGGGAGCCATGTCGTCGACCTGCTCGTCGACGACGGTGCCGATGTGGTGATCCTCGACTCGCTCGACCCGAGCGCCCACGCCGCCCTGCCCGGCTACGCCAACCAACGAGCCGACCTCAGGGTCGTGCCGCTCGACGATCCGACGGGAGTGGCGGCCGCGGTCGCCGACGTGGACGTGGTGTGCCATCAGGCGGCCCGGGTGGGCCTCGGGGTGGACTTCGACGACGTCGAGGCCTACGTGCACGACAACGACGCCGGCACCGCGGCGTTGCTGCGAGCTCTCTTTCGAAGAGGCTTCACCGGGCGTTTGGTGGTGGCGTCCTCGATGGTCGTGTACGGCGAGGGTCGCTACGTCTGTGTCGAGCATGCCGACGTCCGTCCGGGGCCGAGGGCGGTCGAGGACCTCCGCTCCGGTCGGTTCGAGCCGGCGTGCCCCCGTTGCGGTCGGGACGTCTCGTGGGCGCCGATCGACGAGTCGGCGCGGCTCGACCCGCGCAACGTCTACGCCGCCACGAAGCTCCACACCGAGCACCTCACGTCCGCCTTCGGGCGCGAGTCCCGCGCTTCGGTGTGCGCCCTGCGCTACCACAACGTGTACGGACCGCGTATGCCCCAGGGGAGCCCCTACGCCGGGGTGGCCAGCCTCTTTCGCAGCGCCCTCGAGGCGGGCCGGGCGCCGACAGTCTTCGAGGACGGGGCCCAGCTCCGAGACTTCGTCCACGTCCGCGACGTCGCCCGGGCCAACGTCGCGGCCATCGCGTCGGACTGGCAGGGTGCCCTGAACATCGCCTCCGGTGACCCGCACACGGTGCTGGAGATGGCCGAAGCGGTGACCGACGGGTTCGGGCCCGGCGCGCCCCGACCGGTCGTCAACGGGGCGTTCCGCCTGGGCGATGTCCGCCACGTCGTCGCCGCCCCGGACCGGGCCCGTGGCGCGCTCGGGTTCCGTGCGGGCGTCGACTTCCGCGACGGCATGGCCGACTTCGCCACCGCCGCTCTACGACCCCCTCCGGCCCGCAACGGACCAGGGCGCTGACGCCACCGGCCCGGGCTCAACCCAACAGGGCCCCGACTGAGCCCGGTCGAGGGTGATCTGGCACTCCACGCCGGCGCGTCCCGTCGAGTAGGAGTGGCCGTTCACCCGATCGTCGTCGATCTCGAAACGGCCGTGGTCGAATCGGGAACGGCCGTGTCCTTCGCGGCGAGGCATCGGACCTGGGCCGGTTCGAGGGCGACCCCGGGCGAACCCGTCGGGAGCCTGCTCTCGTCGCAACCCGACGAGTCGACATCCGCACTGCCCACCGCCCCCGAACCGGGGCCGGCCGACACGACCGTCGCCCCGGGATTCGTCGTGCAGCCGGCGACGAGAGAGAGAGAGAGAGAGAGAGAGAGAGAGAGAGAGAGAGAGAGCATCAGCATCAGGAGGGTCCCGACCGGGATGATCGTTTTGACGAAAATGGCCGAAGGAAACTCAGGGCGGTGGCCGCCGGCGAGGAAATGAGTACTCAGAGCAGGGCGGCGGCGGCGGCGTCCACGAGCCAGATCACCCGATCCGACGTGACCCGCGACGCCGGGGCGGTGAGGTCGTCGGCGGCCACCCGGGCCAACGCCTCGGCCTTGGCGGCACCCTCGGCGGTGATGATCACCAGGAGCGAACGGGAGATGCCTTCGAAGGTGAGGGTCATGCGGGGGTGCGGGTTGCGAGCGAGGGGATCGTCGTTCAGCACGACCAGGCGACCCTCGGCGGCATCGAGAGCCGCAGATTCGGGGAAGAGCGACGCCGTGTGCCCGTCGGGCCCGAGGCCCAGGTGCACCACGTCGAACCGGCCCAGCTCACCGACCCGCAGTTGGTAGGGATCGGCCCCCTCGTCACAGCGCATGGGCCAGGTGGCGTTGGCCGCGCCGACCTGGTCGAGAAGCGCCTCACGGGCCAGGCGATAGTTCGAGTCGACGTCGTCGAGGGGGACACAGCGCTCGTCCCCCCAGTAGACGTCGACCTGCCACCAGTCGACCGTGTCGGCACCCTCGCCAGCGAGGCGTTCGTAGCAGCGACGGGCGGTGTCACCTCCGGACAACGCTATCGAGAAGCCCGGGGTCGACCGGTTGGCGAAGGCTTCGGTGACCCTGGACGCGAAGGAGCCCGGCACGTCGTCAACGACGACGAGCTCCCCGTTCATGCCAGCGTCGCCGCCTTCTCGTCGAGCGACGCGATCAGGTCGTCGAAGGACGCCGAGAACGACGCCACCCCCTCGTCCTCGAGCGTGTGGGTCACGTCTTCCAGGGACACACCCACGGCGGCGAGGCCGTCGAGTACGGCGTGGGCTGCGGCGAAGTCGGCGTCGATCGTGCGAGCCAGGGTGCCGTGGTCGTCGAAGTCGGCCAGTGTGCCTTCGGGCATGGTGTTCACCGTGTCCGGTCCGATGAGCTCGTCGACGTAGAGGGTGTCGGGGTAACTGGGGTTCTTGGTCGACGTCGACGCCCAGAGCGGGCGCTGCACCCGGGCCCCCCGCGCCGCGAGCGCCTCCCAGCGCGGGCCGGTGAAGGTCTCGATGAATGCCTCGTAGGCCACTTGAGCGTTGGCGACCGCCACCTTCCCCTTCAGCGCCGCCGCCTCGGGACCGCCGACTGCGTCGAGGCGGGCGTCGGCTTCGTTGTCGACGCGGCTGACGAAGAACGACGCCACCGACGACACCCGGGAGAGGTCGCCGTTGTTGGCCTCGAGTCCGGCGATGTAGGCCTCCATGACCTCTCGGTACCGATCCACCGAGAAGAGAAGGGTGACGTTGACGCTGCGTCCCTCGGCGATCATCTGGCGGATCGCCGGTAGGCCCTCGGCAGTGCCCGGAATCTTGACGTAGAGGTTGGGTTCGTCGATCAGCGTGCTGAGCTGCCGGGCCGCCCCGAGGGTGCCGTCGGTGTCGCGAGCGAGCAACGGTGACACCTCGACGGACACGAAACCATCGAGGCCACCGCTCTGGTCGTAGGTCGGGCGCAGGAGTCCCAGGGCGTGGCGGATGTCGTCGACGACCATCTCCCAGTAGGCGTCGAGCACGCTGGTGCCGGATGCGGTGAGGGCCGCGAACTGCTCGTCGTAGGCTTCGCCTCCCGAGATCGCCTTCTGGAAGATGGTGGGATTCGAGGTCATGCCGCGCACGCCCCGATCGATCCAACGCTGCATCTGGCCACTCATGATCCAGTCGCGACGCATGTTGTCGAGCCATGGGCTCTGGCCGCACTGGGCGTAGAGGTCGCTGAGTCGGGTCATAGTTGCTCCAGGATCGGGATCGGGACGAGTGGCCTCGGCCCGGGGGCTCGAGGGTAGGAGAAAATTCCGAAGGAGGGGGCGGGGCGAGCGCCCTAACTCGGGGGTGAGTGAAGCAGAGCGCGAGCATGGGCGAGAACGTTCTCGACCGTGATGCCGAACTGCTCCATCAGCTCTGCGCCCGGTGCGCTGGCGCCGAAGTGGTCGATCCCGACCGACGAGTCGGCCCACCGCGACCAGCCGAAGGTGCTGCCCGCCTCGACCGAGACCCGAGCCACGTCGACTCCCATCACCTCGACCTGGTAGGCGTCGTCCTGCTCGGCGAACAGTTCCCAGCTGGGCATCGACACCACCCGCGCCGCGACGTCCTCCTCGGCCAGGATCTTGGCGGCGGCCACGCACAGCTGGACCTCGGAGCCGGTGCCGATCAGCACGACATCGGGATCACCCGCAGTGGCTCCTAGGACGTAGGCGCCGCGGGCGACTCCGTCGCTCAGGGCGGTGCCGGCGAGCACGGGGAGGTTCTGGCGGCTGAGTATCAGCGCCGTGGGCCCGTCTCGTTCGATGGCGATCTGCCAGGCCAGCGCGGTCTCGTTGGCGTCGGCCGGGCGGATCACCCGGAGCAGGGGCATGGCCCGTAGTGACGCCAGGTGCTCAATGGGTTGGTGGGTCGGTCCGTCCTCGCCGAGACCGACCGAGTCGTGAGTCCACGAATACACGACCTTGAGCCCGCTCAGCGCCGCCAGGCGCACCGCCGGGCGCATGTAGTCGGAGAACACGAAGAACGTGCCGCCGAAGGGGAGCACACCCCCGTGAGCAGCCATCCCGTTCATCACTGCACCCATGGCGTGTTCACGGACGCCGAAGTGGATCTGGCGGGCCCCTCTGTTGGACAAGGAGAAGGGTTGGGCATCGTCGATCTCGACCCCGGTGTTGCCGGTCAGGTCGGCCCCGCCTCCGAGCAGGCCGGGGACCACCGGGAGCAGGGCATTGAGGACCTTCTTGCCGGCGTTGCGGGTGGCCACCATCTCCCCGACGTCCCACGAGGGCAGGGCCTCCTGCCATCCCGCGACTCCAGTGGTGCCGAGAGCAGCATCGAGAGCAGCGCGGTCCTCGGTCCATCCGTCGTGGAGGGCTTCCCACGCTTCCCGCTCGCCCCGGCCGCGCCCGCCGACGAAGCGCATGTGCTCGAGCACGTCGTCAGGCACCCAGAACGACTCGTCGGGCACGCCCATGAGCGTCTTCGTGACCGAGATCTCCTCGGCCCCGAACGGATTGCCGTGGGCGGCGGCGGTGTCGGTGAACTTGGGCGAGGGGTAGCCGATGTGGCTGCGCAGCACGATCATCGACGGGCGATCGTCCACCGCCATGGCCCGGTGCAGAGCGGCCTCGAGGGCATCGACGTCCTCCGCGATCTCACCGACGTCGTCGACGTGCCAGCCGTAGGCCGCGAAGCGGGCGGGCGCGTCGTCGGACAGTGCCAGCTCGGTGGGGCCGTCGATGGAGATGTGGTTGTCGTCGTAGACGACGACGAGCTTGCCGAGGCCCAGGTGCCCGGCCAGCGAGGCCGCCTCGTGGCTGAGTCCCTCCTCGAGGTCGCCGTCGCCGCAGAAGGCGAACGTGTGGTGGTCGAACAACTGGGGGCCGAAACGGGCACGTAGCCAGTGCTCGGCGAGGGCCATGCCCACTGCATTGGCCAAACCCTGACCGAGCGGACCGGTGGTCACCTCGATCCCGGCGGTGTGGTGCATCTCGGGGTGGCCGGGTGTTGCCGACCCCCACTGGCGGAAGTCCTCGAGGTCGCTGAGGGTGAGTCCGTACCCCGTGAGATACAGCATCGAGTACTGCAGGATCGAGACATGGCCGTTCGAAAGGACGAAACGGTCACGGTTCGGCCAGTGCGGATCCGTGGCGTCGTAGCGCATCACCCTCGCCCACAGGGTGTAGGCGAGCGGCGCCAGTGCCATCGCGGTGCCGGGGTGCCCGGAGTTGGCCTTCTGGGGGGCATCCATGGCCAGGCCACGGATGACGTCGATGGTGCGGGTCTGCAACTCGCGGTCGCTCACGGATCCTCCTCGGCGGATGAGGCGACACTACTGCCGCACCGTCGGCGCCTATCCCGGTCCGCGCCCCCTGGTGGGGCCCTCAGCCGAAGAGGGCGACGCTGGCCGTGAAGCCGTGGACGAAGTTCGCGGTGCCCACGGGGCCGATCTCCCCGGCGCAGAACATGCCCCCGACGGCGGTCGTGCCGAGGGCTTCGGTGATGACCATCGCGTCGTGGTGCGGCTCACCGAAGAAGCGCTCCCCCCGTCCGTTGCAGGTGAAGACGAGCGCACCCTGGGCTCGGTGGTCGGCGAGCAGGGATCGCAGGTCGGCGTCGGCCGACGCCGCGTCACGCACCTGGAGCTGCACGGTGGCCCCGACCTCGACGACATCACCCACCGCCACTGCCCCGTTCGTGGGGTCGGCACCGAGGATGTTGCGAACCAGGAAGTCGCCCTGCTCGAAGGTGGCCTTGCGATCGTCCACGACCCGACCGATGTGCAAACCCGCGGCAGCCTTTCTCCGCATCTCGGGTGTGAGCGCTCCGACGATCTCCTGCAGCCACTGCAGGGCCGGTCGGCCGGCGATCTCGTGGATCATCGTTCGTTCGGCCCTCGTGACCGTGAAGGGGTCACCGATCGGTGCGCAACCCTGACTCACCACCGTCGTGATCGGCTGCGACGCCGGTATCAGCACGCCGACGGCGCCGTGGTCGAGCACCCGGCCGTCGACCACCAGTCGGTTGCCTCCCGCTCCGAACCCTGCCGAGGCCATCCCTCCCACGACCTGCAGGTCGGGGTGGGAGACCGAGAGTTGGGCCAGAAAGGAGTCCACCGGGAAGGACGCGGGGTCGGCGATCAACAGCATGGTTTTCGCCTCGTCGAGCGGAGCGGGCTCGAGCCCCAGCACCTCGACGGTGCCATCAGCAGCAGGGACGGCCTCGAGGGCCAGCGAAATCACGGGCCCGGTGTGGCCGGCCCAGAGGGAGATCGCGGCCACCTCCTCCGCCTCTGCCTGTCCGCCCAGCACCGACACTGCGGTCGCGGCGAGGAGGGTGGTGGGGGCGAGCAGTGTCCGCACCGTCGCGGCGATGTCGTCGAGCGCACCGACATGCGGTCGGGTGACGAACAGAACGGCGAGGTCCGGGGGTTCGCCCCCGAGGCGATCGAGGACCTCGCCCACCACCTCACCGGTGGCCTGGGTGGCCAGGAGGTGCTCGGAGAGCGCAGCGGCGAAGGGCACCGGTTCAGGCCGGGACGGGGGGGAGCAGGGTGAAGGGGACGACGCTCACCGGACCGAGATCGACCCGGCAGTGGGCTTCGACGGTCCCGTAGGTGTCGAAGGTCAGTTCGGCACGCACCAGGCGGTAGTTGAACTTCCCGGGCTCGACTTGGAGCGGCTGCACGTTGCGGGCGATCTGTTCGCCGTCACGCAGGTAGGTGACCTCGAGGGCGGCCGAGCCCTTCCCGTCGGGGGGGTTGTGGACGATCACACAGAGGTGGGGCTCGACCGTGACGGGTACGGCCGCCTCGGCCGCGGCGCTGAACTGGATGCCGGTGAGGTCGATGCGAGTGGACGGTCCCTCGACCTGGCGGAGGTCGATCCCCTCGATGAAGAGCGCAGCAAGGATGTTCATGGCCGTCGACACTACGACGCCCCGATCGTGACGGGCTCGTCGGCCCTCCTCCGGTCCCGCATCGTCCCCGGGTCCCGACGGCCGAGGGCACTAGGATCCCTGCCATGGCTGTCAGCGCGGGGACTCTCTCCACCCGCGACACCATCCTCGAGCAAGCACAGCGCTGCTTCGCCGAAGGCGGGTATGACGGGACGTCACTGAACGACATCGCCGAGGCCGTCGGCATACGGCGATCCAGTGTCCTGCACCACTTCCCGTCGAAGGACGCGATCTACCGGGAGGTCTTCGGCCGGGCGCTGGGCGAATGGCTCCTCCGTGTCGACACCGCCATCGCCAGCCCGGTCGAGGGCTGGCCGAAGGTCGACGAGGTCCTCACCGCCGGGTTCCAGTTCTTCATGGAGAACCCCGAGTTCGTGCGGATCGTGCGTCGCGAGGCGCTCGATGGCGCCGATCGTCACGGCATCGATCTGGGCGTGTCGCTGCGGCCTTTGTTCGAGCAGGCCGTGGCCTACTTCGAAGCCGAGATGGCCGCCGAACGCTTCCGACCCTTCGACGCCGAGCAGCTGCTCCTCACCGGTTACGGCGCCCTGCTCAGCTATTTCTCCGACCTGCCCTTCATCGAAGGTCTGCTGGGTCGGGACCCGTTGGCTCCCGATGCGCTGGAACAACGTCTCGAACACCTCCGTTCGTTCTTCCGCGCCGCCCTCGAACTCTGATCCGGGTCCGGTCGCCAACGATGTCCCGAACGCTCTCGGAAGCCGCTTCGAAGGAACTGTTGCGCCCGTTCGGGGTGCCGTTCCTGGCCGAACACGTGGTCCGTACGCCCGACGAGGCCTTCGACGCGGCGACGGCCCTCGGCGCTCCGGTGGTGGCCAAGCTGTGCGGTGACGCCATCGCCCACAAAACGGAGCGCGGCCTGGTCCGGCTGGGGCTCGAGAGCCCGAAGGCCGCGCGTGCCGCGGCCGCAGAGCTCTTTGCCGCGGCCAGACCCGAGGATGGCGAGGTGAGCGTGCTCGTGGCCCCCATGGTCCGGGCCACGAGGGAGCTCATCGCCGGCGTCTCGGTCGACGCGCAGTTCGGTCCGACCGTGCTGCTCGGCGTGGGAGGCGTGCTCGCCGAGGCGGTGGCCGATGCCGTGGTGCGGCTGGTCCCCGTCGACGCCGTCGACGCTTCCGAGATGATCGATGACTTGGCCAGTCAGGCCCTGATCGGGTCGTTCCGGGGTGAACCTCCTGTCGATCGGGAGGCGCTGATGGCCGTCATCCTGGCTCTCTCGACGGCCGCCGAAGCCGAACCGGCGCTGGTGTCGATCGATCTGAACCCGTTGATGATCGTCGACGGCCGGCCGGTGGCCGTCGACGCCCTGGTGGAGGTGGCCGACGCCCTCCCCTCGGCAAGGTCTCACTAGATGCCCGGCCCCGGTCACTATCAGGCGCTGTTCGATCCACGGGGGATCGTGGTCGCCGGGGCGTCCACCCACCCCGGCAAGTTCGGCTTCGTGGCGCTGCACAACATCCTGGCGGCGGGCTATCGCGGCGCGATCTTCGCCACCAATCGCGACGGGTCGGACGTCCTCGGGCGCCCCACCCTGCGCTCGCTCGATGACGTCCCCGCGGGCGCGGCCGATCTGGTCTTCGTGTGTACGCCGGCGTCGACGAACCCCGACGTGCTCCGCCAGGCGGCGGCCAGGGGCATCCGGGCCGCGTTCATCGCGTCGGCCGGCTACGCCGAGGCCGGTGCCGCCGGTCGCCAGGCCCAGGATGATCTCGTTGAGCTCGCCGATCAGCTCGATCTTCTCATCGTGGGCCCTAACGGTCAGGGTGTGGTGTCCACGCCCTCGTCGTTGTGTGCCCAGATCGTCGCCCCGTACCCGCCCCCGGGCGTGATCGGGATCGCCAGCCAGTCCGGAAACCTCGTGTCGTCGTTCATGAACCTGGCCTGCGCCGCCCAGGTCGGGGTGAGTCGGGCGGTCTCTGCGGGCAACGCCGCCCAGGTCGGGGTGATCGACTTCCTCGAGTTCTATGCCGACGACCCGGCCACCGAGGTGGCGCTGGCCTACGTGGAGGGCATCGACGATGGGGTGGCCTTCGCCCGGCGGTTACGCGCCGTCACCGAGAAGATCCCGGTGGTGTTGCTCAAGGGGGGCGCCTCGGCCACGGGGGCGCGGGCCGCGGCCAGCCACACCGGGTCGTTGGCCAGCGACGACCGCGTCTTCGACGGCATGTGCCGCCAGGCCGGGGCAGTGCGGGCGGCCAACGTCGAGGATGCCTTCGAGGCTGCGGCCACGCTGGCCACGCAACCGCCGCCCCCCGGTCCGCGCGTCGTCGTGATCACCACCGTCGGAGGATGGGGGGTGGTGACCGCCGATGCCCTGTCGACCTCGTCGCTCCAGCTCATGGCCCTCCCCGAGGACCTGAGCGCCACCCTCGACGATCTGCTCCCGCCGCGTTGGAGTCGGAACAACCCGATCGACATCGCCGGTGGCGAGACGAAGGACACCGTGCCCAGTGTGCTCGAGGCCGTCATCGCTCACCAAGACGTCGACGCGGTGATTCTTCTGGGCGTCGGCATCCAGTCGAATCAGGGCCGCCTCGAGGAGAACGGTCCGTTGTTCCCGGAGTTCGGGCTCGAGCGCATCGCCGGGTTCCACGAGCGCCAGGATCACCGGTACGCCAGCGTCGCCGCCGACTTGTCCGTACGTCACCAGAAGCCGGTGCTGACGGCCACCGAGCTGGCCATCGCCGATCCCGGCAACGCGGCAGTGCGAGGTGTGCGTGAGAGCGGGCGGTACTGCTACCCGTCGGCCCATCGGGCCGTCGTGGCACTCGAACACACCTGGTGGCGGGCCCGCTGGCGCCGCGCCCGCGGTCTCGACGCCCCCACCTAACCTCGACGATCGTGTCCTCGATGGCCCCGGTGAGCCGAACAACCTTGCGCCGTCGATTCTCGGTGATCCTCACCGCCGTGATGCTCGCGGTGCTCGTGCCGCCCCTTCCGGCCGGATCCGGGCGCGCCGATGTCCGCGCCCAGAGCGCGGCACCCGGCCCGGCCACGCCGCCAACCCCTGTGCTGTCGGCGCGTCGCATCCCGGGGCTGCTTCAGGGAAGTATCGCCGACCCGGCCCTGGCCGCCGAGTTGCGGGGCACGATCGACCGTAATCCCGAGACGTGGTGCGGCCGGATCGATGATGCCGGCCGGCCCGTCCTGACTGTCAGCCCGGACCTCCCGTTGGCTCCGGCGTCCCTGCTCAAGGTCCTCACCGGTACCGCCCTACTCGAGCGGTTCGGGCCCGAGCACCGGTTGCGAACAGCGATGGTGGCCTCCGCGGCGGCGGCTGACGGGGTGGTCGAGGGGGACCTGTACCTGGTCGGTGGTGGCGATCCCCTCCTCACCACCACCGGGTACGCACAGAGCTTCGACGACCCCGAGCAGCCTTATGTTGACGCCAATGCCCTCGTCGATGCGCTGGCGGCGGCGGGTGTCACCGAGGTGCGCGGCAACGTGGTCGGCGACGACTCCCGCTATGACGCCGAACGGTGGGTGGCCACCTGGCCGACGCGCTACCAGAGCGAGCCGTCGATCGGGCCGATCAGCGCGTTGGCCATCAACGATGGCTTCAGCGGCTACGCCGGCTCCCCGGAACGGCCGAACCCCAGACGTCGGGCCGGTGATCCGCCGGCATTGGCGGCCGAGACGTTGGTGTCGCTGCTGCGCTCACGCGGCATCGGGGTCGGAGGGCAGGGTGTCGCCGGCTCGGCCCCGGTGGGTGCCGTCGAGGTGGCCGCGCTCGACTCGCGAACCATGCGCGAGCTCGTCGGCCAGATGGTCCTCGACTCCGACAACAACACCGCCGAGATGCTCCTCAAGGAACTCGGGTTGGCCACAACCGGGCAGGGAACGACCGCGGCCGGGCTGACCGCGGTGCGTGACACCCTCGCTCAGCTGGGTCTGCTAGCAGAGGGACTCGACCTCCGGGACGGGTCCGGACTCGATCCCGAGAACCGCGTCACCTGCTCCGTCGTGTTCGCGGCGCTGGAGCGAGCGGGGCGCAGTTCGGACCTCACCACCAGCTTCGCCGTGGGCGGACAGACCGGGACCCTCCGCAAGCGGATGAAGGGATCGCCGGCCGTCGGGCGGGTGGTCGCCAAGACCGGCACCCTCAACTCGGTCAACGCCCTCGCGGGGTGGGCCGACACGCTCACCGGAGCCACGTTGACCTTCGTGGGAATCGGCAACGGCACGGACGCTCGCGGCACCGGCGCGACCGACAGCTTCGCCGCCGCCCTCATGACCTACCCGCAGGGCCCGCCGCTCGACCTCCTACGACCCCGCTGACCGACGGTCCGGTTGGGCCCCCGGTCCCTCCCGCGCCCGGACCCGCCCATACGGTGTTTCCATGCCTTTGCTCCCGATGTTCCCCCTCGGTTCGGTGCTGGTCCCCGGCATGGTGCTTCCCCTTCACGTCTTCGAGCCCCGGTATGTCGCCCTCGTCGAGGCGTGCCTTGCCGGTGAGCCCGAGTTCGGGGTGGTGCTCATCGAACGGGGGAGTGAAGTCGGTGGCGGCGAACTCAGACGCGACGTCGGTACCGTGGCGCGCATCGTCGAAGCGGTCCGTTTCGACGACGGCCGCTGGGGTCTTGGTTGCGTGGGCGTGCGGCGCATCCGCGTCGAGGACTGGCTCCCCGACGACCCGTACCCGCGAGCTGATGTGGTCGACTGGGACGACGACCCCCCGGGCGGCGCCGTGGCCGACCTGCTGGCCACCGTCACTGCTCAACTTCGCCAGGTCCTCGCCGTGACATCAGAACTGGGTCTCCCGGCATCCCCGGCCACGGTCGAACTCTCCGATGACCCGACGTTGGCCAGCTATCAGGCGACGGCCGTCGCCCCTTTCGGTCCGGCCGACGTCCACGATCTCCTGGTCGAACCCGGTCCGGATTCCCGCCTCGCCAAGCTGGGCTCGATGCTCACCGAAGAAGCGGGCTTTCTCGACCAGCGGCTCGCCCTGGCGAGTGAGCCCCTCGATCCCGGAGCCCGGGACGACGGCGACGTCTCCGACTGAGTCGCGCCACTAGGGTTGAGCGTCCGTTGCCCGATTCGAGGTGGAGCTGTGGCCGTGAACTCGGTGCCGGAGACGTTGCAGGAACTCAGGGATCTCGTCGTCGCGTACGCCAAACAGGAGACGATCGATCCGCTCCGCAACCTGGGCCGCTTCGTCGGCTTCGGGCTCGGGGCCGTCACCCTGTTCTGCATCGGAACGCTGTTCCTGGCCATGTCGCTGCTCCGGGGTCTTCAGACCCTCACAGGCGACGTCTTCGTGGGCTTCTGGTCCTGGGTGCCGTACCTGATCGTGGCTCTCGCCCTGGTTGGTGTCGGCGCCGCGGTCGTCCCCCGCATCGGCAAGGGCGGCCTCGGCACGACCGTCGATCCGTCTCCCCGAAAGGCGTCATGAGCCCGACCCCGATCCCGCCCGCCCCGATCAGCCGAGAGGACATCGAGGCGAAGTTCCGGGCCATCCAGGGGGAGGCCGTCGAGTTGGAGTCCGAGGCCCAGGACTATCTGATCCTCGGAATCGCCGCCATCGGCGTGGCCGTCGTCTTCGTGGCTTTCGTGCTGGGCGTTCGCCGAGGCCGTAGTCGGCGCACGGTCGTCGAGATCCGCAGGATCTGATGGGCCTGCTCGACACCGCCCGCCGCAACGGAATCGATCGGGGCCTGCTCGGCACGAGCCGGGGCTGGCTGGTCGTCGGGGCCGCGGCGTGGGGTATCCGGGCCTTCCAACGGGCGCGACGACCCGAAGGCGAGACCGTCACCCTCGAAGTGCTGCAACCCGGCGAGACGATCATGATCTCCCACGGTGGCCCGCCGGCCTCACGGCGGCGACGGCGCCAGGACGCCCGTCTCGAACGCCGGTTGCGTCGGGCCGAGCGCAAGGCCCGGTGAGCCTTTCCGCAGGGCTGATCGTCCTGCGACGGCGGTGGCGGCATCCAGTCGGGTTCTCGATGGTGCCGGACCCTGCGATCATGGGAAGGTGAATGTCCTGCTGCGCAATCCCCGACGCGAGATCGAGATAGACGGTCCGATCACCGTCGTCAACCTGCTCTCGCGTCTCGACCTCAATCGTGAGTCGGTGCTCGTGATCCGTGACGGAGAACTGGTGGCCGGAGACGCCACCCTTGCGGACAGCGAATCGATCGAGATTCGACCGGTCATCTCCGGAGGTCACCGATGAAGTGCGTCACCTGTCGCGGGCCGGCGGTGATCGACATCCGTCGCCACAACGCCAATTTCTGTGCCGAGCACTTCCTCGAGCAATGCCGGCGCCAGGTTGCCAAGGCCATCGACGAGTTCGACATGATCCGGCCCGGCGATCGGGTTCTCGTTGCTGTTTCTGGCGGCAAGGACTCCCTGGCGTTGTGGGACCTGCTGCGTGAGCTCGGCTACGACGCCGACGGGCTCTACGTCGGCCTCGGCATAGGGGAGTACAGCGAAACGTCCGGTGGGTACGCCCGGCGCTTCGCGACCGAACACGACCTCACGTTGCTCGAAGTGGACCTGCGCGACACGTACGGGTACGACATCCCCACCGGATCGAGGGCCGCACGGCGCGCCCCATGTTCGGCCTGTGGCCTCACCAAGCGTCACCTCTTCGACGCCGCCGCCCTCGACGGCGGGTACGACGTACTCGTGACCGGCCACAACCTCGACGACGAGGCCGCGGTGCTCTTCGGCAACACCCTTCACTGGCAAACCGAGTACCTGGGCCGGCAGTTGCCGGTACTTCCCGCGCGAGACGACTTCCCGAAGAAGGCCAAGCCGCTGGTCCGACTCACCGAGCGCGAAACGGCCGCCTACTGCATCGTCAAGGGCATCGACTACCTGGTCGACGAGTGCCCGATGGCGGCGGGCAACAAGCACCTCGTCTACAAGGCCGCGCTGAACGACATCGAGCGGGCTTCACCGGGGGCCAAGCATGCCTTCTACTTCGGCTTCCTGGCCCGGGCGTCGGAACGCTTCGCCGAGGAAGCCGAAGAGGATCGTGGCGACCTGCACGCCTGCCCCACCTGCGGTGCGCCGACCACGGCCGACACCTGCGCCTTCTGTCGCCTCGTCGAGAAGGCAGGCGGCTCGCTCGGGACCAGCGTGGCTGTGAGCCTGGGCCGACGGAATTCGCAGGTCGTGTCGTGACCCAGGTGTTCGCGGCCGGTGATCGGGTGCTGCTGATCGACCAGAAGCAGCGGCGTTACCTCGTCGTCCTGAAACCGTCCGGAGAGTTCCACTCCCATGCCGGGATCGTTCCCCACGACACCATCATCGGTCAGTCCGAGGGCACCACGATCCGCTCCACCCGCACCTCCACGTACCTGGCCATCCGTCCGACACTGTCTGACTTCATCCTGAAGATGCCCCGTGGCGCCCAGGTCATCTACCCGAAGGACATCGGTCCCATGCTCATGCTGGCCGACCTGTACCCCGGAGCGCGGGTGCTCGAATCGGGCATCGGTTCCGGCGCACTGTCCATGGCCATGTTGCGGGCAGGGGTGGAGATCGTCGGCTACGAGCTGCGCGAGGACTTCGCCGAACGGGCCCAGGCCAACGTCTCCTCGTTCCTGGGGGAGGAGGCGATGACCCGTTACGCCATCGAGTTACGGGACTGTTACGACGGCATCGACGAGACCGATCTCGACCGCGTGGTCCTCGACCTCCCCGAACCCTGGCGGGTGGTGCCCCACGCCGAGAAGGCACTGCACCCCGGGGGAATTCTCCTCGCCTACACACCGAGCATCGTGCAGGCGATGCAGTTGCGTGAAGCCCTCGACACCAGCGCCTTCGATCTGGCCGAGACGGTCGAGGTGCTCAACCGCACCTGGCATGTCGAGGGACAGGCGGTCCGCCCCGACCACCGGATGGTGGCCCACACCGGGTTCCTCACCCACGCCCGGCTGCTCCAGGGGTGACGCGCCCACCCCGCCCGTCCGTGCTGTGAGCGTCCTCGATGTGGCCCTGGTGGCCCTGGCGATCGCGGCCATGGTCGGCGGCTTCCGTCTCGGGTTCGTCGCGAGGGTCGTTTCGTGGATCGGCCTGGGTCTCGGTCTGGCGCTGGCCGTCCGCTTCTCGCCGACGGTGCTCGATCGCGTCGATTCCAGCCGTCCGACGGTCGTACTGATCCTCGCCATCGCCCTGCTCATAGTGGGAGCCTCCATGGGGCAGGCGGCGGGATTCGTGGTGGGCGGGCGGCTGCGACCGCGTCGGGTGAACGGCGTCGGCGGGCGCATCGACGGGCTGGCGGGTGCGGTCGCGGGGCTGATGGGCATGCTGGCGCTGATCTGGCTGCTGCTTCCCGTGCTCGCGGTCGCCCCGGCGTGGATCTCACGACCGGTCACCACGTCGTATGTGGCGCGCTCCATCGACGAGTACCTGCCTCCGCCCCCCGACGCCATCGAGGTCCTGCGCAACCTCGTCGGCGACGATCCCTTCCCCGACGTGTTCGCCAGCTTGCAGGCCACCCCGGACCTCGGCCCGCCGCCGCCCGAGACCGGCCTCTCCGAAGCCACCAGCGACGCCGTGTCCCGGTCGGTGGTGAAGGTGGAGGGCTCGGGCTGCGGTCGGATCCAGGACGGAAGTGGGTGGGTGGGCGCCCCGGAACTCGTGGTCACGAATGCCCATGTGGTGGCGGGCCAGGAGACGACCGAGGTGGTACGGGACGACGGCCGTCGCCTCGACGCCACGGTCGTGGCCTTCGATCCCGATCGCGATCTGGCCATCCTGCGCGTCGAAGGTGTGGACCGTCCGCCTTTGCCCATCCTCGATCAGATCGCGCCGCAGGGATCGATCGGGGGGGTCTTCGGTCACCCAGGCGGCGAGCCCCTCAGGATCGCCCCTTTCGAGGTGGCCCAACCCATTCGGGCGACGGGACGTGACATCTACGGGGGGTCGCTCACCCGTCGCGACGTCTTGGAACTGGCCTCGTCGCTCCGGCCGGGCGACTCGGGTTCGGCGCTGGTCGGACCCGACGGACGCGTCGTGGGCGTGGCCTTCGCCATCGCCCGCGACCAACCGGACGTCGCCTACGCGTTGGCGACCGGCGAGCTGGAGCCGGTGCTCAACTCCGTGAGCGGCCGCACCGTCGCCACCGGCCCCTGCATCGACTGACCATCACCGGCCGGGCGCCACATCGCATGGGTCAGCGATCTTCCGTCTGCCCCACCTCGAGACCACGGCGCTCACGCTCCGGGCATCACTCGACCTCGATGAAGATGCACTCTCCGGGGCATTCCTCCGCGGACTCGATGACGGCATCGAGTTGGCCGTCGGGGATGTTGGCCAGACCGGCCGCCCCACCCGGGTCGGAGAAGACCTTCTCGCCCTCGCGGACGTAGGCCAAACCATCGTCGAGGAGAGTGAACACGTCGGGCGCGATCTCTTCACAGAGACCGTCGCCGGTGCAGAGATCCTGATCGATCCAGACCTTCATACGTCGGTACCTCTTCGTGCGGGGAGCGGGGGACGGGTCCGGATCGTGCTCGATCCTTCACCTACACCCAAGCATAGTGCACCCGGTGGGATTTCCCCGGGACATCCGGGGGAAATACCCACGGCCGTTTCGGGAAGGGGTACCTGCGGCTCCGAGCCCGGACCGAGACGGCCAGTGGGCGGGCATGTCACCACTTCGTCACCGCCGTGTGAACCCTCGCCCCGCTCCACTGATCGCCCGGGGGACCGGGATAGGGTCGCCTCTCGACGCCGCACACGAAGAGGTGAGCCATGCCCGCATCTCACGACGACACCGCTGATCGCGGCGAGCTGGCCGACGTCAACGACCAGATCGCCACCCTCGAGGAAGAGGTGGCGTCCTTGCGACGTCGACTGCAAGATGCCCCGAAACGGGTGCGCACGCTCGAGGAACGCCTCCTCGAGACCAAGGGCCAGATGGCTCAGGCGGTGAGCCAGAACGAGAAGCTCACCTACACCCTGAGGGAGGCGCGTGAACACATCGCCGCATTGCGGGAGGAGGTCGAGAAGCTCACCCGACCCCCCTCCGCCTACGGCACCTTCCTCGGCCACAACGACGACGGCACCATCGACGTCTTCTCCGGGGGACGCAAGATGCGTGTCGCTCTGCACCCCGAACTCGAGCGTGACGACCTGGCGCGAGGCACCGAGGTCGTGCTCAATGAATCGCTGAACGTCGTGCTGGCTCGTTCGCCAGAGCGCACCGGCGAGATCGTCACCTTCAAGGAACTGCTGCCGGACGGACGCCGGGCCATGATCCTGGGCCGGGCCGACGAGCAGCAGGTCGTCGAGCTCTCGTCCGACCTCGTCGACGTCAAGCTGCGCGCCGGCGACTCGGTGCTACTCGACCCCCGAGCGGCGCTCCTGCTCGAGAAGCTCCCTCGACCCGAGATCGAGGAGCTCGTGCTCGAGGAGGTGCCCGATGTCTCCTATGCCGACGTCGGTGGGCTCGACGGGCAGATCGAACAGATCATGGACGCCGTCGAGCTGCCGTTCCTGCACCAGGACCTCTTCGCCGAACACAAGCTCCCGGCGCCGAAGGGCATCCTGCTGTATGGCCCTCCGGGCTGCGGGAAGACGCTCATCGCCAAGGCTGTCGCCAACTCACTGGCCAAGAAGGTGGCCGAGGTCGCCGGCAGCGCGGACGCCCGTAGCTACTTCCTCAACATCAAGGGCCCAGAGCTGCTCAACAAGTACGTGGGCGAGACGGAACGACAGATCCGCCTGGTGTTCGAGCGGGCCCGAGAGAAGAGCGAGGAGGGCTGGCCCGTCATTGTCTTCTTCGACGAGATGGACTCACTGTTCCGTACTCGGGGCACCGGCATCAGCTCCGACATGGAGTCGACCGTCGTCCCGCAGTTGCTCGCCGAGATCGACGGGGTCGAGACGCTGAAGAACGTCATCGTGATAGGGGCCTCCAACCGCGAGGATCTCATCGATCCCGCCATCCTGCGACCCGGGCGCCTCGATGTGAAGATCAAGATCGAGCGGCCCGACGAGTCGGCCGCGGCCCAGATCTTCGGGCGCTACCTCACGTCAGACCTTCCGCTCGACGTGCTCGAAGTCGACAGCCTCGGTGGTGGCGACCCCGAAAAGGCCGTGCGATCCATGATCGAGACCACCGTCGCCGAGATGTACCGCGAGGACGAGTCCAACCAGTTCCTAGAGGTCACCTACCAGAACGGCGACAAGGAGGTCATGTACTTCAAGGACTTCTCGTCCGGCGCCATGATCGAGAACATCGTGCGCCGAGCCAAGAAGTTGGCCATCAAACGGTTCCTCGCCGAGGGCGTCCGGGGCATCCGAGTGGATGACCTGATCAAGTCGATCCACCAGGAGTACAAAGAGCACGAGGACCTGCCGAACACGACGAACCCGGACGACTGGGCCAAGATCTCAGGCAAGAAGGGCGAGCGGATCGTCTACATCCGCACCCTCGTGAAGAAGTCCGACGCCGATCCCCAAGGCGGCCGCAGCATCGAACGGGCCGCCACCGGCCAGTACCTCTGAGGTTGCGATGGCGATCGCGAAAATCTGTGGTATCGAGACCGAGTACGGGATCGCCCTGCGAGGCGTCGAGGACCCGAATCCCATTGCGGCGTCCTCGGTGCTGATCACTGCGTACCTCAACGACCTCGACGGCTCCGGAGGCCCCGGAGCCACCCGCCCCAAGGCCGACTGGGACTTCGAGGACGAACAGCCCGGAAACGATGCCCGCGGCTGGTCGCCCCTCGGTGCCATGGCCCCGGAGGTCGAGACCCACCTCGTGAACGCCGTGCTGACCAACGGCGCTCGGTACTACGTCGACCATGCCCATCCCGAGTGCTCGACGCCCGAGTGCGCCGATGCCCGGGCGGTCGTGGTGTTCGACAAGGCCGCCGAGCGCATCCTTCAGGTCTCGATGGACGCCGCCAACCGGGTCCTGCCCGCGGGCCAGGAGATCGTGATCTACAAGAACAACTCCGACGGCAAGGGGAACTCCTACGGTTGCCATGAGAACTATCTCATGGACCGTGCCGTCCCGTTCGGCCGCATCGTCGCCCACGCCACCCCGCACTTCATCACCCGGCAGATCTTCACCGGCGCCGGCAAGGTGGGATGCGAGGCCGGCATCGGGCCCGA
This sequence comes from Acidimicrobiales bacterium, assembly GCA_041688815.1. Classification (GTDB taxonomy): domain Bacteria; phylum Actinomycetota; class Acidimicrobiia; order Acidimicrobiales; family Acidimicrobilacustridaceae; genus Rhabdothermincola_A. Next base: position 8,483 of record JBDNHK010000101.1, on the reverse strand, counting down.
CCAGGTCCCGTTCCAGGTGAGCCAACGGGCCGACTTCTTCGAGGAGGAAGTCGGGCTCGAGACCACGCTCAAGCGGCCGATCATCAACACCCGAGACGAGCCCCACGCCGACGCCACCAAGTACCGGCGCCTGCACGTGATCGTCGGTGACGCCAACATGTCGGAGGTGGCGACGTTCCTGAAGGTGGGGACGACTGCACTCGTGCTGGCCATGCTCGAGGACGACTTCCTTCCCCGCCAGTTCACGTTCGCGACACCGGTGGCCACGCTGCGTGCCGTCAGCTACGACCTGTCCCTGCGGGCCCCCCTGGCCTTGGCCGACGGATCGACGGTGACGGCGCTGGACGTGCAGTGGGAACTGCTCACCCGGGCCCGCAAGTACGCCGACGACGTCGGCCTCGACCCGGTGGGAGAGGAAGTGGGCGCCGAGATCCTCCGGCGCTGGGAGGCGGTGCTGTCAGGACTCGAGCGCGACTTCATGGGCCTGGCCGACCAACTCGACTGGGTGGCCAAGTACCGACTCGTCGACGGGTACCGCGAACGTCACGACCTGCAATGGGGCGACGCTCGACTCGCCGCACTCGACCTGCAGTACCACGACCTGCGACCGACCCGCTCGCTGGCGGCGAGAGTCGGTCTCGAACGCCTCGTCGACGACGATGAAGCCACGATGGCCATGACCGAGCCACCCACCGACACGCGCGCCTACTTTCGGGGGAAGTGCCTCCAGAAGTTTCCGGCCGACGTCGTGGCCGCCAACTGGGACTCGCTGGTCTTCGACACCGGTAACGAGCCGCTGCGGCGCGTGCCGATGATGGAGCCGTCACGTGGAACCGAGGCCCACGTGGGTAGGTTGATCAGAGAGAGCGAGACCTCCGCCGAACTCCTCGAGCGGCTGGGCTCCTGACACCGACGATCCCGCGGAGGAACCAGAGGCCCATGGCCGAACGTGAGCAGATCCGGAAGCCGACCACCGAGAAGTCCGAGGTCGAGGTCGACGAGGTCCCCGCGTCATCGGAGAAGGGCGAGCAACTGAAGGCCGAGCTCGACGACCTGCTCGACGAGATCGACGAGGTTCTCGAGACCAACGCCGAGGACTTCGTGCGCAACTTCGTGCAAAAGGGTGGCCAGTAGCTGCAGTCCGCGGCCGGCTGGGCCCACCAGTCGGGAGTTCCGGGACCAGGGACCGCACGGCCCTCACGGGCGGGCGGGTATCGTCCCGCCTGTGACCATGCCGCTCTTCCCCCCTGTCGACGATCCCGGGCCGGACTTCGGCGCGCTACTGCGCCGCACCGGCCACGTGCCCGATCCGCCCACGGTCGATGTGGCCGCCAGGGTGGCGATCACCCACGCCACCACCGTCGTGGCGGTCCGCTACTTCGATGGCGTCGTCATGGCCGGTGACCGCCGGGCCACCTCCGGCAACATCATCTCGCACCGGGCCATAGAGAAGGTGTTCGCCGCCGACCGCCACAGCGGGGTGGCCATCGCCGGTGCCGCCGGGCCGGCCATGGAGATGGTCAAGCTGTTCCAATTGCAGCTCGAGCACTACGAGAAGGTCGAGGGCACCGCCCTGAGCCTCGAGGGCAAGGCCAACCAGCTCGGGCAGATGGTGCGAGGGAACCTTCCCGCCGCCATGCAGGGATTGGTCGTCGTGCCGCTCTTCGCCGGGTACGACGTACGGCGTGGGGCCGGACGCCTCTTCCAGTACGACGTGACCGGCGGTCGTTACGAGGAATCGAACTTCGCCTCCACCGGATCAGGGAGCGTGCACGCCGCCACGGTGGTGAAGCTCGGCTTTCGAGAAGGGCTCGTGCGAGGCCAGGCCCTCGACCTCGCCGTCACGGCGCTGTTCCAGGCCGCCGACGACGACTCGGCCACCGGTGGGCCCGACCTGGTGAGGGGGATCTATCCCACGGTGGCCACCATCACTGCCAACGGTTTCGAAAAGGTCCCCGAGGTCGAGGTCGCCGACCGCTTCGACGACCTCATCGAGACCCTCGTGGCGCGAGAGCCAGCGGTGCCCGGCCGCCTGTCCGAGACGGCCACCGAGACCAAGGGCGGCGACCGATGAGCATGCCCTTCTACGTCGCCCCCGAGCAGGTCATGAAGGACCGTGCCGACTACGCCCGAAAGGGCATTGCGCGAGGTCGCTCGCTGGCGGCAGTCGTCTGTGCCGCCGGCATCGTGGTCGCGGCCGAGAACCCCTCGTCCACGCTCCGCAAGGTGAGCGAGATCTACGACCGCATCGCCTTCGCCGGGGTCGGCAAGTACAACGAGTTCGACCAACTCCGGATCGCCGGGGTCCGGGCGGCGGACCTCAAGGGCTACTCCTACAGCCGTGAGGATGTCGACGCCCGCAGCCTGGCCAACAACTACGCCTCCATCCTGGGACAGGTCTTCACCCATGAGATGAAGCCGATGGAGGTCGAGATCCTCGTGGCCGAGGTCGGCGCCCACGCCGGGCAGGACCAGCTGTTCCACATCCTCTACGACGGCACCGTTATGGACGAGGACCGCTTCACCGTGCTCGGCGGCGAGGCCGAGACGATCGCCACCCGCCTCGGGGCGGCATGGAGCGAGGGGCTCGACCTGGCCGCCGCCCTCGGAGCCGCCGTCGACGCGCTGGCCGGACCTGATCGCCACCTCACCCCCGACGACCTCGAGGTTGCGGTGCTCGAACGTACCGATCGCCGCCGGGCCTTCCGTCGGATCGAGGGCCCCGAGCTCGACGTCCTCCTCCCGAGCTCCATCGACGAGCCCGCCCCGCCGACCACCGACGGCTGACCGCTCAGCCCGCCCACCTTGGCTCGCGGATGCCGGGGTCGCGGAGGCGGGCGCTAGCGTGACCGCATGGAGCGGCGGATCTTCGGCCTCGAGAACGAGTACGGGGTCACCTGCACGCTGCGCGGTCAGCGCCGACTCAGCCCCGACGAGGTGGCCCGCTACCTGTTCCGTCGGGTCGTGTCGTGGGGCCGGAGTTCCAACGTCTTTCTGGCCAATGGCGCCCGCCTCTACCTCGACGTCGGCTCGCACCCCGAGTACGCGACTCCCGAGTGTGACTCGATCCACGACCTCGTCGTGCACGACAAGGCGGGGGAGCGGATTCTCGAGCAGCTCCTGACGAGTGCCGAGCAACGGTTGGCCGAGGAAGGCATCAAGGGCGTCATCTACCTGTTTAAGAACAACACCGACTCTGCCGGCAACTCCTACGGCTGTCACGAGAACTACCTCACCAGCCGTCGGGACGACTTCTCGCACTACGCCGACGTGCTCATCCCGTTCCTCGTGTCCCGCCAGATCTACGCCGGGGCGGGCAAGGTCCTCCAGACCGCTCGCGGCGCCACGTTCTGCATCTCCCAGCGGGCCGAGCACATCTGGGAAGGCGTCTCCTCGGCCACCACCCGGAGCCGACCGATCATCAACACCCGCGACGAGCCCCACGCCGACGCCGAGCGGTACCGACGCCTCCACGTGATCGTGGGTGACTCGAACATGAGCGAGTACGCCACCTTCTTGAAGGTCGGGGCCACGAGCGTTCTGCTGCGCATGCTCGAAGAGCCCAACGTAGTGCTGCGTGACATGACCCTCGAGAACCCGATCCGGGCCATCCGCGAGATCAGCCACGACATCACCTGCACTCGAAAGGTACGTCTGGCCAATGGTCGAGAGGCCAGCGCGCTCGAGATCCAGTCGGAGTACCTCGAACGCGCCCTGAAGTACGCCGAGCGTCGCGACCTGTCGCCTCTCGAGACGCAAGCTCTCGACATGTGGGAGCACTGCCTCACCCAGATCGAGAAGGACCCACTCGGGCTGGATCGCGAGGCCGATTGGGTTATCAAGTACAAGCTCATCGAGGCCTACCGGGCCAAGCACGACCTGCCGCTCAACCACCCGAGAGTGGCTCTGATCGACCTGCAATACCACGACATCAGCCGTGCTCGCGGCCTCTTCTACAAGCTCCAGGATCGCGATCTCGTCGACCGCATCTGCACGGACGAGGAGATCGACGAAGCGGTCGAAACCCCCCCGCAGACCACGCGGGCGCGTCTGCGGGGTGAGTTCATCCGACGGGCCAAGGAACGAAAGCGCGATTACACCGTCGACTGGGTGCACCTCAAGCTCAACGACCAGGCCCAACGCACAGTGCTCTGCAAGGACCCCTTCAAGAGCCACGACGAGCGCGTCGAGAAGCTCATCGCCTCCCTCTGAACCAGCCATGGCGACCAGCGACAAGCTCGAGCGGATGATGAACCTGGCGGCGGCGCTGCTCAGTGCCGAGAGGCCGTTGACCGCCGTGCAGATCGCTCAGCGGGTCGCCGGCTATCCCCAGGACAAGGTGGCGTTTCGCAAGGCCTTCGAGCGCGACAAGTCTGATCTCCGCGACCTCGGGGTCCCGGTGAGGATCGACGAGATGACCGACAGTTACCCCCCCGAGGTGGGCTACCGGATCGACCGCTCCGACTACGAGCTCCCCGACCCCGGATTGGAACCGGACGAGTTGGCGGCCCTTCATCTGGCCCTCCAGGCGGTGCGACTCGGCGACGAGACCGGTACCACCGACGGCACGGAAGCGCTCTGGAAGCTCGGTGGCGTGGTGCAGACGGTCGACCCCGGGGCGGCAACGCCGGCCCCGCCGGGCGCGGCGCTGGCCTCGCTACCCAACGACCCCGCCCTCATCCCGCTGTTCACCGCCGTACTCGAGCGCCGCACGGTGACGTTCACCTACTCGTCGCGAGAGAGCCTGCTCCCGAGAACGGTGGACCCGTGGCGCCTCGACAACCAGCGCGGTCGCTGGTACGTGGTCGGCCGGGACCACCTGCGCGACGAGGAGCGCAACTTCCGTCTCGACCGCATCGATGGCGACGTCGGGCTCGGCCCGCCCGCGGCCTTCGTGCGGCCGATCGATCCGATCGACACTGGACCCTCGCATCCATGGCTCTACGGCGAGGGGGAGCCGGTCATCGCCGAACTTCGGGTCGACGCCGACCAGGCCCGTTTCGCGCGCCAGCAGCTGGGTGACCACGTATCCGGCGCATCCCACGACGACGGGTCCGTGACCTTCTCCGTACCAGTGATCTCCTGGCCGGCTTTCCGCGGTTTCGTTCTCAGCTTCCTCGACAAGGCCGAGCTGATCGGGCCCAAGGAACTCCGCGACGACCTCGTGGGATGGCTCCAAACCTCGATGGAGAGCCCGTGAGCACCCGGCCGACCCGCCTCACGGCCACCGATCGGCTACGGCGGATGCTGGCCATCGTGCCCTGGGTCGCGGCCCAGCCCGACGGGGCGACGATCGGCGAGATCTGCTCCCGTTTCGATCTCGACCGCGACCAACTGCTGGAGAGCCTCGACACGGCATTCATGGTGGGGCTCTACCCGTACACGCCCGACGCCCTCATCGATGTCCTCATCGACGGCGACCGGGTGCAGCTGCGCTTGCCGGATTTCTTCACGAGGCCTCTGCGTCTCACCGCCGAGCAGACGTTGGCGCTCCACGCCGCGGGCCGATCCCTGGTCAACGTGCAAGGTGATGGCACCGAGAGCCCGTTGGCCCGGGGCCTGGCCAAGCTCTCCGGCTCGGTCGGAACCGACCGCATGGTCGACGTGGATCTCGGCGTGGCAGCCGAAGCGTTGGTGCCATTGCTCAACGGCGCCATCGCCGAACGACGCCGGGTGGCGATCGACTACTACAGCTATGGCCGTGACGAGCTCACGCACCGCGAGATCGATCCGTGGCGGCTCCACGCCGAGCAGGGTGCCTGGTATCTCGAGGCCTGGTGCCACGCCAGCGACGACGTGCGGGTCTTCCGGCTCGATCGGGTCGCCGAGGCGACCGTCCTCGAGACGACGTTCGCTCGCCCCGAGGAGGTCGGGGAGGTCTCGGTGTTCCGGCCCGGACCCGACGACCCGCGGGTGGTGTTGGATCTCGCCCCCTCGGCCCGATGGGTGGCCGAGCAGTATCCCGTCGAGCAGAGGGAAGAGCGACCCGACGGGGTGCTGCGGGTGACGCTCGCCGTCGTCGCCACTCCATGGCTCGAGCGGCTCCTCCTCCGACTCGGCTCGGCGGCGACCGCGGTCACCATCGCGCCCGTTCTGGACGGGGCCCGGGACCGGGCCGCGCGTCGAATCCTGCAGAGGTACGTCGGGTAAGATCGTCTTTTTGTGCTTCTCGTTCAACCACCACCGAACCAGGGATCACCGCCGACGTGACGAGCACCACCCCCAGTCCCACCCCCACGTCCGAGCCGCCTTTCCCCACGCCGAGCAGCGCCACCGGTCACCGAGGCCTGGCCAAGCTGATCGGACCCACCGGGGCCAACATCGTCGAGTGGATCGTGGTCGTGGCCGGAGCGGTCGGCTTGGCCTTGGTCATCAAGGCCTTCGTCCTCCAGGCCTTTTTCATCCCGTCACTGTCGATGGCCCCCACGCTCGAGCAGGGTGATCGGGTGCTGGTCAACAAGCTGGCCTATCGGGTCGGCGACGTGTCGCGGGGCGACGTCGTCGTCTTCGAACGGCCCCCGTCGGAGACGGCCGGCAACATCCCCGATCTCATCAAGCGGGTGATCGCTCTCCCGGGCGAGTCGATCGTGATCAAGGACAACAAGGTGTTCGTCGACGGTGAACCCCTCGACGAGTCGTATCTCCCGGCCAACCCGCTCATCAGCACGGCGACCACGCCGCTGAAGTGCTCCGACACCGATCCCTGTGTGGTGCCGCCGAAGAAGTTGTGGGTGATGGGTGACAACCGACCCGACTCGAAGGACAGCCGATTCTTCGGCCCGATCGAGGAGTCGTCCATCGTCGGACGCGCCTTCGTCCTCGTCTGGCCGCTCAACCGCCTGAGCATGCTGTAGCGGTACGTCGCCGAATTGATTCCGTGGGTTCTCGACGGCCACCGACGCCGATGGCAGCGCCAGGTTCGCTTCACGAGTCGCGGCGGTTGATCCGGTCCATCATCCGGTCGACGTGGTCGCTGAAGACACCGTCGATACCCGTGTCGAGCAGATTGTCGATCGTGCGGTCGAACTGAGCGTCCCATCCGAGGGCCAGCATCTCGAACCGGTGGACCATGGCCACCAGCCCACCCGTCCAGTCGGAGTGGTGCAGGTTGACGACGTCGATCCCTGCTGAAGCGCACCGGGCCAAGTGACGCTCGGGCCCCCCCGTCATCTTGGCCGCTCGGGTGGAGTGAACGAGGCGTACGACCGAGGAGAGTTCACGCCACGTGGCCACCACCTCCCAGTCGGGATGGCACAACCAGAGCCGGTGCTCGCCCCCCACGTCACGAGCGCAGGCCACGATCTCCGCCGCCGCCCGATCATCCTTGACGTCGATGGACAGGTCGAACTCGATGCCGCAGCTCGCGTAGAGCTCGGTGAGGGTCGGGATGTGATCGGGGAGGTCCTGGCGATGATGACCCGAGATGGGCCGACGACGAAGGCGTCCACCGACCACGCCGTCGTGATCGAGCACCGCGTGGCCGTCTGCGGTGAGCCACACATCGGATTCGAGCCCCGTTGCTCCGAGCCGTCGGGCCAGCTGAAAGGCTTCGAGGGTGTTCTCAGGGGAATGGGCACGGGCACCCCGGTGGGCGAAGCCGACGGGAGGGCGCAGTACCGAGGGCTGTCGAGCCATGCCCAGAGCTTGCCCGGCGACCTCGAATTGGGCCATTCCTCCTACCGCTGAGGCCTCAAGGCCCGAGGGGATCGAACCGAGAATGAAGAGGACACCTCACCCGATGCAGATCCCGAGGAGGAACCCACCCATGGCGACCATCCGAGCCGCCTGCCAAACCTGTGGCGACGTCGAGCTCACCACGACCGACGTGAGTGTCTGGGTGAACGCCATCGATCACAAGGGCACCTACTCCTTCGAGTGTCCCGAGTGTCGGGCCACGGTCGTCAAGCCGGCCGAACCCCGCACCATCGACCTGCTGCTGGCCTCTGGCGTCGCCTACGAGCTCTCGGTGCCCGCCTGCCACTCCACCGGCGCCACCTCCGTCGACGGGCCCATCAGCCGCGAGGAGCTGATCGGCTTCCAGGAGTTGCTGGCCGACGACGAACGGGTGTGGGCCGCCCTCGAATCGGCCGAGTCGCCCCCCGCGACCGAGGCTGAGCAACGAGGTCGATGACCGTCGGCGCCCTCGTGAGCTGGCCCCACGCCGCCCGGGGCGTAGCCGGAGCGGCAAGGTCGCGGGGTTAGGATTATCAGGTGTTCAACGTCGGAGGAGGGGAGCTGCTCGTCGTCCTGCTCCTCGCGCTCGTGTTCCTGGGTCCCGATCGTCTACCCGACGCCGCCAAGAAGCTGGGCCGCCTGATGGGGGAGGTCAGACGCATGACCTCGGGATTCCAGGAAGAGGTCCGCAGCGCCATGGATCTGAACGCCACCGGTGATGCCGTGAAGCGGGCCGAGCCCGGGCCACAACTCCTCGGCTCACCCCCCGAGACCTCTCTTACCGAGACCTCTCTTACCGAGACCTCTCT
>JBDNHK010000016.1:0-4021 GCA_041688815.1 Acidimicrobiales bacterium | reverse complement strand
GTAGCTGTCGAGTCCGCGCTGCCAGTAGGAGTACGGAGCAGTGCCCACCTTCAGTCCGGCACCAGGAAGCGGATAGTCGGCCAGCGTGTAGCCGGTTGCCGACGGGTCGTCGTTGATACCACCCCAGACGAGGTCGGTGAAATTCCGGGTGAAGACCTGGGTGGACGGCTTGTTTGCGGCCAAGGTCTCCATGGACTCCCAGTTCGGAGGGAGCACGGGGTACCCGAGGAACGGCGGGGACGCCTCCTCTGGCACCGCGGGACTGAAGTCCGACACCGGTATGAGGCCCTGGGCGGTGTAGAGCGCGTTGAACTCGTCCCACTCGATGCCGCCCCAGAAGTACTCGCGATCGTGGGCGTTGACGAACCCCACGGTGAGGCAGAACGGAGCCTGGTCCGGGCGCCGGTCCGACAGCCAGTTGGCGGCCGACGCCGCGATGTCGCCATCAAAGTGGAATCCGTCGCCGTTCACACCCACGATGTCGGGGACGGTGAGCCCGCTGAAGCCGTACTCCTCGAGGTACTCGGGGACGGGCGAGCCGTTGGGGAGGTTCGAGTCCGACAGGTGCCACTTGCCGATGTAGGGCGTCTCGTAGCCGGCGGAGCGGAGGATCTTCCCGTAGGTGGGGAACTCACGCTTGAGCGCGGGCGCGGGCGGCCCCAACCCGCCCGAGCCCTTACGCGTCTGGAGCATCCATGTCTGGTGCGGGTAGAGGCCGGTCACGATGGCGGCCCGACCCGGGCTGCAGGCCACACCGGCGGAGTAGTGGTGTGCGAACTTCACGCCGTGGCGCCAGAGTTCGTAGGCGTTGGGCATGTAGGCGGCGAGGAATCCGGCGACGTTGTCGATGCCCTCCGGGAAGACGCTGGGGAAGCGCGTCTCGTCGATGACGATGAAGACGATGTTCGGCTGCTTCCGGCTCCTTCTCGAGGAAGGCGACGTCGCGAGGCTGGCCGACGCCACGCCGTCGAAGAGGCTGGTGCCCGCGAGTGCTCCGGCGGCAACTGTTGCGGCGGTCCCCTTCAGCATGTCGCGCCGGGTGATCTGGTAGGCCATCGGTTCTCCTGTTTGCCCGACCGGCGGCCGGGGGGCTCGTAGGTCCGGGGCTCGCCGCACCCGGGCCGGGATGTGAAGCGAGTTTGCTTTCCCAAGCGGACGCCAGGCTAGCAGTCAGTGACTATTGTAAATGGTCGACTGACGCCCCGCAACCGCACCGGGCGCGCGACGCACCGCAGGCCCGGGCGGGCGGCGCACGTCGACCTCGAGGATCGAACCGACGAGCACGGCCGCGGCCGCTCCATGCCGTCGGCGCGCGGGCCCTTCGTCCGGCGCGTCCTGACCGTGGCCGGCGGCGACTCGCGCTGCTCCGCCTCGCCGGGCTCGACGGCCCGGGCGTCTCCCGTCTCACGCCGGGAGTGGAACAACTTCGGCCAGTCAGTCACTGCCAGCCCCGTCAGGTGAGGCCGTCGCAGTCGATGACTGTTACTCTGCGCCTGCGCGCCGAAGGCGTTGCGCAACCGGAGGTTTTCGTGAAACGGCGTTGGTGGGCGACAGCCCTGGTGGTGTGCCTCGGTCTGTCGGCCACGTCGGTGACCGCAGCCGGTCCTCTCGGTGCGAGCGGCCCCGAGGACCTGGCCAGGATCCGCCAGCTGGCACGAGAGGCTTACGTGTGGGGCCTCGCTCCGGAGTTCGTCTACCGCTTCTCGCACTACCAGGAGCTCGTGAGCGCGCCCGTCAACACGTTGAAGTACGGCAACAACGAGGCAGCCTGGAACAACAACGCCACCAACGCCGGCGACGCGTCCGTCCTCTACATCAACGCTTTCATCGACTTCGTCGACACTGGCGGCGAACCGCTCGTGCTCACCGTCCCTGCGACCACCGGCCAGTACTACGTGGCGAACTACCTCGACGGCTTCGTGAACGGGATCGGCAGCATCGGCAACCGGACCACCCCGAGCTCCGGCATGACCTCGTATGTGCTCGTGGGCCCTGAGGACCCGCGAGGCCGCGATCCCATGATCACGCTCGGCGGCACCGACTACCCCGTGCTGGCGACCGACACCAACCTCAATTGGCTGCTCATCCGGATCCGCGCCAACTCGCTCACCGACCCCTCAGAGAGCACCTCGGTCGCGTCCGTGCGCACCGGCGTCGTCCAGAAGTTCGCGCTGAACTCGGTGACGGACTTCGTCGCGAACGGATACGCCGCGGTGTACCCGCCGAGCTTCGCCAACTTCGTCCCGTCTCCCGACGACGTCGCCGCGGCCCAGGCGTGGCAGACCGCACCGACTACCGCCACGGACTTCTTCGACCAGGTCGGCCAGGCACTCGTCCGCAGCCCACTTCCCGTGGCCGACACCGGGTCCTCCGGCACTCCCCTGGCGGAGCTGCCCCCGCAGTACATCCCGCAGTATGGGGCGACCGACACCTACGTCATGCCGTCGTACCCGCAGCAGCCGACACTCGACCGCTTCGCGGAGATCGGCCTCACGTCGGCCGGCTTCGAGGTTCCGCCCGGCTGGACCGCCGAGCAACTCGCCGCGCTCGAGGACGGGTTCCAGGCAGGTGTGGCCGAGGTCCAGGCGGCCGCCGCCGCCGGTGGCGCGACCGCCGCCACGAACTACTGGGGCTACATCAACACGATGATCGGCACCTACACCAACGATCCCGTCGGCTACCTCACTCGGGCGATCATCGTCCTGGACGGCGGATCCGCGAACGTTCCGCTCGACGCCGTATACCCGACGATGAACTCGAACGACGGCGTGTCGCAGCTGGACGGCAACACCACCTACAGCATCACCTTCACGCCGCCCCGCGCCAGCTACTCCAGCTACCCGGTGGAAGGGATCCTGCCGCCGATGGTTGAGAACGGCGGCAAGGTGGCGGGCTTCTGGTCCCTCATCGTCTACCAGCCCGACGCCACGTCCAGCTCTGCACCGTTCATCCCCCAGTCCAGTGTGCTGAACACCCACTACTCCGACCCCACTAGCACCCGGGTGATCGGCGTCGACGCGGGCACCGACACGATCACCGTCGAGGCGCCGGCCTGGGGCCCGATCGACCTGAGCACTCCCCTGATCTTCGGCTCCACTGCGGAACAATACGGCCTCACGCCCGGGGCCGTGTACTACGCGGCCACCCAGCCGACGCAACCGACGCCCGGCACCTACTCCTTCAAGCTCTCCGCGACGTGGCTGCAGGCCCTCTCACCCGGGGGCATCCCCATCCAGCAGAGCGGTTCGATCGGTGGCGCTCCGGGCCCGCTGGTCCGCCTCGGCCGCGGCAGCTCCCCGCTCACGTTCGGCCTGATCCAGCCGGTCTCCCAGCTCGGTTCGGACCAGCTCGACGCGGGAGACCTGGCGCTGAACCCCGACGGCTCCCTCACCCTCTGGGTGGGCCCTGCCCTCCCACCGGGAGCGCCGGAGTCGAACTGGATCCCGACGCCGAGCACCGCGTACTACCAGTCCGTCTACGGCCCAGGCACCGGCGTGTCGACCGAGATCCAGGCGATGATCCGCATGTACTACCCGAGGCCGGGAGACCAGCCGCCTTCCATCCTGCCGCTCGATGCCGACCTCGCCACCACCTACGTCCTGCCCCGGATGGTCGCCGTTCCCTCCGCAGGCGTGACCGACTCGGGCACCACCATCTCGCCCAGCTTCACCGGCTGAGCGCTCGACCCAGCGAACGGCCCTCGACAACTCGAGTTCACACGCCCCCGGTCCGCGGGTGTGGAGGCCGAAAGGCTCAGCCGGCGACCACGAGAGGGCCTCGGCCGGTTGACCCCGGTCCAGGCCCACCAGATGGTGTCGGAGTTCAAGTAATCTGGGAGTAACCCGGTGTGACGGACGGGGTGGGTGTGGGGATCATGCCGCGTTGGTGGTCTCGTAGTCGAGGGGGCTGAGGCCGTCGTTGTAGCTGTGGCGACGGCGGGGTTGTACCAGGCTGCGATCTCACTCTCAGTAGTTGGTTCTGTGGTTGTCATGGATGGTGTCCTCTCATTGTGGTCGGGACC
>JBDNHK010000100.1:0-90970 GCA_041688815.1 Acidimicrobiales bacterium | reverse complement strand
TTGGCCGACAGCCGCGTCATCGACCACGGCCGCCGCATCCGCCTCGCCACCGACAGTGTCCGCGACGCCATGCTCATCCGCGACCAAAGCTGCCGGTTCCCCGACTGCGACAACCCCGCGAGGTGGATCGACGCCCACCACATCACCCACTGGGACCACGGCGGCCCCACCGACCTCGACAACCTCATCGCCCTCTGCGCCGCCCACCACGGCGTCGTGCACCGCCACGACTGGACCATGTCGGTGCACCCCGACGGCACCGCCACCTTCACCCGCCCGAACCGGTCAACGCTCACCAGCCCCCCACCAAGAACCAGGCGACCCGACCGGTTACCCCTCCACCCCCCGATCAGCACCGGGGGAACCCCGATAGCCCGATTACCCGGACCCGGTGGCACCCGCACTGACCACCCACCCGGGCCACCCGGACCGGCCACCCATCCGATCGTCGTCACCACCACCGACCAGCGCGGCCGCCTGAGCGAGCGGCGGCAAGGGGGCCCCTTCGGAGAGGGTGCCTCAGGCGGGCAGGCGCAACAGGTCGTCGATCTGGCCCACGGCCCGGGCCATTCCCCCGGCGGCGCCGGGGTGTTGGGCGATGTCGAGGGTGACGATTCCGATGACATCGAGAGAGAGGGCCATCGCCGGGCTCTACGAGCCCGGCGCGACAATGGGCGAAGACCACCGGGGGGAACGATGTTGCAGATAGTCGAGTTCGCGCGACGCGAAGGAAGAACGTCGTCGAGGCTCCGATCCCATTGCACCCTCGCCACCCTGGCTCTCGCAGTGTTGATGCTCCCGACAGCCTGCGGGTCCACCGCCAGCACCACCGACCCCGAGCCCGTGGCCTCCTTCCCTACGACCTCGCAGGTACCCACCCGACTCGACGGCAAGGGAACAGCGCCAGCCGAGTCGTTGACCTTTCGTCCGGTGCTCACCTCCAACGCACAAGGACCGGGCCCGGAAGGCCTGCCAGAACCCGGTGACCTCGGGCCATCTGCGCTCGACGGCACCGGGGTCGTGCGAGCGACCGCGGTGAGAGGACAGCAAGGGTGGACCGTCAACCTCCTTCTGGCCGACGATGACACCGGCATCGGAGCCTTCAACCGACTTGCCGCCTCCTGTTTCGAGCGGGCAACCAGCTGCCCTTCAGGCCAAGCGGCGATCGTTCTCGACGGCAAGGTACTGACCGCCCCGGTTGTGCAGACCTCGGCGTTCGAGGCCGACCAGATCCAGATCAACGCCGGATCCAACGAAGCAGAAGCCACCTTCCTGGCTGATCGCATCTCCGCCGCCGCTTACGCGAAGTAGCTGAGCGTCACGACGACCAGGGCGAGTACTCGGGAGTACCGGAGACTCGGCTCGTCCCCGACGTGACCGCCGCCCGTGGTAGGCAACGTCGATGACCGCACTGCTCGACCAGGAATGCCAGCTCACCCCGCTCGGCGACGGCGCCTACGAGCGTGAGTGCGGCCGGATCTGGTGGGGAGTGGGCGCCCAGCACGGCGGCTACGTGATGGCCCTGGCCATGACCGCCCTCGACCTCGAACTCGGCGATCCGGCGATGGGCATTCAGCACTGCTCGCTGCACTACATGAAGCCCTTCGTCGACGGTCCCTTCCGGGCCGAGGTCACGGTCGAACGTCGAGGGCACACCATGGCCAACGCCACCGCCCGGCTCTGGTCCGGTGGGCGCATGGCCGGACTGGTGCTGGCCTCTTTCGCCACCCGCCGACCCATCGCCGAGCTCGTCGTCGCCACGCCGCCCGCGGTCAGCCCCCTCGAGCCAAACGAGGTCGCGCCCGAACCGCCGTTCCCGGTACCGACGTTCGACCACTTCCACCTCCACCCGCGGATCCACGACGTCGGCGGAGGAGGAACCGCCCGGGTGGGCGGTTGGGTGGTGCCCCGCACGCCCGAGATCGTGGACCACCGCTACCTCGGCCTCCTGGCCGACCTGTGGCCGCCCGTCATCTATCAACTGTGGCCCCCCGGCACCGGCGTGGTCTCCCAGTCGGTCGACCTCACTTACCACGCCCGCACCGGGCTCCCCCGAGCCGATCTCCCGCCGGGCACGCCGCTGCTCGTCGCCCTCAGCACCAGGGGCTCGACCGGTGGCTTCGTCGACGAGGACGTCGAGATCTGGACCGACGCCGGCGAGCTGCTGGCGATCAGTCGCCAGACCCGCTACGTCCACTCCTGACGTCGAGGCCACCCTCCCGACCTCTACGAAAGAGGGGCGGGTGATCCACACCACGATGATCGGCATGGCGCGGCACCAGCGGCAAGACTGATCCTTCGCAACCGCCCGACCCGAGGAGCCCTCATGACCGACGTGACCGACGAGTCCGAGGTGAGCCTCGACGACATCGACGTGACCGACCTCGACGTGTTCGCCGAGCGGTACCCCACCGAGTGGTTCGACCGCCTCCGCCGTGAGGCGCCCGTCTACCGTCACCCCGGCACCCCCGGGAGCGACGGTGAGGACTTCTGGTTGGTCAGCTCCCATCGCCACGTCACCAAAGTGCACAAGGCCGGCCTGCTCTACAGCCACCAGACCGGGCCGGGTCGCGACGGCGCCGGCGGCATCGCCCTCACCGACCAGCCGCCCGAGCTCGGCCCCGGCCTCATGATGGTGAGCACCGACCCGCCCCAGCACACCCGGTACCGCAAACTGGTCAACTCCGGTTTCACGCCCCGCATGATCCGCCGCCTCGAAGAGGCGCTGCGCCAGAAGACCAACGCCGTGCTCGACCGCGTCACCCCCGCCGGCGAGTGCGACTTCGTCGTCGACGTGTCGGCCGAACTGCCACTACTCGCCATCGCCGAGATCATCGGCGTCCCCGCCGACGACCGCGGCCGGCTGTTCGACTGGAGTAACCGGATGATCGGCAGCCAGGACAGTGAGTACGGCTCCGGGGGCCCGGCCGAGGAGATGGGTTCGGATTACGCCAACGTCATCATGGAGATGGCGATCTACGCCAACGAGATGAGCGACGACAAGCGAGCCAACCCACGCGAGGACGTCTGGACCAAGCTCACCGACGCCCAAGTGACGATGGAGGACGGCAGCACCGCCGAGCTCACCGACCTCGAGCGCGACCTCTTCTTCGCCCTGCTCGTCGTCGCCGGCAACGAGACCACCCGCAACGCCATCTCCAAGGGCCTCATCGCTTTCATGGAGCACCGCGACCAGTGGGAGCGCTGGATCGCCCACCCCGAGCTGGCCGACACCATGGTCGACGAGATCCTGCGCTGGACCAGCCCGGTCAACTTCTTTCGCCGCACCGCCACCGCCGACACCGAGCTCGGTGGGCAGGCCATCGCCGCGGGCGAGAAGGTCGTGCTCTGGTACCCGTCGGCCAACCGCGACGAGGAAGAGTTCGGCCCCACCGCCGACGAGTTCGACATCGCCCGCACCCCCAACCACCACGTGGCCTTCGGCGCCGGTGGCCCCCACTTCTGTCTCGGCGCCAACCTGGCCCGCCTCGAGATCAGGGTGATGTTCGAGGAGCTGGCCCGCCGGGTTCCCGACATCGAGCTCGCGGGACCGGCCTCACGCCTGCGCATGAACCTGATCGACGGCATCAAGCACATGCCCGTCGCCTTCACCCCTGCTCCCGCTCTCGGGTAGGCGGTGGCCGGTCCCGACGGGTTCTTCGATCAGGTCTACGCCGGCGCCGGCGGCGACGAGACAGCCGTCCCCTGGCAGGCCGCCGCCTCTCGACCATTGTTCGACGCCTGGTTCGAGCGCCTCGAGGACCGGCCCGGAGCCAAGGCCCTGGTGGTTGCCGCCGGACTCGGCGACGACGCCGCCGCCCTGGCCGCCAAAGCGTTCGACGTGACCGCCTTCGACGGCGCCGCAACAGCCGTCGACTGGGCCCGACGGCGCCACCCCGGAGTGCCCGTCGCGTGGCATGTCGCCGACCTCCTCGATGCGCCGGCCACCTGGGCCGACGCCTTCGATCTGGTCGTCGAGGTCTTCACCGTGCAGTCGATCTCCCCCGACCGCGAGATCAAGGCAGCGGAGGCCGTCCGATCGTTCGTGGCGCCGGGCGGCACGCTCCTGGTCATCGCCATCACCGGCGACCCTGCCATCGGTGGCCCGCCGTGGCCGCTCTCCGCCGAGGTGATCGACGCCCTGGTCGGTGATCTCGAGATCCTCGAACGCCACGCCGAGCCGCTGGGACCCGGTACCGATGCCGTCAGGCTGGAGCTGAAGCGCCCGTCGCCATCACGGTCGTCGTCCAACCCTGACGGGTCCGCCCCTGCTCCCGCCCTCGGGTAGGCGGGCGACGTTCAGGCCGACAAGAAGGCCAGAGCTTTTCGCCAGGCGTCGGCGGCATCGTCGGCCCGGTGGGCCGGCCGCGAGGGGTCGTGCACGAACCCGTGGTCGGCGCCCTGGTAGCGCACCACCACCGTGCCATGGGCCTCGGCGTCGGAAACGTCCTGGGGCGGGGTGTACGGGTCGGCGGTGCCGACGATGGCCATGGTGGGGCACCGCTCCGGATGGGCCAGGGCGTCGAGCGGCTCGGACAACGCCGGGCCCTTCCACGGTTCGGGCAGGCGGATCATCCCGTAGAAGCCGACGGCCCGGTGGAAGCGGCCCGTCGCGGCCGCCTTGAACGTGAACATGCCCCCCATGCAGAAGCCGAGCACGCCGACCGTCGCACATCCCGTGGCGTCGGCCGCAGCCACGAGGTCACCCAGGATCCGCTCGTCACCGATCCGGGCCACGCCGCCGTTCAACCTCTCCTCGATCGTCCAGTCCTCGTAGCCGGCGAACGGTTCGGGCGCGCAGACCGCCCAACCGGTGTCGGCGGCGAGCCGGTCCACCATGTCGTCGAACAGCGGCCGAAGGCCCATGATGTCGGGGGCCACCACCAGCCCCCGTGCGGGCTCCCCGCTCTCCGGCCGGGCGAACGCCGCCGCAGAACCAGACGGCAGGGTGATGCGCATCAGCTGTAGTGGTCGAGGATGCTGGCCTCGGCCAGGCGGGACAGGCCCTCCTTGATGGCCCGGGCCCACTGGTCGCCCACGCCCTCGACCTTCTCGAGGTCGCCGATGGTGGCGCGCATGATGGTGGAAAGGGTGCCGAAGCGCTCGACGATGCGGTCGATCACGCCCTCGGGCAGACGGGGGATGCGGGCCAGGAGGCGGTGCCCCTTCGGCTCCACCGACCCGTCGAGGTCGGCGGTCACACCCGACGGCAGGTGCAGCACCTCGGCCACGGCCTTCATGTCGAGCAGGTGCTCGGTGTCGAGGCGGGCCAGACCGGCCATGGCCTCCTCGAGGTGCCAGTCGTTCTCCTCGTGGAGGTAGTCGGCCACCACGAGGCGACGCTCGTCCTCGACCCCGGCCAGCACCTCCTCCAGCTGGAGGCGCACCAGCCGGCCGTCGACACCCAGCTCCACGATGTCGAGCTCGATCTCCTCGGCGATGCGCAGCACCATCTCGGTTCGCTGCAGCAACATCACGACGTCGCGCAGGGTGACGAGGTCCTCGACCTCGAGCGCCGACAGGTTCTGCGACACCTCGAGCAGGCGGTCCTTGTAGCGCTCGAGGGTGCGCAGGGCCTGTGTGGCCCGGTCGAGCAGCCGGGGGATGGGCACGAGCTGCTGCTTCTGGTCCCCGCAGTAGACGGCGATGATCGACATGTCCTCCGACACCGAGATCACGGGCAGGTTGATCGAACGGGCCACCCGTTCGGCGGTGCGGTGGCGGGTGCCGGTCTCGGAGGTGGGCACATTCGGGTTCGGCACCAGGTGCACGTTGGCCCGGGCGATGCGGCTGGCGTCGGGGGCGAGCACGATGGCGCCGTCCATCTTGGCCAGTTCCGACAGGCGCTGCGGGCTGAAGGCGGCGTCGAGCAGAAACCCGCCGGAGCAGATGTTGAGGACCTCGGGCCCGTCGCCGACGACGATCAGGGCGCCCATGCCGGACTGCAAGATCCGGTCGAGGCCCTCGCGTAGGGGCCGGCCCGGGGCCACGGCCGCCAGGGCCGCCAGCATCGCCTCACTCCGTCGCCGTGGCATCGCAGGATCCTAGGCCGCGTCGCCATCGCCGGAACCGGTAGAGCCGCCGGCACCAGAACAAGCCCCATCCGCCCCGGATCAGCTCCAACGCACGGATCGGCCGAATGCTCAGAAGGAGGGCTCGCCCCCCTGGCCGCCCAACAACTCGTCGGGCACCCGGTCCGGGATGTCGTGAGCGGCCACGGGCCGAAGTCGCGGCGCGCCGGCGCGGGCCGGGCCGACCGACCCCGACTGCGCCCGGCCATCCAGGCCGACCGCAGCTACAGCCTCGGCCAGGGTGTCGACCCGTAGGAGCTCGATGTGATCGGGCATCGGGGGCGAGAGGCGCGGGACCATGGCGCGAGAGAAACCCAGTCGAGCGGCCTCGGCCACGCGCCGCTCGCACTGCGAGACCTGACGCAACTCGCCCCCGAGGCCCACTTCGCCGCACACCACGAGATCGGCGGGCACGGCATCGCCGGTGAGGGCGGAGGCCAGGGCCAGAGCCAGCCCGAGGTCGGCACCCGGCTCGGTGACCTTCACACCGCCGACGGCCAGGGCGTAGACGTCGGTGGCGCCGAAGCGCAACCCACCGCGTTCGGCCAGCACGGCGAGCAGCAGCGACAGGCGGCCGGCGTCGAGACCCTGGGCGGAGCGGCGAGGGCTCGGGAGCGTGGTGGCGGTGACCAGGGCCTGGAGCTCCACCAGGAGGGGACGATGCCCGTCCATGGTGGGCACCACGACGGACCCCGACACCCCCTTGCGGCGGTCGGCCAGGAACAGCCGGCTGGGGTCGGGTACGCCCACCAGCCCGTCGCCGGTCATCTCGAACAGGCCAAGCTGGTCGGTGGCCCCGAAGCGGTGCTTCACCGCCCGCAGCAGACGCAGGGCGTGGTGCCGTTCGCCCTCGAAGGCCAGCACGGTGTCGACCACGTGCTCGAGCACCCGGGGACCGGCCAGGCCGCCCTCCTTCGTGACGTGGCCCACCAGCACCGTGGCCAAGCCTCGGGCCTTGGCCTGTCCGACCAGGCGGGCCGCACAATCGCGTACCTGCGACACCGACCCGGGCGTCGAGCCGAGCTCGGGGTCGTAGACCGCCTGGATCGAATCGACCACCAGCAGCTCGGGTTGCACCTCGTCGAGGAAGCCCACGATGTGGGGCAGCGCGGTCTCCGAAGCCAGGAACAGCGACGGCGTGAGCGCGCCCAGGCGCTCGGCCCGGACCCTGACCTGCTGGGTGGACTCCTCGGCCGACACGTAGAGAACCCGGGCGCCGTCGGCGGCCACCGACGCCATGGCCTGCAGCAAAAGCGTGGACTTGCCGATGCCCGGCTCGCCGCCGAGGAGGGTTACCGACCCGGGCACCAGCCCCCCGCCCAACACGCGGTCGAGCTCGGCGATACCGGTGAGGCGGGCATGCCACTGGTCGACGTCGACCTCGGAGATGGACACGGGCCGCCCGACAGGGGCGGCCCGCCCGGCCACGGCCGCCGATACAGGCACGTCGGCCTCCTCCACCAGCGTGTTCCAGGCCTCACACGACGGGCACCGCCCCACCCACTTGGGAGCGGTGCCGCCACACCCGTGACAGCGGAACAACGAACGGGCTCTGGCCATGACCGCCACCCTAGGCATCGGGTGCGACAGCCAGGCCCGACTCCACCCTGTCAGCGTGCCACGCCACCAAGAAGGGAGCGAGCCCGCCGCTTCCTCCCGACCGATCGATGTCGGAGGCGCCCGGGCTCGTCGTCGCGACCATCAGCGTCCGTGTCCGCGTCCGGCGATCACCCGGCGCGAACGCCGGCGGCGGGTGGCCCAGGCCCACCAGCCGAACAGAACCGTGCCCAGCAGCACCAGAGCCACGCCGAACTGCACCAGGCGTTGCGGCAGCTTGCTCTCCGTGCTCTTGGCGGCGATCGCCGTCGGCGCAGGGTCGGCGAACGCCGGGGTCCACGACTGGCTGAACCCCCCTGGCAGCTCGACCGTGGCCGAGAAGTCGACCATCTCCGTCACCGGTCGACCCTCCTCGGCGGCGATCTCGGCCAACAGGGTCCCGAACGGGTTGCCGGCCACGGCATCGAGATCGGGGTCGCTGAACAGCCCTGGACCCTTGGTCAGGTCGTAGGTGGCGTTGAACTCCGTGACCCGTTCGAGGAACCCGTCACGTTGGCCGGCGGCGATGTCGAGAAACGGTCCCCCCGGTCCGTTCAGTTGGCTGACCACCGCCGCCAGCTCGGTGGTGTCGGCCACGGCGCGATGGGCCCGCACCCAGGTGGTGTCGCCCTCCTGCACCGGCGCGCCGACCGTCCACCCCGCGGCCCGCAGGTCGTCGAGGACCACCTGACGGTCGAGGTCGCCGATGCGAGCCAGTGCAGCAGGATCGAGCCCGACGGTCTGGATCACCCGGCCCGAACCGTCCTCTTCGACCACCACGGTGGTGTCGACCTGCATCTGGCACCCGACGAGCACGAGCGCCATCGCCACCCCGACCAGCACCACCACCGCCCGACCGACACCTCCGCAGCACCCGCGAGCGGTCACGACACGCGGCAACGGGTTACGGGGCGCACGACGCAGACGCTAACGGTCCCCGCACCACCGGCCAGCGCGCACGAGCCCGGGCACCAGGCCCGGGCTCGTGGTCGACAGACTGGAGATCGAACTACTCGGCCGGGCCAGTCTCGGCCAGCTCCATGGACGGGGGCTGGAAGCCCTCGACGGAATTGAACACGATCTCCTGCTCGCCCGTCTCGAGGTCGGGCCCGGCGTCGACGACGATGTGATCGCCGGCGCGGAAGCTTTTCGTGAGCAGTTTCTCCGACAACGGATCCTCGACGAGGCGCTGGATGGCCCGACGCAGCGGACGGGCGCCGAGGGTGGGGTCATAGCCCCGGTCGGCCAGCAGAAGCTTTGCTGCCTCGGTGAGCTCGAGGCCGATGCCCTGTGCCTCGAGTTGCCCGGTGACCCGCTTGATCATCAGGTCGACGATCGTGGTGACCTCGGACTTGGTGAGCTCGTGGAACACGATGGTGTCGTCGATGCGGTTCAGGAACTCCGGCCGGAAGTGCTGCTTGAGCGCCTCGTTGACCTTCTCCTTCATGCGCTCGTAGCTGATGGCCTCGTCGGACTTGCCGAAGCCGACGTTGCCCTTGCGCAGGTCCTGGGTACCCAGGTTGGAGGTCATGATGAGCACGGTGTTGCGGAAATCCACCGAGCGGCCCTGGCTGTCGGTGAGGCGACCCTCCTCGAGGATCTGCAGGAGAATGTTGAACACGTCGGGGTGGGCCTTTTCGATCTCGTCGAAGAGCACCACCGAGAACGGCTTGCGCCGCACGGCCTCGGTGAGCTGGCCGCCCTCTTCGTAGCCCACGTAACCGGGGGGCGAGCCCACCAGCCGGCTGACCGTGTGCTTCTCCATGTACTCGCTCATGTCGAGGGCGATGAGGGAGTTCTCGTCGCCGAAGAGGAACTCGGCGAGCGTCTTGGCCAGCTCGGTCTTGCCCACGCCCGAAGGGCCCAGGAAGATGAACGAACCGCTGGGACGCTTGGGGTCCTTGAGACCGGCCCGGGTGCGGCGGATGGCCTGGCTGACCGCCTTGATGGCGCTCTCCTGGCCGATGACCCGCTTGTGCAGCTCGTCCTCCATGCGCAGGAGCTTGGCCGTCTCTTCCTCGGTGAGCTTGTACACGGGGATGCCGGTCCAGATGGAGAGGACCTCGGCGATCGCCTCCTCGTCGACCTCGTCGAACAGGTCGATTCCGGCGTCGCGCATCTCGCGTTCCTTCGACTCCTTCTCGGCCAGGAGCTCCTTCTCGCGGTCACGCAGGCGGCCGGCCTCCTCGAACTGCTGGGACTCGACCGCCTCCTTCTTCTGTTGCACGACCAGGGCGATCTGGTTCTCGAGCTCCTTGAAGTCCGGTGGCGTCTCCATGCGCTTGATGCGCAGGCGCGAGCCGGCCTCGTCGATGAGGTCGATGGCCTTGTCCGGGAGGTGACGGTCGGAGATGTAGCGGTCGGCCAGGTTGGCGGCCGCGACGAGCGCCTGATCGGTGATGGTCACCCGGTGGTGTGACTCGTAGCGGTCGCGGAGGCCCTTCAGGATCTCGATGGTATGAGCCACCGACGGCTCCTCGACCTTGATGGGCTGGAAGCGCCGCTCGAGCGCGGCGTCCTTCTCGAGGTGCTTGCGGTACTCGTCGAGCGTGGTGGCACCGATGGTCTGCAGCTCCCCCCGGGCCAGCATGGGCTTGAGGATGCTGGCGGCATCGATGGCGCCTTCGGCGGCACCGGCGCCGACGAGCGTGTGGAGCTCGTCGATGAAGAGGATGATGTCGCCGCGGGTCTTGATCTCCTTGAGCACCTTCTTGAGGCGCTCCTCGAAGTCCCCCCGGTAGCGCGACCCGGCGACGAGGGCGCCGAGGTCGAGGGTGTAGAGCTGCTTGTTGGCCAGCGTCTCGGGGACCGTGTCGGCGGCGATGGCCTGGGCCAGGCCCTCGACGATGGCGGTCTTGCCCACACCGGGCTCGCCGATGAGGACCGGGTTGTTCTTGGTTCGCCGGCTCAGCACCTGCATGACCCGCTCGGTCTCGCGCTCGCGCCCGATGACGGGATCGAGCTTCTTCTCGCGGGCGAGCTGGGTGAGGTTGCGGCCGAACTGATCGAGCACCACCGAGCCCGACGACGCCGCGTCACCGGAACCGCCCGCGGTGGCCCCGGCCTTCTCGCCGCCGGCGCCCTGCGTACCGGGCCCCGAGTAGCCGGACAGGAGCTGGATGACCTGCTGGCGTACACGAGAAAGATCGGCGCCGAGCTTGACCAGCACCTGAGCGGCGACGCCCTCGCCCTCACGAATGAGCCCGAGGAGGATGTGCTCGGTGCCGATGTAGTTGTGGCCGAGCTGCAACGCCTCGCGCAACGACAGCTCGAGCACCTTCTTGGCGCGGGGCGTGAACGGGATGTGCCCGCTGGGCGACGAGCCGCCCTGGCCGATGATCTCCTCGACTTGGCTGCGCACCGCCTCGAGCGAGATGCCGAGCGACTCGAGGGCCTTGGCGGCCACGCCTTCGCCCTCGTGGATCAGCCCGAGCAGGATGTGCTCGGTACCGATGTAGTTGTGATTCAGAAGCCGTGCTTCCTCTTGGGCGAGGACGACCACACGGCGGGCTCGGTCGGTGAAGCGTTCGAACACTGGCCACTACCTCCCTAGGCGGGAAATGACTTCCCCCACGAGCGGGGGAAACGTGGGGCGAGTGTACCCACCCACCTGTCTCCCTCCTCGCGCCCGCACCCGTTCCCGCGGCCGAGTAGCCACCGCACGAACGATCGGGCGCAACGAACCCGCTATTCAGTGGCAGAAGACCCCGTCCCGGTTGAGGGGCGACGGCCCCACCCGCCTATCGTTGTCCTTGTGGCTGTCGCCTCCCCCCTCCTGGCCCTGCCGGTTCTGCAGGACGACCTCACCCGGGTCGAAGAGGCGCTGCGGGCGTCCGTCGTCGCCGACGACGCCTTTCTCACCGAGGTGGCCAGCCATCTGATCCTCGCCGGGGGCAAGCGGGTTCGGCCCGCGTTCGCCGTCACCGCCGCGGCCACCGCCGACCGCCAGATGCGGGCCGCGACCCCCGAAGTGGTACTCGGGGCGGTGTCGGTGGAGCTCGTCCACCTCGGCTCGCTGTACCACGACGACGTGATGGACGAGGCCGCCACCCGCCGCACCGTGGCCAGTGTGAACGCCCGGTGGGGCAACCTGAAGGCCATTCTCGCCGGCGACTACCTCCTGGCCAAGGCGTCCGAGATCGCCGCGTCGCTGGGCACCGAGGTCGCCGGGCTCCTCGCCGCCACCATCGGTCGCTTGTGCGAGGGCCAGGTCCTCGAGCTCCAGAGCGCCTACGACCGGGATCGCTCGGAGGCCGCGTACCTGTCGTCGATCGACGGCAAGACCGCCTCGCTGCTCGCCACCTCCTGCCGCGTCGGGGGAATCGTGGCGGAGCTTCCCCGCGACCAGATCGAAGCCCTCACCGTGTTCGGGCGCAGCTTCGGCATGGCCTTCCAGATCGTCGACGACCTCCTCGACGTGACCTCGACCGACGAGGAGCTGGGCAAGCCCGCCGGCCACGACCTCGTCGAGGGCACCTACACGCTCCCGGTGATCCGGGCCCTTGCCGCCGGGGGCGCCGCCGCCGCCGAGCTCAGGACCCTGCTGTCGGTGCTGCAGCCCACCAACGGCAACGGCGCGGTCGGCCACGACCAGGTCGCCATCACCGCCGCCCGGGAACTGCTCCGCGGTGGCCCAGCCGTCGAATCGTCACTGAACACGGCACGCGAGTTCGTCGAGAGGGGCCAGAAGGCGCTGGCGCCCTACGCCGGCAACGAGGCCGTCACCGCTCTCGAAGCCGCCGCCGAGCACCTGCTGGCCAGCGTCAACGCCGCCGCCTGACCCACCGGAGCGGGGCCCGCCACCTTCAGGCGGCACGCTCGGCGGCGCTGACCTGGTCGAGGAACGTGCGTACCGCGGCGTTGAACCGGCCGGCGCTCTCGAACATGAATCCGTGCGGACCACCGGTGATGATCACCAGCTGTGAGCCTGGGATCAGGTCGTTGAGCAGCTCGCTGTCGCCGATCGGGGTGAGGATGTCCTGGGACCCGACGATGACGAGCGTCGGCACGGCGATCGTCTCCAGCTCGAACCGCAGCTTGTCGTCCGACGCGAGCATCGCGTCGACCTGCGCGCCCAGGGCCTCGGGCGTCACCTGCATGGCCAGCGGGCCCAGGAAACCCACCACGGGCCACAGCCGAAAGCGCGAACGCGGTCCGATGAGCCAACGGGCGGCGAGGTCGACGAAGGCCCGCATCCCCTTGGTGCGGGCCGTCTCCTCCCATTCGGCCAGCAGCTCCCGACGCCACGGGAGGTGCTGGCAGGCGGTGCAGGCCAGGGTGAGGGAACGGACACGATCCTGATACCTGACCCCGATGATCTGGGCGAGGATGCCGCCCATGGATGCCCCCATGACGTGGGCGGACTCGATGCCGAGGTCGTCGAGCACCGCGATGGCGTCGGCGGCCATGACCTCGAGGTCATAGGGGCCGGGGGGCACGTCGGATCGGCCCACCCCCCGGTTGTCGAACACGATGCCCCGGTAACGATCGGCCAACATCCCGCGCTGGCGCATCCAGCCCCGACTATCGGCGCCGAGACCCTGGATCAACAACACCGGTGGGCCATCGGCCTTGCCGAAGGTGTCGTAGTGGATGCGGGTCCCGTCCGGGGTGTCGACGAAAGGCACGAGGCGAGTGTAGAGACCGGGGTCAGGCCGCTGGTGCCTCGACCCCGGGCGGGGTGCTCCGGGTCCAGTTGATGTCGGCCCACTCGTGGATGTGGCGGATGACGTCGCGGGTGGTGTGCTCAGGCGTCATCCCCAGCAGCTCACCGACCCGGTCGCCGTCGGCCAGGCAACCCTTCACCAGGAGCTCGACCACGTGATGGGGCAGAGGAGCGCCGGACAGTTCGGTGGCGATGCGAGCGGCGTTCCAGCCCGGGCCGCACACCGGCACGGGGAGTCGGGCCCCCATGCGCACTGCCGCCCACGCGCTCATGGACCCGGACGCGACCACGTTCACCGGCCCTTCGGTCTCGGGGCGGCGGGCGGCGGCCACCAGCGCCCGGGCCGCATCCTCGCGATGCAGCACGCAGAACTCGCCGCCCCCGAACGCCGGTACGGGCACGGCCGGGAGGCGCAACAGCCGCACCAGTGGGCTCGGGAAGTGAGGGCCGGCAACCGGTGCGAACCGCAGGAGCGTGGCCGAGGCCCCGGCCCGGGTCACCCCCGTGGTCACGATCCGCTCGGCATGCAGGAGGCTCTGGCCGAAAGGACAGGTGGGATCGGGCTTCACCGTCTCGTCGGGGCGCACCGGGGTCTTCGATCCCCGGCCGTACACCTCGATACCGGACCGCATGACCACCTTCGCAAGCGCACCACCGGCGCGGGCCCCGTCGAGCGCAGCCACCGTGCCGGCGATCGTGCGGGCCGCCGCCGACCGGGGGCTCGACCGGGCGTTGGGCTCGTAGACACCGACGTGCAGGAGCAGCTCGGGGGCGAAGCCGGTCATCAGCTCGACCGTACGGGCCCGATTCCGGGGGTCGACGCGGTGGAACTCCGTGCGCCGGAGGTGGCGGCGAGGGGGCTCGAGGTCGACGCCCATGATCTCGGTGAACTCGTCGTAGCCCTCGAGGAGGACGGCGACGCGGGTGCCCAACTCCCCTCCCATCCCCGTGATGGCCACTCGCATCTGCTGCTCCTCACCGGTCGGTCCTGTTCTACCCGACATGACGATCGGTCAGAGGTTCTTCTCGTAGACCAATCGCAGCCCGTGGAGGGTGAGCCAGGGCTCGGTGTGCTGGATCCGTGACGACCACGGCGTGATGAGCTCGGCCAGCCCGCCCGTGGCCACCACCGTGCACGGGCCCAGCTCGTCCTCGATGCGGGCGCAGAGACCATCGACCTGGGCGGCGAACCCGAACACGGCACCGGATTGGATCGACTCGACCGTCGACTTGCCCAGCACGTTGCGGGGTGCCTTCAGCTCCACCGCTCGCAGCGCCGCGGCCCGGCCGACGAGGGCGTCCATCGAGATCTCGATACCCGGGGCGATGGCCCCGCCGAGGTACTCCCCGTTGGCCGACACGGCGTCACATGTCGTAGCCGTGCCGAAGTCGGCGATGATCGTCGGGCCGCCGTACAGGTCGAAGGCCCCAACGGCGTTGGCGATGCGATCGGCGCCGACCTCCTTCGGGTTCTCGTAGACGATGGCGATGCCGGTGCGCACCCCCGGCTCGATCACGACCGGACCGAAGTCGAGGTATCGGTCGGCCAACTCGCGGAGAGCGGCGGTGACCTTCGGGACGCCCGACGAGACGGCGATGCCGTCGATGTCGTGCAGGGTCAGCTCCCGCAGCGCCAGGAACCCCTGGAGCAGCACGGCCACCTCGTCCGAGGTGCGCTCCGCCGCGGTGGAGATCCGCCAGTGGTCGAGCAGGCCTTCCTCTGGTCGCCGACCGGCCGAAGAGGCGTCATCGGACTCGTAGAGCCCCACGACGGTCTGGGTGTTGCCGGCATCGACGACGAGCAGCACGGTGGTCCTTGCCCTTCAGGCGGGATCGAGATCGAGACCGATGTCGAGCACCGGCGCGGCGTTGGTGAGGCTGCCGACCGAGATGCAGTCGACGCCGGTGGCGGCATAGGCGGCCACGGTGTCGAGGGTGATGCCTCCCGACACCTCGAGCAGAGGACGACGACCAGCGCCAGCGGCGTCGGCGGCGGCGACACAGGCCCGCACCTGGTCCGGGGTCATGTTGTCGAGCAGCAGGGCGTCGGCGCCGGCGGCGAGGGCCTCGTGGACCTGGTCCAGGCGGTCGCATTCGACGTGCACCGTGCGCGCCGGCCACATCACCCGAGCCCGACTCACGGCGTCGGCGATACCGAACCGGGCCACATGATTGTCCTTGAGCAGCACCCAGTCGGACAGGCTGCCCCGGTGGTTGGCGCCACCCCCGGCGCGCACCGCCGCCTTCTCGAGGCTGCGCAGGCCCGGAGTGGTCTTGCGGGTGTCCCAGATGCGCGCCGGGCCGGCGGGCCCGGCGGCATCGACGAAAGCGCGTGTACGGGTGGCGATACCGGACAGATGGCCGAGGAAGTTCAGGGCGGTTCGCTCCGCAGTGAGAATCGGCGCCAGCGGGCCGCGCACGGTGGCGAGGGTGGCCCCTGGTGCCACCACATCCCCGTCGTCGACCAGCCAGGCGACACCCAGATCGGGATCGACCTGGCCGAAGGCCTCGGTGGCGCAGTCGCGACCGGCGACCACACCGCCTTCACGAGCGACGAAGGCCGCTTCCGCTTCGAGCCCGTCGGGAAGGAGCGCGGAGGTGAGGTCGCCCAAGGGGGTGAGGTCCTCGTCGAGGGCCCGACCCACGGCCTCCACCACGGCCCGTCGCGGCGGGTGCACTCCCCTGGCCATCCCTCCAGCCTGCCTCGCGTCGGCGCCGACGACGAAATCCCCCGGCCCGGGCCCAGGCGGTCAGCGCAACACGAGCCGCCGGCGAAACGCGGGGTCCTGCCCCGGGTGATCGGATCGCGTGTGGGCACCCCGGCTCTCGAGGCGGGCCTCGGCCGCGTCGAGGAGCGCGGCGGCGCACGTCGTCAAGTTGGCGAGCTCCCATGCATCGGTACCGGTGCCGCTAGCGGCGAGCGCGCCCACCTCGTCCACGACCGCGTCGGTCGCCGCCAAAGAATCGGCCGATCGCAGGACCCCGGCTCCGGCGGTCATGGCCCGCTGGAGCCGGTCACGAGCATCCGCGATCTCGGCGGCGGTCGGCGCCTCGTCGGACGCGTCCCGTGAAACCGGATGGGGAGGAGTCCAGTCCTTCAGTTGCACCCCGCCGATGACCCCCGAGTCCGAGGCCTGGCGCGGTTCGAGCACGGCGCGCATCGCCCCGGAGGGCCGGGGCCCGTCGGCGCCCCGCTCCACCGCCTCCACCACCCGGGCCCCGAACACCATGCCCTCCAGCAGCGAGTTCGACGCCAGGCGGTTGGCCCCGTGCACGCCGGAGCACGCCACCTCACCGGCTGCCCACAGCCCGGGGAGGCTGCTGGCGCCGTCGAGATCGGTCACGATCCCTCCGCACAGGTAGTGGGCGGCGGGGGCGATGGGAAGCCAGTCGGTGGCCGGATCGAGTCCGACCTCGTCGAGGGCCGCGGTGATCGTGGGGAACCGCAGCGCGAACCCATCGAGGCCGGTGGCGTCGAGCCAACAGTGCTCGACACCGAGGTCGAGCATGCGCCCGGTCATGGCCCGGCTCACCTCGTCACGCGGGAGCAGCTCGTCGACGAAGCGCTCACCGGTGGCGTCGCGCAGCAGCGCCCCGTGACCGCGGAGGGCCTCACTGAGCAGAGGTCGGGGCATGCGCGGATGGTGCAGGGCCGTCGGATGGAACTGCACGAACTCCACATCGGCCACGGCGACACCGGTGCGCAGGGCCATGGCCACCCCGTCACCGGTGGCCTCGAGGGGGTTCGTGGTGACCGAGAACAGCTGACCGGCGCCGCCGGTGGCCACGAGGACGTGCCGAGCCCGTAGCTCCACGACCCGACCGTCGGCCGCCACCGCCCGCACCCCTCGGCTGCGGCCGCCCTCGACCACCAGATCGAGGGCGAAGGCGTGCTCGTGCACGGCGGTCGCGGTTCGCCGCACCGCTTCCACCAGGGCCCGTTCGATCTCGGCCCCGGTGGCCGCGCCCCCGGCGTGCACCACCCGGGGAAGGGTGTGACCGCCTTCGCGAGCCAGCTCCAACCGACCCTGCGCGTCCCGGTCGAACATGGCCCCGAGCGCGATGAGGTCCTCCACCCGCCCGGGACCCTCGTCGACGAGCACCCGGACGGCGTCGACGTCGCACAGGCCTGCGCCCGCGGCCAGCGTGTCGGCCAGGTGCAGATCAGTGGAGTCCGGGTCCTCGGCCAGCACGGCGGCCACCCCACCCTGGGCCCAACGGGTGGTGGCCTGCTCCAGCGTGGCCTTGGTGAGTACCCCCACCCGCAGACCGTGGGTCTCGGCGGCGCGCACCGCGGCCGACAACCCGGCCACACCGGACCCGACCACCAGCAGATCGACCTCGTCGTGACGGTCCTCCCCCGAGGCCACCAGATCCTCGGTGTGGGTCACGACACGAGAGTCTGGCGCGGCGACGGTCCGGACAGGCCATCGTGGCCGCAACGCCTCGACGAGGACCGGGTCAAGGGGCCACCACCCCGATGTTGTCGAGCAGACGGGTCGACCCGAAGGCTGCAGCCACGAGGAGGCGCACCGGTTGGCCGCCGTGGACGACCCCGACGGGTTCGAGCATCTCGGTGTGGACGACCTCGGCGTAGTCGAGTCGGGCCGTCGGCGCGTCTGCCACCACGCCGGCCATCCGCGCCGCCACCGTCGCGCCGTCACGCTCACCGCCGGCGATCATCGCGGCCCCGGTCTGCAGAGCCCGGTACAGCACGACCGCAGCCGCCCGTTGCTCGGCGTCGAGGTGGACGTTGCGACTCGAGAGGGCCAGGCCGTCGTCCTCGCGCGCGATGGGGCAGGGCACCACGGTCACGGGAAAGTCGAGATCGCGAGCCAGGCGGGTGACGACCGCGAGCTGCTGGTAGTCCTTCTCGCCGAAGTAGGCCCGGCACGGCCCCGCCAGGGAGAAGAGTTTGGTGACGACGGTGGTCACACCGTCGAAGTGGCTGGGGCGGCTGGCCCCCTCCATCGATCCGGTCAGCCCACGCACGTGCACCGTCGTGGCCATCGACTCCGGGTACATCTCCTCGGTCGTGGGCGTGAACACCACGTCGACCCCGCCGTTCTCGGCCAGTCGGAGATCGCGTTCGATCGGTCTCGGGTAGGCACCGAGGTCCTCGCCCGGCCCGAACTGGAGCGGGTTCACGAAGATGGTGAGCGCCACCACGTCGCACTCCCGCGCCGCTGCCGCGACGAGCGAGAGA
Organism: Acidimicrobiales bacterium; assembly: GCA_041688815.1. GTDB lineage: Bacteria > Actinomycetota > Acidimicrobiia > Acidimicrobiales > Acidimicrobilacustridaceae > Rhabdothermincola_A. The sequence continues at coordinate 72,432 of JBDNHK010000100.1, read as the reverse complement.
TGCCCGGCGTGGAGAGCGCCCATGGTCGGGACCAGCCCGACGCTTCGCCCCGACCCCCTGAGCGTCTCGAGGTGGGAACTCAGCTCCGCCCGGGTGAACAGCACGATCACCTCAGCACTCTCCCCCGTCGGGCCCGACGGCACCAACTCCGTCGCCACCGGTCACGGCGTCCCCTCGACCAGGCGGCGGGCGGCGCGCACCATGGCGTCGTAGGCCTCGAGTTCGTCGGTGGGCAACGCGGCGCGGTGACGCTCGACGGTGTCCCAGTCCTCGCAGGCCACCGGTCCGGTGAGGGCGGCCGCCGCCCCCATCTCGGCCACGTTGTCGACGGTGGCCCGAACCAGGTCGCCACCACGAGGCCGGGCATCGTGGATCGTCCACTCGGCGCCCCCGACGGCGGTCGCCAGCGCGGTTCCGGCCCGGCCGGGCCCCACGATCCGTAGCGACGGCACCGCCGAAGCCTCAGTCAGGACCCGGGTCGAGCGACGCGAAACGCTCGACTCGACCCTCGGCGTGGTCCTCCCAGTCTGGAGCCGCCAGATCGGGGGCGATGTCGGCCAGCGGGGCCATCACGAACCGCCGCTGCGTCATCCGTGGGTGGGGCACCTGGAGGTCGGGCTCGTCGACCGGGGCCGCGTCCATCCAGAGGATGTCGACGTCGAGGGTGCGCGGCCCCCAACGCTCGGCCCGCACCCGGTTGGCGGCGGACTCGAGGCGATGGCACACCCCGAGCAGCTCACGGGCCGACAGCTCGGTGTCGAGCTCGACGACGAGGTTCAGGTAGGCGTCCTGCCCGCCGGGGCCTCCCATCGGGGCGGTGCGGTACACCGGCGACACGGCCACCACGCCGGACAACGAGCGCACCGCTTCGCGCAGGAGATCCAGCGAAGCGCCGAGGTTGGACCCCAGACCGAGGAAGGCCCGGGTCATCAGCGGGTACGGGTGATGCGCACACCCGAGGTGGCCATCACCTGCGGCACCGGGGGGCGCAGCTTGCGGACGCTCACCGTGACGCCGAGCGCACGGGGGTCGGCGAGCACGACGTCGGCCAGGCGCTGAGCCAGGCGTTCGAGCAGCACGAACCCCTCACCGGTGATGACGGCCTCGACGGCCGCGGCGATGGCGCCGTAGTCGAGGGTGTCGGCCAGATCGTCGCTCACACCGGGCCGGGAGAGGTCGGCCACGACATCGAGGTCGACCTCGAGAGGCTGGGCCCGGACCCGCTCTTCGGGAAGGGCCCCGCAGATCCCGCTGGCCACGAGGCCACGAAGCTCGATGTGGTCGGTGGAGGGCATGGGAGGGTCCGGTTCGGAGAAGGGAACGGTTGCGGTGCGTTGGCGCCAGGGTCAGGCGGCGGGAGGGGGCAGGGCGTCGGCCACTGCCACCAGTTCGCGTCCGACCGGGCCGAGCTGACGACCGGTGAGGCGCTCCACGACCGTGACCGTCGCCGGCGGGGTGTCGAGCAGCCCGACCCAGAGCAGGTAGCCGGCGATCAGCCCACAGACCCGATCGCCCAGCTCTTCACTGTGCACCACCACCTTGGCCCCGCCGGCCAGCAGATCGCGCAGCTCGGTGAACAGCCGCCGTTCGTAACCGACGCGGTCGTCCTCGTCGAAGGGCCGATGACGCCACACCACCCCGAGCTCGTCGTAGTTGTGCAGGTTGTGAGGGGCCTGGATGGTGGAGATCACCAGGGTGAAGCCCTGCTCACGGATCCAGATGATCTCCTCTTGGCGCCGGACCTTGCGATGGTTCGCGGCGTATCCACCCGGTCGCTCACAGATGGCGAGCCGGTCGCCGATCACCCAATGAAAGTTGCGGGGGCGGATGCCCTGAGCCCACTTGCCTTTGCTGACCACGGGACTCATGCTGCCACGACTCGAGCCGCCTGGACGGCGGCGCGCCCCTCGTGGGCCCTGACCATGGCCACACCGCGGTGCATGCACCACACCTGGGTGGCGATGGTGGCGGCCAGGCGATCGTCGACCGGCACGATGTCGGCGACGCCGTCGGAGGCCGCGAGGATGCACCCGAGCGTGGCCTTGCGGCTGGTGCCGATGAGCACCGGCCAACCGAGGTCGACCACCCGGTCGAGGTGAGCCAGCAGGGCCAGGTTGTGGGCCATCGTCTTGCCGAATCCGACCCCCGGATCGATCCAGACCTCACCGACCCCCGCCGTCTCGGCCCGCCGGGCCTGGGCCTCGAGGAAGGCGCAGACCTCACCGACGACGTCGTCGTACCGCGGTTCGGTTTGCATCGTGGCGGGCTCGCCCTGCATGTGCATGGCCACCCACCCGGCACCGGTCTCGGCCGCGACCTTCCAGAGCGACGCCGAGATGTCGTTCACGAGGGTGGCTCCTGCGGCGACCGCAGCCCGCGCGACCTCGGCCTTGCGCGTGTCGATACTGACCCGGGCGTGTTCGGCCAGGGCCTCCACCACCGGCAACACCCGCCGGAGTTCCTCGGCCGTGCTCACCGGCATCGCACCCGGACGGGTGCTCTCACCGCCCACGTCGAGCACGGCGGCGCCCTCGACCAGCAATTCGAGGCCGTGGGCGACAGCGGCCTCAGCGTCGAGGAAAAGGCCTCCGTCACTGAACGAGTCGGGCGTGACGTTCACGACCCCCATCACGAGGGGCATGGCGGGACGGGCGGTCACGACCTCGCGATGTAGCGCATCGCCTCGAAACGGGTGGCGGTGCTGTCGCGGAACAAACCGCGAACCGCCGACGTGACCGTGGACGAGCCCGGCTTGCGGACACCTCGCATGGACATGCACAGGTGTTCGGCCTCGACCACGACCAGCACGCCCCGGGGCTGGAGGGTGCGTTCGATCTCGTTGGCGATCTGCGCGGTGAGCCGCTCCTGCACCTGGGGTCGCTTGGCGTAGGTGTCGACCAGGCGGGCCAGTTTGGACAGCCCGGTGACGCGCCCGTCCTCGTTGGGGATGTAGGCCACGTGGGCCTTGCCGATGAACGGCACGAGATGGTGCTCGCACATCGACGCCAGCGAGATGTCGCGCACCATCACCATCTCGTCGTGGTCGGCCTCGAACACCACCTTGAGGTGGCTGTCCGGCTCTTCGCGCAACCCGGCGAAGACTTCGGCGTACATGCGAGCCACTCGGGCCGGGGTGTCGAGGAGGCCGTCCCTGTCGGGGTTCTCGCCGATGGCGATGAGGATCTCGCGGACAGCGGCCTCGATGCGGGGCAGATCGACGGGCGGCAAGGCCACGAGCTCCTCGCGTGGTGGCACCGGTCGGGGGGCGCGAGCCAGTTCGGGCTCGTCGAAGGGGGGCACGGCAAATGACCCTAGGCCGTCGTGGCCGTTGTTCGACACAGCGGGGTTCGGATCGATGCTCATGGCTCGGGCTCCCACGGTGGGGTCGCGCCGGCCTGGTACCGGCTCACCTGCGGGGCATCAGCGCCTACCGACGGCGCTTCATTCCCGATTCGTGCCGAACCCCGGGCGGGGGCGTCGCCGGTGTCGACCGCATCGGCCTCGGCCAGGATGGCCCCGAGTTCGGGGTCCCCGAGCGTCTCGTGCTCCACCAACGCGTCGGCGAGCCGGTCGAGCGTGCCCCGATGCAGGCTCAGGACCTCCCGAGCCTCGGCGCGGGCCTCGCCCACCAGGCGGGCCACCTCGGCATCGATGGCGGCCGCCACCTGCTCGCTGTAGTCGGGCTCACCGGCCATCTCGCGTCCGAGGAAGGGCTCCCCCCGTTGGCGCCCGAGTTGCTGGGTGCCGAGGGCATCGCTCATGCCGTACTGAGTGACCATGGCCCGGGCGATCTGCGTGACCCGCTTGATGTCGTCGGAGGCGCCGGTGGTGGGGTCACCGAAGATCAGCTCCTCGGCGGTACGCCCCCCGAGCAACATCGCCATCTGGTCGACGAGCTCGGCCCGCGTGTGCCACAGCTTGTCCTCGACGGGCAGGGCGAGCGTCCAGCCGAGGGCCCGACCCCGCGAGATGATCGACACCCGGTGGATGGGATCGGTGTTGAGCAGCACGTGCCCGACCAGGGCGTGCCCGCCCTCGTGGTAGGCGATCATGCGCTTCTCGCGATCGGACATCACCCGGCTCTTGCGCTCGGGCCCGGCCAGCAGGCGGTCGATGGCCTCTTCGCACTCGCGCATCGAGATGGTGGTCTCGCCGCGACGGGCGGCGAGCAGAGCGGCCTCGTTGAGCAGGTTGGCCAGGTCGGCGCCGGTGAATCCCGGGGTGCGGCGGGCCAGGACGGCCAGCGCCACGTCGTCACCGAGCGGCTTGCCCTTGGCGTGCACCGCCAGGATCGCCTCGCGGCCCACGAGGTCGGGCTGGTCGACGACGATCTGACGGTCGAAGCGGCCAGGGCGCAGCAGGGCCGGGTCGAGGATGTCGGGTCGGTTGGTGGCGGCGATCAGGATCACGCCGGCGCTCACGTCGAAGCCGTCCATCTCGACGAGGAGCTGGTTGAGGGTCTGCTCGCGTTCGTCGTGCCCCCCGCCGAGCCCGGCCCCGCGGTGACGACCGACGGCGTCGATCTCGTCGACGAAGATGATGGCCGGGGCCTCGGCCTTGGCCTGCTCGAACAGGTTGCGCACCCGGCTGGCGCCGACGCCCACGAACATCTCGACGAAGTCGGACCCCGAGATCGAGAAGAACGGTGCCCCGGCCTCGCCGGCCACGGCCCGGGCCAGCAGGGTCTTGCCGGTGCCCGGCGGCCCGAACAACAGCACCCCCTTCGGGATCTTGGCGCCCATGGCGAGGAAGCGATCGGGTTCGGCGAGGAAGTCGCGGATCTCCGCCAACTCCTCGATGGCCTCGTCGCACCCGGCCACATCGGCGAAGGTGACGACCGGGAGGTCCTTGTCGGCCTTGCGGGCCTTCGTCTTCGAGAACTTGCCCATCGGCCCACTCCCGCCCTGCATGCTGGAGATCAGCCACAGGAAGGCGCCGACGAGAAGGACCACGGGCAGGAGCTGGAACAGCAACCGGGTGAGGATCGACTCACCCTGGTTGTTCGTCTCGATCTCGACGCCGGCGGCCACGAGCTGCTTGGTGAGCGTCTCGGCATAGTCGTTGGGGTAGCTGACCTTGTAGAGGGTGTCGTCGGTCAACTTGCCGTCGACCCGGTTCTCGCGATCCTGGATGTCGGCCGTGGCCACTTCGCCGGCGGCGATCTTCTGCTCGAACTCGGCCAGCTTCAGGTCGGTGCGGTCGGGACCGCTGCGGGTGAGCAGCAGCACGGCCCCGACGGCCATCACCACCACCGCCACGAGGAGCAGCAGCCAGCGGCGGGATGACCGGGCTTTGCGGGAGCTCGGTGACGTCTTCACGGTGAAGTGAGGGTAGCGACGCCAGCGGCCGCGACAGCACTCGAGAATCGTGTCCCGGCCACCACCGGTGGGGCCGCCAACGCCGGCGGGCCGTCAGTGACCCAGGTAGGTGCGGACGTCGCCCAGGTTGCGGTAGCGCTCATCGACGTCGAGGCCGTAGCCGACCACGAAGACGTTGGGGAGCCGAAAGCCCACGTAGCGCAGCGGAGGCTCGACCTTCTGCTGGCCTTCCTTCACGAGCAGGGCGCACACCTCCAGGCTGCCCGGGTGGCGGGTGGCCAGGTTCTTGAGCAGGTAGTTGAGCGTGAGCCCGCTGTCGACGATGTCCTCGACGACGATGACGTCCCGACCGGTGAGATCGGCGTCGAGGTCCTTCACGATGCGCACCACACCGCTGGTCTTGGTGGCGCTGCCGTAGGACGACACCGCCATGAAGTCGAGCTCGACGGGTAGGTCGACCCGGCGGGCCAGGTCGGCCATCAGCATCACCGCGCCCTTGAGCACACCGACGAGCAGGGGGCGCCTCCCGGCGTAGTCGGAGGTGATCTGCGCCCCGATCTCGTCGAGCCGCCGGTGCAGGGTCTCGTGCGACACCACCACCTCACCGAGGTCCGGGTCGTCGTTGACGTGGGTGGCGACCGCGGGTTGCTCGGGGACGGAGGGCACGAAGGCCGAACGTAGCCCAGCCGTCGATGACGAGCGGCGAGGTGACCTCAGGGGACGACCGGGTCGGGTTCCTCGAGGCGGAGCCGTCCGGCGGTCCGCGCCACCCGACGCCCTCCGGGCACCTCGGTGGCCCGCACCTCACCGCGCACCACGCTCAGCACCCGCTCGACCGCGGCGGCGTCGGGCGGATGGCCATCGGAGTCCAGGGACCGCAGCCACTCGCGGATCGCCACCCGGGCCAGCACCGGTGCCGCCGCGCGAAGGACCGCAACATCAGTGGGATCGAGGACGGTCGCCTCCCGCCGAAGGTGATCGGACGCCTCGCGCAGCAGATCGGCCTGACGGGTCACCACTGCGACGAGGTCCCGGCCGGCCAGGTCCTCGAGCAGCGGCAGGGCCTCGTGGCGCACCCGGTTGCGCAGGAAGGCCGGATCGTCGTTGGTCGGATCGCGCACGGTGCTCAGCCCCCGAGTGAGGCACAGCCCCTCCGTTTCGCGGCGCCGAAGCCGCAGGATCGGGTGACGGCGACCGGGACGCATCCCGGCCAGCCCGTCGAGCCCGGCCCCCCTCAGCAGGTTCAACAGGATCGTCTCCGCCTGGTCGTCGGCGGTGTGGCCGAGCGCGGCCGACGGACCGAGCGCACGGTGACGAGCGGCGCGGGCGCGAGCCTCGAGGTTCGGGCCGTGACCCACCTCGACCCGCTCGGCCCGAAAGCCGGCGCCCAGTTCCGCCGCCGCCGACCGCACGATCTCGGCTTCCTCGGCCGATCCCTCCCGCAGGCCGTGATCGACATGCACGGCCGTCACCTCACATCCCGCCGCGACCGCAAGGAGCAGAAGGGCCAGCGAGTCGGCGCCGCCGGACACACCACACACCACGGCCGTGCCCGGCGGTGGGAAGGAGCAACGCTCCAGCAGGGCGACGACCGCAGACCCTTCGGTCATGGGGTCGGCGCGCTCAGCCGGCGGCCGGGAGCATGGCATCGAGCCGGTTGATCCAGAGACGGGGCTCACGGATCTCGGCCCGACTGGGCAGACGGCTCGGGGCCTCCCACGCCCGACTGAGCAGTTCGGGCCCGCCATGAGCCTCGACGGCCTCGATGAAGGCTTCGCCCTCGGCGTACTGCTCCAGCTTGGCCTCGAGCCCGATGAATTGTTGCAGCAGCTTGGTGAGCCCCACCGCCGATTGGCGGCGTTGGCGCAGGACCCGGCCGAAGCGCTCGGCGCTGGGCACCCGCCCCGCACCCGCCCGGTCCATGGTGACGTCGCCGTGGCCCTCGAGCAGGCTCATGAGGCCGGCCACCTGGTCGATCACCGCCCGCTGCTCGGGCCCGGCCAACAGGGTCATCATGCCGCCGTCGGCCAATGGGTTGCGGCCCTGACGCAGCGCCGCCACCACCTGGTCGAGGGCTCCGAACAGCCGATCAGGGTCGGGCTCGACGGCGTCGAGGGTCTGGTGCACGAGGCCGATGAAGTGCTCGCGCAGCCACGGCACCCCGGTGAACTGGGCGCGGTGGGTGACCTCGTGGAGAGCCAGCCACATCCGGAACTCGCCGGGGGGGAAGCCGAACTGCTTCTCGAGGGCCAGCACGTTGGGGCCCACGTAGTAGACGATGTCCTGGTCGAGGGGGTTCTCCTCCTCGATGACCAACAGGTCGTACTGACCGAGCACCCGGGTGCTCATCCAGCCGAGCATCATGCCGAGCTCGGCACCGGCGAGGCGGGTGGTGACCGGCGCCAGAGGACTGGCCTGTACCCGTTCGCCGAAGCGGTCGAGCAGCGGGCGCAGCAGACGCTGGAACGAGGCCACGTTGGCCCGCACCCACCCGGCTCGGTCGGTGACCCGGGCCCGGGCCGGGCCGGCGAGGGAACGCAACCCGGTCTCGGCCGCCACCAGGTCCTCGGCCAGGGCGGTGTACTCGGCGAAGTCGGGGCCGAGCGACTCGTAGTGGTACGACTCGGCGAAGGGTTCACGGCCCGACACGCGGACGGCCACGCTCTCGGCGAAGGCCCAGTCGACCGCGCCGGCCATGCTCAGTTCACCGCTTGGGGTACTTGGGGACGATGACCTTGGCCACGTACACGACCGCGACGCCGAGCACGAGGAGGATGGTTCCGACCACCAGGGCGACGGCGATCCAGAACGTCCACACGACGCCGAGAAGGGGTTCCATGGTTGGAGATCCTAGAGCCCCGGTGCCTTGGCTCAGAAGGCGGGGGGGCTGTTGCCCTCGGGGGGTTCGGTCAGGGCGAGCGTCGCGATGGTCTCGCTGATTCGCAGGCGTAGGGATTCGGGGACCTGCTCGACGGCCTTGGTGCTCACCACGATACGCAGCTCGGCCTCGAAGTCGAAGACCTCGACACAGGGATTGCACCCGTGGAGGTGCGAGGAGATCGCCGCCTTCTTGGCCTCGGTCAGCTCCCCGTCGAGGAACGTGTAGAGCTCGGCCAACGCCTCTTCGCACGATGTCGGGTGATGGTGGTGCTCGGGTTGGGCCATGGTCAGTCGTCGTCCGTAGTCAGGGATCCGGTACGCGCAGATTCGCTAGCTTCGATCAGGACCTCATCGGTGGCGGGGGGCCGTCCGGTGAGCCCACGTTCGAGAGCAAACTCGTACAACTGCTTCTGGAGGGATTTTCTTCCCCGGTGCAGTCGACTCATCACGGTGCCGATCGGGATGTCGAGGATCTCGGCGATCTCCTTGTAGGAGAAACCGTCGACGTCGGCCAGCAGTACCGCCATGCGGAACTGCTCGGGGAGGGCCTCGAGGGCGTCCTTCACCTCGGTGTCGGTGAACCAGTCCATGAGCTCGTCCTCGGCGCTACGACCGGCCTGGGCCGCCTCGAGCCCACCCAGGCGCCGGTACAGGTAGAGGTCCTCGACCTCGTCGAGCTCGGTCTCGTCGGGACGCCGCTTCTTCGAGCGGTACGAGTTGATGAACGTGTTGGTGAGGATCCGGTAGAGCCAGGCCTTGAGGTTGGTCCCCTGCTGGAAGCCCCCGAAACCCCGATAGGCCTTGAGGTAGGTCTCCTGCACCAGGTCCTCGGCATCGGCCGGGTTGCGGGTCATGCGCATCGCCGCGCCGTAGAGCTGCGGCATGTATTCCATCGCCTGCTCGGCGAACTTCGCCTGGTCGGCCACGGGACCGTTCTAGCAGTGCGCACGTCTGAACCCTCCAAAGCGCAGCGTCACCCCTCGTACCGGAGAACTCCGCGCCGGTGAGGTGGGTACGGTCGTGGGCCATGGGACTGGCCTCGGACCTCGGGTACCGGCACCGGCCGGCGAACGCCTTCCAGCGCGCCAATCAGGCCTTCGGCTCGACCGAGCCGGGGGCGTGGTGCTTCTCCAAAGCCCTCCCGCCCCTCGACCGGGCGCTCCACCGGTTGAGCGGGGGCCGGTCGAGCCTGCCCGAGGTGCTGGCGGGGCTGCCCGTGCTCATGGTCACCACCACGGGGCGCAGGAGCGGGCAGCCCCGGGTCACCCCGTTGATCTCGGTACCGCTCGGCGACGACCTGACCCTGCTCGGCACCAACTTCGGCCAGTCGAACACCCCGGCGTGGGTCTTGAACCTGGAGGCCGAACCGCAGGCCACGGTCGAGTACGACGGCACCACCGTGGGGGCGACGGCCCGACCGGCGACCGACGCCGAACGCCGCGCAGTGTGGGCCGTCTCGGCCGGGATCTACGGCGGCTACGAGAAGTACCAGCAGCGGGTGCAGGGCCGCGAGATCCGCATCTTCGTGCTCGAACCCTCGGTTCGGTAGCCGACCGACAGCCGTGACGTCAGGCGCAGGGGAAGGTGCCGGCCAGGATGTCGCCGCGGATCCGGTAGGCCCGGCACTCGTCGCTGATGGCGGTGATGACGTCGCCGAGTGGCGACCACGATTCGGTGACCTTCATGGCCGGGTCGATGGCGGCCACCGGGTGCCAGAAGACCCCGTCGGCGGTGAGGCAGACCTCGGGCACCAATGACGCCCTCGACACGGTGAGCCCGGCGTTGGCCGAGCCCTGCTTGGCCACCCGTCGCACGACCCGCTGGTCGTCCTCGAGGCCCAACTCGTCGAAGAGGTCCACGAGGCGCGACTCGGTGTCGCCGGCGTCGTCGCCCAACGTGGCCGCCACCCGCACGTGGAACCCCAGCTCCATGGCCGTGGTGATACCGGCGCGGGCCCGGGCGAAGGAGCCTTCCCCTCGGTGGTGATCGGGGAGTTTGGCGTCGGGCGAATCGAGGCTGATCTGGGGGGTGAGGCCGGCGCGGGGTGAGGCCGGCGCCGGGTGAGGACTGCACGCAGCAGTAGTCGCAGGCCAGGTTGCAGTGGAAGTTGGTGTAGATCCACAGGCGGTACCCCGGCCGCCGCTCGGGGGCGAGCGCGGCGATCGGGTCGGCGATCCGGCCCCGGTGGACCTCCACCGCGTCGGCGTGCACGGCCACGACGGCGTTGCCGGTGGCCTCACACCAACGGGCGACGATGTCGACGTCATCGGGCCCGTCGACCGCCACCATCGTGGTACCACCGTGATGGAGCAGGCCTACGTCGTCGACGAGACGAAGCAGCAAACGAGCACTCATGCCACGCTCAACGGTCGCTCACCAGCGGTCGGCGATGCCTTGTTCTTCCATGGCCGCTATCAGCGACTGGTACCCCTCGAGCTCGGCCCGCTCCCACTCGCGCAGGCCCTCGAGCTCCAGGATCCGGCGATGCTCGGGGTTCTCCCAGTCCATGGCCAGCAGTGTCGTGACCCAGGCTTCGGTCACCTCGGGTTCGAGCGTGTCGAGGGTCGAGAAGTTGCAGTGGTTGTAGACCTCGGACTCCCACACCACTTCGAGGTCGCTAACGGTCTCGTCGCCGGCGGCGGTGAGGGCCTCCCAGGTGTTCACCCCGACGGCGGCGACGTCGGCTTCGTCGTCGAGCACGGCCCGCAGGGCATCGAGGTCGGACCGACCGGTGTCGCCGTGCTTGCCGACGTCGGAGTCGAAGATCACCAGGTCCATGTCGGCGGCGGACAGACCGGCACGGGAGAGGAAGTGCATCGGCAGGATCCGGGCCTGCCCGGAGTCACGTGAGCCGAGGGCCACCCGGCGCCCCTTCAGGTCGCCCAGACCGGTCATCCCCGAACCGGACAGGCCGATCACCAGCGTCTTGAACACCTGATCGGTGTCGCGCGTGGCCAACGCCCGCGCCCGCCCGTCGCTCTGGCGCAACGTGCGGATCCACGCCACGTTGGTGTTCCAGGCGATGTCGATGTGCCCGGCCAGGAGCTCGTCGACCTGTCGCTCGTAATTGCTGTAGAGGACGAAGTCGATGGGGGTTCCGGTGTCGGCGAAGTAGTCCTTGATGCCTTCCCAGATGGGGACGACGTTGGCGGTGTAAGCCACCGCGCCAACGAGGACCGTCGAGTCAGCCATGGGTCTCCGAGCGGGTCGAGGGTCGAGAGGAGGGGTCAGAAGAGGGGAAGGCCGCAGGTGGCCTTGCCGATGAAGTCGTAGAGGGCGTCGGTGGTGGGCGCCATCACCGACGAGGCCCGGGCGTCGCGGAAACGCCGTTCCACCCCGACCTCCTTGCGGAAGGCCGAGCCGCCGCAGAGGCGCATGCACGTGTCGGTCACCTCGATCGCGGCTTCCCCGGCCGCGGCCTTGACCTCGAGCACCTTCAGCACGGCGTCGTCGGCGCCGGTCTCGATGGCGGTCACGGTGGCGTCGAGCAGGGCCCGGGCCTGGTCGGCGGCCAGCTTGGCCTGAGCCAGGCGGTTCAGGGTCACCGGGTTGTCGGCCAGCGTCTGGTCGAGGTGCTCGAGACGGGTGGACGTGAGGTAGGCCGCCGTCTGGGCGATGGCCGCGTCCATGAGGCCGACCGAGGTGGCGGCGTTCATGGCCGTGAACCACGGCAGGACGGCGCCGATCATCATGTCGAAGCCGCCACCGTCGGCCCCGAGCGCCGCAGCGGCGGGGACGCGAACCTCGGTGGCGCTCACGGGACTGGCCCGGTGCGAGGGATCTTGGAACTCAGCTCGCAGCGGCGGCCTCGCGCCGCGCCGACATGGACAGAAGACCCGTGACGCCGAGACCGAGCGCCATGAGCAGGGCGAAGGCGAGGTAGTTGCCGGGGGCCCCAAGAGGTCAACCCGTCGGGCCGCCACTGGACGAGGACCTGGAAGGCAACTCTTATGTCCCACCTTCCCACGGACCCGACGATCCTGCTCGGGGGAGCACCACTGTTTCGCCGATCGTTACATACGCGACACCGGCGCGGCCGGCCCACGCAGTCGGCCCGACGATCGTGGGCTCGTCGCGCCGCGGCCCGAGCACGAACTCGACGATTGTTGAGAGCCCGAGAGGAGAATCGAACTCCTGACCTGCTCATTACGAGTGAGCTGCTCTGCCGTCTGAGCTACCCGGGCGGGAACAACCGATGGTAGCGCCGGCCACAGGTCGCGCCGAAAGGCAATCGGCGCCGCTCAGCTCACTCGGCGCCGAGCCGGCCCAGCTTCACGAAGAGGGCCACCAGCTGCAGTCGCTCGTTGGGGTTGCGCACGAGCTCCTCGACCAGCGCGGCGATGGCCTGCAGGGCGGCGATAGAGCGCTCCGGGGACGACGACGTCACCATCTCGTCGCGGTAGCGCCGCGACAGCTCGGTGAGCCCCGCCCGCACCTCGTCGGTACGGTAGCGACGCTCCTCCCGCTTGTGCCGGGTGGTCAGGTCCGTGCGGCCCGAGCCTCGCTCACCGCGGGCCTTGACCCGTTCCTCGAGCTCGGCCAACTCGACCTTCTGGGCCTCGGCCAGCGGGGCCAGGGCATCGGTGATCATGGCCAGCAGCTCGTCGGCCCCCTCGACGGCCGTCCCGCCGGTGCCGTCGAGACGATCCGGGGCCTCATGCCACGCCGCTCGGCGTAGAGCCACCCGCTCGTCGGTGGCCAGCACCCGGGCCCGGCGCAGGTCGCCGACCGCGGCCGCCGCCCCCTCGGCGGCCCGTCGCGGGTCGACTCCCTCGGCCACCAGACGCTCGGCGATCGCCGCATCGGGAACGGGGCCCAGATCGACGCGCACGCAGCGACTGGCGATGGTGACCAGGCCCGGCGTCAGCTGATCGGCCAGGACCACGAACACCGTGCCCGGCGACGGCTCCTCGATCGACTTGAGCAGCTTCGGCCCCGCCGTGGTGACGAGATGGAACTCGTCGAGCACCAGCACCTTGGGACCGCCCTCCACCGACGCCCGCGAGGCCCGGCTGATGATCTCGTCGGCCTGCTCGACCGAGATGAAGGCGCCCCGACGCTCGACGATGGTCAGGTCGGGATGCGCCTCGGCCAACGCCAACGAGGCGTGGCGAGCGGCGTCGTCTCCCTGGCGGTCACGGGACAACAGCGCGGCGGCGAAGGCCGCCGCCAGCGTTCGCTTCCCACTGCCCCTCGGTCCGACGAGCAGGTAGGCGTGCACCGGCGTCTCGACGGCCGCTCTCAGCTCGGCCAAGGCCGCATCCTGACCCACGACGTCACCCCACACGTCGACGCCGGCGGTCTCGGCACTGAGGGGTGGAAAGACGCTGACGCTCACACCGGCAGTTGTAGCCGCTCGCGCACCGCCGTTCGCACGGCGAGATGGACCGCCTCGACCGACGCCGTTCCGTCGACCACCACCCACCGGTCCGGATCGGCCTCGGCCTGGCGATGAAACCCGGCCCCGACCCGGGCATGGAACTCCGCGCCTTCGGCCTCCATGCGGTCGAGCTCTCGCTCGAGGCGGGCCTGGGCAACCGACGGTGGGACGACCAGCAACACGACGAGGTCGGGCCAGCACCCGCCCGTGGCCCAGTCGGAGAGGGACCGGATCTCCTCGACCGGCAGACCCCGACCGTAGGCCTGATAAGCAATCGATGAGCCGGCAAATCGATCGGTGACGACATGACGGCCGGCGAGCAGGGCCGGTCGCACGATCTGGGCCACATGCTGGGCGCGGTCGGCGGCCATCACCAGCGCTTCAGCCCGGGCATCGAGGCCAACCGTCGTCGGCGACAGCACCAGCTCGCGCAGGGCCGAACCGATCTCCGTGCCTCCCGGCTCGCGGGTGAGCACGCCATCGAGGGCGTCGGCCAACAGCCGGGCCTGGGTGCTCTTGCCGCACGCCTCGCCACCCTCGAAGGCCACGAACCGGCCCTGGTGAACGCTTTCGTCGGTCACGGCAGGTCGTGGCGCGACGGGTGAGGCGACTGGCGAGCCCGCACCAATCGCGCCCCGGAACGCAACGACGCCCACGCGGCCACGGCCGCCCCGATGATGATGAGCGCCGCCAGCCAGAGGGCCAGACGTACCCCCGGCACCGCGATCTCGGCGCCGAGCACGGAGACCTCCCCGTCGACCACTGCGTTCGACAGCCGACCGAGCAGCACCGCCAGCAGCGGGCCCATCACCATGGCGATCAACACACACATCCGTACCAGGGTGTTGAGCGAGCTGAACACCCGCCCGCGCATGTCGTCGGCCACCTCACGCTGGAGCATCGAGAACCCGAGCACGTAGACCGGACCGACGAAGAACCCCATCACGAAGACGAACGCGGCGGCGGCGGTGAGCTGCGACGACGAGGCCGCGGCGAACAGGGCCAGGCCCGCAGCCAGAAGCGACCCGGCGAACACCTCGGCCGTGGGGAGCCGCTTCTGGAACACCGACACGCTCACGGCCCCTGCGGCCACCCCGAAGCCGAGGGCGGTGGTGAACAGGCCGTACCCGGCCGCGCCGGCGCCCAGCACCTCGGTGGAGAACACTGCGCCGAGCGGGATGAGCATGCCCCCACCGACGAGCCCGCAGGCCAGGCCCACGTTGACGGCCCGCACCGTGTGGTTGCCCACGATCTCGTGGAACCCCTCCTTGAGATCGCCGACCGCGGACCGCAGGGCGATCCTGATCTCGCGCCGCTCCCCGCCGGCCCGCCGCGGGCGACGCGGCTCCGCCGCCGCCGGCCCTCGCCCGAACGGGAGGCGATGGACCATCCACGCCGCGAAGAGGAAGGTGGCGGCATCGAAGTAGAAGGCCAGGGCCACCTGGTCGTCGCCCAGGAACCCGAACAACGGGATGCGACCGACCCACACCGACACCACGGCCAGCAGAGCGAACAACAAGGACGCGAACGGGAAGGTGCCGTACGCGGCGGCCAACGAGAGGGAGTTGGCCGTCGTGAGGTGATCGTGAGGCACCAGGTTCGGAACCTCCGACTCCTTGGCCGGCGACCACAGCAGCGTGCAGACCTCGAGCACCAACGAGGCCAGCACCAGCCCGGCCACGCTGTCGACGAACGGCAAGAGCACGAGCACGCAGGCCCGCCCGATGTCGCAACGGACCATCACCTTCTTGCGGTCCCAACGATCGACCAGGACCCCCGCCACCGGCCCGAAGAAGAACCCGGGGATGATCCGCGCCGCCATCACCAGCGAGACCGCCCCGGCCCCGGCCCCCCCGCCGATGCGGGCGGCCAGCACGATGATCGCGGCGAAGCCCAGCCAGTCGCCGGTGGCCGAGACGACCTGGACCAGCCACAGCCGGAAGAACTCGTGGGAACCGAAGAGTCGCACGTGCCGCCCTGGCCGGTCGTTCGGCACCACCGGGGAAAACGGGTCGGTGGGCAGATCGGTGGACATGGCCCACGACGCGTCTGCGCCACCGCTCTGGGCGTTGAGCTCGACCCCGGCGTCGGAGTCCTCGGAAGCGCCCGGCTCGGGACGCGGCACGGCCACCGGGCAACACTAGAACCGCGTTGCCCACCGGATCGGCACCCACGGACGGGGCGGACGCCCGGTCAGGGCTTGGGAGCGGCCTTCTTCGCCGGGCGCTTCTTCGCCCCGACCGTGCGGCTCACTGTGCTGCTGACGCCGTCCCCGGTTGTCCTCTTGCCGGCCCGCTTCTTGGCCGGCGCCTTCTTGGTCGCCCGCTTCTTGGCCGGCTTCTTTCCCACCTCACCGTTGGCCACGGCGTCGCGACGGCCCTGCAGGAGTTCGGCGCCGCGCTCGGGGCTCAGGCTGGCCGGCTCGTCCCCCACCCGTAACGACGCGTTGGTCTCCCCATCGGTGACGTACGGTCCGAACTTGCCGTCCTTGATCACCATGGGCTGTCCGGTCACCGGGTCGGGCCCGAGTTCGGCCAACGGTGGCTTGGGCGCCCGCTTGCCGCCGTACTTGGGAGCGGCGAAGAGCTCGAGGGCGCGGGGGAGGTCGACCGTGAAGATCTCCTCCTCGGCGGCGAGGGAGCGACTGTCCTTCCCGTCGTCGCCCTTGGTGAGATACGGACCGAACTTGCCGTTCTGAGCCCGGATCACCTCACCCTCGGTCGTGGTGCCCACCACCCGGGGCAGCGACAACAGCCGGAGGGCGTCGTCGAGTGACACCTGGTGCGGGTCCATCGCCGCGAACACCGATGCCCGTTTGGGCTTCTCGTCCGGATGCTCCTCGATCTCCCCGAGTTGCACATAGGGACCGAACTTGCCGTTCATGACCAGCACCATCAGCCCCGAGTCGGGATCGATGCCGATGGGCTTGCCCCCCTTGGGCATCGACAGCAGCTCGAGGGCCAGGGCCACGTCGAGGTCGGCCGGGGGCAGGTCGTCGGGGATGCTGGCGGTGTCGGTGCCCCGCTGGACGTAGGGCCCGAACTTGCCCGGCTTGGCGATGATCACCACGCCGTTCGGATCCTCACCGATGGGGAACGAGTTGATGGCGGCGGCATCGATCTCGGGGAGACGGTCGGTGACGAGGTCGCGGAGGCCCCCGTGGCGTTCGCCGCTGTCGCCGACCGGACCGAAGTAGAAGTCCTCGAGCGTCGGCACCATCTCGGCACTGCCCATGGAGATGGCGTCGAGCACCTGCTCGAGGTCGCGGGTGAAGCCGTAGTCGACGAGTTCGGCGAAGTGCTGCTCGAGCATCGTGGTGACGGCGAACGCGGTCCAGCTCGGCACCAGCGCCGAACCCTTCTTCCAGACGTAGCCCCGGTTCTGGATCGTCTCCATGATCGAGGCGTAGGTGGACGGGCGGCCCACGCCCAGTTCCTCGAGCTTGGCCACGAGGCTGGCCTCGGTGAAGCGGGCCGGGGCCTTGGTGGTGTGGCCCTCGGCGGTGAGGTCGGAGGCATCGAGATCGGCGCCGACGGAGAGGGCCGGGAGGCGCCGCTCCTCGTCGTCGTCGCTGCGCCATTCCTCGACCAGCATCCAGCCGCGATCGGTGATCACGGTGCCCGCCGCCGAGAACTCGGCATCGCGCCCGGAGGCGGTGCCGGCGCCGAGGCGGACCGTCACCGTCTCGCCGGTGGCGTCGTTCATCTGGCTGGCCACGGTGCGCCGCCAGATGAGCTCGTACAACCGGGCTTCGCCAGGGTGGACCTCGCGGGCCACGTCCTCGGGGCTGCGGAACCGCTCGCCGGCCGGGCGGATGGCCTCGTGGGCCTCCTGGGCGTTGGCCACCTGCTTCGACCACACCCGGGCCTTGGCCGGCACCGACCGGGCCCCGAACCGCTCCGTGGCCTCGACCCGCGCCGCCTGGGTGGCCGACGCCGACAACGCGGTGGAGTCGGTCCGCATGTAGGTGATGTACCCGTCCTGGTAGAGACGCTGGGCCATCGACATGACCTGCTTGGCCGAGACCTTGAGGGCCCGACCCGCGACCTGCTGGAGAGTGGAGGTGATGAAGGGCGGGAAAGGGCGCTTGCGGTAGGGCTTCGCCTCGACCGTCCGCACCGCAAACGCCGCCGGCTCGAGCTCGGCCACCAGCGAACGTGCGGTCGTCTCGTCGAGCACGATGCGGTCGTCACGTGTCAGTTGGCCGTGCAACGAGAAGTCGCCACCCGACGCCAGCCGCGTGCCGTCGACGCTGATCAGCTTGGCGGTGAAGGGGGCGGGCTCGGCCGCCGCCGGCGCCGCGAACGTCCCTTCGAGATCCCAGTAGCCGGCGGCCACGAACGCCATGATCTCGCGCTCACGTTCCACCACCAGGCGGGTGGCCACGCTCTGCACCCGCCCGGCCGACAGCCCGGGGTTGACCTTCTTCCAGGCCACCTCCGACACGTCGTAGCCGTAGAGGCGGTCGAGCAATCGGCGGGTCTCCTGGGCGTCGACCAGGCGGTTGTTCAGCTCGCGGGGGTTGGCGAACGCCTCACGGATGGCGGGGGCGGTGATCTCGTGGAAAACCATGCGGTGCACCGGCATGGTGCGGGGCGGCTTGAGCACCTCGAGCAGATGCCAGGCGATGGCCTCACCCTCGCGATCCTCATCGGTGGCGAGGTAGAGCGAGTCGGCGGCCTTGAGCGCCCGCTTGAGGTCCGAGATGACGCTCTTCTTGTTTTCCGGCACCACGTAGTAGGCCTTGAACCCGTTGTCGGTGTCGATGGCCAGGCGGGCCCAGCGTTCCTTCTGCACCGCCGCCGGCAGCTCCTTGGCCCGCCGGGCCAGGTCGCGAACGTGACCGATCGACGCCAGAACGGTGGGCGCGTCGGCCACCGTGGCGTCCTGGCCCAGGAACGCCTGGATCTTCTTGGCCTTTGCTGGTGACTCCACGATGACGAGCGGTCCTGCCATGGCGCCAAGGTTGGGAGCATGGCGGCGCCGCTGTCAATGCGCCCTCCTCCACCGGGCCTCACGGGTCCCCTTCGGGGGACCCGATTTATCGCGCCGAGCGGACCTGACCGAGCCCTGGGCCATCACGAGGAGAATCCGAGTCGGCGGGGTCACCGCCTACGCTCGTCCGATGCCTTCAACCCCATCTGCGTCAGCTCCGGACGCCCAGGAGTCACTCGACGCCGAGGTCGGGGACGAGACCCACCGGCCGTGGGGCCGCTACGAGGTCCTCGACGACAGACCGGACGCCAAGGTGAAGCGCATCACCGTCGAGCCGGGGCAACGCCTCTCCCTGCAACTGCACCATCGCCGGGCCGAGCACTGGTTCGTGGTTCAGGGTCACGCCACCGTCACTCTGGGCGAGACCGAGCATTCGATCGGCCCCGGTCAGGCCGTCGACATCCCCACCGGCACCGCCCACCGCGTGGCCAGCTCGGGCGACGGGCCGCTGGTGTTCATCGAGGTACAGATCGGCGACTACTTCGGTGAGGACGACATCGTCCGACTCGACGACGACTACGGTCGGGCCGACTGACGGGGCGGTCAGCCACCGGCCACCGAGCCGTCGCCGCCCCGCCGACCTCGACCCTGCACCCCTGAAGGAGTCCTGTGGACTTCGCCCTCAGCCCCCGAGCCGCCGATCTCCAGCAGCGACTCCTCGCCTTCATGGACGAGCGCGTCTACCCGGCCGAGCCGGTGTTCGCCGAGCAGATGCGCGCGTCCGGCGACCCGCACCTCCATCCACCGGTCATGGAGGAACTGAAGGCCGAGGCCAAGGCCCGGGGGCTGTGGAACCTGTTCCTGCCCCGCGTCACCGAGTGGACCCCCGAGCCGGTGTCCAACACCGACTACGCGCCCCTCGCCGAGATCACCGGTCGCAGCCCGCTCGGCCCCGAGGCCGTCAACTCCGCCGCGCCCGACACCGGCAACATGGAGATCCTGTCGATGTTCGGCACCCCCGAGCAGCAGGAGCGGTGGCTGGTGCCCCTGCTCCAGGGAGAGATCCGCTCGTGCTTCGCCATGACCGAGCCGGACGTGGCCTCGAGCGACGCCCGCAACATCTCGCTGTCGATCCGGCGCGAAGGCGACGAGTACGTCCTGAACGGACGAAAATGGTGGATCTCCGGGGCCGCCAACCCCCGGTGCCGCGTCGCCATCGTCATGGGCAAGACCGACCCCGAGGCACCCACCTACAACCAGCAGTCGATGGTGCTGGTCCCGATGGACACCCCGGGGCTCACGATCGTCCGCGACCTGCTCGTGTTCGGCTACAACGACCGCGAAGGGCACTGCGAGCTGCGCTTCGACGACGTGCGGGTGCCGGCCACGAACCTGCTCGGGGAGGAAGGAAGCGGGTTCGCGCTGGCCCAGGCCCGGCTCGGCCCGGGACGCATCCACCACTGCATGCGCTGCATCGGCATCGCCGAACGAGCCCTCGAGCTGATGTGCCGCCGGGTCTGCGACCGGGTGGCGTTCGGCCAGCGGCTCGCCGAACAGGGCGTGATCCAGGAATGGATCGCCGACAGCCGCATCGAGATCGAACAGGCCCGCCTGCTGACCATGAAGGCCGCCTGGCTGATGGACACCGTGGGCAACAAGGGGGCCCGGGTCGAGATCTCGGCCATCAAGGTCGTCGCCCCCAACGTCGCGCTCCGGGTGGTCGACCGCGCCATCCAGGCCCACGGTGGTGGTGGCGTCAGCCAGGACTTCCCGCTCGCCGGCATGTGGGCGGGGCTGCGCACCCTGCGCTTGGCCGACGGTCCCGACGAGGTGCACCGCATGCAGTTGGCCCGCCGGGAGCTGCGGCCCTACCTCGAGAGCGGGGACGGCGACGAGAACGCACCCACGTCAGCCGACATCGGTGTGGCCCGCTGACTACCCGGGTCCCACCCTGCCGCGCATCCTCACCGGATCGGTGCTAGCGAGTTCTCATGGGTCTCCTCGACAGCGACCACGCCGCGGAGCACACACGAGAAGCGGCGGCCTACGCGATCGCCGTGATCGGCGCGTTCGCCGTCACCGCAGTGCTGTCACTGTTCAGCACACCCCGGGAGTTCTTCGCCGGAGCGTGGTACCTCCTCGTCGTGATCGTCGCCGCCCTCGTCGGCGGCTGGAAGGCAGGCGTGCTGGCGCTGGCCGCCGCGTGTGCCGGGCTGGTCTGGGATGCACTCCCGCCTCGACGCAACCTGGCCATCGGCTCCAGTGCCGACGCCGCGGCCCTGACCGCCTTCGTCGCGATGGCCGTGATCGTCATCTTGTTGGTTCGTTCGCGCGACGTGGCTCGCCGACTCGCCGAGAAGCGCAGCTCCCGCAGCGACCACCTCTCCCAGCTTGCCCAATCCCTGGCGCTGGCGCCGGGTCCCGATGAGGTCGTCCAGGCGTCGCTCGAGTGGTGCCGGGCCTCTCTGGGTGCGTCACGCACCCTCCTCACCCTGACCAACGACGACGACGGCCGAGGCACCCGCGAAGAATGGTGGTCGGGCCTTCAGCCCGTCGACGAGACCCTGCGGCGCCGAGTAGATCTGCTCTTCGACAAGGGCGGCACGATCCTCGATGAATCCGGCGTCATCGCCACCCGCCTCGCCGCACCGGCAGGGCCGGTCGGTGTACTCGTGACCGACTTCGGGCCGAATCGCCATCTCGACGCGGAAGACGAGGAGTCGCTCTCGATCGCTGCGGCGGCCATCGCCCACGCCTACGCGCGGGCCCAGCTCCGCGATCGCGAACGAGCCGTCGCCGACCAACTCCAGCAGTCGCTTCTCCCGACGCAACTTCCCAGCATCCGCGGCCTCTCGGTTCGAAGCTGGTTCCACCCGGCTGTCGGCAATGCGGTGGCTGGGGATTTCCTGGACGTCATCGCCGACGATGGACACTGGATGGCCATCGTCGGCGATGCGTGCGGGAAGGGTGTTCGGGCGGCCACTGCGGCGGCGGCGGCGCGCCACACCTTCCGCGCCGCCGCCCTCGACGGCAAGGACGTCACGTACACCGCCCACCTCATCGATCGCGCTGTCGCCTCGCTGCGCGACCAGGACATGTTCTGCACTGCCGTGCTGGTCGAGGGTCGCATCACCGACCCCACGGTGCGGCTGGTCGTGGCCGGGTACCCCCGACCGGTGATCGTGCGGAGGAACGGCGTCCTCGAGGAGGTGGAGGCCAGCGGTTCGCTGCTCGGAGCCTTCGCTGCAGCTCACTTCGACGCTCTCTCGATGGACCTCGATACCGGGGATACGCTCGTGCTCTACACCGACGGGCTGACCGACGTCCCCACCGGCGCCGTCGACGTCATGTCGACGCTTCGAGGCGTCGAACCGGGCGGCCTCGACGCCCGCCTCGAGGCCATGCGCTCACCCGGTGGCGTCGATGACGTCGCCCTGCTCGCCATCACCCGGACGCCCTTTTGAGCCTGCGGGGCATCAATCCGCCCCGCTCGTGTCGTGACGGCCGTCCAGCTCGTCGAGCACCGTGTCGGGGCCCAGTAGGCCACCGGCGCGGTACGCAGCTCGACCCACCATGTGGGCCCCCACCGGCGAGGTGAGGAACTGCACCACGATGATCAGGACCAGCGCGACCACCGAGGCGGAGTCGCGCGCCTGGAAGAGCGCGGCGGTGCTGATCAGGAGCAGCCCCAATGTGGCCGGCTTGGTGGCGGCGTGCATGCGGGCGAACACGTCGGGGAGACGCACGAGCCCGATACCGGCCACCAGGCACAGGAAGGCTCCGGCCACCACCAGCACCTCGGAGATCACATCGGCCACCATCACGCCCCCCGCTTCTCGATGAAGCGAGCCACCGTGACGGTGCCCAGGAACCCGAGCACCCCGACGACCACCATCACGATGAGGTAGGTCCCGTTGCCGGTATCGACCGTGAAGATGCCGGCCCCACAGCTGAGCAGCACCAAGAGGAGGTCGGTGGCCACGACACGGTCGGCCAGCGACGGGCCCTGCACCAACCGAACAAGCGTGAGCACGGCCCCGGCGGCCACCAACAGGTAGGCGATGGTCACGGCGACGCTCACGCCGTCACCTCCTTCCATCGGGCCCGATCGGTGGCGCTGCCGAAGGCGGCGACGGCCAACTCCTCGAACCGGCGCCCGTCGGCGCGCACCGAGTCGGCATCGCCGAGCGTGAGCGCGTGCACGTAGAGCACCACCGGCGGCTCGACGGAGGCCGCACCCGGGCTCACCGCGCCGCACCGGTCCCCCGGGCGCTCGCCGCTGCCTCCACCGATCTCGACGGTGAGCGTCCCCGGCGTGAGGGTGATGGCGTTGGCCACGAAAGTGGCGATGATCGGCGAACGGCTCACCAGGGGCACGGCCACAATCCCCTCGGCGAGCCGCAGACGGGGGCGGAGCACGGTCGCCACCACCTCCACGTTGGCCACGAGGAGCGCCCACGCGAAGACGAAGAAGAACTCGAGTGCGGCGATCACCCGAGTGGTGCCCTCGTCCTCGGCCGACACGACATCGGGTCCGGTCGGGAAGACGAGGTTGATCACGATGATGGCAGCCACC
This sequence comes from Acidimicrobiales bacterium, assembly GCA_041688815.1. Lineage (GTDB taxonomy): Bacteria > Actinomycetota > Acidimicrobiia > Acidimicrobiales > Acidimicrobilacustridaceae > Rhabdothermincola_A. The sequence goes on along the minus strand of JBDNHK010000100.1, from coordinate 49,343 downwards.
CCGCTGAGCAGGTTGCCGACGCTCGGCTCACCCCACAGCGCGACCCACACCGCCAACAGCACGAGGGAGTTGAGCACCCTCCGGAGCACCGATGCGCCGCTCATCGGCCCAGCACCGCCGAGACGTAGGCCGAGGGGTCGAGGAGGCTCTGGGCCGCCCGCTCACTCAGCTCGTAGATCGGGCCGGCGAACACGGCGATGGCGACGGTGACCCCCACGAGCACGACGGTGGCGCCGTTCATGATCAGCGCGCCGTGGGCCTTGGCTGGTCCCTCGGCGACGACCGGCACCGGTTCCTCGGCCTCGCCCCAGAACACGCCGTTCCAGATCTTGGCCATCGAGAACAGGGTGAAGAGGCTCACCAGCAGAGCGACCGCGACGATCACGTACTCGCGCGCGCCGAAGCCCGCCTCGATGAGCGACAGCTTGCCCACGAATCCCGAGAACGGTGGGATACCGGCCAGGCTCAAGGCGGCGAGGCCGAAGAGTGCGGCGGTGAGCGGGGCGCGCCGCAGCAGGCCACCGACCCGGTCGAGCGCGGTGGAGCCCGAGCTCTCCTCGACCAGACCGCTGGTGAGAAAGAGACTGGTCTTCACGGGGATCTGGTGGATGAGGAACAGGACGGCGGCGGCCAGCCCGCTGACGGTGAACAGGCCCAGCCCGAGCAGCATGTAGCCGATCTGGCTCACGATGTGGAAGCTCAGGATGCGCTTCATGTCGTTCTGGGCCACGGCTCCGAGCACGCCGACGACCATCGTCAACCCGGCCACCACGAGGATGAGCACCGACGGCTCCGTCTCGGGGAACAACAGGGTCTGGGTGCGGATGATGCAGTAGACCCCGACCTTGGTGAGCAGTCCGGCGAACACTGCGGTCACCGGGGAATGGGCCGTGGGGTAGGAGTCGGGGAGCCAGTTGAACAGCGGGAACATGGCGGCCTTGATGCCGAACACCACGAAGAAGAGCAGACCCAGGGCGAGGCGCACCCCATCGGGCAGCGTCGGGATCACCTCGGACAGCGACGCCAGGTTGAGCGTGCCCGTGGCGGCGTACACGAAGCCGATCCCCGTGAGGAACAGCAACGACGCCAGCAGGTTCACCACGACATACGTCATGCCATGGCGCACCTGGGTGCGCCGCCCCCCGAGGGTGATGAGCACGTAGCTGGCAGTCAGCGTGATCTCGAAGGCGACGTAGAGGTTGAACAGATCCCCGGTGAGGAAGGCGAGGGCCACCCCGGCGGTGAGCACCAGATAGGCGGGGTGGAAGGCGGGCAGGTCGTCGGCGCCGCGTTGGCCGGTGGCGTAGACCAGCACGACCAGCACCGTCACCAGCCCGATCAGCAGCACCATGCACGAGAAGAGGTCAGCCACCAGGCTGATGCCGACCGGCGCCGGCCAACCACCGATGGTCACCGACTGCACGCCGTCGCGTTCGACGATCACGAGCAGGGCCACGGCCACGGCCACGGCCGCACTGACGCCGACGATGCTGCACGTCCGCTGGGCGGCACGGGAACGGCTGAACACCACCGCCAGGGCGGCGAAGAGCAGCGGGAGGGCGACGGGCGCGGGGAGGAGGAACCTCACCAGTCACCTGCCTCGGTCGACCGGCGGGCGATGCGTCGGTCCTCGATGTCGTCCTCGACCTCGTCGTCGCTGGTGAGCTGGAAGCTCCGGTAGGCCAGGGCGAGCAGGAACACCGTGATACCGAACGTGATGACGATGGCGGTGAGGATCAAGGCCTGGGGCAGGGGGTCGGCCACGGGCTCGTCGCCGCGGATCAGACCCACCAGAGGGGCCAGGCCCGACGGCCCCCCGGCGGCCATGATCAACAAGTGGCACCCGTGGCTGATCAGCGCCAAACCCAGAATGACCCTGGTGAGCGTTCGTTGCAAAAGCAAGTATACGCCGGTGCCGTACAGTACGGCCACCAGTGCAGCCACGAGCACGGTCATGCGTCGTCCTCGGTGGGGCTGCCCAGCACGCTGAGGATCAACAGGACCGTACCCAGCACGACGAGGTACACCCCGAAGTCGAAGAAGAACGCACTGCTCGTCTTCACCGGACCGATGAACGGGACGTCGACGCTGAGCAACCGGTGCTGGAGGAAGCCGCCGTCGTTGTACAGCGACAGGAAGGCAGTGGAGACCGAGATCAGGAGACCGGCCCCGAGAATGGTGGTCGGACGGGCTCGGATCGACCGGCGCAACTCCGCTGGACCGCCGGCGACGTATCGGGTCGCGCAGGCCGCACCGGCCACGAGGCCGCCGACGAAGCCCCCGCCCGGGCTGTTGTGTCCGGCGAACAACAGGTAGGTGGACACGATGAGCAGCACATGGAACTCGGCGCGCACCACCACGTCGAGGATGAGCGACGGGGGTCGCATCGGGGCCCCGCCGTGCTCGGGCGGGTCACCCTGATCGATGGGCTGAGCGGCGCTCATGCGGTCGGCTCCGGGTCGGCCTCGGCGGCGCCGGTGCTCGTCATCATCGGAGCGGGCTCCGCGTCGCCGGGCCCGACGTCGCCGGGCTCGCCGTCTCTACGTCGGCCGGCCCGCACCAGGCCGACCACTCCGAGGGTGGCCACCACCAGGACCGTGATCTCGCCCAGGGTGTCGAACCCACGGAAATCGACCACGATCACATTCACGATGTTGCGGCCCTTGGCCTCGGGCTCGGACCGCACCAGGTACTCCTGGGAGACCGAGGCGTTCCCGGCTGCCACCGCGGCCGCGGCGCTGTCGGCCGACAACGAGGTGTCGCGCAACGACCCGGCGGTCAGCATGAACACGAAGACAAAGAGGCCGACGACCGTGCCGATGATCGCCGGCACGAGCTTGCGGCCCGGCAACATCGTGGGCCGGAAGTTCTCGGGGAGATGGCGGAGCACGAGGACGAAAGCCACGATCCCCAGCGTCTCGATGAGCACCAGGGTGAGGGCCAGATCAGGGGCCCCCTGAACCACGAACATCCCGACGATCGCGTACCCGACCGCCCCCAACAGCAGCACCGCCACGAACCGGCGGCGCGCCATGGCGGCGGCAAAGGCGGCCACCACGATCACCAGACCGAACACGAGCTGCAACGGTGAGTCGTAGAGAGCCGGCCACTCCTCCGGGCCCCCTTGTGACAGCAACGGGATCAGGGGGACCAGCACCGCCGTGAGCAGCACCACCCCGATGTAGACGGGCAACGAGCCGCTCTGGGTGACGCCGGTGAGACGGTCGGAACCGACCAGCACCCCTTGGAGTCCGCGCTCGTAGGCCCGCAAGGCGCTCGGAACGTGGGGCGTACGCTCCTGGAACCGCTCGACCGGCCCCCGCAGGAGGAAGAGGACCACCCCCCCGGCGATGACGACCGCCGACAGGGCGAGAGCGGCGTTGAAGCCCGACCACAGGTGCAGCGCCGGAGCCGGTCCGACGTACCCCAGGGCCGCGACGGCGTTGCCGACGAGGCCGTTGATGAGCATCGGGGCCAGCCCGAGCACCAATCCGACGATGCCGAGGGCCACCGGCGCGCTGGCAAACACCTTCGACGGGTGGGGGGCGTCGGCCCCGACGTGCTCGAAGCCGGATCCGTGGTGCGGATCGGGCGAGCCGAACGCCCCCCACACGAACCGGGCGCTGTAGGCAACGGTGAGCATCGACCCCACCACGATGGCCACGAGCAGCAGGCGACCGCCAGGCACCCCTTCTTCGAGTGCCCCCTTCAGGGCGAACTCCTTGGCGATGAACCCGATGAGGGGGGGTAGGCCGGCCATCGACGCCGCCGCCAGGGCCGCGGCCGCGGTGACGACGGGCCAGCGACGACCCAGGCCAGTGAGCTGTCTCAGGTCCCGAGTGTGGGTCTGGTGGTCGACGACGCCGACGGTGAGGAACAACGCCGCCTTGAACGCGGCGTGGGCGAGCAGCAGGGCGCAGCCGGCGGTGGCCATCTCGGTCGTGCCGGCACCGAAGAGGATCATGAGCAGTCCGAGCTGGCTGATGGTGCCGTAGGCCAGCACCAGCTTCAGGTCGTGCTGGCGCAGGGCGCGATACCCCCCGAGCAGCAGCGACGCCGCGCCGGCCCCGAGCACCATCCAGCGCCACACGCCGAGGGTGGAGAACGCCGGCGCCAGACGGGCCACCAGGAACACGCCGGCCTTCACCATGGTGGCCGAGTGCAGGAAGGCGCTGATGGGTGTGGGCGCGGCCATCGCTCCCGCCAGCCATGAGTGGAAGGGCACCTGCGCCGACTTGGTGAGCGCGCCGACGAGGATCAACCCCACACCGGCGGTGACCACGGTGCCCGACGGCGGGGCGCTGACCCACGCGCTCAGCGACCAGGTGCCGGCCTGCTGGGCCACGAGCACCAGCCCGCCGAGCATGGTCAACCCGCCGCCGCCGGTGACGAGGAGGGCATGCAGCGCCGCGGACCGTGCGCCGACTTGCTCGTCGTTGGTGCCGATGAGCAAGAACGAGGTGACCGTGGTGAGCTCCCAGAACAGGAACAGCAACAAGACGTTGTCGGACAGGACCAGACCGACCATGGCCCCGGCAAAGGCCAGCAGCACCGCCGCAGTGCGAGCCACTTCGGGGCCGTCGTGGAAGTAGCTGGCGGCGTAGGTGAACACGCACAGCCCGACGACCCCGATGATCACCAGCATCAGGAGGGCGAACTGGTCGAGCCGGAACCCGAGGTCGAGCCCGAGCACCGGCACCCAGCGGTACGTCTCGATCCACACGCCGTCGGCACCGAGGCGACCGGCCGCGACGGCGGCATAGACCACGGTCGCCAACGGGGCGACCGCGGCGATCCAGAACACCCGGGGCCCAAGACGCCGGCCCACCAGGGCGGCAACGATCGAGACGAGGCCGTACAGGAGGACGAGGGCGAGCAGGGTGTGTCTCCTTCAGCGGGGAGCTTCTCGGCCGGTCGACCACCTCGGCCCACCGCTCCCGACGGCGTGGTCGGGCTTCGGGGTTCGGGGAGGGTCTAGCGCCCGTGAATCTCGCCCGAGTTTCTCGAATATGACGAGTTGGTGACGGGCAGTGGCGTCATGGTACCCAACGGTCCGCAACGGGCCGATCGGCCCCCCTCGAGGTGTCCCCGAAGTTCACTCGCCGCCGTCACGGACGTCGGCGTCGGGGGCATCGACCGCGGGGTCGGTCCGGCTGCGTTCGGCCGAGGCCTCGCTGCGATACACGACGAGGCGCACGGCGGTGCCCTCGGGCGACGGCCGGATCTCGGACTCGTCGGTGAGCTCACGCATGATGGGGATGCCGAGGCCGCGCTCGAACTCGAGCCGTTCCGGATCGCCCGGTTCGGGGACCGCAGGCAACTCGTCGGGGTCGAATCCCCCACCACGGTCGATGACCTCCACCTCGATGCGCTCCTCGTCGAGATCGCAGGTGATCACGATGCGCTCACCGGAGCCGAGATCGGCGTGGGACTGGACGGCGTTGGTGGTGGCCTCCGATACGGCGAGGCGCAACGCGTCGATGCGCTCGGATCGAAAACGCGGTTCGACGGCCGCGGCGGCGGCGACGACCTGACGGGCCAGCGACAGATACTCCGGGCGGGCCGGGATCTCGAGACGGATCTCCCCCACCTCTCAGGCCTCCACGATCGCGGCCACCGCTTCGGCAACCGTCGGGTGCAACGGAAGGATGTCGACGAGGCGCGTGACCTCGAAGACCCGTGCCACCTGCGGCTCGGCGTTGGCGAGGGCGAAGCCGAACCCGGCCGTGCGGGCCCGCTTGAGGGCCCCGAGCAGGACGCCGAGTCCGGTGGAGTCGAGGAAGTCGATCCCCCCCAGGTCGACAACGACCCCGGCCGGGGACGAGGCCGCGAGCGCGACCAGTTCCTGACGCAGCTTCGGGGCCGTGGCGACGTCGAGCTCACCGACCACCGACACCACGGTCAGCGAGGGGTGGGACGGGTCGGCCTTCAAGGTGACATCGAAGAGCACGGCAACTCCGACTTTCAACGCCGCCGACGCGAGGGTTGTCGGAGGACAGGACGAGCGTACCGGCGAGCTGAATGCCGATCGCCGCACCGCCAGGACCAGCCCGGCCCGAAAACGCCCGATCGTACGGATGTTCACCTAGGGTGAGGAGATGGCGCTCCCCGCCGACCCGGGTCCTGAAGCGTTCTGCGCGGCGCTGGCCGGCGACCCGCGACTCATCCACGTCGAGCGCCTCCCCGCTCGTCAGGCCCGCACCGCGGAACTGGCCGAACCGCTGCCGCCCGAGGTCCACTCGGCCCTCGGGGTCGACGCTTTCTGGTCGCACCAGGCCCAGGCCATCGACCTGGCCCGCGCCGGGCGTTCGGTGGCCATCGCCACCGGCACCGCGTCGGGCAAGTCGCTGTGCTTCCAAGCCCCCATCGCCGAAGCCGTGAGCCAGGGGCTGCGGGCCGGCTCCGCACTCATGTTGTTCCCCACCAAGGCCCTGGCCCAGGACCAGCTCCGTTCGCTCACGGCCATGGAGGTCCCCCGTCTGGTCGCCGCCGCCTACGACGGTGACTGCAGCCCCGAGGAACGGGCCCGGGCCCGCGCCCACGCCAACGTGGTGCTGACCAACCCCGACATGCTCCACGTGGGCATGCTGCCCCACCACGCCCGCTGGGCCACCTTCTTCCTGCGCCTCCGCTACGTCGTGATCGACGAGCTGCACACCCTGCGCGGCATCTTCGGCAGCCATGTGGCCCACCTCCTGCGGCGGTTGCGTCGGATCTGCGCGCACTACGGCTCGAACCCCACCTTCGTCTTCACCTCGGCCACGATCGGCGAACCCGGGCGCCTGGCGTCGGAGCTCTGCGGCCTCCCGGTCGACGCCGTCACCGACGACGGTTCCCCCCGGGGCGAGCGGCTCTTCCTGCTCTGGAACCCGGCCGCCGAACAGCAGGCCACGGGCCGCTCGGTCTCCGCCGCCCGCGACACCGCCGAGCTCATGAGCGCGCTGGTCGGGCAGGGGCACCGCACCATCGCCTTCTGCCGCAGCCGCAAGGGCACCGAGCTCGTGGCCGCCGACGTGAAGCGGCGCCTCCGCCCCGACCTGGCCGACACTGTCCGGCCCTACCGCGGTGGGTACCTCACCTCCGAGCGGCGCGACATCGAACGCCGGCTCTTCAGCGGCCACCTGCGCGGCGTGGTGGCCACCACCGCGCTCGAGCTCGGCATCGACGTCGGCGGCCTCGACGCTGTCGTGCTCAACGGGTTCCCCGGCACCGTGGCCTCGATGTGGCAGCAGGCCGGCCGGGCCGGACGCGAGACCCGCACGTCGATCGCCGCTCTGGTGGCCGGCGACGACCAGCTCGATCAGTGGTTCGTCCACCACCCCGCCGAGCTGTTCACCCGCCCTCCCGAACCAGCCGTCATCAACCCCGCCAACCCCCACGTGCTGCTGCCCCACTTGGCCTGCGCCGCCTACGAGCTGCCGCTGACCCCGGCCGACGATCATTGGTGGCCCGGGCTGCTCGACGACGGGGTGCGAGACCTCGTGGTCGACGAGACCCTGCGCCTGCGCCCCGCTCACCCCCGCCGCGGGCCGGCCGCAGTGTGGGCCCAACGGGGCTGGCCGTCACGGGCGGTGGGGTTGCGCAACGCCGGCGGCGACGAGTTCCGCATCGCCCGAACCGACGGCACCCTCGTGGGCACCGTGGACGGGGGCCGGGCCGCTCGACTCGTGCACCCGGGCGCGGTCTACCTGCACCAGGGCCAGTCGTGGCGGGTGAACGACCTCGATCTCGACGACCGCGTGGCCCTCGTCGAACCTTGTGACGGAGGTGAGTACACCCAGCCGCGCACCACAACCGAGATCGCCGTGCTCGACCGCGAGCAGCACCGCCGGCTCGGTGCCGTCGACCTCGCCGTGGGCCCGGTACGGGTCCGGTCGCAGGTCGTGGGATACCGCCGCATCGACACCTTCACCGGCGAGCAGCTCGGCGTCCACGATCTCGACCTCCCCCCCGGCGAGCTGATCACGCGGGCGTTCTGGTACGCCCTCCCCGACGAGGTGCTGGCCGATGCCGGGCTCACCGCCGCCACCGTGCCCGGAGCGTTGCACGCCGCCGAACACGCGGCGATCGGCATCCTGCCGCTGTTCACCATCTGCGACCGTTGGGACGTCGGCGGGGTGTCCACCCCGATGCTCTCCGAGACGGGCATGGCCACGATCGTCATCTACGACGGCTATCCCGGCGGTGCCGGGGTGGCCGAGCTGGGCTTCGCCGCCGGCGACCGCCACCTCGCCGCCACCCTCGAGGTCATCGAGCAGTGTGACTGCCACGACGGCTGCCCGTCGTGCGTGCAGTCGCCCAAGTGCGGCAACGGCAACGAACCGTTGCACAAGGAAGGGGCCGCCGCGCTTCTCCGACAGGTGCTCCGCGACTGACCCGGTGGTCGGCCCGTCTGCTCAGGGCTGTTCCACGCGCATCACCGCATCGGCCACGAGGTCGACGTCGGGCACCAACGCCCCGACGAGAGGAAGATTCGTCCGGACGGTGTAACGCACCGTGGCGCGAATCCTTCTACCCCCCTCGACCGGCTCGGCCCGAACGTCGATCTCGTCGGGGTCGAACGATCCCGAGGCCCGAGCGCCCCTGGTCGCGGCCGCCCCGCGGTCCGCGGCTCGCTCGGCCACCGCCGCGGCGCGGGCTGCCTCACGAGCGGCGTGCACCACGGCCACCTGGTCGCGGGCCACGAGCGCGACCTGGGCCACCAGAAGCAGAAGCAGCACGACGAGGGGGAGAACCATCGCCAGCTCGACCGTGGCCTGACCGGCATCGCCGCGGGTCACCGCCGCCTCGAACCGGTGACGGCTCTCCCTCCTCGCCACCGTCACCGGACCTTGCCGATGATGTCGTTGACGACGGTGTCGAACAGCTTGCCCACGGCACCGGACTTGGTGGCCCAGCCCACGAGCAACAACGCGATGCCGGCGGCGCCGAGCAGGACCAGGGCGTACTCCGCCGTGGTCTGGCCGCGTTCGCCGCCGGCTCGACGAGCTCGACGACCCTCAGAGAGGGCCAGGATGAGCGCCACGTGGGCGCGGACTACGAGGGTGTGCATGATGCTTCGCCTTTCTCGACGGGACGAAGGGCACCCGGGCGCCGATGGGTCGCCCACCGGGCGACGATTCGAATCCTGGTCAACCGGTCGACGAGAGCGACGGGAGCGCACCGGCCAACAGCGGCACCACCGCCAGCAAGCCGAAAGCGGGGAGCACGCAGAACACCAGCGGAAAGAGGAGCTTGACCGGCAGCTTGCGGGCTCGTTCCTCGGCCCGTCGGCGCCGCAGCACCCTGGAATCGACCACGACCCGTTCGAGAGCAACGGTGAGCGGGGCGCCGTAGCGGGCCGATGCCGTGAGCGCGGCCGCCAGCGGCCGGCCCGGCTCCCCCAGGCGGTCGAGCGCACCCAGGGCGTCGCCGAGGCGCACGCCGAGGGTCACGCGACGACAGACCTCGCGCAACGCCGAGCCCGCAGGCTCGGCGGCCCGGGCCGCCACGACGTCAATACTCTGATGCACCGACATCCCGGCCCCGACCGCCAGTCGGAACAGGTCGACGACATCGGGCAGAACCGCCCGTACTGCTTCTTCGTGCCGAGCGGGGACGCGACGGGCGGCCCACTCGCCGGCGGCGACGACCGAGCCGGCGAGAAGCAGCGCTGGCACTGGACCGACGGCCAGCCAGACCGGCAGGATCAGCACCGCGACCACCCCGCCGGCCAGATCGGCCCGGGGCTCGGAATCGAGGCGAAGCGACCCACGAACCCACCGACCGAGGCGGCGCAGGGCAACGAGCACCACCGGCACCATTCTCTCGTCGGCGTGGACCAGGGCGTTGTCCTCCTCCACGGCGTCGGCGCCACCAACTGCTCGGGAGGACAAGGCGCCGAGACGATGACGTAACCGCCGATCACGAACCCCCGAGGGCGGCACCATTAGCAGCACCGAGACGATGACGAGAACCGCGATGAGGGGGGCCGTGGCGCTCACGTGGACCGCCCGATGGTGAACGACATCCATGCCGCCCCGGCCAGGTCGAGCAACAGCCCGAGGAGGATGCACGACCACCCGAGTGGGGTGGACAGCAAGAACGCGGCGATCCGCTCGTCGGCCATGGCCGCGAGCACGGCGACAACGACAGGAGCGACCACGAGCAGGACCGCTGAAGCCCGCGCCTGGGACGACAGCGCCGCAACCTCCCGCTCGAGCGCCACTCGGTCGCGCAACGTGTCGGCCACACCGTCGATGACGAGGGCGGAGGCTCCCCCGGTGTCGCCGGCGACCAACAAGGCGGTGCCGGCCAGATGGCGCGACGCCGACGGCTCGAAGCCGATCCATGTGGGCACGGCGACCGACAACGGCACGCCACGGGCCAGCGACGTGGCCAGGACGCCAATGGCCGGGTCCGCAGAGGGGACCCTGGCCTCGAGCTCACGGGTGGCGACGGTGACGGCACCGACCAGCGATGCACCGGAGCGCAGCTCACGCGCCACCGACTCGAGCAGGATGGGCACGGCCCGGTCGGCCCGACGGGAGCGCCGGCCCCGGTCGAGGCGCGCGAGGTGGAGTCTCCCCACCATGGTCACGACCAGTCGTTGGATCAGAGCGAGACCCGGGTCGCCACCGCGCCCGAGATCGACCCGATCGAGTTGAGCCGAAGCCAGCAGCCGAGCCCGGCGGCGGGCCACCCGGCCGGTTGTCGGACTCCCAGCGAGGGTCATCACCGCCGCCACGACGGCCGCGACCGCCACCAACGCTCCGAACGTGGGCGTCATCGACCCTCCCCTTCGATCCAGCTCTCCTCGCACGGTCCGACCCCGGAACGGCGGGCGGGTCGAGAGGGTCGGCCCACCAGGCGACCGGCGGTATCGGTGAGCATCCGGACGCCGAGCGGTTCGTCGGACCCTTCGCCGGCATCGACCTCGGCGACGGCCACGACCCGGCGCGAGCCGTCGGGCCGGCGAGCGATCTGGACGACGAGGTCGACCGCCGAGCGCAGCTGCTCGCGCACCGCCACGCTGGGCAGAGCGACGTCACCCATGAGCACGAGCGTCTCGAGCCGACGCAGAGCGTCGACCGGAGAGTTGGCATGACACGTGGAGAGTGATCCCTCGTGGCCGGTGTTCATGGCCTGCAGCATGTCGATGGCTTCACCGGCGCGGACCTCACCGACGACAATGCGGTCGGGACGCATGCGCAAGGCGTTGCGGAGCAGGTCCCGGACCCTCACCTCTCCGAGGCCCTCGGAGCTGGCGGGCCGGGCCTCGAGACGGAGCACGTGACGGCCCGGCAACCGCAGCTCGGCGGTGTCCTCGATGGTGACGACCCGCTCGCCGGAAGGGATGTGGGCGGCGACGGCGTTGAGCAGCGTTGTCTTGCCGGCCCCCGCTCCGCCCGAGATGACCATGTTCATACGGGCCGTGACGGCCCAGCGCAGCAGGTGGACCACCCCCGGCGTGGCGACCTCGCCGAGCTGCACCCGTCGGGCACCGAAGCGACGGATGGTGAGGCACGGCCCGTCGACGGCGAGAGGCCGGACGACGGCGTTGACCCGGGAGCCGTCGGGCAGGCGGGCGTCGACCATGGGGTTGGCCCGATCGATGTGAAGGCCGAGGGGGGCCACGATTCGCTCGATCAACGCCAGGGCCACCGCTTCGTCGACGTTCAGGTCGGTGCACTCGAGCCGACCCGCCCGCTCCACCCACACCTCGCCACCGCCGTTGAGCATGACCTCGTCGATCGACGGGTCGGCCAGCAGTGGCTCGAGCGGCCCGAGCCCGTTGACCCGGGCCTGTACCTGCTCCACGACGTCATCGACGTCCGGGCCGGCGAGCAGCGGGTCGTGGCGACGAGCGAGCGCACGCAGGCGGGCCCGCTGCTCGGCCGGCGGCGCCGGCTCGTCGCCCGGCCCGTCGAGCAGGACACGGTGAAGCCGCCCGGAGAGCCGCACCGATGCCGGGTCGGCCGACTGATGGGCCGACGAAGGTTCCCCCGCTCCGCCCGTCATGCGGCGTGGCGCAGAGCGCGTTCGAGACTCCGGGGAATCCGGGACCCCAACATCCCGGCGTCCACCGCTCGGGCGACGGCTGGATCCGAGGCGATCTCGGCCACCACCGGCACCCCCAGGATGTCTTCGATGTCTCGCCCCCCCAGGGCCCGACCCTCCTCGGTCAGCAGCACCACCCCCGATGGCCGCAACGGCAGGGCCAGCGCCCGCCGCACGGCCAGGAAGCAGGGACGGGTCACGAGCAACGACACCGTGCTGACGCCGGCGAGAAGGCGAGCGACATCGGCCGCTTCACCGGCCGTGCCGTCGGCGGTGACCCGGCCCACATCGACCACCACCGGGCGCACGTCGTCGGCCAACACCTCGGCCAAGACCTCAGCCCGTGCCGGTCGTGTGAGCGGACCCGAACCCCGAGGGAGAAGGCGTAGACCGGGACTGATCCGCACCTCGAGCCGGGCGAGGGCATCGGCCGGTACGGCGGGGCCAGCGGCGAGCCATTCGGCCAGGCCCGGACCGTCGGGCTCAGGGGCCCCGAGCGCGGCGGGGAGATCGCCGCCCAGATCGACGAGGAGGGCCCCGTCGTCGGCCCGGGCGGCAAGGATCTTACCCAACGCCGCCGTGACGGTGGTGGTACCGGAACCGCCCTTGGCGGACCAACAAGCAACGAGCATTTCCAACCCTCCGAGGCTGGGGCGCAGCGCTGAGGCGCACCCATGACGAACACCGGGGGAAGGTGGAACTCACCGTAGGAGAGGCGTCGACCCGGGTCAAGGGCCAACTACACGCACGAAATGCCGGGGCGGCCCGACGCGCCCCCGTAGCCTGCACGCATGGAGGCTGCGTTCTTCGACCTCGACAAGACGGTCATCGCCACCCCGACGATGGTGGCCTTCGGCGGGCCACTGCGGCGCGCCGGCATGATCAACCGACGTCTGATGGTCCGGGCTCTGTGGAGCGGGCTCGTCTTCCAGTATTTCGGGGCCGACGAGAAGCGGATGCGCCAGTTCCGCGAGTCGGCGCTGAAGATCACCAAGGGCTGGGACTCCGCCCTCATCCGCTCGCTCGTCGCCGACACGCTGAGCGACGTCATCGACCCCATCGTCTACGACGAGGCCCTGACGCTCATCCGCGAGCACCAGGCGGCCGGTCGGCGGGTGTTCCTCGTGTCGGCGTCACCGGAGGAGATCGTGACCCCGCTCGGTCGCTACCTCGGCGTCGACGAATCGATCGCCAGCCGGGCCCAGATCGACAGCGACGGCCGCTACACCGGCGAGGTCGACTTCTACGCCTACGGGCCGTTCAAGGCCGAGGCCGTGGAACGCATCGCCCTCCGCGATGGGCTCGACCTCGATGGCTGCTGGGCCTACTCCGACTCGGCCACCGACCTCCCCCTGCTACGAAGCGTCGGCCACCCGGTCGCGGTGAACCCCGACCGAGCTTTGGCCAAGGTGGCGCGCGCCGAAGGCTGGGACATCCTTCAGTTCCGCACCGGCGTACCCCTCGGCGAGCGGGTGCCGCGGCCCGCGCCGGGACGGCTGGCCCTCGCCGCCGCGATGATCGCCGGAACCGCAGTCGGCGCCACCGCCGGGTGGTGGGCACTCGGCCGCCGCCACCACCAGAACACACCGAGCGTGACCAGCCCATGGTTCACGACTGCGACCACATCAGTTCGAGGCGCGCTCGCGGGGCGCGCCTGAGGGTCAGGCGTCCTGCAACTTCTTGACCGCAAAGGCAGCAAGGGCGAGCAGAACGATGACAACGAGGAGCTTCTTCATGCCCGGAGCATAGGACGCGCCTCGACAGAGGGCGAGCGGGCGGCGGTAGCGTCGCTGACGGAGGTGTCTGCTGGCCTGGTGGCAGCCCCCGCCTTCAAAGCGGGTGGTGCAGGCGATCCCTGCACGGCGGGTTCGATTCCCGTCCACCTCCGCCAACCCGACGAACGAGTGCGGAGGATCACGGCGATGGGACACGACGTACGGGGTGTGGTGGCGCTCGAGAAGGGCGCGCCGGTGACCGTCGAGACCATCACCGTGCCCGACCCGGGGCCGGGCGAGGCGCTGGTACGGGTCCAGGCCTGCGGGGTGTGCCACACCGACCTGCACTAAAAGCTCGGGACCATCGGCGACGAGTTCCCCTACCTGTTGGGCCACGAGGCGGCTGGCGTGGTCGAAGCCGTGGGGCCCGGGGTGACCGACGTCGCGCCCGGCGACTTCGTGGTCCTGAACTGGCGGGCGGTGTGCGGTGAGTGCCGGTCGTGTCGACGCGGCCGTCCCCAGTACTGCTTCGCCACCCACAACGCCATGCAGAAGATGACACTGGCCGACGGCACCGAGCTGAGCCCCGCGCTCGGGATCGGAGCCTTCGCCGAGAAGACCCTGGTGGCGGCCGGGCAGTGCACGCCCGTGAACCCCTTGGCCCGGCCCGAGGTGGCGGGCCTCCTCGGCTGCGGGGTGATGGCCGGGCTCGGCGCGGCGATGTTCACCGGCGAGGTCGGACCGGGAGACTCCGTCGCCGTCTTCGGGTGCGGCGGGGTCGGCGATGCCGCCGTCGCCGGCGCCCGTCTGGCCGGGGCCACCACCGTCATCGCCGTCGATCTCGACGCCCGCAAGTTGGCGCTGGCCACCGAGTTCGGCGCCACCCACACCGTCGACGCGTCGGCCACCGACCCGGCCGAGGCGATTCGCGCCCTCACCGACGGCAACGGGGCCGACGTGTGCATCGAGGCCGTCGGGAACCCGAAGGTCTTCGAGCAGGCGTTCTACGCCCGCGACCTCGCCGGCACGGTCGTGCAGGTCGGCGTACCCGACCCCTCGATGCGCATCGAGCTCCCGATGACCGAGTTCTTCGGCCGTGGTGGCCGGCTGAAGCCGAGCTGGTACGGCGACTGCCTGCCCTCGCGCGACTTCCCGATGCTCATCGAGTTGTACCTCCAGAGAAGGCTCGACCTCGACCGGTTCGTGAGCGAGACCATTGCCCTCGACGCGGTCGAAGCGGCCTTCCACCGCATGGAGAAGGGCGAGGTACTGCGCTCCGTGGTGGTGCTGGGGGATCCGCAGTGATCGACCGGGTCGTGACCTCAGGGACCTTCACCCTCGACGGGCAGAGCTTCGACGTCGACAACATAATCTGGGTGGTCGGCGACGCCGACGAGGTCTTCGTGATCGACGCCGCCCACGACGCGCCGCCGATCGTCGACTGCGTCGCGGGTCGCACGGTGGTGGCGATCCTGGCCACCCACGGCCACAACGACCACATCAACGTGGCCACCGAGCTCGCCGAGCTTCTGGGCGCGCCGATCCTCATCCATCCCGATGACCTCATGTTGTGGGCTGTCGTCAGCCCCGACCGTGAACCGGATGGGCTCCTCGCCGAGGGAGAGAGACTGCGGGCCGGGAACGTTCTGCAGGTGCTGCACACTCCCGGCCACTCGCCGGGCGGCTGCTGCTTCTACGACGAGACGGCGGGCGTGGTGTTCAGCGGCGACACCCTGTTCAAGGGCGGACCCGGGGCCACGGGCCGCTCGTACAGCGACCACGACACCATCGTGCGCTCGATCACGGCCGAGCTCATGGCCCTTCCCGACGTCACCGTGGTCCACACCGGTCACGGCGACTCGACCACCATCGGGGCGGAGCGAGCCAACCTGACCGGGTCGGCCTAGCCGACCCGCAACGTCAGGGGCTGCGCTCGATGCGGACGACCCGACAGGTGAAGTCCCCGGGCGGCGCGACGTCGGCGGTCGACGACCAGTTCACGGTGCGCTCCGACGCCACCCCGGCGACATCGACCGTTGTGGCTGCCAGCTCGGCGCCGACCGCCGATCCGGAACCCTCGAGGAACACCACCGAGATCTGGTAGCTGGCCGGTTGGTCGGTGAAGTTGGTGACCGATCCCCCCGCCACGAGGGCGCCTTCCGGATCGGCTTCGCACCGACCGACCCGAAGGTCGCGCTGAGGGGGCTGATCGGTGTCCGGGTTGGAGGTGGCGATGCCGGTGTCGCGCTCGACCTCGGTGAGGATCTTGGCCTTCTCGGCATCGGACTCGCGGCCGATCAGGCCGGCGGCGGTGAGGCTCACCACCACCACGACGGTGAAGACGACCAAGGCCACGAGGGCGAGCAGACCCAGCGCACAACCGCTCGGACGGCGACGAGTCGGCGGCGCCGGGTGGGAAGATGATGCGTCGGTCATCGGCCGAGCCGGGCTGCCCGGTAAGACTTCAGACGGCGAGCAGGTCGCGTGCGCCGGTGTCGGACGACGGGTGTCGCAGCTTCGACATGGCCCGAGCCTCGATCTGCCGGATGCGCTCGCGGGTGAGGTTGAAGTGCTCACCGACCTCTTCGAGGGTGCGAGGCTCGCCGCGGTCGAGACCGAACCGCAGCTTGAGGATCTCGCGTTCGCGCTCGTCGAGCGGGGACAGCAGGCGGGAGATCTCCTCGGGGAGCAGGGCGGTGGCGGCCACCTCGAAGGGCGACTCGGCCGACCGGTCCTCGACCACGTCGCCCAGTTCGGCGTCACCGTCTTCGCGCAGCGGCTCGGACAGCGACAGCGGCTCGGCCGCGAAGCGGAGGGCCTCGGTGACCTTGTCCTCGGGCATCTCGACCTCGGCCGAGAGCTCGGCGAGGGTGGCCGGGCGACCGAGCTTCAGCTCGAGGCGGGCGCGAGCCTTCTGGAGGCGGGCCAGGGTGTCCCCGGCGTGAACCGGGAGGCGGATGGTGCGACCGGTGTTGGCGATGCCGCGGGTGATGGCCTGGCGGATCCACCAGGTGGCGTAGGTGGAGAACTTGAAGCCCTTGCGCCAGTCGAACTTCTCGACGGCGTGCATGAGACCGAGGTTGCCCTCCTGGATGAGGTCGAGCAGGGGCAGTCCCGAGGCCTGGTACTTCTTGGCGATCGAGACGACGAGACGCAGGTTGGACTGCACGAAGGTGCGCTCGGCATCCTCACCCACCTTGATGGCGCGTCGCAGCTCCCGCTTACGCGCCGCAGTGAGGTCGACGGCGGCGTCGAAATCGACCCGGCCGGCGGCACCGGCCTCGATGGCCTGGGCCAGGCGCACCTCGTCGTCCTTGGTGAGGAGGGGATACTGGCCGATGTCGGTGAGGTAGAGACGGACGAGATCTTCCTCGTCGCGTTCGACTCGCTCCTTGGGCACTGCACACCTCGGGTTCGCTGCTGACGGAGGGCCGTGTCGACGACCACCGAGAGCAAAACTCCGGGGTCCGACAATCTGCCTGGGCTCCTCCACAGTACCGGAGCGGTCAAGGGCCTCCACCCAGGGAATTCGTGGCCGGAAAGAGGAAGATCCTCTCCTGAGAACGCTCAGAGCGACCGGTCACCCACAGTGCCGTTCCCGACGACCCCCCCGGCCGAGGCCACCGCTTCGTCCGCCGCGGCGGCGGCGAGGCGAGCACGGTCGCGGTCGGCAGGGGCCGGGGTGAGCGCCTGGAGCAGCCGCTCACCGTGGCGCCCGTCGGCGGCGAGGTCGGCCCCGGCGATGGCCAAGGTGCGGCGGATCGCCGCTTCCGAGACCGACGGAGCCCAGTCGAGATGAGCGGTGTAGGCCGCCAACAGCCGCGCGCCGAGAGCCCGGTGGGCGATGGCCAGCTTCTCGACGGTCCGGCCCGGCCCGTTCCCTTCGTCCGCCGCCCGCACCAGCGCCTCGGCCATCCCCAACGGGGCCACCACCAGCGCATCGGCCCCGGGGGCGGCGGTGGGGAGCAGCTCGAACCACCGTTGCGCCCGCCAGCCGGCGTGCTCGGCGTGCTCGGCCACCAACGCCTTCGCGTCGGGTTCGGCGATGTCGACGACCCACCCGCCGAGGAGGGAGAACAGCTGCTGCTCGACCCAGCAGTACGCCCCGATCCGGGCGGCGACTCTCACCGCGTCGAGGGCGCCGTCGGGCGCAACGGCCGCCCACGAGGGTCCGCCGACAGGGAGGGGTGGGCCGTCCATGGCTCCCCAGACTACGGGCTGGCCGGGCGCCGGTCAGCCCTCATAGCGGTTGGTGATGGGGAGCCGTCGGTCCTTGCCGAACCCCTTGGTCGTCACCCGTGGACCGGGGGGTGACTGTCGGCGCTTGAACTCGGCCCGGTCGACGAGGCGCACGATGCGTCCGACCAGCGCCGGGTCCGCACCCTCGGCCACGATCTCCTCGGGACTGCGATCCCTCTCCACATAAGCCGCCAGAATCGGATCGAGCACGTCGTAGGCGGGGAGGCTCTGGTCGTCGCGCTGATCAGGGCGCAGCTCGGCCGACGGCGACTTGCCGATCGTGTTGGCGGGGATCAGATCGAACCCGGCGCGAGCGTTGCGATGCAGGCACAGCCGATAGACCCCGAGCTTGCCCACGTCCTTGATCACGGCGAAACCCCCGGCCGAGTCGCCGTAGAGGGTGGAGTAGCCGACCGAGGCCTCGCTCTTGTTCCCCGTGTTCAGCAACAGCCAACCGAACGCGTTGGAGAGCGCCATCAGGACCACGGCCCTTGCCCGGCTCTGCAGGTTCTCCTCGGTCACGCCCGGCGGATGGTCGGCGAACGACGGAGCGAGCATCTGTATGAAGGCGGCGTGGGCCCCTTCGATCGGCACCGTCCGGTGCTCGATCCCGAGGTTCTCGGCCAGCTTCTCCGCGTCGGCGATCGAGTGCTCGCTCGAGTATCGGCTGGGCATGAGGACGCCGTGGACGTGGTCGGGCCCGAGGGCGTCGACCGCCACCGCGGCGACCAGAGCCGAGTCGATGCCACCGGACAGGCCGATCACCACATCGGTGAAGCCGTTCTTCCTGACGAAGTCACGGGTGCCGAGGACGAGGGCTTCCCAGACCTCGGCATCGGCGTCGAGCGGTGGAGCCACCCCCACCGGCGCGACGGCCGGCAACGGACTCGCACGCGTGACTCTCGAAGTGGCGACGACCGGGAGGTCGGCGGGGCCCGAGTGGGTCGTGAGCTCCAGGTCGACGACGGCGAGAGCCTCGACGAACTGCGGGAGGCGAGCCAGAACCGACCCGTCGGCGCCCACCACCATCGAGTCACCGTCGAACACCAGCTCGTCCTGGCCACCCACCTGGTTGACGTAGGCGATGGGCACACCGGCCTCGCGGGCGCGAGCGGTGAGGGTATCGGCTCGGGCGGTGCGCTTGCCGACGTGGAAGGGCGACGCGTTCACGTTGACGATCAGGTCGGCGCCGCCGCGTCCGAGGTCGGCCAACAAGCCATCGGGCACCCACGCGTCCTCACAGATCGAGACCCCGACGGCAACCCCGGCGACGGCGAAGAGCGACAGGGGATCATTCCCGGGCACGAAGTAGCGCTGCTCGTCGAACACCGAGTAGTTGGGCAGACGACGCTTGCGGTAGGTGCCGAGGAGGCGACCCTCCGCGCACACCGCCACGGCGTTGTAGAGCGCCGGCCGGGCATCAGCGCCCTCGGGCACGGGGCCCGACCGACCGGATCGGTCCACGTCCACGAAACCGACGAGAGCCACGCAGGCCCCCGAGCGGGCCGCGACCTGCTCGATGATCTCGAGGTTGTGGCGCACGAAACTGTCGCGGAGCAACAAGTCCTCGGGTGGGTACCCGGTGACCACCAGCTCGGGGAAGGCGACGAGGTCGCACCCGACCCGCTCGGCGTCGCCGATGGTTGCTTCGATGCGCGCCAGGTTGCCGGGGAGATCGCCGACGACAGGATTGACCTGGGCGAGTCCGAGGCGTAGCGCAGCCATGGTCGGACCTTACGGGCGGGGAGGCGGCCTGAACACTCGGAGCGCGTCGGACCTAGCCTCTCCGGACGTGAGCAGGTCCCTCCCCGCCGAACTCGACGAGCTGGCCGAGCGCAGCGCAGCACCAGTGGCGGTGCGCATCGCGTTGACCCAGCTCGTGGAGCACGACGGTGTACTCGGTCACCTGACGCGCCGTCCCACCCTCGCCGCGACGGTCATCGCCGTCTTGGCGGCCAGCCGATCACTCACCCGTGTGATCGAGGCGGCACCAACCCCCGCGTTGGCGGTGCTCGACGGTCTCGATGCCCGTCCCCCGGTCGACGATCCGACCGCCGACGCCCTGGTGCAGTGGCGCAACCTGGAGTTCCTCCGCATCGCGGCGCGGGACCTGACCGGCGCCGACCCTCTCGACGCCGTCGGGGCCAACCTCGCCGCCCTCGGACGACAGTGCTTGGCCTCGGCCTGCGCTCTCGCCGAGGCGGCCGACCGCGAAGGCCCCGGCGGGATCCGCCTGGCCGTGATCGGTATGGGCAAGCTCGGTGGTGACGAGCTGAACTACTCGAGCGACATCGACATCGTCTTCGTCGGGGAGGGCAGCCGCGACCGACTCGAACGACGGGCCCGGTCGGTGATGGAGATCGCCCGTCGCTGTTTCCGTGTCGACGCCAACCTGCGGCCCGAGGGACGCGATGGGCCTCTCGTGCGGACCATCGACTCCTACGAGGCCTACTGGGACCGCTGGGCCGAACCTTGGGAGTTCCAGGCGCTGCTCAAGGCGCGGCCCGCGGCCGGGGACGCCGCCCTCGGGCGGCGCTGGCTCGATGCCGCCCAGCGTTGGCTCTGGACCCGCCCCTTCGACGCCGACACCCTGCGATCGCTGCGCGCCATGAAGGCGCGTACGGAGGCCGAGGTGACCCGCCAGGGACTCGTGGGTCGCGAGCTCAAGCGGGGGCCCGGCGGCATCCGTGACATCGAGTTCACGATCCAACTTCTCCAACTCGTCCACGGGCACCTCGACCCCGACCTCCGGGGGGCCAACACCTTGGGCACCCTCGACGAGATGGCCGATGCCGGCTACGTGGACACCGGTGACGCCGCAGTCATGGCCGAGGCCTACCGACTACTGCGCACGATCGAGCATCGGGTGCAACTGGTCGACGAGCAGCAGCTGCACGCCATACCCGACGACCCGATCGCCCTTGATCGCCTGGCCCGGGTGATCGGTTATCGCGACACCGTGGACGCCAACGCCGCCGGGCAGCTCACCCGGGACCTGCGCAAGACCCAGGTCGACGTCCGGGCCATCCACGAGCGGGTCTACTTCCGACCGCTGCTGGAAGCCTTCGCCCGCACCGAACCGGCCGACGCGACGCTGTCACCGGAGGCGGCGGCAGCCCGGCTGAGCGCTTTCGGGTTCATCGACGCCAAGCGCACCCAGGCCGCGGTGCGCGAACTCACACGGGGGCTGAACCGGTCGAGCCGGCTGATGCAACAGCTCCTGCCCCTCCTGCTCGACTGGCTCTCGGGCGCGCCCGACCCGGACCTGGGTCTGCTGGTGGTGCGCAACCTGTTGGACAACGACCGCAACAGCCGCACCCTCGCCGAGGCGTTCCGCGACTCTCCTGCCACTGCCCAGGCCCTGTGCACCCTCGCCGGAACCAGCCGGATGTTGGGCGAGATCCTGCAGCGCAATCCCGACCTGGTGTCGCGTCTCGACCGCCCCGATCGCCTCCTCACCCGTCCGCGCGAGGCGCTGCTCTCCTCGGCCGACAACGCCGTGCAGTGGCGCGCGGAACGCGACGACCGCCAGGAGACGCTCCAACGGTGGAACCAGCGCAACCGCTTCGGCGTGGCGGCGCGCGACCTGCTGGGCCACGCCGACGTCCGCCAGGTCGGTACCGATCTGACACTGCTGGCCGAAGTCACCTTGGAGAGCGCCCTCACTGCGCTCGACCCTCAGGTTCGCTTCGCCGTGCTGGGCCTTGGTCGCTTCGGCGGCGCCGAACTGGCCTACGCCAGCGACCTCGACATCGTGTTCGTCCACGACGGGGTGGGCACCCGCGGCGCCGAAGAAGCCCGACGCCTGGCCGCCGGGCTGATGCGGTTCATCGGCGGTTCCACGCCGGCCGGGCGCATCTACGCCATCGATGCCGACCTGCGCCCGGAAGGCAAGAGCGGCCCACTGGCCCGGAGCCTCACCGCCTACGAGACCTACTGGCGCGACAGCGCCCTCACCTGGGAGCGCCAGGCCATGACCCGGGCCCGGTTCGCGGCCGGCGACCAGGGCCTCGGCGACGAGCTGTTCGACCGCATCGAGGACCAGGTGTGGGGTGGTGGGCTGGGGCCCGATGAGATCCGGGAGATCCGCCGGATGAAGGCCCGGATCGAGACCGAGCGGATCCCCGCCGGCGAGGACCCGGAGTTCCACCTGAAGCTGGGTCGGGGGTCACTGTCCGATGTGGAGTTCACCGCGCAGCTGCTCCAGCTCCAACACGGCGTGCGGGCCACCGGCACGCTCGACGCGTTGCGGGCGCTCACCGCGACCGACGTGCTCGACCCCGAGGACGCGGCCACCCTGGCGAAGTCGTACGAGTTCTGCGAACAGGTCCGCAACCGTTGGTTCCTCGTCAACTCGGGCCCCGGCGACTCGCTGCCATCGCGAACCGACGAGCTGTTGTGGCTGGCCCGGGCGCTCGAGACGACCCCCGGCGGTCTGCGCGACCACTACCGCAAGGTCACCCGCCGGTCGCGGAAGGTGGTCGAGCGGGTGTTCTACGGGCTCAACGACGCCACGAAGTGAACGGCGCTCAGGCCGCGGGCGTCGCGGCGGCGAGGCGGGCCTGCACGCGCCGGTACTCGTCGATCTCGTCACGCTGGTTGCGGGCGATGTCGGCGGCGAACTGGCGGACGTAGGAGTTCGTGCCGTTCGCTGCCTCGTACTCGGCCATGGAGACGCCGGCCTCGTGGTGGGCGATCATCAACTCGAGGAAGAGGGTGTTGACCTGGTCAGGCGAAGCACCACGCATCTCCCGGATCTGAGCGGATGTCGCCAGGCCCGGCATCTGGGATGCCGGAATCGGCGCCATACCCATCCAGCCCATCGCCCGGCGATCGGGGTCGTTCCCCCGGGTGACGCCGGCCCGACCGAGCACGGACTCCATCACCCCCAGCTCCCAACGCTGGGAGATGACGACCTCTTGGGCCAGGCGTCGCACCTGGGGGTCGGATGCGTTCGCGGTGGCGATGATGCTCATCTCGACGGCCTGGTCGTGGTGATCGATCATGTCGACGAGGAAGCCCTTGTCGGTCTCGGAGAGGGTGTTCGGGCTCGGCTCGGCGAAAGCCCGGATGGCGTAGCCGACGGCCCCACAGACGAAGACCAGCGCCGCGACGGCAATGATCCACTGCACCGCGCCCCTCGGCTTGAGCGAGTCGATCAGCCCCGAACCTTCCACGGCCCCGACGCTACCGGCGCCGAGCGGTGGCCGGGGACGCGCCCGCCCGGAACCGGGGTTGCCCAGTCTCGGGCGATGCCCCGTCGCCTCACCCCGACCCGGTGGATCGGCCCGGCCCTTGTCGTCACCCTCGTCTTCGCCGCCATGGTCGTGATCAGATCCGTCCCGTCGGGTGACCCACCAGAACGGTTCGCCGCCGAGGAGACCAGCCCCGACGACGCCCTCGAACTCGTCGTGCGCGTCGACAGCCTCGATGCCGCCAAGGGCATCCTGCGGATGCGGATCGAAGCTCGACCGGGGCCGGCGCTCCCCCCCCGAGGGTGCGCTCGTGCTGACCGACATCGGATCGGTTCCAACCATTCGGGTGACCGGTGACAGCCCACCCACGGTGGCGGCCGTCGAGATCGACGTGAGCAAAGGTGACGTGAGCAACTATCCGTTCGACGCGTACACCGCCGGGTTCCTGGCCACCGCCGTGGCGGGGGCCGACCGCACGCTGGTCGAGGCCGCCGACCAACCGGTGTTGCCCTTCTCGGTGACCGGGCTCTCGAACGTCAGCGGGTTCAGCCTCGACGGGTCGGCCAGCGAGGGCGCCTCGGGCGTCGGGGCGGTCGCCTTCACCGCCGAACGCGACCCGAACGCCAGGACCTGGGCCACCGCCATGATGGCCATCAACTGGCTCCTGGCTGCGGGGGCCGTCGCCGTGGCGCTTTCGGTGATCCTCAGCCAGCGGGCATGGGAGAGCCGGTACCTGGCCTGGCTCGGATCGATGCTGTTCGCGCTGTCCGCGTTCCGCAACACGGCTCCGGGCGGGCCGCCCATCGGCACCTTCCCCGACTTCTACGCTTTCTTCCCCGCCGTCACCTTGGTCATGCTGTCGCTGACCAGCTTGATCGTGACCTTCCTCGTCCGTCCGCGGGACCAGCTCGGCCTCTGAGCAACGCCCTGAGCGGCCTCCGCGACCTCGAGACCAGGCGCTGGGTACGCTCGCCGCGCATGCCCACCCATCTGCGCACCTGCCCGCTCTGCGAAGCCATGTGCGGCCTCGAGATCGAGACCGAGGGCGAACAGGTCGTGCGTATCCGCGGTGACCACGACGACGTGTGGAGCAAGGGGTTTCTCTGCCCGAAGGGAGCGTCGCTGGGCCAGCTCCACCACGACCCGGATCGGCTGCGGGTGCCGATGGTGCGCGAAGGCGACGAGTGGCGGGAGGTCGGCTGGGACGAGGCGTTCACCCGGTGCGAGGAGCTGCTGCACGGTGTGGTGGCCGAGCACGGTCGCGACGCCGTCACCGTGTACCTCGGCAACCCGAACGTGCACAGCTACTCACTGAGCCGTTACTCCGGGGCGGTACCGGGGCTCGGGGGCATCTCGGTGACGTGGTCAGCGGGCACCGTCGACCAGTGGCCGAAGAACCTGGTGTGCGCCGAGCTGTTCGGGAACCCGTGGAGCATCCCGATCCCCGACGTCGCCAACACCGATCTGCTCGTGGTGATGGGCGCCAACCCTCAGGCCTCCAACGGGTCACTGCTGTCGTATCCCGACCTGATCGGTGAGCTCGACCGCATCCGCGGACGCGGTGGGCGAACCATCGTGATCGACCCGCGCCGCACCGGCACGGCCGAGAAGGCCGACGAGTGGCTGCCCATCGTGCCCGGAACCGACGCCGCGCTCCTGCTCGCCGTCGTGTCCGTCCTCGACGAGGAGGGCCTGGTCGATCTCGGACCGGTGACCGGGCGGGTACAGGGCGTCGATGCCGTGTTGAACGCGGCCCGGCCGTTCACCCCCGAGGCGGTGGCCGGATGGTGCGGGATCGACGCCCCTCGCATCCGCACCCTGGCCCGGGAGTTGGCCACCACGCCCCGCGCCGTGGTCTACGGGCGTATCGGCCTGTGCAACCAGGAGTTCGGGTCACTGGCGTCGTGGCTGGTCGAGGTGGTCAACATCCTCACCGGGCACTTCGACACCGAGGGCGGCGCCCGCTTCGCCCGACCGGCCATCGCCACCATCTCCTCCACCGCGAGGCGCCGGGGTCCGGCCCGCCGGGGTCGCTGGACGACGCGGGTGCGCGGTGTCCCCGAGGTGCTCGGCCAGGCCCCGTTGTCGTGTCTGGCCGAGGAGATCGACACCCCCGGCGACGGCCAGGTGCGGGCCCTCATCACCATCGCCGGCAACCCAGCGTTGTCGGCCCCCGACGCCGGACGCCTCCAGGCGGCGCTGCCGATGCTCGACGCCATGATCAGCATCGACAACGCCCTCAACGAGACCACGCGCCACGCCCACGTGATCCTGCCCGGCCTGTCGTTCCTGGAGCAGGCTCACTGCGACGAGGCGCTCTGGGGCTTCGCCCTTCGGGCCGTGGCCCGCTGGTCACCCCCGGTCTTCGAACCCGGCGACCGGCCCGAGGAGTGGGAGATCGCCCTGCGCCTCGGTGCCATCCTGGGTGGGGCCCGGGCCGACGAGATCGACGTCGAGGCGCTCGACGACATGTGGTTCCTGGCCCGCGCCGCCCGCCACGGGCTGACCGAGGACGCCGACGACCGAGGCCTGCGCGGCCCCGACCGCATCGTCGACATGACGCTGCGGGCCGGTCCGTTCGGCGAACGCTTCGGCGAGGACCCCGACGGGGTGACGTTGGCGATGCTGGCCGACCATCCCCACGGCATCGACTTCGGACCGTCATCGGCCCCGCTCGACGACGTGCTGCGCACCACCTCCGGCGACATCGAACTGGCCCCCGAGAGCATCCTGAGTGACCTCGATCGCCTACGGGATCGCATGGCGGCGCCTCGCCCTCCCCTCGTACTCATCGGACGACGCCACGTGCGATCCAACAACTCCTGGATGCACAACATCCCGGCGCTCATGAGAGGCCGCGACCGCTCCACCCTGCTCGTGCACCCCGACGATGCCGCGTCGCGCGGGCTGAGCACCGGCGACTCCGTGCGTCTCACCACGAGCGCCGGCTCGGTGCTGGCCGTCGCCGAGGTGAGCGACGAGATCTGTGTCGGGGTGGTGAGCCTGCCGCACGGCTTCGGGCACGGTCAGCCGGGAACCCGCGCCGCGGTGGCCGACGAACGGCCCGGGCCGAACACCAACGAGCTGATCCCGCCCGACGCCCTCGACGTGCCGTCGGGCAATGCCGCCGTCAATGGTGTGCCTGTCGAGCTGACACCGGCGTAGACCCGCCGGCGCCTCACCCGGCAAGAGCGTCGCCGATGAGCTTCACCCCGAAGATCACTCGACGGCTGGTCGTCAGATGGCGCCTTCGAGTTCGAGCAACGTGACCTTGACGTCGGGTCCACCCAGGTAGTTCCCGAGGTAGTTGCCCAGCGAACCACCAGAGCGGATCACCCGGTGGCAGGGAACCACAATGGGTACCGGATTGTGGGCGCACGCCGTGCCCACCGCCCGGGCTGCCCGCGGGCTCGAGGTCGTGCGGGCCACCTGGACGTAGGACGCCGTGGAGCCGTAGGGGATGTCGCTCAGGTGCACGAGGACTTCTCCACGGAACCCTCTGGCCAACCGAAGGTCGACCGGAACCTCGAACTGCTGGAGCCGGCCTTCGAAGTACCCGTCGAGCTGACGGGCGACCTCGTCGGTGCGGGCCGCCGAGGCCAGGAGGCGTGGGCTGATCTCGTCGGCCAACGCAGCGAGGACGTCGTCGTGGCCCTCGAGGTCGAAGGCCAACCGCACCAGCCCTGCCGACGAGGTGACGACGAGGAGGTCGCCGACCGGGCTCTCGACCACCCGGTAGGCCAGATCGAGGATGGCTTCACGCTCTGCTTGCTGCGGCAGCCGGCGGTGCAGGGGCGCAAGGGTGTCGGTGCCGAGGGCGCATTGGAGGGTCTTCGTCAGAGCAGCATCTGTAGGTGGGCGACTCACGTTGGTCCTCCGGTGCAGGTGGCGTGGCCGGTGCGGCGTTCAGGTCCCCGACGAGGGCGCCGGCGGCGCGATGAGATTCAGC
Organism: Acidimicrobiales bacterium; assembly: GCA_041688815.1. GTDB lineage: Bacteria > Actinomycetota > Acidimicrobiia > Acidimicrobiales > Acidimicrobilacustridaceae > Rhabdothermincola_A. The sequence goes on along the minus strand of JBDNHK010000100.1, from coordinate 22,206 downwards.
GTGGGGAAGTAGGTCCGATATCGGCTGTCGTCCCTCGGTATTGATCCACAACAGCCCCGATTCCGCCGCCTCGGCCAAAGCCGTCGACCAACAATTCTACCATTTCTACTTCTGACTGATCGGGTGAACGGGTAAGGCAAAAGTGACTCTCAGCGGTCCCGCGTCGTCGTCGCTCCCGCGACAATCTTGCTCCACCAGTTGCACAACACCCGCAAGAGCGACAGAGTCACGCCTCATGGCGACAGGAGTCGCCTGCTATCCCCGTGACCCGAGGACGAATGCCAAAAACCCGTCGCGCCACCCCGTCCGCCCCGCCTACCGGGGACGTTTCGCACGACACGGCCGCCCGCAGCCTCGAGCACTGGAGCGAAGCGAGCCGGCTCGAGATGGAGGCCTTCTACGCCCTGGCCACGGAGGACTACCGCCAGCTCGTCCTTGCCGCCGACTGGTGCGAACTGCTGTCAGCGCACGCCCGCGACGGTTGGCGTCTGCTCGACGTGGCGTGCGGCTCGGGCAAGTTCCCGAGCGCGATGTCGCAGCACGCCGACCTGCGCGCCGTGCCCCAGCTGACCTACGACCTGCTCGACCCTTCGCCGTTCAGCATCGCCGAAGCCGCCACGCAGCTGCGGCCCCCCTTCCTGGTAGGGCGGGAGCTGAACGTGACCCTGCAAGACCTGCCCGCCGACGCCGGGCGGTACGACGTCGTGTGGGCAACCCACGCGCTGTACGCGCTGCCGCCGAACGAGCTCGACGCGGCCGCCGAGCGGCTGGTCGCGGCCTTGCGGCCTGGCGGTCTCGGCGTCGTGGCCCAGGCGACAAGCCGCTCTCACTACTTGACCTTTTACGACGCCTACCGAACCGGCGTGCGACCGGCGACGCCCTACTCCAGCGCGGAGCAGGTGCGTGACGCCCTGCGCCGGGCCGGCGCCGAGGTGCGCGAGCAGCGCATCGAGTACACGACGGGCACGACGGACCGAGCCGTCGCGCAGGGCTTCCTGCAGCGCTGCGCCTTCGACGACAGCCTCTCGATCGAGCAGATGGAGTCGGCTCCGGTCCTCGGGGACTTCCTCGCCGGTTGCCGGGGCCCCGATGGTTCCTACTCCTTCCAGCACGAGGTGGCCCTGCTGTGGTTCTGAACGACACGGACGACCTACTGCCGCTCGCGAACCGGTCAGGGGCGCTGGAACAGGCCTGGGACGGCGACGACCAGCAGTGGTGGGACTGGTATGTCAGCCTCGCCGCGAACGACGCACCACCGGCACGCCTGCTGCCGGGTCCAGGCCTGCCCGATGCCGCGCCTGCTGGCGACGACGAGCTCGCGACGTTGTTGCAGGAGCCCTACGAGCTCGAACCGGAGCAGCGCAACCACTTCCGCGAGCAGTCCTTCGTCAAGCTGCCCGGGGTACTGACACCCGCAGTCGTGCGGCGGCTCGCTCATCGGCTCGACGAGCTGCTCCGGACCGAGCACGCCGGCGGCACCGGCGGGCGTTTCCTCTCGCTCGAGCAGATGTGGCGGACCGACGAGCTGATGCGGGCCGTCGCACTGTCGCCGAGGTTGGGAGGTCTTGCCGCCGCGCTGCTGCAGGCCGACGTGCGGCTCTACCACGACAACGCCCTGTCCAAGGAGCCCGGCTGCGGACGCACCCCCTGGCACCACGACGCGGAGCACTTCCCGCTGGCCACGTTGGCTGCGGTGACGGCGTGGCTGCCGCTGTCGGCGGTCCCCCGGCCGATGGGGCCCCTGTCGTTCGCCCGCGGAGCCGACCTGCGCCCGCTGCTGGAGGGCGTGTCATTCGCGCGCACCGGCACCGGCTACGACACGCAGGTGGGTGCGCGGTTCTCGGCGGCCGCCGTGACGGTCGAGGATGGACCGTACGAGGTCGGTGATGTCAGCTTCCACGGCGCGCTCTGCTTCCACACGGCCGGGCCCAACCACACCGACCAGCCCCGACGGGCCCTCGCCACGACCTACTTCGCCGACGGCGCCCACGTCGTCGACCAGCCGACGCTGATAAGCGGCGCCTGGCAGGACTTCCTCCCAGGCGTCGCCCCAGGCGGCCTGGCGGCAACCCCGCTCAACCCCGTGGTCGGCCGTGACGGCGGCGGGGCGACGTGACCTTCGTCGGCCTGCAGATCGACCGGCACACGGCACCGACGTCGAGGCGCGCCGCCCTCGAGGCTGACGTACACGCCGGACTGTCCGCGAAGCAAAAGACGCTGCCTCCGAAGTGGTTCTACGACGCTCGCGGCAGCGTCCTGTTCGACCAGATCACCCGGCTGCCCGAGTACTACCCTTTCCGGTGTGAGCGCGAGGTCCTACACCAGCGCGCCGGCGACATCGCAGCCCTGTCGGGCGCGGACACGCTCGTCGAGCTGGGCAGCGGCACCTCGGAGAAGACCCGGTTGCTGCTCAACGCTCTCGACGCAACCGGGACGCTGCGCCGCTTCGTCCCATTCGACGTCGACGAGACCGTACTGCTGCAAGCCAGCACCGAGATCGCCAGGCTCCACCCTGCGGTGGTGGTGCACGCCGTCGTGGGCGACTTCGAGCACCACCTGCCGCTTCTTCCCACCGGTGGTCGCCGCCTGTTCGCCTTCCTCGGCGGAACGATCGGCAACCTGCTGCCCGACGAGCGCGCCGCGTTCTTGCGCTCGTTGCGGTCGACGATGGCCACCGGGGACTGTCTGCTGCTGGGCACCGATCTGGTCAAGGACCCCGAGCGGCTGGTCCGCGCGTACGACGACGATGCCGGCGTGACCGCGGAGTTCAACCTGAACGTCCTGGGTGTCCTGCAGCGAGAACTCGACGCCGAGCTGGATCTGGCCGCCTTCTCGCACCGCGCGGTCTGGGACGCAGACAACGCCTGGATCGAGATGCACCTGATCTCCCAACGCCAGCAGGTGCTCGGAGTCTGCGGGCGCGCGTACCTGCTGGAGCAGGGCGAGAGCATCCGCACCGAGATCAGTGCGAAGTTCACGCCCGACAGGGTGCAGGCAGAACTGCAGGCCGCCGGTCTGCGGTCGTTGCGCTGCTGGACCGATGGAGACGGCGACTACGCCGTCAGCCTCGCCGACGTGCCGTGACCGGATCGGCACAGGAGGTTCACGTCGAGGCCCTGGGTCGGCTCGCAGAGTCCGTCGCAGGGCTGCTTCCGCTGACCGGCTTGTCGGCCGCGCAGTACGCACGGGGCCACGCCTTGTTCGAGGCACACTCCGATCAGCGGCAGCTGATCACAGCCTGGCTTTGCTCACTCGTGGAGAACCGCTCGGTCAGTCCGACCCGGGTGCTGTCGATCGGCTGCGGAGACGGCTCCGTCGACGTCGAGGTGGCCCGCACCCTGGCCCGGTCCGGCCAGCGGGTCACCTACGCGGGCATCGAGCCGAACGGACCGGTCGCCGACCGCTTCCTGGCGCGACTGTCGGCCGTCCCCGGTGTCCGTGCCGTGGTGGACCGCCGTGCGCTCGCAGACTCGGCACTGGCCGAGTCCTCTTACGACATCGTGCTCGCCGTGCACTCGCTCTACTACGTCCCCGACCTCGTCGAGGCACTGACAGCAGCCCGGCGAGCCGTCGCGCCGGGTGGGGTGCTCGTCGTGCTGCACGCGCCGCTGGAGCGGCTCAACCAGCTCGTGGCCGTGCTGGCACCGGACCAGAACCAACCGTTCAGCGAAGCCGTCGAGCACGCCCTGGCCGACGACGGCAAGCCGGTCCTTCGCCTTCGGCTGGACGCGACATTGGACCTGACGCACACCGACGATCAGGACGAGGCCCCTGTGCTGGATTTCGCCGTTCAGGTTCGCCTCCCTGACGTATTGCGCAGCCAGGTGTTGGATGTGCTGCGCGAAGCGGCTCTGCCGTCACCGGGGCTGCGCGTCCCTCACCCTGTCGACGCCTTCGTCATCGGCGCCCGAAGCCCCGACCAAGCTCGGTCGGTCTGACCGAGGAACTCGTTGCCGACGTTCCGTCACTCCCGTCGACCAGGCCCTGCGAAGGGCAGTGCTGGTCGGCGGCTCGACGGGGCGTGCGCCGGTGTCGACCACCAGGCGACTTACGGCCCGTACCCCCGGCGCAGCGGCCCTCTGGCTCAGATGTCGTAGATCTGTCCTGGCCATTTCCACACGCTGGCGATTCGCTCAGAAACACGCTACGTCAGGCGATCAGGGCTGCTCGGGCATCTGGGCTTCGTTCGCGCCTGCAGCAATGACTGCGTCGATGACCGGGCGCTCGCTGCGGGAGCGACCGGGTGCGGCGCGCTCCAGCATGTACTCCTCGACCGGGCACTCGTCGCCGTCGCCGGGTTCGTAGTTCTCGAGGCGCTCAGCGAATTCGTCGGCATGGTCGCGGATCCCTTGGATCGTTCGGGGCATCGGGATCACCCCAGGAACTTCTGATGGGCGGGCATGGCGTACACGATGAACTCGAGTCCGTCACCCACCGCTACCCCAACTTCGAGCAGTCGGCCACTGAGGTCGGCGCCGATCAGCATCGTCAGACCGTCGAGGTCGAAGACTCGAATGGGGTGTCGGTAGGCGTGGAGCATGTCGTCGTCTGGACCTCGGCGCCCGCACTCTGAGGACGACATGCTTCATGCAGTGCGCAACCACTGGCGCTCGTTCGAGACCGACGACCCAGCAGTCACCATGTACATCGGCCCTGCGACCACCGCGGAGCCGCTCGAGGTCGGCGTCGTCGACGACGACCAAGGGACTGCTCTGATCCACGCGATGCCGGCGCGACCCATGTTCCTGACTGGATGGTGGAGACCATGAGCAAGAGCCGAGCAGAACGGGCCGCCACGCTCGAGACGTGGGCCGACGCAGTGGACCCTGCGGACCTCCGCGCCGCGGACACCGACTCGCTGCGCCACATCGCCGAGCTCGCCCAGCAACGGGATCAGGTCGATTCCGAGCTGGCCGACTCCGTCCGAGCAGCCCGAGCCGCCCGGCGGTCATGGTCAGAGATCGGCGCCATGCTGGGCGTCTCGAAGCAGGCAGCGCAACGAAAGTACGGAGCGAAGACACCGGCTTGACGGCGGACGCTCGTCGTCTGGCACGGTGGCATCGCTCCGGCGTCGGTGATGATTCAGCGGAATCATCACTGGTCGAGCCTTTGGCTGGAAATCGATGCGAAGTGTCGACAAAGACCCACGCGTGCCTTCGGCGCGCCGATCTTCGAGCGGGGCGGCGCCCGGGTCGAGGACGTGCTCAGGCGGTTCCGGGCCGACGAGTCGATGGACGAGCTGGCCGAAGAGTTCGGGGTACCCGTCGACCATCTCGAGGACGTCCTGCGTGTCGCATCCCGACGGGCTGCCTGACCTCTCCCTCGATCGGAGCCTCGGCCGGATCAAGGTCCCTCGTCTGCTGCGCGACGCCGGGCTCCGCCTCGTCACCCTCGCTGAGCAGTACGGGGTCCCGGCTGACGGGACGATCACCGACGCGGACTGGCTCCAGCTCGCCGGTCCGCGCGACTGGGCGGTGTTCATGAAAGACACTCGGATCCGCTACAACCTCGCCGAGCGAAAAGCCGTCACCGCTCGCGCGATGCAGGGCTTCTGCCTCTCGACCCAGAGCCTCTCGACCGACGACATGGTAGCCCGGTTCCTCGAGAACCTCGACGCCATCACCGCCGCCTGCGCCGAGCCGGGCCCGTTCATCTACGCCGTTCGCACCGCACGGATCGAGCGCCTGAAGATCGGCGAGGGCTGAAGCCTTCCCCCGGGCTGCGGCCTGCGCCCACCGGCCAGGAACGGCCGATGCCCGGACCGCACTGGCGGGCCGGGCATCGATTGGATCGGATCCCTGACGGACCAAGCCAGCCGCTGACCCACGTTTTCCCAGGTCAGCGACTCTATGGCTCAGATGTCGTAGTAGAGCGAGAACTCGTAGGGGTGCGGGCGCAGGCGGATCGCGTCGACCTCGTTCTTGCGCTTGTACTCCACCCACGTCTCGAGGAGGTCGTCGGTGAACACGCCACCGGCCTTCAAGAAGTCGTTGTCGGCCTCGAGGGCGTCGAGAGCGGCTTCCAGCGTGGCCGGCACCTGCGGCACCATGGCCAGCTCCTCCGGCGGGAGGTCGTAGAGGTCCTTGTCGACCGGCGCCGGCGGTTCGATCCGGTTCTGGACGCCGTCGAGACCGGCCAGCATCATGGCCGAGAACGCCAGGTACGGGTTCGAGGTGGAGTCGGGGCAACGGAACTCGATGCGCTTGGCCTTGGGGCTCTGCGACGCCAACGGGATACGACACGACGCCGAGCGGTTGCGCTGGCTGTACACCAGGTTCACAGGGGCCTCGTAGCCCGGCACCAGGCGCTTGAAGCTGTTGGTGGTGGGGTTGGTGAAGGCGATCACGGCGTGGGCGTGGTGCAGCAGACCGCCGATGTACCAACGGGCGATGTCGGACAGCCCGGCGTAGCCGGCCTCGTCGAAGAACAGCGGCTCGCCGCCCTTCCAGAGCGACTGGTGGGTGTGCATGCCCGAGCCGTTGTCCTCGAAGATCGGCTTCGGCATGAAGGTGAGCGACTTGCCGGCCTGCCAGGCCACGCCCTTCAGGATGTACTTGAAGGTCATGAGCTGGTCGGCCATGGTCAGCAGCGTGTTGAACTTGATGCCGATCTCGCCCTGACCGCCCGAGGCCACCTCGTGGTGGTGCATCTCGGTCTCGATGCCGACGTCGTGGAGGGCGACGGACATGTCGGAGCGCATGTCCTGGTAGTGGTCCATCGGGGGAACCGGGAAGTACCCCTGCTTGGTGCGGGGCTTGTACGAGAGGTTGCCTCCGGGCTCGACGGCGCCGGTGTTCCACACCCCCTCGATCGAGTTCACCTCGTAGAACGAACCATTGGGCTTGGTGTCGAAGCGCACGTCGTCGAACACGAAGAACTCGGCCTCGGGACCGAAGAACGCGGTGTCGGCGATGCCCGTCGACTTGAGGTAGGCCTCGGCCTTCTGGGCGACATACCGCGGGTCACGCGTGTAGCTCTCACCGGTCACCGGGTCGGCCACGTAGCAGTGGATGACCGCGGTCTTGCGCTTCATGAACGGGTCCATGTAGACGGTGTTCGGGTCGGTGATCAGCACCATGTCGGATTCCTGGATCTCCTGGAACCCTCGCACCGACGAACCATCGAAACCGTGGCCGTCGGTGAAATGGTCCTCGCTCAGCACGTGGGCCGGGATGGTGACGTGCTGCATGACGCCGGGCAGATCGGAGAAGCGAAGGTCGACGAACTCGCAACCTTCGTCCTTCACCAGGGCCAACACTTCTTCGGGGGTGCGTTCCTGCACGGTTCCTCCTGATGGGTGCGGCCGAGGCGCCGCGTTGGGGGTTGTGTGCTTCGGATCGACGTGGGAACCCGGGCACACCATCTGAACACACCGGACGGAACGCCGGAGCCGAGCCGTGGGCAAACTCGCAGCGGGCCTTTTCCGACCTGTTGCCAGCTTGTGAACGCTAGATGAACCGGACGGTATCGGGCCAAGCCGCTCTGGGACCGCGACGAACACTGTGCGAGAATCCGGGTATGGAACGCCCGCAGGATTACGTGCTGCGCACCGTCGAGGAGCGCGGCGTCCGCCTCATCCGTCTGTGGTTCACCGACGTGAACGGGCAGCTCAAATCGGTGGCCATCTCCCCCGCCGAGCTCGAGAACGCCTTCGACGAGGGCATGCACTTCGACGGTTCGGCCATCGACGGTTTCAGCCGGGTCCAGGAGAGCGACGTCCTCGCCAAGCCCGACCCGAACACGTTCGAACTGTTGCCCTGGGGTGACTCCACCGACGTCTCCGGACGCATGTTCTGCGACATCCTCAGCCCCGACGGCACCCCCTTCGAGGGCGACCCCCGCCAGGTGCTGAAGCGCAACCTCGACCGGGCCCACGACCGGGGCTTTTCGTTCATGGCCGCCCCCGAGATGGAGTTCTTCTACTTCGCCAAGGGCGACCCCCGACACCCGCTCGAACCCCTAGACACCGGCTCGTACTTCGATCTCACCACCGCCGACGTCGCCAGCGACCTGCGCAAGCGCACCCTCCTCGTCCTCGAGAACATGGGCATTCCGGTCGAGTACTCGTTCCACGAGGACGCGCCGAGCCAACACGAGATCGACCTGCGCTACACCGACGCCCTCACCATGGCCGACAACGTGATGACGTTCCGCATGGTCGTACGCGAGATCGCCCTCGAACAGGGGGCCTACGCCACGTTCATGCCCAAGCCGCTGTCGGGGGTGCAGGGGTCAGGAATGCACACCCACCTGTCGCTCTTCGAGGGCGACGAGAACGCCTTCCACGAGCCGGGCGACCAGTACGGGCTGTCGAAGGTGGCGCGCGGTTTCATCGCCGGGCTCCTGCACCATGCCCCGGAGATCACCGCCGTCACCAACCAGCTCGTCAACTCCTACAAGCGACTCATCGCCGGCTACGAAGCGCCGGTGTACGTCACCTGGGCCCGCAACAACCGCTCCGCCCTCGTGCGGGTGCCGGTCACCAAGCGGGGCAAGCAGTCCTCGACCCGCATCGAGTACCGCGCCCCCGACCCCGCCTGCAACCCCTACCTCGCCTACTCGGTGATCCTCGCCGCCGGCCTCAAGGGCATCGAGGACGGCTACGAACTCCCTCCGGAATCGGTGGCCAACGTCTTCGAGATGACCGACGCCGAACGCGCCGCGGAAGGCATCCGGCCGCTCCCCCAGTCGCTCAGCGACGCGCTCGACGCCATGGAGGAGTCAGAGCTCGTGGCCGAGGCCCTCGGCGAGCACATCTTCGAATGGTTCCTCCGCAACAAGCGATCTGAGTGGTTCGACTACAAGACCCAGGTCACCCAGTTCGAGCTCGATCGCTACCTGCCCACCTGGTGAGCCATGGAACCCGTCCTGCTGTTCCCCGATCCGGCCCCCCCGGAGCTGGCCCAGGCCCTCGATCTGGCCGGTTATCCCTGGAAGGCGGTCGCCGACGAGACCGAGGCGGCGCGCCTCGAACCCGAGGACGGATGGGCCGGCGCGATCGTTTCGGCTCACAGCGACCCTGAACGGGCCTTCGCCCTGTGCCGGACGCTGCGCAAGCGCGACGTCCCTCTCGAACCCACGCTGCTGTTGATCAGCGGCGCGCAACTCGCCGACCTCGAGCTCCGCGACGACCTGTTCGACGACTTCTGCCTGGCCCCGTTCCACCCCCGCGAGCTCGAGGCCCGACTCAAACACCTGTTCTGGCGAACCGGACGGGGCACCCGCCCGGAGCTCATCGAGTACGGCGAACTCGTCCTGAACCTCGAGACCTACCAAGCCGCCATCGCCAGCAAGCCCCTCGACCTCACCTACATGGAGTACGAACTGTTGAAGTTCCTCTCGTCGCACCCGGGCAAGGTCTTCACCCGCGAGACCCTCCTGAGCCGGGTGTGGGGCTACGAGTACTACGGCGGGGCCCGCACCGTCGACGTCCACATCCGCCGCCTGCGCGCCAAGCTGGGCGAGCAGCATGCCGGCCTCATCCAGACCGTGCGCAGCGTCGGCTACCGCTTCGGCCAGTCCCGCTGGAGCCTGTAGTGCTGGCCGCGCGAAGCACCGCGAGCGTGGCTCGGTCCCGGGCCCTTCCCCTCGCCACCTGATCCGGGCGACAAATGCGAACGGGCCGCCCCGAGAGGCGACCCGTTGCATGGAAAGCTCTCGTCAGGCCTGGATCAGATCGGGCGAACGTCCTGCGCCTGATCGCCCTTGGGGCCGCTGGTCACCTCGAACTCGACAGCCTGGCCCTCCTCGAGAGAGCGATAGCCCGAACCCTGGATCGCGCTGTAGTGCACGAACACGTCGGGGCCACCCTCGCGGGAGATGAAGCCGTAACCCTTCTCGGCGTTGAACCATTTCACGGTACCGGAGGCCACTCCGACACCCCTTTCTGTCCTGCGGGGTCGGAACACCTTCCCAGCACCTTCCGTAACAAAGGGAGACGCTAGCGGCTCATCGGTCCGCCGTCGATGGTCTCTTGACGAACGCTGGCAGACGCCCGCATGACCACCGAGTGGACGCACGGGGGTCACGCCGCACGGCGCTGGGTCACTGACCTTGGCTGATGGCGAGATCCTCGGTGCCCTCGAACTCGGCATCGACCTGCGACTTGGTGACCCAACCAATCAGCGCCGCCACCCCGGACATGGTGATGAGAAAGCCGACGGGGATGACGACGAGCAGTACGACGACGATGACGACAACGCTCACCGCGCCGATCGTAGTACCGCCTCGGCGCGCACCGAAAGGTGGACCGCGGGTCGGGCCCGTCAGGTCTGGGGCGAATAGGCCCAGGCCTCGATCTCGACCAGCCCCACCATCGGGAGCTCGACCACCGCCACCGCCGAACGCGCCGGCCGGTGGTCACCGAACGCCTCGGTGTAGGCCTCGTTCATCAGCCCGTAGTCGCGCATGTGGCGCAAGAAGACGGTGGTCTTGACCACCTCGTCCAACGCCGAACCTTCACCGGCCAACAACATGGCGAGGTTGGCGACGGCCTGGGTCGTCTCGGCCTCCACCCCGCCGGACACCATCTGGCCCTCTATCAGGCCGAGCTGGCCGGACACCACCAGCAGGTCGCCGGCTCGCACGATCGGGGTGTACGGGCCCACCGGTTTGCTCATGACATCAGCTTCCCACGGGCCAGACCGGCGGGCAGTCGAGGCTGGTCCACACCGCCGCCGCCACTGCCGCGAACACGGCGTCAGAACCGTTCACCGGCTCACGATCACTGGGCACGAGAACCACGTCGACCGCGGGCATGTCGGCCGCCCGGAGGATGCCGAACGATCGCACCGTGAGGTCGCCCACCACGCCTTCACCGTCCACCGCGAGCCCTTCGCTGCGCACCCACCCGAGAGCCATGTGCGCGGCACCGATGACGTAGGAACGCAGGACCACCTCGTCGAGCACGGCACCACACTCGAGGTGCACCCGCACGTTGCCGTCGAGGCCCACCGAGACCGTGGCCTCGGCTCCAGCCGGTGACGTGATCTGCACCTGGCGGGCAGGACCGATCCCGCGGGAATCCCCGGACCGAGCGTCGAGGGCGGCGAGCAGCACCGCCGCCTCGGCCCACCCGGCGGCTCGCAGGTCCACCGATGTCGGCGGTCCCGGCCCATCGACCTCCTCGACGACGAAGCCCGGGGCGACCGATCGCACCGCCTCGACGATGCCGGGTGTCCTCACCACCCTCATCACCCCGGTGCCGTCGGCGCGCACCCCGGCCGCGATCGGCGGACGCTTGGGGCCGAGCCGCACGGCGTCCTCGCGCGAGAACAACACCCGCACCGGGCGGCCGTGCCGGTTGGCCAGCTCGCGGGCTGCCGCCCCGACGGGCGAGGTCTGCTTGGCACCGAACGCCCCGCCGTTGGCCAACGGGCTGGCCGGCTCACCCCCGGGCGAACACCACGACGCATCGGTCTCGAGGTAGGCGGGCTCCACCCAACTGGTGCGCAAGGTGAGCGCCCAGTCGCCGTCCGGCACCTCCAGCGGTGCGGTCGCCACCTCGGTCCCACGGCGGCCCTGCACCTTGCCCGACTTCGCCCGAGCCTCTTCGAGGGTCTCGCCGACGGCCCACCCACCGGCGCCGTCGGACACCGCTACCAGGCAATCGGGCCGAGCCTCGTCGTCGGCGAACCCACCACGCCCCAGCGCCACGTCCGGACCGACCCGCTGCGCCACCCCCCCTTCGAGGGTTGCCCTCCGGGTCGCCGCCTCGAGGTCACGGTCGCGATCGAGCGCGGCCTCGGCCGAACCCGCACCGCTGACCGCCAACGACCAGGCCTCCACGATGGTCTGCCATCCGGTGCACCGGCAGAGATGCGCCGACAGCGCCCGGGCGACGGCGGCACGGTCGGCATCGCCGGCCTTGGCCCGCAGGCCTTCGAGTCGGCAGATGATCCCCGGGGTGCAGAAGCCACACTGACTGGCCCCCGTGGCCAGGAAGGCGTCGGCCCAGCGCTGACGCTCCTGCGGACCCAGACCGTCGACCGTGGTGATCACCCGTCCGGCCACCCGACGCACCGGAGTGACACAGGCGACACGCGGGGCACCGTCGACGAGAACCGTGCAGCACCCGCACTGCCCCTGCGGGCTGCAGCCGTCCTTCACCGACGCGATGCCCAGGCCTTCGCGCAGCACGGCCAGCAGCGACGACCCGTCGTCGGGGACAGTGACGGATCGACCGTCGATGACGAGGTCGATGACCGCAGGGGACGCACCCTCGTCGGCGATGTGGATCGGCATCAGACGGAGGATAGGTTCGCCAGTGCATGGTCCCGACACCGAACCCCCCTCACCCGTCCGCGCCACGCCGGGCCACCGGCATCCCGGTCCCCCTCGACCGACGGTCCTTCCTGGTGCGCACCGGTCGGATCGGCGGTGCCGGCTTTCTGGCGCTGGGAGCCCCGGCGCTGTTGGCCGCCTGCGGGGGCTCGGGCAAAACCGACGACGCCGACCGCCTAAGTCTCACGACAACCGGATCACAGCTCGTCGGGCTGTTCAACTATCAAGGCGGCTACCTCGTGTCGGGCCTGCCCCAACGAGCGGTTTTCACCATCGCCAGCGCCGCCGGCCCCCCCACGACCGAGGGCCCGCCGGTGCTCCCTGTCCGCCTCACCAGCCCCGGAGGCGCCGCCCGTGACGTCACCCTCGAACGCCACGCCGAGGGCACCCCGATCGGCTACTACCCGTTGTTCAGCACCTTCGACGAGACCGGCATCTGGACCCTCACCGCCGAGATCGAAGGGCAGGAGTCGAAACAGAGTTTCCAGGTCGATCCCGCTCGCGACGTGAAGATCGTCCAACCCGGGCAGGCCATGATCCCTGTCGCCACGCCCACCGGCGCCGATGCCCGTGGCGTCACCCCCGTCTGCACCCGCGACCCCCAGTGCCCGCTTCACGAGCGTGACCTGGCCAGCGTCCTGGCCAGCGGGCAGGCCGTCGCCCTGATGATCAGCACACCGCTGTACTGCCAGACCGCGGTGTGCGGGCCCGTGCTCGACATGGTGACGACCGAGGCCGCCCGCCGTCCGAACATGGCCTTCGTCCACGCCGAGGTCTATGTCAACCCGTCGGCGACCCCTGACCCCGGGGCGGGTGGCACCACCCCGGCGGTCGACCGCTACGGCCTCACCTTCGAGCCCAGCCTCTTCGTGGCCCGCGCCGACGGCACCGTCACCTCGCGGCTCGACAACGTGTTCGACACCCGCGAGTTGGCGCAGGCCCTCGACGCGGCAACGGCCTGAACCGAGCCCTGGACGCGACACGACCGCCCCGTAGGACGGTCGTGGGTCGAACCGGGATCGAGTCGATCAGCTGAAGGACTGACCGCAGCCGCAGCTCTTCTGGGCGTTGGGGTTGTCGATGGCGAAACCGGCGCCCTGGAGGCCGTCCTTGTAGTCGAGCGTGGCCCCGCTGAGGAGCTGGGCACTGGACGGGTCGATTACGACAGGGACGCCGCTGCCGTCGAGAACCATGTCCTCGGCGTCCTTTTCGGTGTCGAAGAACATCTCGTAGCTGAAGCCGCTGCATCCGCCCGGACGCACCGCGACACGGAGCATGAGGCCGTCTTGGCCGTCCTGGTCGATGAGTTCCTTGACCTTGAGCGAAGCGGTGTCGGTGAGGGTGATCACAGTTGGTCCTCCCAGAGGATTCGGTTTGGCTCAAGGTTAGCGGTGACGGGTCCGATCGCAATCATCGCATGACGACCTCGACCTGGCACGGGGTGCGATCGAGCAGTGGGTGGAACCGGGCCACCCCGCCGCCGTCCCAGGAGGTCACGAAGCCCTCCACCAGACCGTTGTGCAGCGAGCACACCAGGTCGGGATGGCTCTCGGCCAGATCGCGGAACGGGCAGTGGGCAAAGGCCATCGTGGCGCCGTTGGCGTGATCGACGGTCTCGGGGTCGAAGCCGAGTCGGGCCTGTTCTACGACGAGGGAGTCGAGGCAGTCGGCGTCATCGGGCCAACGGCGGGCGTCGGCCTCACCCTGGCGGCGACCGGCGTCAGCCAGGTCGTCGCCCTCGAGCCCGCCGGCAGCCGCGGCGGCGAGCAGCGTGCGGGCCAGCATCGGCCAGGGCGACGGCTCGAGGCCCAGGGCCGGGGCGTCGTCGGTGAGGGAGTAACGGTGCTGGGGTCGCCCGACCGAGCCGCGGGTCTCGGTGTCGACCCGCAGGAGGCCGACGTCGCGCATGCGCTCGAGGTGGGGGCGCACCGTGTTGACGTGAAGGCCGAGAATGTCGGCGATCTCGGCCGTGGCCAAGGGCAGAGGGGAGCGGGCCAGCTCGAGGTAGATCGCGTAGCGGGTGTTGTCGCCCAACGCCTTGAGTACGTCGAGCTTCGGGGGTCCGTCCTCGGACCGGGTGGCGCCCTCGGCCCGACCGTCGTCGAGAGCCGAGGCCACGCTCTCGGCCCCAGTTGCGGGATCGGGATTGACGCGGACAGGGACCACGTCTCCTAGTTTACACGGTTCCAACCGGTAGAATCTCGGTCGTGCCGACGCTCCCCTCCTCCGACGACGTGCTCCGGGTCCTGCGCGGGGTCATCGACCCCGAGCTCGGCGCCGACATCGTGGAACTGGGTATGGCGCTCCACGCCGAGGTCCAGCCCGACGGGCGGGTCGTGGTGGCCGTCGCGCTCACCACCTCGGGTTGCCCCCTGCGGGCCCAACTCCAGACGGAGATCAAGGGCCGGGTGAGCGATCTCCCCGGCGTCACCTCCGTGAAGATCGACTGGGGCGAGATGACCGCCGAGCAGAAATCGGCGGCGATGGCCAAGGCCCGTTGGAACGTGCGCGACAAGGCCCCGGCCACCGCCGTGCCCGCCACCACGCGGGTGCTGGCCATCGCGTCGGGCAAGGGTGGCGTGGGCAAGTCGTCGGTCTCGGCCAACCTGGCCGCCGGGTTGGCCGCCCGAGGCTTCGCCGTCGGGGTGCTCGACGCCGACATCTGGGGCTTCTCGATGCCGAGGATGCTCGGACTCGAGGGGCGCCTCCACGCCGAGGCCGGTGACGGCGGCGCCACCCGCATCATCCCCGAACGCCTCGACATCGGCCCGGGCCGACTCGAGGTCGTGTCGATGGGTCTGCTGGTCGACGACGAGACCGACGCCCTCATGTGGCGCGGCCTCATCCTGAACCGGGCCGTCCAGCACTTCCTCGAGGACGTGGCCTGGCCCGACGATCTGCAGTACCTGATCATCGACATGCCGCCGGGCACCGGCGACGTGCAGATGGGGCTGGCCCGTATGCTCCCCCAGGCCGAGATGATCGTGGTCACCACCCCCGCCCTGGCTGCCCAGAAGGTGGCCAGCCGGGCGGTCACGATGGCCCGCAAGAGCTACCTGAGGGTGCTCGGCGTCATCGAGAACATGAGCTCGTTCGAGTGCGACCACGGCGAGCGGTACCCGCTGTTCGGATCCGGTGGCGGCGAGGCCCTGGCCGCCGAGGCCGGCGTGGCGCTGCTCGGTGCCATCCCCCTCGAGCCCCTGGTGTCCGCCGGCGGCGACACGGGACAACCGGTCGTCCTCGGCAAGGGCCCGGCAGCCGCGGCCTTCGGGTCCATCCTCGATCGGTTGGTCGACGACCTGGCGCCACCCGTCGACATGGGTGGGTGCTCCGCTCGGCTGCTGGTCGCGGCGGTGGCGGCGCTCGACGCCGCTGACACGGCATCCCCCTGACCCGAACCCGGCCCCCTACCGTGGTGGCCATGTCGCCGCGACGCCGGTCGGGAGTCCACCGCCGCCGTCGGTGGCTCGTCGTGGGCGTCCTGCTGGCAACGGCGACGGCCGGGGCCTGCTCGAACGACACCGGTGAAGAGATCAAGGCCGACCGGCCCGCCTCCTCCGCCCCGGCCTCGGCCACCGGCCCGGCCGTGGCTTCGTTGTGGGCCTTCACCGCCGACCTGCACCGCGCCACCGTCGAGCGATCACGAGCCGCCAACACGGTGATCGCTCCCGTCCCTGTGGCCCTAGGGCTGACCCAGGCCCGCGCCGGGGCCGGAGGGGCCACGCGCGATCAGCTCAGCACCGTGCTCCACGCCGGCGACGGGTTCGACCCGGGCCTCGACACCGTGTGGCGCTCACTGCTCGCCCAATCAGGTGAGCGCCAGGACGACGACACCGGCCGCAGGGGCCGGCTCTCGCTGGAGCTGGCATCGTCGTTGTGGGGCCAACGCAACACCCGATTCGGCGACCCCTGGCTGACCGACCTGGCCACGACGTGGGGCACCGGCATCAGGGTCACCGACTTCCGCTCCGACCCCGAGGAGGCCCGCAACGCAGTCAATGCGTGGGCCGCGGCGGAGACGAACAACCACATCACCCAACTCCTCAGGCGAGGCGCGGTCGACGAGTTGAGCCGGCTCCTGGCCCCGAGCGCGGCCTACCTCAGGGCCCCGTGGGCCATGCCGTTCGAGTTGAACGAAACCCGCCTCACCTCGTTCCGCCGCCTCGACGGCACACTCGTCACGGTGCCCATGATGCAGCGCACAGCCGAGACCGGACTCAGGGTGGCCGACGGCGACGGATGGCAGGCGGTCGAGATCCCCTACCTCGGCGACGACCTGGCCATGACGATCGTGATCCCCGACGGAGGACGTTTCACCGACGTCGAGACCTCCCTGGACGGTCCGGCGCTGGCCGCGTTGACCCGTTCGATGCGGTCCAGCGCCGTCGACCTGGCCGTGCCGCAGTTCGGGTTCACGACCGACCTCGAGCTCGAGGACACCCTGAGGGATCTCGGCGTCGTCGATGCATTCGATCCGGGAGTCGCCGACTTCGCCGGTATCACCGACGACGAGCCGCTGTCATTGGCCGGCGTCATCCATCAGGGTTTCCTGTCGGTCGACGAGCAGGGCTCCGAGGCCTCCGCTTCGGCCCCACGTCGAACGGGGACAACCGGGGTCCCCGGTACGGGGACCAGCCTGGTACCGCCGGCACCGGCGTCCGGTTCGTCGCCGACGACCGCCCCCGCCGCCGGGTCGCCCCGCCGCATCGTCGCCGACCGACCGTTCCTGGTGCTGGTCACCGACCGGACGACCGGCGCCCCGATCCTCTACGGGCGAGTGGTCTCGCCTCGCGGCTGAACGGCCGTCACCAGGGCGGTCACGAACACGGGCGAGCCCCGGCCTTCGCCCCCGCGCACGGTGACGTCGAGACGATCGGGACCAGGCCGCACGAGCACCACCGGTGCCGGCCCGTCGACCACGAGTCGGCGATCGATGGGGTCGCGGTACTCGACCTCGTTGCGTCGGGGGAGCGTCGTCCAACCCGCCGACCCGACCCGACGGGACGCGGACGAGAGCGCCTCCTCCACCATCGACCAGGCCACGGCGTTGGTGACGTGGTCGAGGACGTCGAGATCGGCGACCCGCGGTAGCCAGGGCACGAGGTGCACGCCGGGATCACCGACATCGAGCGCGTCGTGCCGCAGGCGTCCGCCGACTTCACGGCCGCCGGCCGCCAACGAATAGGTGGAGCGGAACTCGTCGCTCAACGGCTTGGGGCGCCCGGTGGTCACATCGACCCGCACCCACACCGTGACGGCCTCGACCCAGCCCCTTTGTCCACCGGTTATGACCACCCGACGTTCGGCCCACCTGCTCCCGAAGCCGGAGCAGAACGTGGCCAGTTCGGCCCGGTCGCGAAAGCGGAGGGGCTCGTGTTGCTCGATCACCGACCGGCGCACGACCCACGAGAAGTCGTCGCCGAGGTCGGCGTCGGCGCTGTCGTCGCCGGCCACGTCCTGCAGGTAGCGGGCCAGGGCATCGAGACGAACCCGACCGTCCACCCCAACATCACCGAGGCGCACCAGGCGCGACGACCGGAACACCCGACCCTCGACGGGGACGGGCAGGATCTCGACGGCGCCTGCGGCCCGCCGCACGCGCTCGGGGTTGGATCCCGGGTCGCTCATCAGTCCCGACGCTACCGGCCGAGCGCCGGTCGGCCCGCCGTCGCCAAGGGTCGATCTCGGGCCCGAGTGACGAAACCCCGTTGACGGCAACCACGCTGACGTGCTTGGATTGTTGCCATGTTCACGACAGACGTCCCTACCTGCACCTCCGGTGCCGTGTCGGCTCTCGTCGTGGGCGCCTCCGGTTCGGCCGTGGTCATCACCACCCCCGTCAACGGCACCTCCTGGTACCGGCCCATCGACGGCAGCGGTTTCTCGATGAACCACAAGCGCCTCACCCGGCGGCCTCCGATCCCGACCTCGTAACGCTCACCGCGACGAGATCTGCGACAGGCCGCCGGGCTCCCCCGGCGGCCTTTCCTCGTCGCCCCCGACCGACTCCACCCGACCCGATCCACTCCACCCCCGCACCACCGACCAGAAGGGACGAACCGATGCTCGCCGAGACGATCGACGACATCTCCATCGCCGTGCAGGCCGAAGCGGCCTGTCGTGACCTCGACGACACGCTGAGCGGCGTGTTCTTCTCCGAGGACCTCCACGACGTAATCCGGGCCAAGCGCATCTGCGCCGAGTGCCCGGTGCAGCTGATGTGCCTCGAAGGCGCCATCGACCGCCACGAACCGTGGGGGGTGTGGGGCGGGCACCTGTTCCTCAACGGGCGGATCCTCACCACCAAGCGCCGGGCCGGGCGCCCTCCGAAGGTTCCCCGGCCCGAGGACCAGCTCCCGGAGATCCCGGTGCCGGTCCACCTCCGGAGCTACCTCCGCAGCGCATGACCGGGCCCGGTGCCGTCTCCCCTGCGGCACCGGGCCCCAGGTCCCCGGCGGTCACGGCATCGCCGGACCCTGACTGCCCGACCGACCCGGACCACCGCTACCGTCGAACCCTGTACCCCGTATGAAAACGACCGAGCTGCCCCCTGAGGACCGTGCCCCGGCGACCCCGCCCCGACGGGTGTCGCGTGGACTGATCGCCGCCGTCGCATTGTCCGCCGTCGTGTTGGCCATCGCCACCTTGGTGGCGTTCCGCTCGGGGAGCGAGAGCACCGCCGAGAAGCTCACCCCCGGGGCCACCCTCCCCCCGAGTGCGTTCACCCCGAACGATCTCCAGCCGGGCCGCGACGTCACCGGCACCGCCCTTCCCGCCTTCACCTACACCGGTTTCGACGATTCCCGCACCACGCTCACCACCGACGGCAAGCCGCTCGTCGTGAACTTCTGGGCTTCGTACTGCGCGCCGTGCGTCGCCGAGATGCCGGCCATCGAGCAGGTGTACCAGGCCAACCGCGACCGTGTGGGGTTCCTGGGGTTGCAGGTGCAGGAGGCGGCCGAGCTCGGGCGACCGCTCATCGAGCGAACCGGCGTCACCTACCCGCTGGGCCGAGACCCGAAGGGTGAGTTGGTCCGGGCCCTCGACGGCGTCAACCTGCCCACCACCGTGTTCGTGGCCGCCGACGGCACCATCACCGAGGTCCACCTCGGCGCCATGACGGCCGAGCAGCTCCAGGCCCTGATCGACGAGCACCTCCCGGCGTGAGATCAGGATGAACGCCTCACTGGTCTACGCCTTCGGGGTGGGGATGGTCGCCACCTTCAACCCGTGCGGGTTCGCCATGTTGCCCGCGTACCTGTCGTACTTCCTCGGCCTCGAGGCCGAGGTGGAACCGGACGGTCGTGACGTCTCAGCCGCGGTGCTGCGGGCGTTGACGGTGGGGGCCACGATGACCGCCGGCTTCGTGGCCGTGTTCGCGGTTCTCGGTCTGGCCCTCGAACCGGTGCTGTCCACTCTGCAGCAGCGCCTCCCCTGGGTGACGATCCTTCTGGGTGTGGGCCTCGTGGTGATGGGGGGGTTGATGCTGCGGGGGCGCACGTTCACGGTGAAGCTCCCCAAGCTGAACAAGGGCACCGAGTCACGCGAGCTCACCTCGGTGTTCCTCTTCGGGGTGTCCTACGCCGTGGTGTCACTGTCGTGCACGATCTCGCTGTTCACCGCCGCAGTGGTGACCACGATCGACACCGAGAGCTTCGCCGTCGGTATCGGGGCCTTCCTCGCCTACGCCCTCGGCATGGGGCTGGTCCTGACCGCGCTCACGCTGGCCATCGCCCTGGCCCGCCAGTCCCTGGTCGGCCGCCTGCGCCGGGTGCTGCCCTACGTGAATCGGGTGTCGGGCGGCCTGCTCGTGCTGGCCGGCGCCTACGTCGCCTACTACGGCTGGTACGAGCTCCAGGTGTTCGGCGGCAACGTCGACGCCGGCGGACCGGCACGTTGGGTCTTCGAGGTCAACGGCCGGATCAGCAACTGGATCAGCGACGTAGGGCCCACCCGCCTGGGTCTCGTCCTGGGCCTGACCATCACCCTGGTCGTCCTCGTGGCGCTGGTGACCCGGGCCGTGCGCGACGCTCGGTCGTCACCAGGCGGGCCGACCACCGACCCCGTCCACCGCTCCCTCGTCGAATAGGAGCAGCCGGCGAGCCGATGCCGCGCCCGCTCGCCCTCGACCTTCGAACCCGCCCCTTCCTCCCACCTCACCAGAGAGCCAGACATGGAACTGCGCATCTTCGTCGAACCCCAGCAGGGGGCCAGCTACGGCCAGCAACTGGCGATGGCCCAGACCGCCGAGGAGCTCGGGTTCAACGGCTTCTTCCGGTCGGACCACTACCTCAAGATGGGACCGGTCAGCGGGCTGCCCGGCCCCACCGACACCTGGGTCACCCTCGGGGGCATCGCCCGGGAGACCACAACGATCCGTCTCGGCACCCTGGTGTGCTCGGCCACCTTCCGGCTCCCCGGCCCGCTGGCCGTGGCCGTCGCCCAGGTCGACGAGATGAGCGGCGGACGGGTCGAGCTCGGTCTGGGCGCCGGCTGGTACGGCGAGGAGCACGTGGCCTACGGCATCCCGTTCCCGATGCTGAAGGAGCGCTTCGACCGGCTCGAAGAGCAACTCGAGATCATCACCGGCCTGTGGAGCACCCCTGAAGACTCACAGTTCACGTTCGAAGGTGAGTACTACGGCCTGGTGGGGTCGCCCGCCCTCCCCAAGCCGGTGCAGCCGGGGGGGCCTCCGGTGATCGTGGGCGGGCACGGGCCCACCCGGACCCCGGCGTTGGCGGCGCGGTTCGCAGCCGAGTTCAACGTGGCCTTCTCTCCCGTCGAGGTCTTCGTGCAGCAGCGCGACCGCGTGCGCTCCGCCTGCGAGACGATCGGCCGTCCCCCCGAGGACATGGTCTTCTCGGCCGCGCTGGTGTTGTGCTGCGGGGCCACGAACGAGGAGGTCGAACGCCGGGCCGGCGCCATCGGTCGCGCCGCGTACGAGCTGCGCCAGAACGGGGCGGCAGGCACTCCTGCCGAGGTCCTCGACACCGTCGCCACCTACGCCGAAGCCGGAGTGGAACGCCTGTACCTCCAGGTGCTCGACCTCGACGACCTCGACCACCTCCGCCTGGTGGCCCGTGATGTCATGAGCCTCCTCCCGTAACTCTGACTCAGGGACTGAGGCGCTGGTGGGCCCAACCCTCGGCAGTTCGGGTGTACCGGAAGCGGTCGTGCAGACGCGACGGTCGGCCCTGCCAGAACTCGATCTCGTCGGGGACGACCCGAAATCCGCCCCAATGCCCGGGTCGGGGCACGTCGACCCCGTCGAAGCGCTCCTCCGTCTCGACCACCCACTCCTCGAGCGTCGACCGGTCGGGGATCACCTCGCTCTGCCGCGATGCCCACGCACCGATCTGGCTGCCGCGCGGGCGCGACGCGAAGTACTCGTCGGAATCGGCCGCTTCCACCTGCTCGACCGGACCGACGACCCGCACCTGACGGGCCAGCACGTTCCAGGGAAAGCAGATTGCCGCCACCGGGTGGGCGAGCAGTTCCCGGCCCTTCTGGCTGGTGTAGTTGGTGAAGAACACGAAACCGTGGTCGAGACCCCGCATCAGCACGTGACGTGACGACGGGCGGCCGTCGGCACCGACGCTCGACACGATCATGGCCTCGGGCTCGTGGACGCCCGCTTCGACGCACCCGTCGAACCAGCGACCGAACTGGATGATCGGGTCGGAGGCCAGGTCGACCTCGTCGAGTCCCCGGGCCTGGAGCTCGGACCGCTGGATGTCGAGCACGGACGGATCAGCCATGGGCACGAGTCAATCGCATGGGCCCCGGCGGCGCCGGACCGGGGCCGCCGGTCACCATGTCGAACCCAGGGCGAACCCTGTCGCGGCCGCCCCGACCCCACCTACGGCCGACACCAGCCCCCAGCCCAACGCCGGCCACGGGCCGTGGCGCCCGTCGGGCTCGTCG
>JBDNHK010000099.1:0-38944 GCA_041688815.1 Acidimicrobiales bacterium | reverse complement strand
GGCTCGGGGAGCGACGGGCTCAGAGGACCTCGAGTACGAGGGCCGAGCCCATGCCGCCGCCGGCGCACATCGAGACGACACCGGTGCTGAGGCCCCGGCGGCGCAGCTCGTGCACCATCGTGACCACCATCCGCGAACCGGTCGCGGCGATCGGGTGGCCGAGGCTGCAACCGCTGCCGTTCACGTTCAAGATCGTGGGGTCGATACCAAGGGTGCGATACGCGGCGACGGGCACCGAACAGAAGGCCTCGTTGATCTCCCAGAGGTCGATGTCGTCGATGGCCATGCCAGCCCGCTCGAGGGCCTTCGGGATGGCGAGGGTGGGGGCCATACCTGTGCGGGCAGGCTCGATGCCCACCGAGGCCCAGGCCAGGACACGGGCCATCGGCGCCAGGCCATGCGCTGCGGCGTAATCGCCTGAGGTGAGCACCACCGCTGCGGCCGCGTCGTTGAGGCCTGCGGCGTTGCCGGCGGTGACGGTGAAGCCATCGATCTCGGGGTGGAGCGGTGCCAGATCGGCGAGCGTGTCGGCGGTGACGCCGCGACGCGGATGCTCGTCGACGAAGAACTCCTTGATGGTGCCGTCGACCTGGGGGGCGGTGACGGGCACGATCTGCTCGTCGAACCACCCGTTGTCGATCGACTCGACGGCCTGACCGTGGGAGTACGCCGCCCACTCGTCGACGTCACGGCGGGTGAGGCCCATCTCCGTCGCGCTGTTGTGGCCGACGGTGATGGTCATGTCGAAGGCCGGAGCATCGGGCGTGGGGTTGTGGCTCGGCGACATCCACGGGCCGGGCTCGGCCCCGAGCTCGGTGCGCTTGAACGACGAGGGCGAGGTGGAGAGGCTCTCAGTGCCACCGGCCACCACCACCTGATCCATGCCGGCCATGATCGAGGCCGCCCCGATCTGGATGGCCGAGAGGCCGGCCGCGCAGTGCCGGTTGTCGGCCAGACCGGGAACACCGGTGAGCCCGAGCTCGACCGCCACGTGACGGGCGATGACCCCGCCCCCCTGCAGTGACTCGGCGACCACCACGTCGTCGATGTCGGCGGCCGGGATGCCGCTGCGGTCGATGGCAGCTCCGACGGCCACCTGGGCCAGCTCGAAGGCATCGACGCCGACGAGGGAGCCCTTACGGGCCCGCCCGATCGGGGTGCGGGCGGCAGAAACGATCACGGCATCGGTCATGGGGACCTCCTGGGTCAGGCCTGCTCGAACCGCAGGCCGGCGGGTTGGACGCCGAAGACCTCGCCACCCATACGGGCGGTGAGCTTGTTGGCGTCCCACTTCTTCTCGTCGTTGGAGATGGTCTTGCGCTCACGCCACCCCTGCATCCAGATGATGCGATCATCGAGGGAGCGGATCACCTGGCCGTTCACGTAGCCGGCGTCGTCGCTGGCCAACCACGCCACGAGCGGAGAGGCGTTGGCCGGGTCCATCGGATGGAAGTCGTCATCGCCGATCTCGTCGGGCTCGAACGACTCGGGCATGCCCGGCATGGTGGCAGTGATGCGGGTGAGACCGCTCGGGCCGACGGCGTTGACGGTGACGCCGCTGCTGGCCAGTTCCTGGGCGAGCGTGAGCGTGAGGCCGACGATGGCCGCCTTGGCGGTGGCGTAGCTGGTCTGGCCGAAGTTGCCGGTCAGGCCGGCGCCCGAAGTGGTGTTGATGATGCGTCCGGCAACTGGTTCGCCGGCTTTTGATCGGGCTCGGAAGTACTTGGCAGCATGGTGGCTCATCGACCACGTGCCGCGGAGGTGAACCCGCAGGACGAGATCGAAGTCGTCGACGCTCATGTTCCAGATGGCGGCGTCGCGCACGATTCCCGCGTTGTTGACCACGATGTCGAGCCGACCGTAGGTGTCGACAGCCTGCTGCAGGAGCTCCCCGCACTGGTCGTGGTCGGACACGTCGCCGTAGTTGGCCACGGCGACGCCTCCGCGTTCGTGGACGAGACCAACGGTCACGTCAGCCGCCTTCGAAGCCCCCTCGCCTCGCTCGGACCCACCGAGATCGTTGACCACGACCGACGCCCCGTGCTTGGCCAGCTCGAGGGCGTGGCCTCGACCGATACCGTGGCCCGCGCCCGTCACGATGGCCACCTTTCCGTCCAGCATCCCCATCAGCGCGCTTCCCCTTGGTGTGACGTCGGAACGGGTGGTCCCCGTGTGATCGCCGACCCTCAGGTCGGCCGTCGCAGTGCGTCGGATACCTTATGCAATCCAGAAAGGGGGGCCCGATGAGCGACGGAGATCGGCGCGGTGGTGACGGGGAGTCGACGAGGGGCGGCCCGACTGCTCGCCCCCCCGAAGGCGACTGGCTGGGCACGCCCTACCTGCGTTTCGAGCGCCACGGCAGCCTGGCCCGGTGCGTGGTCGACCGACCCGAGCGCCGCAACGCCCTCACCGGCGCCATGTACTTCGGCATTCGCTACGCCATCGATCGGGTGAACGGCGACGACTCGCTGGCCGGCCTGCTGATCACCGGTACCGGTGACGTCTTCATCCCCGGCGGTGACCTCGGGGGTGACCCGGTCGACGACTGGGGTGGGCCGGGGCTCCTGGGCATGGATACGGTGCCGTTCGACGCGGTGCGGCGATCGGCCAAGCCCGTGGTGAGCGCCGTCAACGGCCTGTGTCAGGGCGGGGGGCTGCTCATCGCCATGCTCTCCGACGTCGCGGTGGCCAGTGAGCACGCCACCTTCCGGGCCCCCGAGCTGTACCGAGGTATCGCCGACACCGGCTACGCCACCTACCTGCCCGCCCAGATCGGCCCGGCCCGGGCCAAGGACATGCTCTTCACCGGCCGGGTGGTCACCTCCACCGAGGCCCTCGAATGGGGGCTCGTGTCGCGGGTCGTACCCCACGAGTCGGTGATCGACGGGGCCGTGGACGTGCTCGAGTGGTGCTGTCGTTGTGCACCGGGGGCGTACGGCGACGTGAAGCGCATCATCGGCGACAGTTACGGCAGCTACGACCGCATGACGATGGAGCGCAGCCTGGCGGGACCGGAGACGCTCGAGGGGTTCCTGGCGTTCAAGGAACGCCGCGACCCCGCCTGGGTGCCGGGTGACCTGCGCACCGGCGGCCGCTTGTAGGAAACACTGCCCGAGCGCGGCCGAGGCGACCGCCGCCCGCCGCCCCCGAATCAGGTCGTCAGACGGGCCACGAGGTCCTGGCGCCGCACCTTGCCGACCTCGGTGCGGGGGAGCTCGTCGACCCAGTGAAAAGCGGAGGGCACCTTGTAGGCCACGAGATGGGCGAGGCACAGGGCGATCAGGTCCTCGTCGGGCACCGGGCGACCCACCAGGAAGGCGACGGGCACCTCGCCGAGGCGTTCGTCGGGTGCCCCGACCACCGCCACATCGGCGACCGCAGGCGAGAGACGCAGCACCTCCTCCACGGCGCCCGGCATCACCTTGTTGCCGCCCCGGTTGATCACGTCGCCGGCACGGCCCTCGATCCATACGAACCCCTCGTCATCGATGCGGGCCAGGTCACCCGTGTCGATGAACCCGTCGGCGTCCTTGCGGTCGTCGATGCCGGCGGCGGTGTTGGGCGGGCGCACCCACAAGTGGTCGCCGGCGTCGACGCGGATGTCCACCCCCGAGTGGGGACGGCCGATCGCCCCGACCTTGTCGGGATGGTCCTTCGCGTCCGCTGCCGTCCACCCGATCACCTCTCCCATCTCGGCCTGTCCGTACCCGTTGAGCACGTGCACTCCGAACCGTTCGACGAAGCGCCGAGCGTGCAGCGGGGAGAGGGGCGCCGTTATCGAGCGCACATAGCGCAGTGGGACCAGGTCGGTGGCGGTGAGGTCCGAGTCGGTGAGCGACACCATCGCGGCCGGTGGGAGCACCGTCGAGCGGATCTCGAAGCGTCGTACCAGCTGAGCGAAATCGTGCGGCTCGAACCGATCCATCATCACCAGCGCCGCACCGGCCCGCAGGCCGAACAACGCGTTGTAGAGCCCGGCGTTCAGCGCCATCGAGACCGGGATCAGGTTGGGCGTGGGCCGACGGGAGCGCTCGCGGTTCGACCCGCCGCTCGACTCGCCACCGCGCAACGGACCCAAGACCCGGTCGAGCAGCTCGACGTAGGCGTCGTGGGTGTGACGGATCGGCTTCGGCGGGCCGGTCGTGCCCGAGGTCCACATCACGAAGGCCACATCCGGCTCGTACCGCTCCGGTTGTTGCTGCTGCTGCCGCCGCTCGACACCGGCCAACCCGGACCCGGCTGGCCCGGACTCGACCGGCCCTGGCCCGAGCCGCACGATCCCAGCCGGGGTCACCAGGCCCACCGGGCGGGTGGCGGCGACAACGGCGGCGACCTCAGGATCGGGGAAGCGGGGGTTCACGGGTACGTACACACCCCCGGCCAGCCACACCCCGACCATGGTCGCAACGAGCTCGGGCCCGTTCGGCAACTGCACGGCCACGGCCATCCCGTCGAGCCCGACCGCAGGGCGGGCCGGGGGGACGAGCTCACGAACGAGCTCGGCCGCCACACGGTGAGCCTCCGCCCGGGCCGCCCCGGCGGTCATCGAGCGGTCGATCGTGTGCAGGAGCGGCACGTCGTCGGCGAACGGGTGCTCGAACAGCAGCAACGCCAGGTTCATCCGGGGCCCGGCGCAGAGTCCGACGCCGGGCCCGGCGCAGAGTCCGAGCCGGAGTCGGCAACAGGGTCCGCCCACACCGGCTCGCGCTTGGCGGCGAAGGCCGCCGGTCCCTCGGTCTGATCGGGGTGACCCCACATGCTCACCAGGTCCTTGGCCCCCTCGCGACAGGCGTCGGTGAGGCCGAGCTCGAGCGCCCGCCACAAGGCCCGCTTGCTGGCGGCCATGGCCGCCGGGGAGTTGCGGGCGATGGTCTCGGCCAGCTCCTGGGCCCGCTCGCGGAGCCGCTCAGGCGGGTCGACCACCTCGCTGATCATCCCCAGCTCGTAGGCGCGCTGGGCCGGCATGCGCTCGTGACGTCCCATCAACGCCATCCGCATCACCGCTTCGAACGGCATCTTGCGCAACAGCCCGATCGCTTCGATGGCCACGACCTGCCCGACCGACACATGGGGGTCGAAGAACTGGGCGTCGCTGGCAGCGATCACGACGTCGGCATCGGCCACCCAGTGGAACGCCCCGCCGGCGCACAGCCCGTTGACGGCGGTGATGACCGGCTTCTGCACCCCCTGGTGCCAGGCGGTGAAGTGCACGTCGAAGTTCTCCATCGAGTCGCGGTAACGCTCCATGCCCACGCCGTCGCCGGCGATCTCGCTCACGTCGACCCCGGTCTGGAAGGCCCGGCCCTCCCCGGTGTGCACGATCACCCGGACGGCAGGGTCGCGGTCGAGCTCGAGCCACGCGTCGGCGAACTCGTCGCGCATCGTGTTGTTCATGGCGTTGAGTTGCTCGGGCCGGTTGTTGATGAGCCAACCAACCTTTCCGTGACGCTCGATCTTCAGGCAGGTGTACTGGGTCATCGTGGGCCTCCGGGTTCGGGCGGTCGTGCGCTCGGGGCGGCATCGAGCCCTGCGGTTGCGGTTGGTGGGACCGTCGCCTTCGTCGTCCAGACCGGCTCGCGCCTGGCGGCGAAGGCGGCGGGGCCTTCGGTCTGGTCGGGATGACCCCACAAGCTCACCAGGTCCTTCGCCCCCTCGCGACAGGCGTCGGTGAGGCCGAGCTCGAGCGCCCGCCACAAGGCCCGCTTGCTGACCGCCATGGCCGCCGGGGAGTTGCGGGCGATGGTCTCGGCCAGTTCCTGGGCCCGCTCGTGGAGCTGCTCCGGTGGGTCGACCACTTCACTCACCACCCCGAGCTGGTAGGCCCGCGCCGCGGCCACCCGCTCGTGACGACCGGCCAGGGCCATGCGCATGACTGCCTCGAAGGGCACCTTGCGGGTGAGGGCGATGGCCTCGTAAGCACTGACCTGCCCCACCGAGACGTGCGGGTCGAGGAAGGTGGCGTTGGCGGCGGCGATCACGATGTCGGCATCGGCCACGAAGTGCAAGCCCCCACCGGCACAGGCCCCGTTGACCGCGGCGATGACCGGGGTGCTCACGTCGTTGTGCCACGCCGAGATGCGCAGCTCGGCCCGCTTCGTACGACGCGACTGCTCGCGCAGAGCCTCGGGGTCACGGCTGAGCTGCACCACGTCGAGTCCGGTCTGGAAGTTCGGACCGTTGGCTGCGTTCACGATCACCCGCACCTCGGGGTCACGATCGAGCTCGGACCACGCCCGTTCGAGCTCGGCCAACATCGTTGCGTCCATCGCGTTGCCGGCCTCGGGCCGATCGAACACCAGCCAGCCCACCGGGCCCCGACGTTCGACGACCAGCGTCCGATACCCGGCCTCGCTCACCTCGGGCTCGAGCTCCTCGGCACATCGCGCCAGGGCTGGCCCTGCCACGGGTCGGGCTCGCGGGGCAGGCCCAGCACCCGCTCGCCGAGGATGTTCTTGTTGACCTCGGTGGTGCCACCCTCGATGGTGTTGGCCCGGCTGCGCAGCATGCCCCGCACCTCTCGGGGCAGATCGGCGGCGTAGACCCACTCCTCGTCGTCCGGGGGCCCCCCGGCGCCCGCGGGTTCCCAGGCCACCGCGCCCGGGCCGAGCAGGTCCGTGGCCAGGGACTGGATGCGCTGGTTCAAAGAACCCTGGTGCACCTTGCCGATCGAGCTCTCGGGGCCAGGCGCCCGACCGGCGCGCAGACCGGCACGGACCCGCTGGTTGGTCCAACCCCGGATCCGCTCCTCGCTCACCAACCGCGCCACCGCGTCACGGGCCACGGCACGATCAGCAGTGCGTTCCTCGCGAAACGAGGGCCCAGCCGGCTCGAGCGCGGGACGGTCGTTCGTCCGGGTGGGCACCGGATCCGAACCCCGAGGTTTGCTCGGCCCGTTACCCACCGGGGCCGCCAGCAGCGCCACGAGGCGCGACGAACCGGCACCGCCGATCCGGTCGACGCCACCCGACCCCGCCCCCGACACCATCTGACGCTCCCCCGACAGCGTGGCGTTGGCCACCTTCCAACCGTCACCGACCGCACCGATCCGCTGACGGTCGGGGACCCGGGCCCGGTCGAGGAACGTCTCGTTGAAGTCCACCTCCCCGGTGATGTGGCGCAACGGCCGCACCTCGACACCGGGCTGGTGGAGGTCGATCAGGAAGTAGGTGATGCCCTGGCGCTTCGGAGCATCGAGGTCGGTTCGGGCCAGGATCACCCCGAAGTCGGCCTCGTGGGCCCACGTGCTCCACACCTTCTGGCCGGTGAGCAACCAGTCTGCGCCCGCGTCCGGGTCGGCACCAGCCTCGGCCTCGGCCTCCAGGTCCCGTTCGGCACGACATGCCAACGAGGCCAGATCGGAGCCGGCACCGGGTTCGCTGAAGAGCTGGCACCAGATCTCCTCGTTGCGCACCATCGGCGGCAGGAAGCGCAGCCGCTGCTCCTCGGTGCCGTGGGCGAAGAGTGCCGGAGCGGCGAGGTTGAGCCCGAGGGGGTTCAGCCGGCCGAGGTTGAAAGGAGCCAACTCGGCTTCCACCGCCCGCGCCACTGCCGCGGCGAGATCGAGTCCCCCGTAGGCCACCGGCCAGGTGGCCACGGCCAGCCCCGAGCGAGCGAACGTGGGGTACCACGACCGGTAGTCGGCAAACGGCCGCACCCGCCGGATGGCGTCGGCCCCGCCTTCGGCCGCAGCCACCCTCCACGGCTCGGGCACGTTGGCGGCCACCCAGGCCCGAACGGCATCGACCGCGGAAGCGAGGTCTTCCCCGGGGGCCATGGCCAAGAGCTCGGGCTCGCCGCCGCGCGCAGACGGGGACAGGGTCTCGAACACGTCGTCGGTCACCGGCCCCGATACTCGGGGGATCGCTTCTCCCGAAAAGCGGCCAGGCCTTCCTTGAAGTCCTCGCTGCGCGACGAAAGCTCCATGGCGAAGGCCTCGTCGCGCAGGTGGTGGTCCAACGAAGCGGTCTGGCCACTGTGCAGCAGCCACTTGGTGAGCCCCACAGCGACGGTGGCGCTGCCGGCCAACTGGCCCACGACCTCGGCGGCCGCCGCATCGAGATCGGCGACGGGAACAGCCCGGTGCACGAGCCCCCACTCGGCCGCTTCGGTGCCCTCGACCACCCGACCGAGCAGCAACATGTCGCGGGCGCGCACCTCGCCCACCCGACGCGGCAGCATCCACGTGGCCCCGCTGTCGGGCGTGAAACCGCGCTCCACGAACGGGGCCCAGAACCGGGCATCGTCGGCGGCCACGCACACATCGGCGGCGAGGGCCATGTTCAGACCGATACCGGCGGCCCACCCGCGCACCACGCACACCACCGGGGTCTGGGTCTGCAGCAGCAGCGGAACCAGCCGGTGCGCCTGTGAGGGCAACCGGCGTTGGATGCTGCCCACGCGCGGCCGGCCTCCACCCCCCGGCGAGCCCGCGGCGTTGCGGGCCACGATGTCGAAGCCGGAGCAGAAGTGGTCGCCCGTCCCGGTGAGCACGATCACCCGCACGGCCTCGTCGCGACCGGCGCCGTCGATGGCATCGATCAGAGCGGCCACCATGGCGTCATCGAGCGCGTTGCGGGTGTCGGGCCGGTCGATCGTCAGCCGCAGGACCCCGGCATCGAGCTGGACCAGCAGGCCGGACACGCCCGAGTAGGGAGACATCGCGTCGTCGCTCATGCTCGACCCTCGCCTCTCTCGGCCTGCTCCCGCTCGGCGAACTGGGCGATCACCGAATCGAGGGCCGTGGCCAGGTCACGGCCCCGACCCCCGGGAGGATCAGGCAGACGCACCGGCCCGTGGTCGCGGCTGGGCAGCAACACCGTGGCGTGGCCGGGGGTGGTCACCACGCCGCGCTGGTTGACGCACCGCAGGTCGAGGTCGACCGCGGGCCGCTCACCGTCGGCCAGGTAGCGCCGTACCACCGTGCCGGAGAGCCACTGGGTGTCGCCCCCGTAGTTGAAGGCCCGGAACTCGCAGTCGAGTTTCCAGAGCCAGGCGTCGTCTCCCATCCAGTCGGTGCAGAGGTGGATGAGCCAGGTCTCACGCATGCGCCCGTAGTCGAACGTCGTGGGGTTGCCCGATCGCTGAGCGAAGGCCGGGTCCCAGTGCACCCGTTGCATCACGTCGGGCACGTTCTGGTCGTCACGATGGAAGAAGCGGGGGATGCGCCGGCGGTTCTCAGCCCCCAGGCGCAGAGGGCGCACACCGTAGAGACCCATACCCATGCCCACGTGCCAGCAGACGATGTCGGTGACGGTGAGCGGGCCCTTCACCATCGGTCCGATGGTGTCGCCTTCGTCGACGTCCTCGAACCACCGGGGCTCGGCCCCGCGGGGCCCCTCCGACGCGTACTGGGCATCGATCGCGGCGATCTCGTCGTCGGTGTACGACGCCAGTTCGACGTCGGCGTTCTTGGCGCGCTCGCGAGCCTGGCGGCGCTCGGTGCGGATCATGAGCCGATACTGCCCGGCCAGCAACTCACCGGCGTCGTCACCAAAGACCTGACCGGTCCACTCGTGCACGGCCCGGCCGGCGAACTCGCTGGGCTTGTCGTGCACCCCGACGAGAGCGTTGCGTCGCGAGACCCGTCGGCCCGGCCGCAGCGGCGCCCACCATTCGCGGGCACTGGCCGAGTAGAAGGCGTGCACGCCACGGAGGGGATCACCCTTCATCAATTCGGCGTGCTCGGGCGCCACCTCGATGACCTCGTCCTCGCCGATCAACGAGTCCCCGCCCACGAGCGGGGGCGGGGCGATCGGGCCACCCCATACCGACCCCGTCGCGTAGTCCGGGTCGCACCAGAGCGGGTTGTCGTCGCCGTAGGCGACGGCCACGTGGCGAAAGGCGTCGGCGTCGGGCTCCACGTAGTGGGGTCGCATCGGGTGCGGCTCGGGTATGCCGATGCGCCGGTGCAACACGGCCACCGCCTCGTCGGTGATCTCCCCGGAGCGGTCCGATCCACTGGACGACATGTCGGACTCCTGCGCCATCGTCCCTCCGGTCCGGTCATCCCAACGCTTCGTCGCACGACGCGTCGCACCCTTCGACGATGCGAGGCACTGCTCGAGGACTCTTGTCGAATATACGATCTGGCCTCCAGGGAGTCGAACGCGGGAGCGCTACGAACACCGTGAACACGAAGATCTACACGCACGAGTTCATCGACATCATCGGCCCGAACCGGCCGAACTACATGCACCACATGACGGCCAACTGGAGCCCCATCGCCCACGACGAGCGCAACCAGCTCTGCTTCGGGGTGTGGGGGGCCGTCGGCACCACCGGTCACTGGCCCCGTGTGGTGAACATGTGGGAGGAAGACGGTTTCCACGGTCTCGCCCAGGGGCTCGGTCACGAGCTCGGCCGGCCCAACCTCCAGGACGCCAAGCTCGAGAAGTGGTGGAACGAAGCGGCGGGGTACCGAAGCGGCGGATTCGACCGGGTGATGATCCCGGCCCCCTGGACCCGAACCATCGAGCAGCTCTGCGCCGACGGCGTGAAGGGGACCGCCTACGCCCACGAGACCGTGACAGTGGCCGCCGGACAGGCCGACACGTTTCTGTCGTTGGTGCGAGACGAGGGCATCGCCGCCCTCGAGCCGTTCGGCTGGGAACTGGTGACGGCGATGAAGACGTCGATGCACGCCGACGACGAGTGCATCCTCATCTGGACCATCCCCACGTGGGAGCACTGGAGCGAGCTCGAGCAAGCGCTTTCCTACCCGGGTTCGATCGACCCAGCCCTACGCCAATGGCGGGACCGGCTCTGGGCGGCAGACGGCTTCGAGCGCTTCCTCATGTGCGACGCGCCCCTCTCGCCCATGAAGATCGGTCGTCAACCGGCCCGTTCCGACCGTGAGGCGAACTGGTCGGAACTCTGAGGTGGTACGGCACCGAGTCGTTCCGGGCCCGGCTCCGTGAGCTGCCCGCCGACGAGGGTCAGGCCAAGCTGACCGAGTCGTTGTGACCGGGCTGGTCAGTCCTGCTGATCGCGCTCGCGACGCACGGTGGCCTTGCGGCCCTTGATGAGGGCCTTGCGCATGATCCACACGACCTCGTCGACGGCGCCGTCGGGCACCTCGACCAGCGAGAAGCGATCGAAGATCTTGATGGCGCCCACGTCGCCCCCGGTGAGGTTGGTCTCACCGGTGAGCGCACCGACCAGGTCCTGAGGGCGCACGCCGGCCTCACGACCGGCCCCGATGAAGATCGAGGTCATGTCGGTGCCGGTGTGCTTGTGCTTCTTGGTCTTCTTCTTGTCCGCTTCCCACTCGGCCTTGCTGGCCCAGTTGGTCTTTCCCGACTTGATCGGCTTGGGGGACTTGCCGGTCTTCACACCGGTGCCCCAGTCGGACGTCGGCTTACCGGTCTTACCAGTCTTGTCGGCCTGGCCCGAAGACCCGCCCCGCTCCCAGCCGCCGTTGGGCTGGCCCGACACCTTGTCGTTCTTGAGGCTGACGTCGGCAATCTCGTGGGTGTCGTCCACGATGCCGGCGGCCTCGTGAGCGAGCTGGACCGCGGCGAGGGCCACCTCCATCACCCCGAACTCCTCCGCCAACTCGTCCACCACGCTGCGGTAGGCCTCGGAGGTGTCAATCAGGATCGCCTCGCGCAACGCCGTCGCGGTGGCCTCGAGGCGCCGACTGCGGAGGTCGGCGACCGACGGAACCTTCTCGACGTTGATCCTCTGGCCGATGAGTCGCTCGATGTTCTTGAGCTGTCGGTGCTCGCGCGGTTCGGCCAGGGTGATGGCCACACCCTCGCGGCCGGCGCGTCCCACCCGACCGATGCGGTGGACGTAAGCCTCGGGCGCAGAGGGAACGTCGTAGTTCACGACGTGGGTGAGGTGGTCGACGTCGAGCCCCCGGGCGGCCACGTCGGTGGCTATCAACAGATCCGCGGTCGAGCTCCGCAGACGACCCATCACCCGGTCGCGCTGTTCCTGACTCATGCCGCCGTGCAGGCCTTCGGCCCGGTAACCCCGCCCGTTGAGGGTCTCGGCCAGCTCGTCGACCTCGCCGCGGGTACGGCAGAACACGATGGCCGCGCCCGGGGCCTCGACGTCGAGGATGCGGCCAAGGGCCGCGGCCTTGTCATTGCGGCGCACCACGTAGGCGGTCTGGCGGACCTTCGGGGCCTCGCCGGCGCTCGCGGCCTCAGCGGCGATCTGAACCTTCATCGGATCGTGGAGGTGCCGCTTGGCCAACCCGGTGATGCGCGACGGAAGGGTGGCCGAGAACAGCACGGTCTGGCGTTCGGTCGGCGCGGCCCCGAGGATCACCTCGAGGTCCTCGGCGAACCCCATGTCGAGCATCTCGTCGGCTTCGTCGAGCACCACGATGGCCACGTCGTCGAGCACCAGGGAGCGGCGGTTGATGTGGTCGACCGCCCGCCCGGGC
This sequence comes from Acidimicrobiales bacterium, assembly GCA_041688815.1. Taxonomy (GTDB): domain Bacteria; phylum Actinomycetota; class Acidimicrobiia; order Acidimicrobiales; family Acidimicrobilacustridaceae; genus Rhabdothermincola_A. Next base: position 26,550 of record JBDNHK010000099.1, on the reverse strand, counting down.
GTGGCGACCACCACGTCGACCCCGCGCCCCAGGATCTGGAGCTGACGGCCGATGGGCTGACCGCCGTACACCGGCACCACCCGGGCACCGATGTCGCGTCCGTACTTGTGGATGGCCTCGGAGACCTGCATGGCCAGCTCGCGCGTGGGTACGAGCACGAGGGCCAGCGGGGCGGTGGTGGGGCGGGGCCCGGTGCGACTGATGCGCTCGAGGATGGGCAAGGCGAAGGCCGCGGTCTTACCGGTACCGGTGGCCGCCTGACCGAGCAGGTCACGGCCGGCGATCAGCGACGGGATGGTCTCGCGCTGGATGGGTGTGGGCTCCTCGTAGCCGAGGGTGGTGACGGCCGCCAGCACCCCGGCGGGTAGCCCGAGGTCGGCGAAGGTGACGGCGTCCGTGGCGGTCGCGTCGGCGGTCATGTCATCGCTCGGGCTCAGATCGCCGGGCGCGTCGTCGGTGATCGCGTCGGTGGCGTCGGTGGCTTCGGTGGTGGAGTGCGGCATCGCGGGCTCTTCCGGGGTGAACGCACCGTGGTCAAGCAACCGGGCGCGCGTTTCGAACATATAAGCCTAAGGGCTCGGGCGTTGGAACCCCCCAAATGGCTGGACGACCGCCGAGTCAGCCGCGGGCTGCGGCGTCCGGCGATGAAGCGACGAACAGGCCCGACGAGTCGAGCCGCGTCACCACCGCCTCCCCTTGTCGACGCAACGTGGTGAGGCACTCGAGCGCGGCGCGATCGGCATCGCCCGCGGCGACTGGCTCCCCGGTCAGGCCACGAACGAGCAACGGCCACCGTCGATGACCACTCGACCATCGCCGCCCCGGGTGACGAACACGGCCGCACCGGTACCGGTGACCCAGGCGTCGATGGTCAGTTCCTCCCCCGGGAACACGGGCTTGGCGAAACGACCGGCCATGCCGGTGAAGCGGGCGGGGTCGGAGCCGCAGAGCGAGTGCAGCAGGGCCCGGCCGGTGAACCCGTAGGAGCACAGCCCGTGCAGGATCGGGCGGTCGAAACCGCCGAGGGCGGCGAAGGCCGGGTCGGAGTGCAAGGGATTCCGGTCGCCCGACAGGCGATAGAGCAGGGCCTGATCGGGACGGGTGGCGTACGCGACGGTGTGGTCGGGCTCGCGCTCGGGCGGACCGGGTTCGGCCGCCGGACCGCGCTCGCCGCCCCACCCACCCTCACCGCGCAAGAAGATGCTGGTGGTGTTCTTGAACAACGGCTGGCCGGTGGACGTGTCGGTCGAGATCACGTCCACCACCACCAGGGCCCCGGATCCCTTGTCGTAGATGGCGGTGATGGTGCCCTCGTTCGACACCGTGCCCCCTACCGGTAACTCCCCGAGGAGCTCGAAGGCCTGACCACCGTGGACCAGCATCGCCGGATTGAAGGTGCCGATCGACCCGAGCGCAGCGCTCCCCCCCTGGGACAGCACGACGGCCATCGTGGGCAGCACCCGTTGGGGGGTGTCGGTGGTGTTCTCGGTGGTGAAGGCCAACTCGTCGAGGCCGGCACCGACCCCGAGGGCGTAGAGCAGGGCGTCCTTGGACGTCCAGTTCGATTCGACCGGGGCACCGGTCGCGCCGACGGCATCAGGGTTGATGGGCATGGTGGGTCTCCCGTGCTGGTTGCTCGAAGTAGGTCAGGTTCAGGCCGTGAAAGCGCCGTCGATCAGGGCGTGCAGATCGGCGAGCGCCAGTCGCTCACCGTCGTTCGGGTTGCCGACCACGGCCGGGTCGACGGCCTGGAAGGCTTGCACGATCCCGCTGAGGATGCGGGCCATCACCCTCGGGTCACCGGGGCGGAACGTCCCGTCGGCTTGACCACGGCAGAAGATCTCGGTCTGACGACCCAGCACCAGCTGCAGGTTCGACGTCAGCTGGGCCGACGTGGGGGTCTCCGGCGCCAGCATAGTGGTGCCCGCCGACCGCAGGTAGAGACGACCGAAGTGGGGGTGGCGGCGAAAGAACCCCACCTCGAAGTCCACGAGGCGATGGAGCTCGTCCACCGGGCCGAGCGCGCCGTCGAGGGCCACGTCGAGGTCGGCGAGGAACTCGTCGCCCCGGCGGTGCCACACGCTGAGGTAGAGGTCGTCCTTGTTGGTGAAGAACGAGTACACCGACCCCACCGAGAACTCGGCTCGCGCCGCCACCTCCTTCAGGGTGGCCTCGTGATAGCCCTTCGCCGCGAACACCACTTCAGCGGCGTCGAGGAGCTGTGTGCGCCCGAGATCCTGTTGCAGCAGACGCCGTTGCTCGCGCGCCGACAGCACCGCTCAGTCCGGGGTCCCGGCCGAGTCGACCGGCGTGGCGGCGTTGGACGGCCACTCGGGTCGGTGGTAGCCGTCGAAGCGCAGCTCGCCGCCGCGCAGCTCACGGATGGTGAGGAAGTCGCCCTTGTACCCCTTGTGATCGTGGGGGCCGAACTGGATGTAGCAGCCGGGGCCGCCGTTGGTGGCGGGCATCCAGCGGATGCGTTCCATGCCCTCCTTCACCGCTTTCGGGTAGGGGATCGAGGCGTTGGCGATGCCGTGGATGGCGACCCGGGCCGTGTCGTAGGCCAAGGCCACCACCACGTTGGCGGTCGTGCGCCCGAAGCGAGCCTCGAAGCGCTTCACCATGGCGTTGTAGTTGGGGTTGGCGCCGTCCTCGCCGAGCTGGTCGACGCCGTGCCACCCCTCCAGCCCCTCGGCCCACTTGTTGGAGTTCGAATAGAACATGAAGGCCGTTCCCATCACCCGAGGCGGATCCCAGTCGATGGCCCTCAGCGCGTCGGCGAAGTGGAACGTGGCGTAGCCGTAGCCCCCGTAATAGAGGCCCTGGGTACCGAGCTCGCGCATCGACGCCAGATCGTCGCGCAGGCCGACCGGGTTGGGCTCGAGCTTCACCTCCCGGGTGATGCTCATGCCCAGCTGGAGGGCGGTGTCGCGGAAGTACTCGGCGTAGTCCTTCCCCGAGGACCCAGCCTCCCAGAACAGGCCGACCCGCTCGATGCCCTGACCGGCCAACCACTGGGCGCACATCACCCCCTCGGTGGGGATGTCGCCGTTGGCCACCGTGAACGCGTACTCGGACGCGTACTTGTGGGCACCGGTCCAACCGATGCTGGCCACCCCGAGCTCGTTGACCGTGTCCTGGAGCACCAGGCAGTTGTCCGAGATCATCGGCCCGAGCACGACCACACACCCCTGGTCCACCAACCAGCGGTAGCCGTCGATCACGTTGCGGTAGTTCTCACGAGGGAGACCGCGGGCATCGGCGATCACCAGTTGCACGGGGCTGCGGGCCCACACCCCTTCGTTGAGCGCATCCTCGATGGCGAGGATGGTGGGATCGATCCAGTCGGCCAGGAGTTGGTTGAGATCCATGTCGATGAGAATCCCGATCTTCACCGGCTCGAACGGGTCCCCCTGGGTCTGCAGGCCCCGGGTCGGCGGGTAGATCGTGATGCCCTGCACGGCATCGTCGTGGGCCGGACCGCCGCCCTGCCACCAGTGCTTGGTGTCGGCCTCGCCCCCACCCCCCTCGAGGTAGGCGCGGGTGCCATGGGGAACCGAGCACACGGCCCGATCGGGCTCGGCGATCCCCAGATCGACCGGGGCCGGGAACATCCGCTCTGCGTACTCGTACCCCTCGTCGCTACCCATCTCGATCCCCCTGTGCCGGCCCGGGTTCCCTGACTCCGGTACCGAACCTAGCAGCCCGAAAACGCACGGTTCAGATCACTGAAGTACAGTTCAAGGCCATCGGGGAGCCTCCGCAGGGGGACCCAGGGGAGACACCATGAACGCCGATGACCTCATCCTGGTCAGCGTCGACGACCACCTGGTCGAACCGCCGACGATGTTCGACCAGCACACGCCGTCTCGCTGGAAGGACCGTTTCCCGAAGGTGGTGCGCACCGAGAAGGGTGACGATGTCTGGACCTTCGAAGGGTCGGTCATCCCCAACATCGGCCTCAACGCCGTCGCCGGTCGGCCCAGGGAGGAGTACGGCATCGAGCCCACGTCGTTCGACGAGATGCGCCCCGGCTGCTGGGACGTCGACGAGCGGGTGAAGGACATGAACGCCGGCGGGGTGCTGGGGTCGATGAACTTCCCGTCGTTCCCCAGCTTCAGTGGCCGCCTGTTCGCGGCGAGCGACGACAAGGACCTGGCTCTCGACGTGGTTCGGGCCTACAACGACTGGCACGTCGACGAGTGGTGCGGCTCGTACCCGGGCCGGTTCATCCCGATGGGACTCCCCGTCCTCTGGGATCCCCAACTCGCCGCCGACGAGGTGCGCCGGCTGGCGGCCAAGGGCGTGCACTCGATCACCTTCACCGAGAACCCGGCGGCCCTCGGGTACCCGAGCTTCCACACCGACCACTGGGACCCGCTCTGGCAGGCCCTCTGCGACCACAACGTGGTGCTCTCGATCCACCTCGGGTCGTCGGGCCAGCTGGCGATCACCGCGCCCGACGCGCCGGTCGACGTCATGATCACCCTGCAGCCGATGAACATCTGCATGGCCGCGGCCGACCTGTTGTGGTCGCGGGTGCTCAAGAAGTTCCCGTCGATCAAGATCGCCTTGAGCGAGGGGGGCATCGGCTGGATCCCCTACTTCCTGGATCGCCTCGACCGCACCTACGACATGCACCACCTGTGGACCGGCCAGGACTTCGGTGATCGCCGGCCCAGCGAAGTGTTCCGCGACCACTTCCTCACCTGCTTCATCGCCGACCCGGTCGGGTTGAAGCTGCGCCACGACATCGGGATCGACAACATCGCCTGGGAGTGCGACTACCCGCACTCCGACTCGTCGTGGCCCTTCGCCCCCGAGGAACTGGCCGCCGCCGCCGTGGGCGTGCCCGACGCCGAGCTGCACCAGATCGGCCACGAGAACGCCCTGCGCTGGTACCACTTCGACCCCTTCACCCACCGCGCCCGAGAACACAGCACCGTGGCCGCCCTGCGGGCCGAGGCCCGCGGTCACGACGTCGAGACCAGGGCCATGCTCAAGGGCCGACACGAGAAGCAGGTCGGCATCGAGATCGGTGAGCTGGCGGCCCGGGCCAACGCCTAGTGCTGATGGTGCCCTCCTCGGCCGAGCCTCGTCGGGACACGGTGCGGCTCGGTCGATCATGAGCCACGACACCTTCGTGCCGATCGTTCGACCTGCGGGGCACCCGCTGGTCCGCGCCGACGTGGTCGGCGGCGGCGTGGGCATCGTCACCCTCGACGATCCGGATCGGCGCAACGCTCTGCGCATCGAGTTGTCGCTCGACCTGGCCGCGGCGGTGGCCGAGCTCGTGGCCGAAGGTGTGGGCGCCATCGTCGTCACGGCCAGGCCACCGGTCTTCTGTGCCGGCGGAGACCTCGACGACCTGCTCCGACCACGCGCCGATCTGCGCGACACCTACGCCGGGTTCCTGGCCCTCTCCGACGCTCCAGTGGTCACCATCGCCGCCGTCGACGGGGCGTGCATCGGCGCCGGGGTGAACCTGCCCCTCGCCTGTGACGTCGTGCTGTGTACCCCCGGGGCCCGGTTCGACCCCCGGTTCCTCGACGTGGGCATCCATCCCGGCGGGGGCCATCTGTGGCGCCTCGCTCAGCGGGTCGGCCGACAGGGTGCCGCGGCACTGTCGTTGTGCGGCGACTCCCTCGACGGCACCGAGGCCGAGACCAAGGGTTTGGCCTGGCGGTGCGTGCCGCCCGACGAGTTGCTGCCCACTTCACTGCGCCTGGCCCGACGGGCGGCCGGCCGCGACCGGGAACTGATGACGCGAACCCGAGCCTCGCTCGACGCCTCCCTGGCCCTGTCCGATCCTCACGATGCCCTCGAGCTCGAGCTCGAGGCCCAGACCTGGTCGATGGCCCGGCCGGGCTTCGCCGACCACGTCCGTGCCGTCAAGGCCCGCCTGGGTGATCGGCCTCGCGACACGCCGTGAACGGAACCCGGCCCGACCGGTGACCACGGAGGCCGCCCGACCGTGCGAATCTGACGCCCGTGACCGACGAACTCGACATCCCCGACGACCTCCCCCGCACCGTGGCGGGCGCCCTCGAACGAGCAGCCCACCGGTTCGGCGACGAAGAGGCGTTGGTGGATGGCGGCCTCCGCCTGAGCTGGGTCGACCTACTGGCCGCCGTCGACGAGGCCGCCCGGGCTCTGGTCGCCAGCACGATCCAGCCCGGCGACCGGATCGCGATCTGGGCGCCCAACCTGGCGGAATGGGCCATTGCCGCGTCCGCCGCCCATCGCGCCGGGGCCGTGGTCGTACCGCTCAACACGAGGTTCAAGGGCGCAGAAGCGGCCTACATCCTCAACACGGCTCGCGCCCGCATGCTGTTCACCGTGTCGGACTTCCTCGACACCGACTATGTGGCCCTGCTCGGTGACCGGGGCGCCGTCCCCGATCTCGAGGAGGTCGTCGTCCTGCGCGGCCCCGAGCGGCCCGATACCGTGTCGTGGGAAACCTTCCTGGCGCGAGCCGACTCCGTGCCCGACACCGCCGCCGCCGAGCGAGCGGCCGCCATCGGGCCCGACGACCTCTGCGACATCCTCTTCACCTCCGGCACCACCGGTGCCCCCAAGGGGGCCATGCTGCGCCACGAGGCGAGCATCCGCGCCTACTGGAGCTGGGGCAGCGTCGTGGGGCTGCGTCGCGGCGACCGCTACCTCGTGGTCAACCCGTTCTTCCATTCGTTCGGGCTCAAGGCCGGCATCCTGGCGAGCATCCTCAAGGGCTCCACCATCATCCCCCACGCCGTGTTCGACGTGCCCTCCGTGATGCAGCGGGTGGCCGAGGAGCGGGTGTCGATGCTGCCCGGACCCCCGGCGATCTACCAGACGATGCTCGACCATCCCGAGCTGAACAACTACGACCTCTCGTCGTTGCGGCTGTCGGTGACCGGCGCTGCCGCCGTGCCCGTCGAGATGATCCGGCGGATGCGCGAGGAGATGACGTTCGAGACGATCGTCACCGGGTACGGGCTCACCGAGGTGCACGGCATCGCCACCATGTGCCGCCACGACGACGACCCGGAGATCATCTCGCTCACCGCCGGGCGGGCCATCCCCGACGTCGAGGTGCGGGTGGTCGACGAGAACGGCACGGCCGTCGCCGCCGGTGAGGCGGGCGAGGTGGTGGTGCGCGGCTACGTGGTGATGACCGGGTACTTCGAGAACCCCGAGGCCACCGCCGAGACCGTCGACGCCGACGGCTGGCTGCACACCGGTGACATCGGGATCATGGACGCCGCCGGCAACCTGCGCATCACCGACCGGATCAAGGACATGTTCATCGTGGGTGGCTTCAACGCCTACCCGGCCGAGATCGAGGGGGCCATCCTGCGCCATCCTGCGGTCAACCAGGTCGCCGTGGTCGGCGTGCCCGACCACCGGATGGGCGAGGTGGGCATGGCCTTCGTGGTGCTCCGCCCCGGCACGACCCTCGAACCCGACGAGCTGGTGGCGTGGTGCCGCGAGGAGATGGCCAACTACAAGGCGCCGCGCCACGTGCGGATCGTGGAGGCCCTGCCCATGAACGCCAGCAACAAGGTGCTCAAGTACCAGCTCCGCGCCGACGCGGCGGCCTCGCTGCCCACCGAGTGAGGCGAGCGCGGTTTCGGGGTGCGGCGGCGCCCGGGCCAGCGCGCCCGCGACCCAGCGGGTCAGCGGGTCAGCGGGTCAGCCCACTCGGGCGGGAGCCGGGGGGGCGTAGCTCTGCCAGGTGGCGAGATCGCGCTCGTCGGCCAATCGCCCCACCCGGGTGACGGTGTCGACGTCGGGCGATTCGGCCCTCAGCGCCGCCACCGTGCACTTCTCGCGGGGCCGGATGGAGAACGGATCCCATTGGAACGCCCGCATGGCGTTGCGGTGGCAGATCTTCTCGGCCTGCTCGTCGGTGAGCCCCGCCGCCACCGTCTCCATGAGCACCTCGGGGGCATTGGGCCAGGTGGAGTCGGAGTGCGGGTAGTCGGACTCCCAGCACACCATGTCCTCGTCGAGGTGGGCGATCAGCTCGGCGCCCACCGGATCCTGGATGAAGCACACGTAGACCCGTTCGAGGAACACCTCCGACGGCAGCCTCCCCTCGGGCAGGCGGGCCTTGGTCCAGCCGTGGTGGCGCTGGTACACGTGATCGGCCCGCTGGAGGAAGTGCGGGATCCACCCCACGTCACCCTCGGAGAGGGCGAAGCGCAGGTCGGGGAAGCGCTCCCACCAGTTGCCCCACACCAGGTCGGCGCCGGCGTAGGCCGAGCTGACGCCCGAGAGCGTCATGGCCACGCTGGGAGGTGCATCATGGGAGGTGAAGGCACTCTTGCCCGACGAACCGATGTGCATGCACACCACCGTGCCGAGGTCCTGGCAGGTGGCGAACAACCGGTCCCAATGGTCGGTGTGCAGCGAAGGTGCGCCCCAGGGCTGGGGGTTCTCGGGGAAGGTGATGGCGTGGCAACCCTTGTCGGCCAGGCGCTCCACCTCGGCCGCCGCCCGCTCGACGTCGAACCACGGCACCAGGCCCAACGGGATGAACCGATCCGGGTACGACGCGCACCACGTGTCGATGTGCCAGTCGTTGTAGGCCCGCACCATGGCCTCGTTGACGTCGGGGTCAGGGCCCTGGTTCAGCACCTGGCCGGCGAAACCGGTCCAGTTGGGGAAGTTCATGCCGGCGAGCTGCCCACCGGCGTTCATGTCCCGCACCCGTTCGTGTACGTCGTAGCAACCGGGGCGCATCGACTCGTAGCGGAGGGCGTCGACGTTGTAGAGCTCGGGCGGCTTGCCGGCCACGGCGTTGAGGCCGAGGTTCCGACCCCGGATGTCGCCGTAGTACCACTGCTGGACGTCCCCGCCCTTCTCGTCGCGCACGACCGGCGTGAACTGCTGAAACTTCGCCGGCACGTGGCCCTCGAACATGTCGGCCGGCTCACAGATGTGGTCGTCGACACTGACCAGGACCAGATCTTCCGCTCGCATGGCTCCCCCTCGGCGTGCTGTTGGCCTCGACGATAGACCCGTCGCCCGCCCTGAGCCCTCGCGGACGAGGTGGCTCAGGTCGGCCGGTAGGTGGCGTCGGTGGTGAGGAGGAGCTTGTCGATCGCCGTTCCCTGCTCACGGGGACGGAGGGTGAGGGTGTGGCGTCCCGGCTCCAGGCGTTGGCGGAGGTCCACCCGGACCCACCTCCACGCGTCGGTGGGGTCACCGGGCGCCCTCTCGACCACGAAAGGCTGACCTCCATCGATGCTCAACCACGCCGAGTCGGCGGAGTCCCCGCCGAGATCGCGACCGAACGCGGACGGCGCGAGGATCCGGGCCCACACGACGTACTCACCGCCGGCGGCGTCGATGTCGTAGCTGACCCCGGTGGTGGACGACGCGGGGAGGGTGCCGTCGCCGGGAGGCAGCAGGCCGTTGTGGGCCTGGAGGGCGGCGACGGGCGGGTTCGTACCCTGAGAGACCTCGACCCTGACGGGGGCCCGTTCCACCCCGCTCGAGTCGTGGGTCACCGAGGGCCGCTCCGCCTCGATCTCGATCCGCCCGTCGACCTCGGTCGTGATGGGTGGCGCATCCCCGAGGGTGTTCTCGAACCACACGACGGCGACCGAGGAGACCGACAGTCCGGGGGTGAAGAACGGCGCCGCCTCGAACTCCGAGCTGGCCCACCACTCCTCGTTGTTGGCCACCACGTCGAGGTCGCCGTCGCCGTCGAGGTCGGCGAACACGAAGCCGTGCCCCGACGGCACGTCGGGATCGATGCGGTGGAACTGCCATGCGGCGAGGTCGCGCCGCGCCGCCGGGTCGGACGGGGCCTCGAGCCAACCGAGGCCGGTGAAGGTGCCGTTGCCGTTGGGGCTGTCGGCGTTCTCGTAGCCACCGCCACCGCCGTGCTGACGGCCGCCGACGGTGACGTCGGTCAGCCCGTCGCCGTTGACGTCGTGGGCGAACACCCAGTGCGGATGGCCCACGTCGGCCGTCGCCGGGGTGCAGCGCCAGGATCCACCGCTGATCGAACTCGTAGTTCGTGACGTAGTCACTCTGCCCGTCGCCGTTCACGTCGGCGGCGCCGAGGGCGTTGGCGCCCCGATAGCGACCGTCGATCGGGTGCATCGGCCACGCCGTCCGGTTGATCACGTCGATCGGCGGCGCCTCGGCGGCCGTCGTCGCGGGGGTGGGGCCACCCTGCTCGTCGCTGGTACACCCCGCGACGATGAGGGCGGCGAGCACGAAGCCGACACCGCACGCACCGATCGACCAACCGCGCCTCGCCCCCAGCCGGGGAGACCCGGTACGGGTGCCGGAGTGAAGTTCAGGCGTCGTCTCGGTGCTCATCGGCTGGCTTCCCCTTCGGCATGGACCTCCGCGGCGCCCCTTGTCGGGCTCGCAGGGTCTCACTGTGTGTGGCGATCGAGGATCGACGGGGGGATCGGCTCCGGCCGAAGAGCCTAGGCACACCCCCTCGTTGCGGGCCGGGAAACGTCGCCGCTTTCGGGCTGAAAGCGGCGGCGTACGACGCCACCCGACCAACGACTGGCAGCCGCGCCCACGATCACCTGCGCCGTTGAGGTCCTGCGTCCGTGATCCCCCGCTGGTGCCGGTGCGGGGCGCGGGCGGTCGGCGGCCAGCATCGGCGATGAACCCCTAGGGCAGGACGACATCCGGCAGTGGGTGGCGGAACAGGGCGGCGGCGTTCTCGCTGCACATCATGCGCAGCTCGTCGGTGGGAATGTGGCCCCACGCGTCGTGGATGACGTCCTGCACGTCGGGCCAGGTGCCGTCACCGTGGGGGTAGTCGGTCTCCACCATGATGTTCTCCACCCCGATGCGGTACCGGGTGTCGATGGTGCTCGGATCGTCGAGGGTGCAGAACCAGAAGTTGCGTTGCAGCACGTCGGCCGGTCGCACATCCCAGCCCAGCCCGTAGCCGGAGCGGTCGACGATGTTGTCGAGCCGGTCGAGCAGCATCGCCACCCAACCGATGCCACCCTCGCTCATGGCGATCTTGACCGTCGGGAACTCCACCGCCCAACCGGACCACAGCCACTCGGCGGCGGAGATCAAGGCCACCGAGCTGAAAAGGGTGGCACCGAGCTGGATGGCGGGGGAGCCCGGAGGCCCCTGGTGGATCCCCGAGCTCCCGACGTGCAGGCAGATCACGGTGTCGGTGTCGACGCAGGCCTCGATGATCGGGCGCCAGTGGTCGCGATCCCAGAGCGACGGGAGGCCGATCTTGTCGGGCCGCTCCGGGAAGCTCACCGCGGTGAAGCCCCGGGCGGCGTTGCGGCGGATCTCGGCCGCCGCCACCTGCGGGTCGGCCAGGTAGGCGATGCCCCCGGGGATGATGCGGGTGGGGTGCTCGGCGTACCACTCGTCGTGGATCCAGTCGTTCCACGCCCGCACACAGGCCTGTCCGACCTCCACGTCGGCGGCGGCGAAGAACACGCGCCCGCAGAAACCCGTGATCTGCGAGGGGAAGTTGAGGCTGGCCCACACGCCGGCGATGTCCATGTCGTGGATGCGGGCTTCGATGTCGAAACAGCCCGGGCGCATCTCGGCGAACCGCGTGGGCTCGATCTTCACCGTCTCCTTGCGTCGCCCGGCGATGGCGTTCATGCCGACCTGCAGAAAGGTCTGACCCTCGAAGTGCCAGATCTCCTGGCCCTGTGCATTGGCCACGATCTGCGGGCCCCGCTCGTGCAACGAAGACGGCAGGTAGCGCTCGAAGAGGTACCCCGGCTCGACCACGTGGTCGTCGACGGAGATGATCGTGTAGCGCACCGCACGTGGCTCCGGCTCGGGCAGGAACAGCGCCGGGTCGAGGTCGAGCGTCATCGTTTCCCCCTGGGTCGCCACCCCGTCCGGACGAGGGGTGCACCCGGTCAATGGTAGGAAAGATCCACACCGCGAGCCTCGCGGTGGCCGAGATCCCGGGGGGACATGGCCGTACACCCGTTCCACGACGTCGCCATCGTCGGTGTGCACAACACCGCCCAGGCCCGCGTCCTCGAGGGCCACGACGCCCGCACCATCACCATGGAAGCGGCGCTCGGAGCCCTGGCCGACGCCGGCCTGACCCCCCGCGAGGTCGACGGCGTGGTGGGGCCCCTGGGCAGCGACTTCCTGTACCAGTCCCGGTCGGGACCGTCGTGGCGGTCGGTGTCGGCCCTCGGCATCCCGGCACTGCTCGACGGGGCCATGGCCATCGCCTGCGGGCTGGCCGAGGTGGTGCTCTACGCCACCGGCGAAGCCGGCTCGTACCGCGAGCGGTCGGCCACCGCTCCGTGGACCCGACCGACCAACGAGTTCGTCCTGCCCTTCGGCATGTTCACCGCCGCCGAGTTCGCCCTCATGGCCCGCCGCCACATGCACACCTACGGCACACCACCCGAAGCGCTGGCCGAGGCGGCGGCGACCATCCGCAACAACGGCCACGTGAACCCCGCCGCCGTGTATCGCGATCGCGGGCCCTTCACCGCCGAGGACGTGCTGGCCAGCCGCATGGTGGCCGACCCCTTCCACCTCCTCGACTGCGCCATGACCTCCGAAGGAGGGGCGGCCATCGTCCTGACCCGGGCCGACCGGGCCGCCGACCTCGACGCGTCGCCGGTGTTCATCCTCGGGGGGACCACCGACCACTACGGACCCGCCTACCAGCACCCGCCCGTGTTCGAGCTGGGCGGCAACCGGGGTCGCGACCTGGTGGCCGGCTGGGTGGGACGACGGGCCGCCTACCACGCCTTCGCCACCGCTGGTCTGGGCCCCGGCGATGTCGACGTGTGCGAGCTCTACGACCCGTTCAGCTTCGAGATCATCCGCCAGCTCGAGGCCTTCGGCTTCTGCGGTGAGGGCGAGGGCGCCGACCTCGTGCTGTCCGGAGCGATCGGACCCGACGGGCGATGGCCGGTCACCACCGACGGGGGCACGATGTCGTTCAGCCACGGCGGGGCGTCGGTGCAACTGCTGCAACGAGTCATCCGCGGGGTGCAACAACTCCGGGGCGCATGTCCCTCGATGCAGGTGATCGACGCCGAGGTGGCCCTTTGCAGCGGCGGCGGATCCGGGGCCTTGTTCACCGACGTGGTCCTGCTGGGCAAGGAGCGACCGTGACCCTGCTCGCCCCCCAACCCGAGGGCATCCCACTACCCACCGCATCGGAGATGAGTCGCCCCTACTGGGAAGGGTGCACTCGCGGTGAGCTGCTCTTCCAACGCTGCGCCGACTGCGGCGCCGCGACCCACACGCCGGCGGTGCTCTGCTCCAACTGTTGCTCGACCAACCTCTCGTGGGAACGATCTTCGGGGCTCGGCGAGGTCTACAGCTGGACCGTGGTGTGGCGACCACCCACCCCCACCTTCGTCGTGCCCTACGCCCCGGCAATCGTCACGATGGCCGAAGGCTGGCACCTCCTCACCAACGTGATCGGCTGCGAGCACGACGCGGTGGTCGTGGGGATGGACGTCGCCGTCGAACTGCACCCGGTGGGCGGGGGTGTCGTCCTCCCCTACGCCCGGCCACGCCCGTCCGCCTCGAGCACCTGACGGGCACGACGGGCCAACGGCGCGTCGACCATCTGCCCCTCGAAGGCAACGGCGGCCACGCCCTCGGAAACCGACGCGTCGTAGGCGACCAACAACCGGCGGGCGCGGTCGATCTCCTCCGCTGAGGGCACGAAGGCCGTGTTGGCCAGAGGGACCTGACCCGGGTGGATGCAGAGCTTCCCGACGTACCCCAGGGCGCGGGCCTCGCCGGCCTCGGCCACGAAGCGGTCGTGATCGGCGAGGTCCACCACCACCATGTCGAGGGCGATCACACCGGCCAGACGCGCCGCCACGGCGAACTGGGCCCGGGCCACGGCGACCTCGGCGTTGGTGGCAGTGCGCACCCCACCCATGTCGGCCACGAAGTCCTCGGCCCCGAAGTAGGCGGCCTCGACGCCGGCGGCGAGGACGGTCCGGGCGTCGGCCACGCCGAGGGCGGTCTCTATGCCGGCGACGAGCGCGACCGACCCCCACCCGCGGTCGTCGAGAGCGACGCGCACGGCCATGACGTCGTCGGCCGACTCGACCTTGGGCACCACGACCGCCGCCACCCCCTCGGTGAGCGCACCGTCGAGGTCGCCCTCGAACCACCGGGTGTGGACCCCGTTCACCCGCACCAGCACCGCCGGCCCACCATCGACCGAGGCCAGGTGGGGCACGGCCGCCCGCGCCATCGCGCGAGCGTCGTCCTTCGCCGCCTCGGGGACGGCGTCCTCGAGATCGAGCACCACCGCATCGGGTCCGCGGCGGGGCAGCTTGACGGTGAGCTCGGGCCGGTTGGCCGGGGCGAACAGCACGCTGCGCCACGAACGGGGCGCCCGGCGACCCGGCTCGGTTCCACTCGGATCGGTCATCGGTTCTCCACTTCGGGGGTCGACTGGACTCGGACGCGGTCGCTCACCGGACCCGGGGAAGACCCAGGACGCGTTCGGCGATGATGGTGCGTTGGATCTGGCTGGTCCCGCCGGCGATCGACGTCGCCCGCGAGTACAGGTACTCGGCCAGCACTCCCGGTTCGGTGCCGGTGAGGGCATCGGGCCCGTACACGTCGAGGGCGACGTGGTGAAGAAGCTGCTCCACGCGGGTGGACAGCAGCTTGTCGATCGAGCCCTCGGGCCCGGGTGGTGTGCCGTCGGCACGGGCCGAGAGGCTGCGCAGAACGTGGGCCCGCAGCACCTGCACGGCCACATGGGCCCGGGCGAGGTCGAGCGGACCCCCGGCCGATGTCGGGGGCCGCCGGGCAGCTGCCTCCACCAGTTCGGCGAGGGTGCGCACGTAGCGCGACGAGAATCCCACGTCGGCCGGCCCCCGCTCGTAACCGACCGTCGTCATGGCGATCTCCCAGCCCTGGCCGGGCTCCCCCAACATCTCGTGGCGCGGTACCCGCACACCGGTGAGGAAGACCTCGTTGAACTCGGTGTCGGTGTTGGACTGCACGATCGGCCGGACCTCGACTCCGGGATCGCCCATGTCGACGATCAGCGCCGAGATGCCCCGGTGGCGACCAGCGGACGGATCGGTGCGGGCCAGGAGCAGGCAGCGATCAGCCCACGCGGCGTCGCTGGTCCAGACCTTCTGGCCGTCGACCACCCAGACGTCGTCGACGAGCGCCGCCCGGGTGGAGAGGGCGGCGAGGTCAGACCCGGCGCCCGGCTCGCTGAAGCCCTGGCACCAGACCTCGTCGCCCGACAACAACGGTGGGAGGTACCGAAGCTTCTGGGCCTCGGTGCCGAAGTGGAGCAGGGCCCGACCCAGGAAACCGACGTGCGGGGCCGGCGGCGCCCCGGCCAATCCGATCTCGTCGTTGAGGATCGCTTCGTAGACCTGGGGCCGGCCCCGCCCGCCGTACCCGACCGGCCACGACAGCCCCATCCAGCCCCCGCGGTGCAACGCCCGGTGCCAGTCGTTCCAGTACTGCGCCCGGTCCGCCCCACCGATCGGTGCTGGCTCGGTGGGGCGGTTGACGGCGAGCCAGGCTCGGAACCAGCCCCGGAACTCGGCGGCCTCGATGTCGTCGCGGAAGTCCATCACACCCCCCCGACGTCCGATTCGCCCCGAACTTCACGCCGCAGCGAGTCGGCGATCATGCCGAGGTGGACGTGCTCGTCGCCGAGGATCCGGCGCGACAACAGGACGCGTCGCTGGTGGAGGTGGGCCCGACATTCCCAGGTGATCCCCCCACCTCCCCAGACCTGGATCGCCGCCTCCACGACCTCGAGTGCGACCTGCGAACAATGGGCCTTCGCGACCCGGGCCAGATCGAGGGCCACGAGCGGCGGCTCGGCGTCGACCGCCCACGCCGCGTGCCACATGATCGATCGGGCCGATTCGGTCGAGACCAGGGCGTCGGCACAAAGGTGCTGCACCGCTTGGAAGGCCCCCACCGGCTGGCCGAACTGCACCCGCTCGCCGGCGTGGACCACGGCGGCGTCGAGGGCCGCGTGCATCGCGCCGAGCAGGTCGGCGCACAGAAGGGTGAGGGCACAGGCCTCCACCCGGATCACCGCCGCGCCGTCGAGAGCCCCGAGCCCGACCGACACCGCCCCCGGCCCGGTGGACGACCGCGGGGTCGAGCCGGGGCCGACCAGCCTGCTGCTCAGACCTTCTGGTCCCACCGTGGCGAGCGGTCGGGTGAGGTCGACGCCGTCGAGGGCGGCACCCGCCGAGGTGCGCACCACCTCCGCCGTCGTACCGGACCACCGCAGCCCGAGCACCGGGGCCCCGGGACCGGCATCGAGCGCCACCCCCTTCTCGTCGAACCGTCGCAGATCGTGATCGAGGACCACCCCGTGAGCCAGGCCCGCCACGACCGCGTCAACGATCTCTCCCCCGCCGCTGGCCGCGCCGGCCAGCTCCAGGGCCAGGACCGTGCCGAGGTAGGGCACGGCCACCGGACCGCGGGCGAGCTGTTCGACGACCAGGGCCACGTCGAGCGCCGTCGCGTCCCCGCCGCCCACCGAGGCCGGGGCCCGCATGGCCACGAAACCGGCGTCGACGAGCGCTGACCACGCCATCTCGTCGACGGGGGCCCGGGTGCCGGGGGGCGGCGACCCGACATCGGCCCGACCGACCAACCGGGTGCAGGCGTCGACGAGTTGGCGCTGCTCGTCGCTCAAGGTCACGTCGGTCATCCACCCACCCCCGCACTCGCCACGGCCGGACGATACCGGGCGGCCCCAGCTCCTTCCCCCCATCCAGCCTCGCGGGGTGGGGGGGTGCGCCACCGACTTGGGCGGACGCCTACGCTCGCCGGGCGAACAGGGGTGCCCACCGGTCCCCGCCACGACCCAGGGGGAGCCATGGCCGAGGGACAGGTCCGACTCGAGATCGACGGGGCCATC
The DNA here is from genome assembly GCA_041688815.1 of Acidimicrobiales bacterium. Taxonomy (GTDB): domain Bacteria; phylum Actinomycetota; class Acidimicrobiia; order Acidimicrobiales; family Acidimicrobilacustridaceae; genus Rhabdothermincola_A. Next base: position 9,683 of record JBDNHK010000099.1, on the reverse strand, counting down.
GCCACGATCACCAACGACAACCCGGAGAAGCGCAACGCCTTCACCGACGCCATGGACGCCCAGCTGTTCGACATCCTGGGCGAGTTGCGGGCCACGCCCAGCGTGCGGGTCGTGATCTGGCGGGGCGAGGGGCACTCGTGGTCGTCGGGCCGTGACGTGTCGGCCATCGGCACCAACGTGACCGAACTCACCCATCACGAGCTGATGACGCGGGGCCACCAGGGCATCCTGCAGCTGTTCGATCTCGAGGCCCCGGTGATCGTGCCCATACAGGGCTGGGCCATCGGGGGTTCGTTCCAACGGGCCCTGCTCGCCGACATCCGCATCGCCGCCGATGACGCCCGGTTCATGCTGCCCGAAGCGGGCCACGGGGTGATCCCCGACACCGGCGGGATGGGCCGGCTCTTCCAGATGTGCGGCCACGGGGTGGTGAGCGACATGGTCCTCACCGGCCGCAAGCTCGACGCCGACGAGGCGCTGAGCCTCGGCATCGTGTCGAGGGTGGTGCCCCGCGACGAGCTCGACGCCACTGCCCGCGAGATGGCCGAGAAGGTGGCGGCGGCACCGGCGGTCACCATCAAGCTGGCTCGCAGGGTGATCCGCCACCTGGCCGAGCCCGAGATCCGCTCGTCGATGGAGGACGAACTCTTCTACCAGACCTTCCTGAACCGGTCCGACGACTTCGCCGAGTTCCGCCTGGCCCGGGCCGAGGGCCGCGAGCCCCACTACACGGGGAGCTGAACGATGACCGCCGAGAACCCGTCCACCGACGTCCCGATGCCCACCCCGGGTCTGCCCGACGCCCCCGCGCTCGGGGCGGCGGCGCTCCCCCCCGGCACCTACGACGGCACGGCCGTGTTCGTGACCGGTGGCGGCACCGGCCTCGGCGCGGCGATCGCCACCGAGTTCGCCCGGCTCGGAGCGTCCATCGTGATCGCCAGCCGCAAACCCGAGCACCTCGAGGCCGGCCACCAGCGCATCGCCGAGCTCGGTGCTCCCGTCATCACCGTGACCTGCGACATCCGCGAGCCCGAACAGATCGCCGCTGCGTTCGATGCCGCCACCGCCGCCTTCGGGCTCCCGAGTGTCCTGGTCAACAATGCCGCCGCCAACTTCCCCGTTCCGGCCGAGGACATGTCGCCCAACGCCTGGCGCACCGTGGTCGACATCACCCTCAACGGCACCTACTTCTGCTCCCGGGAGTTCGCCCGCCGCCACCTGGCCGCCGGCACCCCGGCGTCGATCATCGACGTCGGCGCCTCCTACGCCTGGACCGGCGGGCCCGGCTTCGCCCACTCGGCCGCGGCCAAGGCCGGCGTCAAGAACATGGTCGAGACCCTCGCGGTGGAGTGGGGGCCCTACGGCATCCAGGTCAACGGCCTGGTGCCGGGGCTCATGCCCCACGAGGACATGACCGCCGACATCCAGGGCAACCTGGCCCGCACCAACGACAAGGACGCCTGCCAGCCGGCACTGCGGGTGGGGCGTCCCCGCGAACTGGCCTGGGCGGCCACGTTCCTGGCCTCGCCGTACGCCCGGTTCATCAGCGGCCACACCCTGGTCGTCGACGGCGCCAACTGGCAGCGCCGCACGCTCACCAACCCGCCCGTCGTCACCGTTCGCGATCAGATGGGCCGGGGTCCGTTCGCGCTCGGTTGACCCGCGGCCGCGCCTACGCGCGCCGACATCCCACTCCCGCGGTGGGGCGACGGGAAGCCGAGCTTCGACGGGTTCTCGCTGAAAGCGATGGCGTAGCTCCCTTCGGCGAGGTCCATGATCGCGCCAGGTCGAGGGGAGCTCGCGTTGCCACAGGTCCTTCGGCTCGAGGACGTGGTCGCCACCAGATCAGGCGCTGAACTGCTCGAACGGGGCCCCTGAGCCGACACGGGAAGTGAGCTTCCCGTGGTACATCGCGGCGTCGGCGCGGCGCAGCACCGTGGTGGTGTCCTCGCCGGACTCGGCGATCACCGCGCCGACCGTCGCTCCCACCACCACATCGGGCACACCCACCACCCGGATCGGCTCACCCAGCCGCTCCCGCACGCGATCCGCCACCCGGGCGACGATCGCCTCGGTGGCCGGCTCACACACGATGACGAACTCGTCGCCGCCCACCCGTCCCACGAAGTCCGACGGCCGCACCACCTCGCTCAGGCGTCGGGACACCGCCCTGAGCACCCGGTCGCCCAGCTCGTGGCCATACGTGTCGTTGACCCGCTTGAAGTGGTCGAGATCGATGAAGAGCACGCCGACGCCGCGGAGCTGGGTGCGCCCGAGCGCCTCGTCGAGTCGGCGGTGCACCGCCGTTCGATTCGGGAGCCCGGTCAGCCCGTCATGGTGGGCGAGGCGCGACAGCTCCTGGGCGAGCGACCGCTGGTCGGTGATGTCCTCGATGTGGGCCAAAAGGTGCGCCGGTTCACCGTCGGGACCACACAGCAACGACACGCTCAGCCGAGTCCAGACAGTGGAGCCATCGGGACGCAGGTAGCGCCTCTCCTGCCGGTAGCCGTCGATCTCCCCGGTCAGGAGTCGCCCCGTGGACTCGGCGTCGGCCAGGCGATCGTCGGGGTGGGTGATCTCCTGTCCCGTCTGGGCCACCAGATCCGCAGGAGGGCGACCCAGGATCTGGCCGAGGGCCGGGTTGACCTCCACGAAGCTGCCGTCGAGGCCCATCACCGCAATGCCGGTCGGTGCTTTGGCGAAGGCCAGGCGGAAACGCTCCTCGGCCGTGCGGAGGGTGGCCTCGAGGGTCCGTCGTTCGCTCAGGTCGCGCAGGTGCAGGATGACGCCGTTCACCGACGGGTCTTCGAGCTGGTTGTTGACCACCGCCTCCACCAGCACCGGCCGACCAGAACGATCCCGAAGGCGAAATTCGCTGGGCACGGTCGGGCCCGGCTCGGTGAGGGTCTCCTCGAGCGACTGAGCGACCACGGGAAGATCGGCGTCGACGATGAAGTCGAACCCCGGCCGCCCCTCGAGCTCGCCCGCGGTCCAGCCCAGCAGCATCTCCACCGATGGGCTCACGTACTGAAGCAGGCCATCGGCGTCGATGACGACCACGACGTCGGGGGAGTGCTCCACGAGGGCCCGGTGGCGCCGCTCACTGGCCGTGAGCGCGGCCACGGCCTCCCGTTCCACGGTGATGTCGACACCGGTCGCCACCAGAAATCGCGGCTCGCCGAGGTCGTCGAGCAGCACGGTGTTGGTGAACGAGATCACCCGCTCCACCCCCGATCGCGTCACCCACCGACCGACGCTGCGCTGCGAACCACCAGTGCGCATCAGCCCGACGAACTGAGCCTCCACCTCGTTGCGCCAGCCCGGCGCCAGCAATCGGAACGCGTTCTCGCCGATCATCTCCTCGGCCGCCCAACCGCTGAGCCGCTCGCAGGCGGGGTTGAAGCGCAGGATCCGGCCCGACGTGTCGGTGACGACGATCAGGGCATCGGCGGTCTCTACGGCGACGGACAGGATCTCGAGCTCCGACCCGCCCCTTATCTCGGGCTGAAATTGGGCCTGAGGATGTGGCAACACCCCCAAGTGATCGGCCGTTCGGCCCGGCCGCTTGAGGGCGCTGAGCCCGAATGGTCCGGGAGACCCATCACCCGGGGTTCGGCCCCCGTCATCCGCTGTCCAGCGTGCGCAACGGTCGAGTAGAACCGAGGGATGGAGCATCTCTCGACCCTCCGCCGTGAAGGCACCGCCATGATCGCCGCCGGACGCCGAGCCGGACTCGATGCCCCGGTCCCCACCTGCCCGGACTGGGACGTGCGCCGCCTGCTCCAGCACACGGCGAAGGTCCACCAACGCGCCGAGGCGGTGGTGCGCACCGCGGCCAGCACACCCCCACGATCGAGTGAGTTCCCCCGCTTCGCCGACGACAACAACCTCTTCGACCAGTGCGCCGTCACCCTCGACCGCCTGGTCACCACCCTCGAGGTCACCGATCCGTCCACACCAGCCTGGAACTTCACCTCACTGCCGCAGACCGTCTCGTTCTGGCCCCGGCGCATGGAGCACGAGACCACCATCCACCGCGTCGACGCCGAGCGGGCGGCGGGCGAGACACCCAGCCGCATCGATCACGCCCATGCCGTCGACGGCATCGACGAGCTCGTCGGGGAGATGATGCCCAACGTGTTCCCCCACCAGGAATCGGACCTTGCCGCCACGGTGCACCTGCACTGCACCGACCTCCCCGGCGAGTGGCTCATCACCTTCGGCGACGGCCTCATGGTGACCACCCGTGATCACGGCAAGGGTGACGTCGCCGTTCGGGGCCCAGCCATGGGCATCTTCCTGTGGGCCTGGTCACGCCTTTCGATCGACGACGCCGACCTCGAGGTGTTCGGTGATGCCGCGCTCCTCACCCGGTGGAGCGACCTCGTCCCCTGAGCCGGTGGCCACCGATCAGCGCAGGAAGGTCCACCAGACGCTGGCCCCGACCGCCATCGCCGTCACGACCAGCCCGCCGTACAAGATGGGCTTGGACACATTGCCCTCGGCATCCGAGGGGATCCGGGCCCGGACCTTCTCGAGCAGGCGGGCCGCGAAGGGCACGTCGCGGGACAACAGGAACAGACCGCTGGCGATGAGCACCAGACCGGGGCCGGGGAGCACCAGCAACGCCGTGCCGACGGCCACGAGGGCAAAGCCCGCGATCAGCCGGGCGAAGCGGCGCACCACCCCGCGTTTGGCCTCCTCGATGGTCTCCTCGCGGTCGCCCGTCTCCATCTCCGCGGCGATGGCCGCCTCCTCGAGGCGCTCCAATCGCGGGTGCTTCTGGTGCGCGTGGTCTTCGTGGTCGGCTGTCATGAGGGCTCCTGGTGCCGGGGTGGTCAGAAGTCGAAGATGTCCTCGACGAACGACCTCTTCTTCTTCTTCTTGGGGTAGCCGTACCCCGACTCGGCCCCCGAAGGCGACGGCGGCCTGACCGGAGCGGACCAGGTGTCGGCTCGCCGGTCGTCGCGGTTCCCCCCACGGTCGTCGTGGCCACGATCATCGTACCGACGGTCGTCGCGCCCCGCAGGCCTCGCGGGAGGAGGCGCCGAAGCCAGGGCGGCACGACTCTCCTCGACCAACTCGGCCGACGAGCGCTCCATGATCTTGTCGAGCTCGCCGCGATCGAGCCAAACGCCCCGGCATTCGGGGCAGTAGTCGATCTCGACACCTTGACGCTCGCTCATGAGCAGGTTGGTCTGGCAATGAGGACACTTCACGACACACCTCCAGAGACGGCGGGGCGGACCGCGATGGCCTCCGCTGCGGATTCGGGTAGGGGACTGGAACGGCGATCGGCGCCCAGCCCGAGGAGGCGAGAGCCGAGTTTGCGCAGCTCCTCGAGGACGAGCACCGAGAGGGCCACGACGAAGCACAGCGCCCACTGGCTCGGCGACAGGTACTCGGTGCCGAAGAGGGACTGGAGCGGGCCCCACGAGGTGGCGAGGTACTGGAGCACGCAGACCGACACGACGGCCACCCACAGCTTCCAGTTGGTGAACAGGTAGCGGCTGAACACCGTGCCGTGCTCGGTGCGGGCGTTGAACACGTTGGCCATCTGGAAGAGCACGAACACGGTGAAGGCCATGCTGAGGCCGACCGATTCGCCGTAGTTGTCGCGCCCGTACACGAAGACACTGAGGGTGCCCACGGCCATGATCAGGGCGAAGAACCCGAGGCGGGCCACGCGTACCACCGACAGGATGGGCGCGTTGCTCGGTCGGGGCTGGCGGTGCATCACCCCCGAAGAGGGCGGATCGACACCCAAGCTGATGGCCGGGGGGCCGTCGGCGATCAGGTTGACCCACAGCACCTGGATGGGGCTGAACGGCACCGGGAAGCCCAGCAGGCTCGCCCCGAGGATGGTGGCGATGGCCCCGAGGTTCGTGGAGAGCTGGAAGCGCACGAACTTGACGACGTTGTCGTAGATGGTGCGACCCCGCTCGACCGCGCCCACGATGGTGGCGAAGTTGTCGTCGGTGAGCACCATGTCGCCGGCTTCTTTGGTGACCTCGGTGCCGGTGATGCCCATGGCCACCCCGATGTCGGCGGTGCGCAGGGCGGCAGCATCGTTGACGCCGTCACCGGTCATGGCCACGACCTGACCGCGCGCCTGCAGGGCGTGCACGACGCGCACCTTGTGCTCGGGCGACACCCGGGCGCACACGCCGATGTCCTCGATGCTGGCCGCCAGTTCCTCGTCGGACATGGCCGAGAGTTCGGCGCCGGTGACGACCCGACCGGTGATGCCCAGCTCGGCGGCGATGGCGCCGGCGGTCACGGCATGGTCGCCGGTGATCATCTTCACGGAGATGCCGGCGGCGTGGCACAGGGCGATGGCATCGCGTGCCTCGGTCCGCGGCGGGTCGACGATGCCGACGAGCGCGTGCAGGACCAGTTCCCCCACCCACTGCTCGGGGTCGGCCACCACACCGTCGGCGCTCACCACGTCGGCCGTGGGAAGGGTCCGCGAGGCGACGGCCAACACCCGCATCCCTTGGGCGGCGAGGCGGTCGTTGTCGGCCTGGCGAGCGGCGCGGGCGTCGACGCCGAGCGGCCGGACCTCGCCATCATGATCGAGGAAGCTCGTCGCCCGGTCGAGCAGCACGTCGGGGGCGCCCTTCACGTACATCACCACCGAACCCGCTTCGGAACCAGTGCCCTCGTGGAAGGTGGCCATGTACTTGGTGGTCGAGTCGAAAGGCACCTCACCAAGTCGCGGTCGTTCGGTGCGCAGCGCTTCGACGTCGATTCCGGTCTTGGCCGCGAGCACCACGAGGGCCACCTCGGTGGGGTCGCCCACGACCTCAGGTCGGCCATCGGGCCCGGTGCGGGCCACGGCATCGGCGCACAGGGCGGCGGGAACCAACGTGGGTACGAGCGAGTCACCGTCGACCGACGACCCATCGGCGTCGAGGAACTCCCCGGAGGTCGAGTAGCCCTCACCCTTGACCGTCCACACGTGGTCGCCCCGCACCACCTCGCGAGCGGTCATCTGGTTGAGGGTCAAGGTGCCGGTCTTGTCGGAACAGATCGTGGTGGTCGACCCGAGGGTCTCCACCGAGTGCAGGCGCTTCACGATGGCGTTTTTCTTGGCCATCTGCGACACCCCGACCGCCAGCGTGACGGTGACGACCGCAGGCAGACCCTCGGGGATGGCAGCCACGGCGAGGGCCACCGCACCGATGGTGGCCTCAGCGAGGTCCTCACCCTGCACCAGTTGCAGGACGAACACGAGCCCCACCGCGACCACGGCGATCACGGCCAGTCGTTTGCTGAGCCCGTCGAGTTGCTTCTGCAACGGCGTCGGCCCGGGATCGGCGTTGCTGAGGAGATCGGCCACCTTGCCCATCTCGGTGTGCATACCGGTGCCGGTCACGACCATCTCGGCCCGGCCCCGGGCGATGGTGGTGTTCATGTAGAGGAAGCCGTAGCGGTCGCCCAGAGGGCCGTCGACCGCCTCGATCGGGTCGGTGTTCTTCTCCACCGGTACCGACTCGCCGGTGAGCGCAGCCTCCTCGACGAGGAGGTTGGCCGACATCATGATCCGGCCGTCGGCGGGAATTCGGTCGCCGGCCTCGAGCATCACGATGTCGCCGGGCACGAGATCGTCGGTCACGACCTCGGTGGTGACACCGTCGCGCCGGACCCGGACCTTCGACACCAGCATCTTCTTCAGGGCATCGAGAGCCGAGGACGCCTTCGCCTCCTGTGCGTAGCCGAGGAGGGCATTGATCAGCAGCACGATGCCGATGACCACGGCGTCCTTGATGTCACCTATGGCGCCGGCCAGCACGGCCGCCGCCACCAGGATCAGGACGATCCCGCTGCGGAACTGGTCGAGGAAGAGCTTCCACTTCGGGCGCCGGGCCGGCTCGGCCAACCGGTTGAGGCCGTAGGTCTCGACCCGCTCGGCCACCTCCACCGAGGTGAGCCCGCGATCGACCACCACGTCGAAACGGGCCGCCACCTCGCCCGCGGGATAGGTGTGCCAAGGGGATGCGGCCTCGGCAGCGGCAACAGCGGGAAGGGACGGGGACGACAACGGGTTCTCCGGTCAGGTCGAACGATGACGAACTTGGAGCGCCGTGTCGGGCGCCCGATGAGACCGGAGGTCTCCCCCACCCGTGAAGGCCAGCAGCACCGGGCCGATCAGCCCGAGGGCCGGTCCACCGTGATGACGACACTGCTGTACTGGGGTACTCCCCTCGCGGCGTGCAGTATGACCCATCCCACCGGCATTCCCAACCATGGCCCCCGGGCTCAGGCCGGCCCGACGTGCCGCTCGCCGACGAGGACCCGACGGACCTCTTCCTCGGCGTCGCGGGTGACCAGGACCAGGACCTCGTCACCGGCACCGAGAACGGTGTCACCCCGGGGCACGACGAGGTGCTCGTGGCGCAGCACGGCCACGACGGTCGAGTCACGCGGCAGGCCGAGGGCCTTGATCTCTTTGCCCTCGGCCGGGGAACCGGGGGCGAGCGTCACCTCGGCGAGCTGGGCCCGGGCGTGGTCGAACGAAAGCAGGCGCACGAACGTACCTACCGACACGGCCTCCTCGACCAGCGCGGTGAGCAGGTGCGGGGTGGACACGGACACATCGACACCCCAGGACTCGTTGAACATCCAATGGTTCGAAGGGTTGTTCACGCGAGCCACGACACGGGGCACACCGAACTCCTGCTTGGCGAGCAGCGAGATGACGAGGTTGTCCTCGTCATCTCCGGTGACCGCGACCACGACGTCGGCCGTCGCCGGATCGGCCCTGGCCAGTTCCGACACCTCGCACCCGTCGGCCTGCAGCCAGATGACACCGGCCGGTTCACCCAAGGCGGCGGCGCGTTGGACTCGGTCCGGATCGACCTCGACGATGAGCACGTCGTGGCCCGCCTTCTGCAACTCCCCGGCGATGTAGGTGCCAACATTGCCGCCACCCGCGATCACGACTCGCATCAGAGGTGCGCTCCCAGGGCGATCGGATCGGCAGAGACACGGGCATCGAACTCGTCGAGGCGTTCACCGTCGACGGCCACCCACACCACGTCACCCTCTTGGGCCAGCAGCGCCGGGCCCACGACCTGGGCCACGCCGAGGCGGGTCACGGCCACGATTCGCGCCAGCCGGTCGGCTTCGAGTTCGATCAGCGGGTGGCCGGCCCACGCCCGGGGCACCGGGCGTTCGACCAAGCAGACCTTGGCGCTGGGGTCGATCCACTCGACCGTCTGCGACCCTGCCTCGATCCGGCGCAGCACCCGTTCGATGGCCCAGCCGACGGTGGCGACCGTGGAGATGCCGAGGCGCTCGTAGATCGCCGCCCGACGCTGGTCGTAGATGCGCGCCACCACTCGCTCGACCCCGAAGTACTCGCGCCCGGTGCGAGCCACGAGGATGTTGGAGTTGTCGCCATTGGTGACCGCGGCGAGGGCGCCCGCCGTCTCGATCCCCGCCTCCTGGAGGCATGTCCGGTCGAAGCCCACCCCGACGATGCTCCTGCCGGCGAAATCGGGGGGAAGGCGTCGGAAGGCCTGGGGCTTGCGGTCGATGATGGCCACGGAGTGACCCTGGCTCTCGAGGGTGGTGGCCAGGCCCGAGCCGACCCGTCCGCAACCGACGACGACGACATGCATGCTGATGCGACCTCCACGACCCTTTCGGGTTCACCGCGCCCGTCTGCGGACTCGGTG
>JBDNHK010000098.1:0-3392 GCA_041688815.1 Acidimicrobiales bacterium | reverse complement strand
TGATGCTAAGGTACACCGATGCGAACCACGGTCGACCTTCCCGACGAGCTCCATGCGCTGGCTCGCCAACTGGCCCACGACGCCAACCGGTCCATGAGCGAGGTCATCACCGACCTGATCCGGCTCGGGCTCCGCCGCGACCGACCCGAGCAGACGGCGAGCCGACGGGGAATTCCCCAGGTGTCGGTCGGTCGCCTGGTCACGTCCGAGGATGTGCGTTCCCTGGACGACGAGGAGTGAGCGCGTTCCTCGCCGACGGGAACCTCCTGGTGGCTCTCACCGTCACCGATCACATCCACCACGAGGCCGCCCTCGACTGGTTCGAGCACCGCGACCCCGCGCTGGCGACCTGCCCGATCACCGAAGGCACGCTCCTGCGCTTCCTCATCCGCGAAGGGACGACCTCCGTCGATGCCATCGAGGTCCTCGAAGGTCTTCGAGCCCAGGAGTGGCATTCGTTCTGGCCGGACGCGCTCGCCTACGAGGCCGCCCACCTCGCCGGCGTGATCGGTCATCGGCAGGTCACCGATGCCTACCTGGTCGCGCTGGCCCGTCACCACCGGGCCCGTGTCGCCACGCTCGACAAGGGCCTCGCCGCCCTCCACGGTGAGCACGTTCACCTCCTGCCCACCGGAGGCGGCGGTCCGGTGGGATCGTGACGGTCGGGCGTTAGCGTCCCGCGGGTGCCTCCCCTTGCCTGTCGCCACGCCCAGCAGCCGTGAATCTGCGATCCGGGGGGCTCGATCGTGGGTGAGGCGCCGATCGTCGAAGCGCACGACATCCACCTCGCGTTCGGTGACGTCAAGGCCCTGAACGGGGCCAGCCTGTGCATCGAGCGGGGCACGGTCTACGGGCTTCTCGGCGTGAACGGGGCCGGCAAGACCACGCTCATCAACGTGTTGTCCACCCTCCTGGTGCCCGACAGTGGGCGGGCCAGCGTCGGGGGTGACGACGTGATCACCCAGTCCCGTGCGGTCCGGCGGCGCATCGGGCTGGCCGGCCAGTTCGCCGCCGTCGACGACTACCTCACCGGGCGCGAGACGGTCGCCATGATCGGCGAGCTCTACGGCCTGAACCGCGCCGAGGCCCTCCGCCGGGCCGCGGACGTGCTGGAGCGTTTCAACCTGGCCGACGCCGCCGACCGACGCGCCGCCGGGTACTCCGGGGGGATGCGCCGACGCCTCGATCTCGCCGCCTCGCTCGTCGGTCGGCCCGAGATCCTCTTCCTCGACGAGCCCACCACCGGCATCGACCCCGGCAGCCGGCTCGACATCTGGCGCCTGGTCCGAGAGCTCGTCGATGACGGCACCACCGTGTTGTTGACCACGCAGTACCTGGAAGAGGCCGACGAGCTCGCCGACCTCATCGGGGTGATCGACCAGGGCCGCATCGTGTCGGAGGGCACGTCCGACGAGTTGAAGGACGCCCTCGGTGACAACCGCATCCACCTGCGGGTGCGCGAGAGCGACATCGACGCCACTCTTCGCGTCACCGAAGGCTTCGACGATCGCGTCGAGCTCGCCGGTGGGGAGTTCAACTTTCCTGCCCCCAACGGGATGGGCTCGCTCACGGCCATGGTCCGTGCCCTCGACGACGTGGGCGTCGAACCCCTCGGTCTCAGCTTCGAACGCCCCAGCCTCGACGAGGTCTTCCTCGCCCTCACGGGGTCGGAGGACGGCTCCGGGAACGGGCCTCACGTCGCGCCCGCCGAGCCCCAGGAGTCACGATGACCGCCACCGAGGTCCGATCGGCCGACTCGCCCCCCGCCGAGGTACACCCCGGCCGTCTGGGCCGCGACACCTGGGTGATGGCTCGGCGCAACCTCCTGCGCTACGTGCGGCTGCCCCAGCTGCTGGCTTTCTCGGTGATCCAGCCGATCATGTTCCTGCTGCTGTTCACCTACGTGTTCGGTGGCGCCATCGGCGCCGCCATTCCCCCGGCGGCGGGCGGGAAGTACATCAACTTCCTCCTGCCCGGGCTCCTGGTGCAGATCTCGCTGTTCGGGGCCACCCAGACGGCGATCGGCCTCACCGACGACCTGGCCCGCGGCGTGGTCGACCGGTTCCGATCACTTCCGATGGCCCGCTCGGCGGTGCTCACGGGGCGCACGCTCGCCGATCTGCTGCGCAACGCCGTGGTGCTGGCCCTGATGTTCGGTGTCGCCTTCGCCATCGGCTTCCGCTACCAGACCTCGTTCCTCGGCTTCCTGGCCGGCGTGGGCATCGTGTTGCTGTTTGCCTACGCCATGTCGTGGGTCATGGCCGCCATCGGGCTCAAGGTCAGGAATCCCGAGGCCACCCAGACCGCGGTGTTCCTGATCGTGTTCCCCTTCGTGTTCGCCAGCGCCGTCTTCGTGCCCGTGCAGACCATGCCCTCGTGGTTGCAACCCTTCGCCGAGCACCAGCCGGTGACGGCGATGGTGCAGGCGGCCCGGGCCCTGATGCTCGGCTCCGGCGCGCTCGAGCCCGGTCAGACCGTCTCCGGGGTCGTCGTCGTCGCCATCGTCTGGTGCGTCGCCATCACCGCGGTCGCCGCCCCCCTCGCCGTGCGCATGTACCGCCGCTCCACGCGAACCTGACGGCCCCCGGGGCGGACCCGCTCGATCAGGCGGCGGGCAGGTAGTCCTCGACCCGGGCGATGCGCAGCCCGGCGGCATCGGCCTGGCGCTTGATCTCGACGAGGTCCTCGTAGAGGGTGCCGGTGAAGTGGCCGAGGATGATGTCGCCCGGTTTCAGCGACTCCTCCTGGAGCTTGAGCACCCCGCCGTTGAGGGTGCCCTTCCACTGCAACGCCGCCCGGATCCCGCAGGTGGCGGCCTGTTGGCGGGCCGAGGCGGGCAGGTCGCCGTACGGTGCCCGGAAGAACCCGCCGTGGGTGCCGAACAGCTCGTTCAGCACGTTCACCATGCCGCAGATCTCGGCGCGCTGCTGCTCGGGACCGAGCTTCTTCAGGTTCGTGTGGCTCTGGGTGTGGCTGTTCACCGAGTTGCCGAGGAGGCGCAGGGCCTCGAAGTAGTCACGGTGGGCGCGGGCCGGGGAGTCGTTGAGGAACATCGTCACCGGCATCCGGGTGGTCGTGAGGTATTCGAGGACCCGGGGGTCGGCCACCTGACCGTCGTCGATGGTCACGAAGATGACCGGGTCGGTGGTGGCCACCCGCGAGATGGACGGCACCGCGCCGTCGACCGGGCCCACGGGTGTCACCGTTGCCGGCAGTAGCTGTTCGGTGACCGCGGCGGTCGTCGTGGTGGTGGTGGCCACGGTGGTCGTGGTGGTGGTCTCGACCGGTGCCGCGGTCGTGGTGGGAGCTTCGGTCGCCGAAGCTGCTGCCAGTCGTGCCGGCGTGCCCTGGGCGTCCACCCGGAGTGAGCCACCGGTGGGGAGGGTGAGGCT
>JBDNHK010000015.1:0-6748 GCA_041688815.1 Acidimicrobiales bacterium | reverse complement strand
TCGGCGTCCTCGCAGGCCATGAGGAAGGTGAGGTTCGTCGGGTCGTCAGCCACGATCACCATCGGCCACAGCGGTGTGTACCAGCCTTTCTCGACCCCTCGAAAGTAGAGGAGTGGTCGACCCTGGTGCATGAGCTGGCGAAGGCCGGCGTTGTCCGCGTGCTCGACGTCGGTCTGGAAGTACTTGTAGCGAAGGAAACCATCGTCGCCGGGCACGTCGCCGTACGGGTCGGTCGGGCTGGTCGTGACCGAGATGGGCAGCGGCCATCCCTTGGCCCGCCAGATGCCCCGCTGGCCGATGAGGGTGATGCGCTGTCCTTGGAAGGTGAAGCCCTCGCTGAGCGCCTTCCACGGCACGACATCACCGAAGCGCGTCGTGAGCTCCTCCACATAGGTGAAGGCCGCCCACCGCATCATCCAATCAGCGTCTGGTTCCGCCACCCGGACCTCCTCCCTGACCGGGAACGCTAGGTCCTCGGTGTCGACCGTGGAGTCTGGGAGGGTGGATCGGTGCGCGACGACCTCCTGCTCGAGCGGCTGCTCCAGGTCATCGACGAGGGTCGGCGGACGGCGACCTACAAGTTGGCGCTGCTCAGTGCCGTGCCACCGGAGGTGGTCACGTCGGTTTCGAGACAGATGAGGACACACGTCGCCAGGCCGACCTGACCAGCTTCTCCCCGCCGACCCTGTCACCGACCCGGACAGCACCGTCGGGCTGGTCCACTCCCGACAGCCGCAGGTTCGAATCCTGAGACACCACACCGGTGCTTCGAGGGGGCGAGCGATAGGAGCTCTCGACTCGGATCCCAGGGTTCGGGAGCGGTGCTCAATGATCGCAGAACGCAACTTCGTGTGATCATTCACCAGGGGACGTAGTGAACGATGCTGCAGCCAGATAGAGAGTAGGTATGGCAAACCTCACCGTTCTGTACACCAAGCCCGAAACCGATGCCGAGGCCTTCCTCGCCGAGTACACGTCGGACCATCTGCCGATCGCCGCCAGGTTCCCCAAGATGACGTCGCACACCACGACGGTGTTCAGCGGCACGCCCCGAGGCACCGAGGCCCCGTACTACGTGATGTTCGTCGGCACCTGGGACTCACAGGAGGACATGCAGGCGGCGATGAGCGACCCCAGCATCATGGAGGCGAGCAAGCACGCCATGGGCATGACCCAGAAGTACGGCAACAAGGCCGAGATGTTGGTTGGCGACGAGGCCTGACACGGCCGATACCGGTTCGTGTCTCGAACTCCTCGACCGGTTCCGCACCCACCCGGACTGTGTCGTCGGGCTGGTCCACTCCCGACAGCCGCAGGTTCGAATCCTGAGACACCACCTGTCGGCCGGTCAGTTGGTGCTCGGCCTGCTGGGTCTCGCGCCAGGTCTGTAGGACCTCGATCGTCCGAGCATCGAGGTCGACCATCCGGCGACCGGTCTCGATCTTCACGTCGCCGATGCGCTTCTCGTAGGCGACGTTGGTGACGGCCTGATGGAGCGAGAGCCGGGCGGCGCCGAGGTCGATGTGACCACTTCCTCGCCTGGTGACGTTGGCCGAACGACGCCATCGAGAACCTGGCGGCCGCTGACCGCTGCAACGCGATGAAGAGCGCCCACTTGGCCGCCGAGCCTCACCTCACCCGCTGGGGCGACAGGTTGGACACCTCCGCATCGGATCTCGACTCGATCGCCGGTTCCGCTCGTTGGTCGAGCGACTCGCCGCGCAGCCGGGCCCTGGTCCAGTCGACCTACGCACATCTTGCCGCCGGCACGCCGTTGTGGTTGCAGGGCGGGGAGTTCGTCCTCGCCGACGGCCCGATCACTCTGTGATCAGACGGCAGGCAGCGAGCGATGTTCGAGTCGGAGCGGCCATAGCCCCGCCAGAAAAAAGCGAGACCCTGGCGATGTGCCAAAGGTAGGGGTCGTTCCGGGGTCTTCTGGTGACACCATACCGGTCATGAGCCAGTACCTGAGTCTCTACGCGACCAGGAGCGGCCCGGCGTTCTCGACGGACCTCATCAGGCAGTTCCAGGGATCGGCTGATGGCTGAGTTCGAGGAGATCGACGTCACGGACTGGCAGGCGGGCGGCATCGAGCAGCTCGGGACCAAGCCGAAGTACTGGTTGGTGGATCCCGACAGCACCCTCTGGCTGTTCAAGGAGGTCACGTCGAACCCCCGGGCCGATGGCTCGACGTACGACAAGGGCGACGACTGGTCAGAGCGCGTAGCAGGGGCGGTGGCCCAAGAGCTCGGCCTTCCCTCGGCGCAGGTCGAGCTCGCCGTCGTCCGTCACGGCGCCGTGGAGGTGCGAGGAGTCATCAGTCGGATGGTGTTGGGCGACAGCCAGAGCCTGATCCACGGAAACGAGCTCTTGGCCGAGATCGGTGTCGTTGGCCAGTCGCCGAGGGATCGCGCCGGCTACACGCTTGGGTCGGTCCAGAAGGTTCTGTCAGCGGTCGAGGCACCGGTCGATCGCGACGACCTGTCGGCGTGGGAGTGGTTCGTGGGCTATCTCGTCCTCGACGCGCTCATTGGCAACACCGACCGCCATCAGGAGAACTGGGCGGTGATCGGTGACGGGGGTCGTCGCTTGGCTCCCACATTCGACCATGCGTCGTGCCTCGGGTTCCTGCTCGACGATGAGGAACGCCTCGACCGACTCTCTCCACGAGACCGCAATCGCGATGTGGCCCGGTTCGCGGCCCGAGGAAGATCGAAGTTCGAAGGCGGGCCTCACCCCGTTGAGGTGGCGGTGGATGCACTCGGCAGGTGCAGTGAGGCCGCTCGGCGACGCTGGGTCGAGGCGGCCACTGGCCTGTCGTCCATCGACGATCTCGTGGCCATGATCCCGACGCATCGAGCTTCGGAGCCGGCTCGTGCCTTCGCCGCCGAGCTCTTCGTGGTCAATCGGTCGCGGTTGCTGTCGTACCCCGTCTGTACCCTGAACCCATGATCACGAACGGGGAGCGCCACCTCTACGTCGCATGGCGACGTCCCGACGCCCTCATCGTGCCCGTCGGTCGACTGACGCAACAGTCCGGCCCCGACGGCAGCACGGTGTTCCGCTTCGCGTACCTCAAGGGAGCCGAGCGGAACGAGGAGTTCCCAGGCCTGCCGGGTCTCGTGGACCTGCATCAGGTCCACGAGAGCACAGCGCTGTTCCCCGTGTTCGCCAACCGTCTCATGCCCCGCGACAGAGCCGACTACGGCAGCTACATCGAGCAGCTCGACCTGTCGGTCGAGGCTGACCCGTTCGAGGTGCTCGGGCGGAGCGAGGGCGTGCGAGCCACCGACCGCATCGAGGTTTTCCCCGGAGCGGAAGTCACGCCCGATGGGCGGTTGTGCACCCTCTTCTTCGCCCGCGGGATCCGTCACCTCGAAGGCGCCAGCGAGGCCGTCGAGAGCCTCCAGGTCGGGGACGAGCTGGTCCTCGTTCCGGAGCCGACGAACCCGGTCAACTCGCGAGCGATGCTGCTCAACACTCGCACCGGTGCTGGGGTCGGCTGGACACCTGACTACCTCCTCGACCTGCTGCACGAGCTCGAGGACCTGAACAGTGAAGCTCCGACGATCACAGCCGAGCATGTGAACCCGGCATCGGTGGCCCCACACCTTCGCCTGCTCTGCCGGGTGGCGGCCCGGTGGCCGGCTGGCTACGAGCCCTTCACCGGACCCGATTTCCAGCCACTCGCATAGGACGAGGAGCTATCGGCGGGGGTGGCCGAGTTCGCGGAGGGCGGCGTCGGCGACGTCGATGAGTTGGCCGACCGGCGCGTCGGCGGCGCGGGCCAGGGCGTCGATGATCGACACGTCCTTGGTGAGCAGCGGCCCGGCCGTCGAGCCGAGCGGGGCCAACTCGAACCCGAGCCCCGGGAGCAGTTCGAGGCCGTACGTGCGGGCCGAGCCGGTGCTCAGCGCCTGGGACAGAGCGGCGAGGTCGATGTCCAGGGCGCCGGCGAGGTCGAAGAGCTGACTGGCGATGGCCAGGTTGGCCGTGAACGCCAGGTTGTTGACCAGCTTGGCGATCTGCCCGCTCCCGACCGGCCCCATGTGCAGGATCGGGTCGCCGTAGGTCTCGACGATCGGTCGGATGCGGGCGAGGGTGGCATCGTCGGAACCCACCATCACCACGAGGTGTCCCTCGGTGGCCATGTGACCGCCGCCGCTGACCGGCGCGTCGACGAGCATCACGCCATTCGATGACAGCGTGGCGGCGAGGCGTCGACAGGTCTGCGGGTGCACGGTGCTGTGGACGACAACCGTCGAACCGGGGCGAAGGGCGCCGGCCGCGCCACCCTCGCCGAGCAGGACCTCCTCGACGCCGGCGTCGTCGACCACACAGACACACAGCACGTCGCTGGCCGCGGCGAGCTCGGGGAGCGAGTCCGCCACGATCGCCGCGGTGTCGGCGAACGGCTCGAGCGTCTCGGGTCGGCGGGCCCACAGCGTGGTGGGGACACCGGCCTCGATGATGCGCCGCGCCATCGGACCGCCCTGATCACCGAGCCCGACGAACCCCACGCTCAGCCCGGTTGTCACGACGCCAACCCGTCGAGCACGGCTCGGGTCTGGTCCGACACCGGCGCGGTGAGCACGCCGATCAGCAGGTCGACCAACTCGTTCACGTGTAGCGCGACGGGCAGCAACTCGTCGCCGGCGTGACGGGCACGTTCGCGCTCGGCGCACACCTGGATGCACAACCTTGACGCGCTGAGGATTCTGCGCAGCAGCAGCGGCTCGGGGACGTCGCCGAGCAGTTCGGCGATCCGGGCCTCGTACTCCAGGTAGGGGGTGCGCAGATCGTGGGGCACCAGGCTCGACGAACGCTCCGCCGCGAGATGCAGGCTGAGCTGCTCCAGGAACGACATGTAGTGGCTGTCCTCGAACTCGGCCAGCTCGACGACGGGCAGGAAGTAAGCCTCGACGCCAGCCCGCAGCACGCCCGTCGGCGCTTGGGCCCAGAGCAGACGGCGGCGTTCGGTCAGGTACGGCACCCGGTACTCGAAGATGGCGCGAACGAGGCCGGCCTTGGACTCGAAGTGGTAGGTCACCGCCGAGTTGTTGGCCACGCCCGCCTCGAGCGTGATCTGGCGGATCGAGACCCCGTCGATGCCGCGCTCGGCGAAGAGCCGCTCGGCGGTGACGACCAGCATCTCCTTCGTGGACGGCGACGGGCCGACCGACGTGAGCGCCATCACCAGTCCCCGTCGTCGGCCGCGCTCACCAGGAGCTGGTCGAGGCGTCGGGCCACGATCCACCCGAGATACACGGCGACGTGCAACACGACCTCCTGCAGCTCCTCGAAGCCGAGGTCGCCACTGCGCAACGCCGATTCGAGCTGCTCGGTGGTCTCGGTGTCGACCCCGAGCGCGGCGCTGCAGGTGATGGCGACCAGCCGGCGGTCGCGGCGGGTGAGGTACTCGTCGCGGCTCCACACCTCGCCGTAGAGGAAGTCGAGCTCGCCCAGGCCGGCGAACACGGTGCGCGCCGGGGGCGGGGCCACCCCGTGCACGGCCGCATACTCGGCGCTGCCCCGGGCCCGGCGGTCGTCGTCATCGATCGGATCGGCCCAGGGGACGAAGCGGGCCAGCTGCATCGCCTCGCCGTTCTCGGCCGCGATCTTGCCCACTGCGGCCAGGACGTGGGCCAGCAGGGCCGAGCCCTTCGGCCATCCGGCCTGGGTGCCGAAGAAGAGGACGAACTCGTCGATCTCCTCGGTCGTCACCTCGCCGCTCTTCAACGCCGCGTAGGTGTGGGTCTCCATCGGTATCGCGGCGTCGGCCATACCGACGCACGCCAGGGTGATCCAGCGACGGTCGCGGGGAGTGAGCCCGCCTCGCCGCCACATCTCGCCGAAGACGAAGCCGACCACACCGGCGTCGATGTAGGCGCCGATGGAAGTCGGTGCCGGCATGCACATGATGTGCTCGTACTGCGCACTGGCGTCCCGCAACCGGTCGTCGCGGTTGGTCCACTCGCTCACGAATCTGCCCCTCGTTCAGTCAAGTGACCTACTATACAGACATGTCATCGAACGTAGATACCCGCACCCGAGCGGCAGGCGCAGCCCCGCCGGTGGATGCCGCCACGTTCTGGGCGACCGAGTGGCGTGACGCCCTGGCCCGCAACGGGGCACGGGCCGCTGCCGACGCGGCCCGCCTCGATCTGGCGCCGCTGGCCATCACCGTCGACGACGAGGTGTGGACGCTGCGGCGAGGCGACGACATCCTCGAGGTCGTACCCGGCGCCGATGCCGCTACGCCGGGCGTGGTGCTCGACGCCGACGCCTTGTCCGACTTCGTCGCCGAGCAGCGCACGGCGTTGGGTCTGCTGATCGCCGGACGGGTGAGCGGCGACCCCGAGGCCACGTCGGCGTTCTGCGACTGGGACGCGGTCGTGCGCTCGGCCATCGACGGCCGAGGCGTGCACGAGACCGGCGACGTGACCCTGCGCGCCCTCGACGGCTCGCCCCTCGACCTCGATCAGCGCTTCCACCTCGGCGACCGCCCGGAGGAGGCCGGACACTTCCTGGCCGAGGCCGGTTTCCTGCTCCTCTCCGACGTGTTCGACCGCGACGAGATCGACGAGCTCGACGCCGACCTGGCCCACGCCGTCGACGCCGCCCAACCTGCCGACGGCGAGTCGTGGTGGGCGGCCACCGCCGCCGGGGAGCGGTACCCGTGCCGCATCCTCGACTTCGCCGACCAGTCCGCCGCCCTACGCCGCCTGTTCGGCGATCCCCGCTACCG
>JBDNHK010000097.1:0-5862 GCA_041688815.1 Acidimicrobiales bacterium | reverse complement strand
TCGGGGTGGAGGTGCTTGAGCGTGCCGGGTTCGATGCGCAGGGTCTCGACGAAAGCCTCGACATCGGACGCCTTGAGGCGGATCACCCGACCGAATCGATAGCCGGGCAATGAACCTCCGTCGATGAAGGTGTAGAGGGTTCGGGTGGTGATGCCCAGGTAGTCGGCTGCTTCGCCGGTGCTCAGCCATTCGACGGGGGTGGGAGCCATACGAATCATTCTAGGGACCCCGAGATGAACCCGGATGCTTTTCTGTGGTTCTGATGTGATCTCGACCGCCCGCCGGCCCAAAGTTTCTGCCGGGGTGCCCTTGTGCAATCGGGCCCATCTCTCTATGTTCAGGTGATCGGCGATGACCCAGGCGGGGTTCGCCCTTGAGCGGGAAAACGGACGGACAACATGACCAAGCACCCCTTGCGGGGGCTCCGACGTCGCACGTCTTGGCGGCAGTCTGAGTCCACCGATCCAGCGACGGCGACACCCGACCCGGACCGACGTCCGCAACGGCCCCACCCGGCCGGCTCGGCCCGACCCAACGGGCGTGCGCTCTTCGGTGGTCTCCTGGTCACGGCGGCCGCGGTCGCCGTGTTCGCCGCCTACGCCGGCGCCGAGACCGGCCCTCCCCTGCGGGCGGTGGCGGTGCGCACCGACCTCCCAGCCGGACACCGGCTCACCGCTGCCGATCTCGTCGCCGAACCGGTCGACCTGCCCGCAGGCACCGCCCAGAGCGGGTTCGTGGCCGTCGACGACCTCGTGGGAGCCATCACGCTGGCGCCGCTGCAGGCCGACGAGTTGGTCCAACGCAGCGCCGTGCTCACCGACGGCCGCAACCGCCCGGCCGGCCACGAGTTCTCGTTCCCGGTCGACCGCGAGCGAGCCCTCGACGGCGACCTCCGGCCGGGCGAGACCGTCGACCTGCTGGCCACCTACGGAAGCGGAGCTGACGCCACCACGTCGGTGCTCGCCCGCCTGGCCACGGTGGTCAAGGTGCAGGCCAACGGCAAGGGCACCATCGGTGGGAGCAACCTCGTGCTCACCGTGGGCCTGGAATCACCGGACTCGGTGCTCGACGCGGCCCACGCCGCTCAGGTCGCCGAGCTCACGGTGATCCGGGCCACCCGCGCCGACGAGGTCCCGGCGACGCGCGATCGCGCCACAACTCCTCCGCGACCTTCGTCAGCACCGTCCTCGGCCGGCGGCGCGACCACGGGAGCGGGCGCATGACGAACGAGCACTATCCGCTGCTGGGCCTGGCTCGTCCCCGGGCACCGTGGTTCACCGAAGTCGGGCGGTGGGCCACGTCGGCGTCGCTCCCTGCGGACTTCGTTCGCTGCGTCTCCGCCGACGAGCTCCGGGCCCGCCTCGACGACGGTCGGGCCTGGTCGGCGTTGCTGGTCGACGAGGCCGCGCCCGGCCTCGACCGTGACCTCATCGACGCCGCCCGCCGGGTGGGTTGCGCCACCATCGTCGTCACCGAGGGCTCGCACCGGCGTGACTGGGTGGCCCTGGGTGCTGCGGCAGTCGTCGACGAGCCCTTGCACCGTGACGCCCTGCTCTCGGTGCTGCGCTCCTGTGCCGCACCGGTCGTGCGGCTCCCCGGGAGCGGCGCCGATCTGGCCGCCGCCCTCGAGAGCAGGACGTGGGAAGGCCGACTCGTCACCGTCACCGGTGCCGGGGGATCGGGTACCTCGACGGTGGCGGCGGCGCTGGCGCAGGGGCTGGCCACCGATCCGTCGTTCGGCGGCCGGGTCGTGCTGGCCGACGCCGCCCTCGATGCCACCCAGGCCCTCCTCCACGACACCGGCGACGTGGTTCCCGGGCTTCAGGAGCTGGTGGAGGCTCACCGATCCGGCGAACTCGACCGTGAGCAGACCCGAGGCCTCACCTGGCGGTGCGCCGACCGGGGCTACGACCTGCTCCTCGGCCTTCGCCGCCACCGTGATTGGACGGTGCTGCGGCCCCGCGCCGTGGAAGCGGCCATGGTCTCGGTGCGCAGGGCCTACTCGCTCACCGTGGCTGACGTCGACGGTGATGTGGAGGGCGAGAACCTCACGGGCTCGACCGACGTGGAGGACCGCAACCTCCTGGCCCGGCATCTGACCCGTTCCGCCGACCTGGTCCTGGTGACCGCCGTCCCGTCCGTCACCGGTCTGCACCGGCTGGTGCGGGGGATCGGGGCTCTCCTCGACCACGGCGTCGACCCGGACCGGCTCCTCCCAGTGCTGACCATGGCCCCCCGATCGCCCCGACGGCGCGCCGAGCTCACCCGGGCCGTCGACGATCTGCTCCGGCCTGCGAGCGAGGGACTGACGTCCTCCCCACTGTTCCTCCCCCACCGCAAGGACCTCGACGGCCTGCAGCGAGACGCCGTTCGCCTTCCGTCGGCCCTCACCGACCCGCTGGCGTCGGCCACGTCGGCCCTCCTCGATCGGGTGATCCACCGTTCGTCGGAGCCCGCCCCGGGACTCGTCAGCGTGGCGGTGCGGGCCGGCCACATCAGCGGGAGCGGGACATGACCACCATGGCCTTCGACAAGGGCCCCACCACGGAGCCCGAGGCCCCCCTGGCGCTGATCGAACGAGCAGTCCAGGACCGGGCCAAGGAGGTTGCCCTCGACATGAACAGTGTCACCGGCCATCTCGGGCTCCGATCACTGATCGACGAAGAGCTCGAGCGATGGGACGACGACGTCCGTCGGGGGCGCCGACCCCATGCCCTGGCCAACCCCACGCTGGTGGCCGACCGGGCGTGGCGGAACCTGGCCCTGCACGGCCCCCTCACCGAGCTGCTCACCGATCCCGATGTGTGGGAGATCGAGATCAACGCTCCCGAGTCGATCTTCGTGAAGCGCCATCGTGGTCCGTCGGGCTACCACCACGAGACCTTCCACGACGACGCCCACGTCGTGCGAACCCTCACGAAGCTGCTCGACGAATCGACGGTGAGCCACCGCAAGCTCGACCCGACCGAAGGGCTGCAGGACGCGCAGCTCGACGACGGCTCCCGGGTGCACATCGTGCACGGCGACCTGAGCCGCGGCGGGCACATGATGGTCAACGTGCGCCGCTTCACCGGCGTGCCGTTCAGCCACCTCGACCAGCTCGTCGAACGAGACACCCTGAGCGCGGAGGTGGCGACGTTCCTGACCATGGCCGTACGGTCCGGCCTGTCGATCGTCTTCGCCGGCGCCCCGGGTTCCGGAAAGACCACGCTGCTCTCCTGTTGCGCCGGCGAGCTCGATCCGTCGCTTCGGGTGGTGATCGCCGAAGAGGTGTTCGAGATCGACGCGCCGCTGCCCAACGTGGCCCAGATGCAGACCCGACCGGGTCGCCCCGACCGACCCGAGATCGACCTACGACGACTCGTCTCGGGCTTCCTGCGGATGGCGCCCGACGTAGCCATCGTCGGGGAAGTCCGCGACAGAGAAGCTCTGCCGCTGCTGCTCACCCTGAGCTCGGGAGTGAATGGCTTCACCACGATCCACGCCGGTCACGCCCGCCAGGCGCTGTCGAGGCTCCGCTTCCTCGCCCAGCTCTCCGAGGCCTCGCGCAACATGCCTCACGCTGCGCTCACGGCCCTGGTGAGTGAAGCCATCGACCTCGTCGTCTACAGCGAGCGGGGCCCCGACGGCCCGCGCGTCATGGAGGTCATGGCGGTCGAGGACCTCGCCGGGGGGGCCGACACCATCGCCTTCACCACCACCGACGTGTTCGCCCGAAAAGCCTATGACGAGCCACTGCAATGGTCCGGCAACGTCCCGGTGAGGGTGGGCGGCGCCGTTGCGGGGCGCGGCGAGAACCTCGCCGCCTGGCTGCAGACCGCGGGCGCCCATCGGGTCGGGCCACCACAGGAGCAGCGGTGACCGCCGCTCTGGTGGCCCTGACCGCCGCCTTCGGCGTGTACCTGCTGTACACCTCGATGGCCCTGGGATGGCGCGGCACCCGGCCCGGGACCCGTCGAACCGGGCCCCGAGCATCCGTGCGGGGACGGGCGCAGGAGTGGCTGGCCCAGTCCGGGCTCGGCCACGTGGCCATCGGCGAGTTCATGGCCGTTCTCGGAGTGGTCTTCGCTCTTGGCGCCACCCTCACCCTGGTGCTCTTCGCCAGCCCGCTCCCCGCCCTGGTCGGTGGAGCCTTCGCCGCGTCGTTCCCCGTCGCCGCATACCGCCAGCGACGGACCACCGCTCGCGCCGCGGCGCAGGACGGATGGCCACGGATGATCGAGGAGCTGCGCATCCTCACCGCATCGGTGGGTCGTTCCATCCCCCAGGCCCTCTTCGAGGTGGGAGCGTCGGGCCCGGTCGAGTTGCGTCCGGCCTTCGCCGCCGCCCAGCGCGAATGGCTCCTCACCACCGACTTCGAGCGCACCCTCCGGGTTCTCCGCGACCAGATGGCCGACCCGACCTGCGATGCCACGTGCGAAACACTTCTCGTCGCGCACGAGCTGGGCGGCACCGATGTGGACCGCCGGCTGGCCGACCTGGCCGAGGATCGCCGCCAGGACACGCGGTACCGCAAGGACACGCGGGCCCGCCAGGCCGGCGTCCGATTCGCCCGCCGCTTCGTCCTGCTCGTCCCGCTGGGCATGGCGGGGGCGGGCCTCTCGGTGGGCAACGGCCGGGCGTCCTACCAGACCGCACTCGGTCAGGTCGCCGTCCTCACCGCCATCGCCATCATCGGAGTCTGCTGGGTGTGGGCGGGCCGCATGCTGCGCCTTCCCCGCGAAGAGCGGGTGTTCGCCCGGTGATCCGCCTGGTCGTCCCGGCCACGCTCGCCCTCTGGGCCGGGCTGACGCTGCTCCTGGGTGAGTTGCGTTGGGTGCGCCGCGTCGGCCTGCCCGACCGCCTCGGCCCGTACCTTCCCGGGGCCGAAGCGCGACCGGGTCGCAACGTACGGGCGGCGAGCTGGACCGGATCTCTCGCCACGGTCCTCGGGCCCATCGCCCGCTCCTACGGATCGACGGTCGCCCGGCTGTTCGGAGTCTCCGAAGAGCTGGCGCTGCGCCTCCGACGCATCCACTCCCAACTCGATCCCACTTCGTTCCGTCTGCGCCAGCTCGGATGGATGGTCGCGGCGCTGGCCCTCACGATCCTCGGCACCGCCGTGATCCGCCCGCCGGTCCCCATGGTGGTGTTGGCGGTACTGGGAGCACCGCTCCTGGCCTTCCTGGTCGTCGAACAGCAACTGGGGCGCGAGAACGCGGCATGGCAGCGACGCCTCTTCCTCGAGCTGCCCGTGGTCAGCGAGCAGCTCGGGATGCTGCTCTCGGCCGGGTTCTCGCTCGGCTCGGCCCTGACCCGTCTCGCTCGACGCAGCCACGGGGCGGTCGCCACGGACCTGGGCACCGTGGTCAGCCGGATTCAACAGGGACTCGACGACGCCACCGCGCTTCGCGAGTGGGCCGCCGTGGCGAGGGTGCCCGCAGTGGAGCGCCTCGTCGGTGTGCTGGCCCTCAATCGCGAGGCGACCGATCTCGGCCACCTCATATCCGAGGAGGCCCGAGCGATCCGCGCCGAGGTGCACCGCGAGCTCATAGAGGCGATCGAGCGGCGCAGCCAGCAGGTCTGGATTCCCGTGACGGTGGCCACGCTCGTTCCCGGCGTGTTGTTCCTTGCCGTTCCCTTCGTCGAGGCGATGCAGATGTTCACCAGCGGCTAGCCGGACCTCCCCCCGAACGAAACCCATCCCACCAACAGAAGGCAGTTTCCAATGCAACCGACATCGATCGACAGGTCGACTCTCCTCGGAGTGCAGTGGGCGATGGCTCACGTGCAGTCCCTCCGGGCCCCCCATCCGAGGGTCCAGGGCCCCCGCTCCCGACGGTTGAGGAGCGACGTCGGCGAAGGCGTCATCTCCGCCGCCAT
>JBDNHK010000096.1:0-22210 GCA_041688815.1 Acidimicrobiales bacterium | reverse complement strand
CACCCCTACCCACCCTCTCCGTCGAAGCCTGGCCCGACCCGGTCATCGACGATCTGGGTGTCGACCCTCGGGGGGCCTACACCGAGCGATTTTGGCTGCCGGTCCTCGGGCCCTCGACTGTCTGGTTCCTCCGCCTGGTCGCTGATCGACTCGACGAGACCCCCGACGGCTTCGCGCTCGACCTCACCGACACCGCCCAGTGCCTCGGGGTCGGGATGCGCGGCGGACGAAACGCCCCCATCATGAAGACGGTCGAACGCTGTTGCCGCTTCGGAGCGGCCCGCATGTACGGCCACACCAACCTCGCCGTCCGGCGCCGCCTGGCCCCGCTGAACCGGGCCCAGGTCGAACGCCTTCCCGAGAGCCTCCAGGCCGATCACGGCACATGGCTGACCCGGCCCAACGGTCGGACCGGCACCGACCAACTCATCGAACGGGCGCGGCGCCTGGCCCTGTCGCTGGTCGAATTGGGTGAAACCCCCGAAGCATGCGAGCGTCAGCTCCACCGCTGGCGGTTCCACCCCGCGGTGGCCTTCGACGCCGTTCGTTGGGCCATGACCGCCCACCAGGCGATGGGCGCGCCACCGCGACCGACACCCACGGTGGGCGTCACCGGATCGAGCCAACGGGCGGTCGCCGCCTCCGTCACCCCGCTGTCCGTTCGAGTCGCCGCACCGTTACCGGGTAGCCCCCCTCCCCGGCCGGTGCCGACCGAGGTCCCCGCCCCGGGGCTCCGGTCGACGCGGCCCCTGCGGCCGTCGGTCGATGCTCCCCGACCGACGGCCGCCGGCGGGCCCGCTCACCTCAGCGATGCGACCGACGAGGCGGGCTGAAGGTCCGAGCCAACTCGAGCAGCGTCCGTACCCCGTACCCGGTGGCGCCGGTCGTCCATTCGCCGTCGTCGCCCTCCCCCCACCATGCGGTGCCGGCGATGTCGAGGTGGGCCCAAGGGATGTCGTCAGCCACGAACTCGGCCAGGAACAACGCGGCGGTGATGGTGCCGGCGCCCTTGCCCTTCGAGATGTTGCGCAGGTCGGCCACGTCGGAATCGAGCCGAGGCCGGTAGTCGGACGGCATCGGCAGCGCCCACACCCGTTCCCCCGCCGCCCCTGCCGCAGCGGCGACCTGGTCGGACCAGGCGTCGTCGTTGGCCAGCAGGCCGGCGATGCGGCTCCCGAGGGCCACCTCGACGGCACCGGTGAGGGTGGCCAGGTCGACGATGGCATCGGGCTGAGCCTCACTGGCCAGGCACAGGGCGTCGGCCAGGATCAGCCGACCCTCGGCATCGGTGTTGAGGACCTCGACCGTGGTGCCGTTACGCATGGCCAGCACGTCGCCGGGCCGGGTGGCGTCACCGCCGGTCATGTTGTCGGTGATCGGCAGGTACCCGATGACCCGACACCGGGGGTTGACGGCCCGGATGGCCGAGAACATCCCCAGGACGGCGGCGGCGCCGCCCATGTCCATCTTCATGGTCATCATGCCCTCGCCCGACTTGAGCGAGAGACCACCGGAGTCGAAGGTGATGCCCTTGCCGACGACGGCCAGCGTGCCGCGAGGCCGTTCGGGCTCGTAGCAGAGCTCCACGAATCGGGGCTCCTGCACCGACCCTCGGTTCACGCCGAGCAACCCACCGAGGCCGGCCGCGGCAATGTCCTGCGGTCCGAGCACGGTGACCTTGAGGTCCTCGCGTTCGGCGATCTCGATGGCGGCTTCGGCCAGGGCGGCCGGCGTGAGGTGACCTCCGGGAGTGTTGACCAGGTCACGGGCCAGGCACTGCGCTTCGCCGATGGCCACCCCCTGCTCCGCTGCGGCGGCGACGCGTGCGCCGCCCTTGGCCAGCACCAACACCCGCGTCAGCACCTCGTCGGCGGGCGCGGACCGGAACTCGTGGAAGCGATAGGTCCCGAGTCGCGCCCCCTCGGCCAGGGCGCGGGCGGCGCGGACCCGTTCGGCGGGCGGGGCGTCGCCCGGGAGGGCATCGAGTAACCGCAGTCCCACCGTCGACACTCGCCGAGCCGCTCGTACCGCCACCCCGGCGGCCCTCCGCAACACGTCGGCCCCGACCTCCTCCGCCGGGCCCACGCCCACGAGGGCCACCATCTCGCCCTCGCCGCGGGGGACGACGGCGACCTGACCCAGGGCCCCGGTGAACCCCTGCGCGGCCAGCACTGCCGCCGGGAAGCCGAGGGCGCCGAGGTCGGCACCATCCTCGGTGGTGACCGGGTGGGCCACCAGGTCGAGCCACTCGGGCAACTCACGGACGGCTTCGATCACGGGAGGCATCAGTTCGCTCCAGGGTTCAGTCGGCGGCCACGGAACGAGTGGGCCGCGAGGTGCCCTCCTGCCAGCGGGCGAGGGTCCACAGCAGGTCGGACAGTCGGTTGAGATAGGGACCGACGGCGCTACTGGGGGCGGCGGCGGCGAGCGCGTCGCGTTCAGCCCGGCGGGCCACGGTGCGGGACACGTCGAGCAGCGCGGCCAGGCGGGTCTCGCCGGGCACCACGAACTCGGTCGGCGGTTCGAACCGTTCGCTCACCTGGTCGATCAGCCCCTCGAGCCGCTCGACCATGGCGGCGGTCACCAGGCTCTTCTCGGCCGTGAGCTTGTGACGGTTGCCCGGGTCGGTGGCCAGCTCGGCCATGAGCACCCACAGGTCGCGCTCGAGACCGAGGAGGAGGTGCCCGAGGTCGTCATCGTCGGTCTCGGCCCGCGCCAGGCCTATGGCCGCCTGACACTCGTCGACGGTCCCGTAGGCGGCAGGCTGGGCCGAGTCCTTGGCCACCCGCCCGCCGTAGAGCAGTCCCGTGGTGCCGTCGTCGCCGGTGCGCGTGTAGATCTTCACCGCCCCGACCTTACCGATGCAGCGGTCCCCAGAACGCCCCGGGGCGCTGGTATCATCTGAAGGCCTAGAGCTGTCCTGATGGGGAGGGCGTGATCGCCCCGGCTCCGGCGACGATGGAGATCCATCATCGACGCGCCAGGAGAACCCCCACGATGAGCAGTTCCTTTCTCGACGCCGTTCACCAGCGGGTCGTCATCTACGACGGAGCCATGGGCACCGGCATCCAGGAGCGGGACCTCTCGGAAGACGACTTCGGCGGCCCCGACCTCGAGGGTTGCAACGAGATGCTGGCCGTGACCCGACCCGACGTGCTCTCCGAACTGCACGCCGCCTACCTCGAGGTGGGGTGCGAGGTCATCGAGACCGACACCTTCGGCGCCTTCGCCATTCCTCTGGCCGAATACGGCGTCGCCGAACGTACCCACGAGCTGAACGTGGCTGCGGCCCGTTTGGCCAAGGACGTGGCGTCGTCGTACTCGACCCCCGAACGGCCTCGCTGGGTGGCGGGATCGATCGGGCCGGGCACGAAGTTCCCCTCGCTCGGGCAGATCCGCTACGCCGAGCTGCGCGACAACTACGAGGAGCAGAGCCACGGGCTGCTCGAGGGTGGCGTCGACCTCGTCATCATCGAGACGATGTTCGATCTGCTCACCATCAAGGCGGCGATGAACGGGGCCCGCCGGGCCATGCGCGCGGTGGGTCGGGAGGTGCCGTTGCAGGTGCAGGTCACCATGGAACTCACCGGTCGGATGCTCCCGGGGACCGAGATCGCCGCCGCCCTCGCCGCGCTCGATCCGCTCAAGCCCGACGTCATCGGCATCAACTGCGCCACCGGCCCGGTGGAGATGGGCGAGCACCTGCGCCACCTCTCGGCCCACGCCCGCATGCCCATCTCGTGCATCCCCAACGCCGGGCTCCCCAGCGTCGTCGACGGCCACATGCACTACGACCTGAGCCCCGAGGGGCTCGCCGAGCACCACGCCCGGTTCGTGACCGAGTTGGGCGTGAGCGTCATCGGGGGCTGCTGCGGCACCACGCCCGACCACCTGGCCGCCGTCGTCGAGCGCTGCCGCGACCTCGTGCCCGCGCCCCGGCACCCCGAACACGAGGCCGGCGCCACCTCGATCTACTCCCTGGTGCCGTTCGAGCAGGACACCTCGTTCATGATCATCGGGGAGCGCACCAACGCCAACGGCTCGAAGCGGTTCCGCGACGCCCTGCTGGAGGGCGACCTCGAGACCTGCGTGCAGATGGCCAAGGACCAGGTCAAGGAAGGGGCCCACGTCCTCGACGTCTGCGTCGACTACGTGGCCCGCGACGGCGCCGTCGACATGGACGCGCTCGGTCAGTTGCTGGCCACCCAGGCCAGCGTGCCGCTCGTACTCGACTCGACCGAACCGGAGGTGATGGAGGCCGGGCTGGCGTGGCTCGGTGGTCGGGCCATCCTGAACTCGGCCAACCTCGAGGACGGCGAGGCCGAAGGCAGCCGTCTCGATCGGGTGATGAAGTTGGCCAAGGAGTACGGCGCGGCCGTCATCTGCCTGCTCATCGACGAAGAGGGCCAGGCCCGCGACATCGAGTGGAAACTGCGGATTGCCCATCGCATCCACGACCTCGCCGTCAGCCGCTACGGCCTCGAGTCGAGCGACCTCATCTTCGATGCCCTCACCTTCCCGCTCTCGACGGGCGACGACGCCCTCCGCGGTGACGCCATCGCCACCATCGAGGCCATCCGGCGTATCAAGGCCGAGATGCCCGGCGTGCACACCACCCTCGGGGTCTCGAACGTCTCGTTCGGCCTGAAGCCGGCGTCCCGCCACGTTCTCAACTCGGTCTTCCTGCACGAATGCGTGAAAGCCGGGCTCGACTCGGCCATCGTGCACGCGGCACGGATCATGCCGCTGAACAAGATCCCGGCCGAGCAGCGCGAGGTCAGCCTCGACCTGATCTACGACCGCCGTCGACCCGGCTACGACCCGCTCATCGCCCTCCTCGAAATCTTCGCCGACGTGCAGACCGCCACCGTGGAGCGCGAAGACCGCAGCGACTGGACGATCGAGCAGCTCCTCAGCCAGCGCATCATCGACGGTGAACGCGAAGGCCTCGAAGACGACCTCGACCGGGCCATGGTCGCCGGCCTGGCGCCCTTGGCCATCATCAACGACGTGCTGTTGGCCGGCATGAAGGTGGTCGGTGAACTCTTCGCTTCGGGGGAGATGCAACTGCCGTTCGTGCTGCAGTCGGCCGAGACCATGAAGAAGGCGGTGGCCCACCTGGAACCACACATGGAGAAGGACGACTCCGGTGGGAAGGGGCGCATCGTGCTGGCCACGGTGAAGGGCGACGTGCACGACATCGGCAAGAACCTGGTCGACATCATCCTCACCAACAACGGTTACGAGGTCACCAACCTGGGCATCAAGATCTCGATCGCGGAGATGATCGAGAAGGCCGTCGAGATCGAGGCCGACGCCATCGGCATGAGCGGCCTGCTCGTGAAGTCGACGCTCATCATGCGCGACAACCTCCAGGAACTCAACGTCCGGGGCCTGTCGGGCATCCCCGTGCTCCTCGGGGGCGCGGCGCTCACCCGTAGCTACGTGGAGCGCGACCTGCGCGACGTGTACGAAGGGCGGCTGTTCTACGGCAAGGACGCCTTCGAAGGCCTGCGGGTGATGGACCGGCTGGGCGAGATCAAGCGTGGGAGCGGTGAGGCCGACGATCCCGACTGGGGTCGGGTGCCCAGCGAGAGTCGGGTGCCGGCCCGTACCGGCTCATCGGGCGACGGGTCCCGATCACGCGAACCGGTCCCGGCCCGTTCCCCAGAGGTCGAGTTCGACAACCCGGTTCCCCGCCCCCCGTTCCTCGGCACGAAGGTGATCAAGGGCGTCGGGCTCGACGACATCGCCGCCTACATCAACGAGACCGCGCTGTTCCGCAACCAGTGGCAGTTCCGCCCCGAGACCGGCGCCGACGGCACCACCGAGACCGACGCCGAGTTCAAGGACCGGATCCGCCCGATCCGGCGCGAGCAGCTCGCCGAGGCCAAGGCCGCCGACATGCTGCTCCCCCAGCTCGTGTACGGCTACTTCGCCGCCAACGGCGACGGCGACGACCTGGTGATCTGGACCGACGAGTCGCGCACCACCGAACAGGCCCGCTTCCACTACCCCCGCCAGAGCATCGCTCCCTATCTGTGCATCGCCGACTTCTTCCGTCCCGTCGACTCGGGCGAGGTCGACTACGCGGCGTTCCACATCGTCACGATGGGCCAGCGGGTCAGCGACGTGACCGCCACCCTCTTCGCCGAGGACCGTTACCAGGAGTACCTGCTCGTCCACGGTCTCGGGGTCGAGATGGCCGAGGCCCTGGCCGAGTACTGGCACCGCCGCATCCGCGAGGAGTGGGGCTTCGCCGACGAGGACGGCCCGTCGCTGGCCGGCCTCTTCCGCCAGAAGTACCGGGGCGGCCGCTACTCGTGGGGCTACCCGGCCTGCCCCGACCTCGAGGACAACGTGACCGTGGGTGATCTCCTCGACGTCGGCCGTCTGGGCATCGAGGTCAGCGAGGAGACGGGCTTCCAGTACCAACCCGAACAGACCACCTCGGCCCTCATCTGCCACCACCCCCGCGCCAAGTACTTCGTGGCCCGCTAGCGCGACGGACGCCAGCGCTCCAACTCGGCTTCGAGGTCGGCGATGCGCCGGAGGGCTTCGAGGGTCGCGGCCTCGACCCGTCGCTGGACGAACCCCTGGAGCTCCACGTGGGCGTGTTGGAGCTCCAGGTCGCGCTCGTAGAGGTCGGCATAGAGCTCGGCCGTCGTGGCCGGCGGCGGGACCTCGCTCCTTGCCGGTTCGGAGACCGAGGACGAGGGTAGGCCCGCAGCCAGACGCGCCGCCGAGATCGCCTCGAG
Organism: Acidimicrobiales bacterium; assembly: GCA_041688815.1. GTDB lineage: Bacteria > Actinomycetota > Acidimicrobiia > Acidimicrobiales > Acidimicrobilacustridaceae > Rhabdothermincola_A. The sequence goes on along the minus strand of JBDNHK010000096.1, from coordinate 15,452 downwards.
GAACGCCCGCCCCCACACCTCGTCGGGCTCGAGGTACGCGCCCTCGGCCCACTCGTTCCAGGCGTTCACGAACACGAGGGGGTGGGGGCTACGGATGGCCCGGGCGATCGCCCCCTCGACCCATTCCTGGAACCACACCGGGTCGCGGCCAACCAGCACCGTGGACGGGCCCTGGGGTTTGCGGGGCGTGTTGTCCCAGCTGGGCACGACGGTGGGGTGGCGGGTCCAGGTCGGGTCGGGGCGTTCGACGAAGAAGCGGACGACGTCGCCATAGTCGATGAGCGCGTGGGCAGGATCGATGTCGTCGCGAACCATGGAAGGGAGATGCTCGAAGACGCCGTGGGGAGGGAACTCGGCGGAGGCGTCACACCCGTGATCGGCGGGATCGCCGAAGTCCGACCAGGTGTCGAACTTGACGATGTAGGGCTCTCCGACGCCAGCAGCAACGGCGAGGCTGCGCCAGTGGTCGAAGGTGCGCTGGGGGTCGGGAAGGGTCTGCACCCGGTAGACGCCGAGGAGCGGTCGCCCGGCAACGCGGATGTAGCGGTCGTCGCCGAACTGCTCGACGAGGTAGCGGCCGTGGGCGTCGTCGTCCTCGGGGCTGTAGGTCTGGGCGATCAGCATCTCGCGCTGCCCGGCGTCCCAGGTGCGGGTCCAGTTCTCGTTGGCCCAGATGAGGCAGAACGGGAAGTCCGGGGCACCGCTGGACCGGACCTCCTCCCAGGGGCGTTGCAACATGCGGCGACCGTGGAACCAGTAGTGGTAGTAGGCGAAGCCGTCGATGCCGTGGCGGCGGGCCAGCACCGCCTGCTGCTCGCGCGTCTCGGGCAGCCGGAGATCGTAGAAGCCCAGCTCGCCGGGTAGCCGGGGTTGCTCGTGGCCGGGGAACAGCGGGCGGGCCTTCACCACGTTGCGCCACTCGGTGAACCCCGCGCCCCACCAGGCATCGTTCTCGGGGACGGTGTGGAACTGCGGGAGGTAGAAGGCCAGCACGGAGAGGGCCTCGGCCCGGGCTTGGCCCGGCGCCGACCCCTGCCCGGGGTCCGACGGGCTCACCGTGGTTCCGCCGACGAACCCAGGCGGGCTCGGAGCCGGCCCACGAACCGACGGACCCGGCTCACCGGCAGGGCCGGCCGCGCCCGCCGCAGGTCGTCGCGCTCGGCGATCACCACGTCGAGGTCAAGCCGTAAGGACCGACGATCGAGTTCCGCCATTTCGTTCTCGGTCCGCAGTCGCTGGCGATCGGCGTTGACCGCGTCGAGCTCCACGAGGAGCTCGATCTCCCGGGCGTGGGCGTCGAGCCCTACCCGCTCCGCTCGAGCAACCTCGCCCTCGAAGCGACGGGCCTCGCGGCGCGAACGGCGCACGCGATCGTCGGCCTCGAGGAGCCGGGCTTCGAGCTCGGCGACCTCGAGGTCGTCCTCTATGCGCTTGGCCCGCACCACGAACCGGGTGGTCTCCCCCTCCGGGTCGGCCAGGAGCCGCTCGATGTCGTCGTCGTGGCCTGCGTGAGCCTGCGCGATGGCGGGAGCAACAGCCTGGAACTGACGCTCGATGGCCGACACCCGCAGCCCACTCTCGCCGAGGAGCTTCGCCAGGCGGGGCCAGCTGATCACCGGTAGCCGTTCGTCAGCGGGGGACGCCCCAGGTGAAGCGTCGGCCGCTTCAGGGAGGAGCCGGGCGACGTGACTTGCGTTCGTTGCGGAGATCACGATGCACCCGCCCGCTCGCACACCACCTCGGGCGTCGCGCAGCGTTGCCTCCGAATGGTCCGGATCCACGACGTCGCACAGCACGACGGCGTCGAATGCATCGGCCGGCGGCGATGAAGGCGGAGCAATGCGGTTGCCCTGTGCGGCAATGGCTTCGGAGAGGCCCGGAGCGGGGTGACCGAGCAGAAGTACGTCTCGGCCGAAACCCACGAACCGACAGATGGCCATGGACGCCTCGTCGAGAAAGGGCGCGACGGCCTCGGCGAGGCGGTCATCATCCCGGTGGGAGTCGTGCAGCGGGTCCACCGACGAAAGGTACCAGGGCACCCCGGGCACGCTCAGGCCGTCTGTTGGCGCGGATCCACCGTCGCCGGGGTGGCCTCGGCCCCATCCGTGTCGGACCCGTCGTGGGCAGTGGGGTGGCGGGCTCGGCCTCGGCCGCCGGCGCGATGACGTGCTCACCCGAGGCCTTGCGCTCGATCAGACCGAGCACGGCCTCGCGATAGGTGTCCTGGAAACGATCGGCTTCGAAATCGGCGGAGAGGGACTCGACGAGTTGGGTGGCCATGGCCATCTCGCGCTCCGAGAGGGCGATGTCGACCATGTGGGCGATGCCCACCTTGCCTTGCGCCTCCATGGCCCGCGCCAGGAGGGCGTAGGGCTTGGTGACCTTGTCCGGCACCAGGTAGTACGCGGCGTCGTAGAGCATGGGGTCGATGGCCCGAGATCGACGAACTCCTCGATGTCGATGGTGCGCACTGCTTTGAGGTCGAGTGCGGCCAGTTCGTCGTCGGAGATCGTGACGAACGCTCCCGAGGCCAACTCGTAGCCCTTCACGATCTCGTCCCACGGCACCTCTTCGCCCGTCTCGGCGTCGACCCGCTTCTGCTTGACCCGGGTGCCCGTGCGCCGGTCGATCTGGTTGAAGTGGACCGTCTTTCGACTCACGGCGCTGTAGAGCTTCACCGGGATGTTGACGAGCCCGAAGCTGATCGAACCGCTCCACAAGGCACGGGGCATGGTCATCTCCTTCCCCCGCCGACCCTAAGAAAGTAGTGCTCGCGCCACCAGATCGATGCCGAAGGCGGTGAGGATGGCGAGATAGAGCAGTCCGGTGGCGGCCATGACCGCGCTGTAGGAGCGCTCCTTGAGGGCCAAGCGGGTGACGATCACCAAGCCGATGGTGGTCACCGCCGACATCAACCAGAACCACGACAGCAGCCCGTTGTACCCATCGTCGATGGTGCCGTCGAGCGCCGACACCATGCCCACCGGCACCAGCAGCAGGACCACCTCGGGCCCCCACAACCACCCGGTCCAGCGCACCATTTCGAGCAGCGGGCCCCGCAGCATTCCCGGCTGCACCAGGTACCAGTGCCCGAGCAACATGGCGTCGCTGACCGCGCCCAGGAAAGCCGCGCCCACCACGAACCGGGCGATGGCCAGCCACACGGGGCCGTCGGCGGCGTTCGCCGCCGCCACCGCGGCAGCCACGACCCCGACCGTTCCGATGATGGGAGCAATCAGGTCGAGACGGGGGTCGAACTCGGGGACCGTCGCGTCCTTGGCCTCCGCTTCCCGGTCGATCCCCGTCATCGCCGCGACTCTCGTCGTTCGGGCCTCGGCCAACTCCCGCTGTCCGGCGACACCGGCCTTGCGCCGCAGCACCGACGACAGCAACGCCACCCCGGCGGCGAGGGCCACTCCGATCGACGAGAGATCGCGGACCAGGTTCGGCTCGATGACGGCGATCCCGATGTAGGCGGCGCCGGCGGCCATCAGCCCGTAGGTACCCCGCATCAGCCAGCCGTAACCGAGCGAGACCTCGCGACGTCGGGTGGTGACCCAGAGGAAGAGCAGCCCCCCCGTGGCCCATTGCAAGAACACGGAGGCGGCATCGAAGCTGATCATCGGCTGAGGTCGGGGTCCTGGCGTGGGGGCGTCGTGGTCAGGCGTCGACGGGGTGGAGGCGGTGGTCGACCCGGTTGAGGGAGTCGGGGCCGTGGTCGGTGGCGACCACGATGTCCTCGAGGCGCAGCCCGAACCGGCCCGGGAGGTAGATGCCCGGCTCCACCGAGTAGGCGTGGCCGGCGACCAGCGGCACGGTGTTGCCGCTCACGATGTAGGGATCCTCGTGGGCCTCGACACCGATGCCGTGGCCGGTGCGATGCACGAAGAACTCGCCGAGACCGGCGTCGTCGATGACGGCACGCGCCGCGGCGTCGATGTCCTCGCACGGGGTGCCGACGACGCCGGCCTGCACGCCGGCGCGTTGGGCGGCGTGCAGGACCTCGTAGACCTCGGCGACCTCGGCAGGGATCTCACCGGTGACCACACAGCGGGTGATGTCGGAGCAGTAGCCCGCCCCTCCGTCGGCCATCATGGTGCCTCCGAAGTCGCACAGCACCACCTCTCCGGGGCCGATGACGCGGCGTCCCGGTTCGTGGTGCGGGCTGGCGGCGTTGGCTCCGGCCGCGACGATGGCGAAGTTCACCCGGTCGTGACCCTCGGCCAGGATCCGACGGCCGAGATCGGCGGACACCTCCGCCTCGGTGCGCCCGACGAGCGCGATGTCGCCGGCCTGAAGGGCGGCGGCGATGCGGTCGACGCTCGCAGCGGCCCGCCGGAGGGCTTGCACCTCGGCCGCGTCCTTGACCGCCCGCAGCGGGCCGATGACCTCGGATGTGGTGGTGAAGCGGGTCGCCGGAAGCTGGCGCTGGAGACCCACGAGGAACTGAGCCCACGTGTGGTTGCCGATGGCGGCAACGGCGGCTGAGCCGATCAGCCCGGCCACGATGGCGACGGGGTCCTCGGTCTCGCCCCATGACCGGATCGAGAAGACCTCGGGGCGCTCGACGACGCGGGGCACCTCGAGCCGGGGCATCACCAGCACGGCCTCGCCGTCACAGGGAACCACGAGCATGGTCAGCCGTTCGAGGGGCATGGCCTCGTAGCCGCTCAGCCAGGGCAGGTCGGGGCCGACCGAGAGCAGACAGACATCGATCGAGTCGGCGACCATCGCGGCCCGCACCCGGGCCAGTCGTTCGGAATGCATCCCCTGAGGCTACCGGGACCGACCCCCCTCAGACCCTGGCGGAGACGGCCTCCGAGGCCTGCCGGGCGTGGTAGCTGGAGCGGGTGAGCGGGCTGGACTCGACGTGGGCGATGCCCATCGCCTCTCCCGCGACCCGATAGGCGTCGAACTGGGCCGGGGTGACCCAGCGGTGCACCGGGAGGTGGTTCGACGTGGGGCGCAGGTACTGCCCGATGGTGACGATGCCCACGCCCACACCGGCCAGGTCGGCCAGGGTGGCCACGACCTCGACGTCGGTCTCCCCCATCCCCACCACCAACCCGGACTTGGTGGCCAAACCTGCGGCCCGGGCCCGGGCCAGCACCGACAGCGACCGGGCGTAGCCCGCTGACGGGCGCACGGCCCGCTGGAGCCGGGGGACCGTCTCGACGTTGTGGTTCAGCACGTCGGGGCGACTGGCGAAGATCGTGTCGAGGGCGTCGGGCCGGCCGCGGCAGTCGGAGATGAGCACCTCGACCTGCACCCCGGGGGTCCGGCGCCGGATGGCCTCGACGGTCAGGGCCATGGCCCCAGCCCCTTCGTCGGGCAGGTCGTCGCGGGCCACCGTGGTGACGACGGCGAAGGTGATGCCCATCCGGGCGACCGCCTCGGCCACGCGTTCGGGCTCGGTCGGGTCGAGGGCCTCGGGCTTTTGCGTGTCGACGAGGCAGAACCCGCAGGCGCGGGTGCAGCGCTCACCGTTGATCATGAACGTCGCCGTGCCGTCGGCCCAGCACTCGGACCGGTTGGGGCAGCCCGCTTCCTCGCACACCGTGACCAGCCCGAGATCGCGGATCGTGTGCTCCACCGCCAGCACCCCACCACCGAGTCGGACCGGCGCCCGCAACCAGGCGGGCTTGCGTTCCGCGACCGCCAGGCCCGATGCCACCCCGGCGTCGGCCAGCCGTCCCCGCAGACGCAACGACGGCCCGGCCACGGCCACGGGCTCGCCGCCGGCATCGACGACCGATACCCCGTCGGCCGACGTCGGTGCCGGCCCGTGATCGCTGGCGGTGCGCACCGGTGCGCCCGGACCGAGGCCCCGGCTGAACGGCGACAGGTCGCGGTCGGCCCCCCGCGCCCCGGCGCCCACCACGTCGGCGCGCTCCCACGGGCGCCCCGCCCCCACCCAACGAGCAACGGCAGAGGCCACCAGCGCGTCGACCACCTCGCCCATGGTGACGTCGACGCCCTCGAGCGCCAGCGACGTGACGCCCTTGTCGGTGATGCCGCACGGAACGATGTGCCCGAACATCGACATGGCGGGCGCCACGTTGAGGGCGAAGCCGTGCATCGACCGCCCCCGATCGAGGCGCACCCCGATGGCGGCGATCTTGCGGGGGTTCGACCCCCCGGGCTCGACCCACACCCCGGGGTACTCGCGGAGTCTCCCCACGTCGGTGAGACCCAGGTCGGTCAGGGTGTCGATGACGAGCTGCTCGATGGAGCACACGTAGGCGACGGTGTCGGCCATCCCCCCGCCCCGCTTGCCGGGCACCGTGAAGATCGGGTAGCCGACCAACTGGCCGGGTCCGTGGTAGGTGACATCGCCCCCGCGATCGCTACGGACGAGCTCGGCCCCGACCGAGGCCGGATCGACGAGTACGTGCTGGGCGTCGGCTCGCGCCCCGAGGGTGTAGACGTGGGGGTGCTCCAGCAGCAGCAGCCAGTCGTCGTCTCCGTGGCCGAACAGCGCCTTCTGGACGACGTGGGCCTCGCCGTAGGGCACGGTGCCCAGCCAGCGGACCCGCAACGGTCGCGCCGCGACCATCGGGTCGGCGGCGACGAGCGCAGTGGCCGGCGACGGCGTCGCGGTCATCGTCGGTGGCGCCCCATCAGAGCTCGGCTTCCCAATCACGACCCTCGAGGTTCTCCTTGACCTCGCGCAGGAAGGCGGCGGCGTAGGCCCCGTCGAAAGCCCGGTGGTCCCACGCCATACCCAGCAGGCCGACGGAGTGGATGGCGATCGATTCGCCCCCGCCGTCGTCGGTGACCACGACCGGTTTGCGGCTCACCCCGTCGGTGCTCAAGATGGCGACCTGGGGCTGGTTGATGACCGGCAACACGAGATAGCTGCCGAACGACCCCGAGTTGGACAGGGTGAAGGTGCCGCCCACGATGTCGTCGGCTGACAGCTTCTTGGTGCGGGCCCGGGTGGCCAGGTCGTTGATGTCACGGGCGATGGCCCGGAGGCGCTTGTCGTCGGCCTCGTGCACCACCGGCGCCAGGAGCCCCTCGAAGTCGAGATCGACGGCCACGGACAGGTTCACGTAGTTGTGCACGATCAGTTCGCCGTCGCCCACGGACGCATTCATGTGCGGGTAGAGGCGAAGGGCGTCGACGACCGCCCGGGCGATGAACGGCAGATAGGTGAGGCTGAAGCCCTCGGCGGCCTTGAAGTCGTCACGGTGGCCACGGCGGACGCGTTCGACGTTCTCGTAGTCGACCTCGACGATGGTGTAGGCGTGGGGCGAGGTGGCCTTCGACATCACCATGTGCTCGCCCGTGCGGCGGCGGATGTTGTTGAGCAGTTCGGGGGTGTCGCCGGTGCCCGAACGGGGGGCCGGGGCGGGGCGGCGGGCGCCGACGCTGTTCGGGGCCCCGGGTGTCGATTGGGGGCTGATCGCGGGTGAGGCGGCCCCGGCCGACGTGGCCGACGTGGCCGTGGCCGTCTTTTCCCGGATGGCCAGGTCGACGTCGGCCCTCGTGATCCGCCCACCGGGGCCGGACCCGGGGATCTGCCCCGGGTCGAGGTCGTAGTCGTTCACCAGTTGGCGCACGATCGGGGACAGCAGCCGCCCGGCGTTGGCGCCGGAAGGGGCTCCGACGGAGGCGGTCGCGGGCACTGCCGGGACTGAGGCCGGGCCGGGGGCGGGCGGGGCCGGCGCGACGGGTGGCGCCGCGGCCGCGGGTGGCGCCGGGGCGACGACGGGCTCGGGCTCCGCGGCGGCCGGCGCCTCGGTTTCGGGGGCCGGCACCGGAGCGGGGGCCGAACCGGCATCACCGACGACGGCGATGATCGTGCCCACGTCGACCGTGTCGCCCTCGGGCACGCGGATCTCGGTGATCACGCCGGCCACCGGTGACGGCACCTCCGAGTCGACCTTGTCGGTGGACACCTCGAACAGGACCTCGTCCTCGGCGATTTGTTCACCGACCTTCTTGAACCACTTCGTGATGGTGCCCTCGGTGACCGACTCACCGAGTTGGGGCAGCTGGATCTCGGCCATGAGACGGATTTCCTCTGTCGATGGGGGGTGGGGTTCCGGTCGGCGGCGGGTGCCGTCAGCCGTGGAGTGACCGACCGGTGAGGCCGAGCACGCTCTCGCCGAACAGTTCACTCAAGGACGGATGGGGTTGGATGAAGTGGGCGACCTCCTCGGCGGTGGCCTCCCAGTTGACGGCCATGTAGGCCTGGCCCAACTGCTCGGTGACCCACGGACCGACCATGTGCACGCCGAGGAGTCGGCCCCCGGTGCCGTCGGGCCGCTTCTCGGCGATGACCTTCACCATGCCGTCGGGCTCGTCGAGGATCAGGGCCCGGGCGTTGCCGGAGTAGCGGTGCTTGCTGACCACCACGTCGAGCCCGGCCTCCTTGGCGCTGGCCTCGGAGTGGCCCACGAAGCTGACCTCCGGGTGGCAGTAGATGCACCACGGCACCCGCCCGTAGTCGACGGGCACGGGGTCCTCGCCGAGAAGGTCCTGGATGACGCAGATGCCTTCGGCGAAACCGACGTGGGCCAGCGCCGGGGTGGCGATGAGGTCGCCGACGGCGTAGACCCCGGGCTCGGCGGTGCGACACCATTCGTCCACGTCGACGTGGCCCCGTTCGGTGACCTTGACGGCGGTGCCGTCGAGCCCGAGGTTCTCCGACAGCGGGCGACGACCGACCGACACGACGACCATCTCGACGTCGACGGACTCCCCGTCTCCGAACCGCACCTTGGTGCCGCCGTCGTGGGGCTCGTGACCCGTCACGGCCACGCCGGTACGCACGTCGATCTTGCGCTTCTTGAAGGACTTGAGCACCACGCGGGTGATGTCGTCGTCGCAGCCAGGGAGGATCTTGGGCAGAGCCTCGAGGATGGTGACGCTGGTACCGAGATCGCTCATCATCGAAGCGAACTCACACCCGATGGCGCCGCCGCCGATGACCACCGCCGATGCGGGGAGCCGTTCGATCGACAGGAGTTCGTCGGAGGTGACGACCAGGGGCGCGGCGACGTCGAAACCGGGGATGGTTCGGGGCACCGAACCCGAAGCCAGGATGACGTGCGTGCCGAACAGCTCCTGGTCACCCGACGAACCACCGGTCACCTTCACCACGTGGTCGGCGTGGAGGGTGCCGGTGCCGTCGAGGACGGTGATCTTGCGGGCCTTCATGAGCCCGCTGAGGCCCCCGAAGAGCTGGTCGATGACGGCCTGCTTGCGGGACTGGGTGACGGCGAAGTCGAGCTCGGGCTCACCGGCGGTGATGCCGAAGGCCGGCGCCCCCAGGATGGCGCGGTGCACGGCGGCGGTCTCGAGGAGTTCCTTGGCCGGGACACAACCGACGTGCAGGCAGGTTCCCCCCACCTTGTTCTTCTCGATGAGGGCCACATCGAGGCCGGCCGACGCGCCATAGAGCGCGGCGGCGTACCCGCCAGGACCACCACCGATGATGACCACATCGAAATTCTCGGCCGTTGGGACCACCTCCTCGGTGAACGCTTCGGAGCCTACCCAGGCGGGCCGGTGGCGCCGACCGCCGGGCCGAGCGGTCCGCCGGGTCGGGTGTTCGCCGAACCGGCCCGAGCGATCGGCGGGTGCCGCTCAGCGGGCGATCAGCAACTGCAGGGTGAACGCCGCCAGCAGGGCCAAGCCGCAGGCGAGGGACAGCAGGATCAGCTTGCGTGTGCTCACACAGGGAATCGTACAGGGCCCTCCACACGGGCATACCAGCCGAGAACGGGGTGTTGAGGGCGACATGAAGATCGCCGTCACCGGTTCCACCGGTCTCATCGGGTCCGCCCTCAGCCGATCCCTCACCGCTGACGGGCACGATGTCGTGCCCGTCGTCCGCCGGGCGGTCAGACCCGACGAGGTGGCGGTTGGGTGGGATCCGGTTGCCGGAACCATCGACGTGGCCGCCCTCGAAGGACTCGACGGGGTCGTGCACCTCGCCGGAGCCGGCATCGGCGACAAGCGATGGTCCGACGACTACAAGCGCACCATCCTCGAGAGCCGCACCCGGGGCACCGACCTGCTGGCCCGCACGCTGGCCGCCCTCGACGCCCCTCCGCCGGTGCTGGTGAGCGGATCAGCCATCGGCATCTACGGCGACACCGGTGACACCGCGGTCGACGAGTCCGCCGACCCCACTGCGGACTTCCTGGCCGACGTGTGCGTGCAGTGGGAGGCGGCCGCCGAACCGGCGGCTGCGGCCGGGATCCGGGTGGCGTTCCTGCGCACCGGCATCGTGCTCAGCCCCGACGGCGGCGCGTTGGCGAAACTGCTCCCGCTGTTCAAGTTGGGGCTGGGTGGTCGAATGGGTTCTGGTCGGCAGTGGTGGAGTTGGATCTCGCTGGCCGACGAGGTCGGCGCCATCCGCTGGCTGCTCGGGAACGACGTCGCCGGCCCCGTCAACGCCACCGCGCCGAACCCGGTCACGAACAGCGAGCTCACCAAGACCCTGGCCGCGGTCCTGCATCGCCCGTCGATCCTGCCGGTGCCGTCGTTCGGGCCCAAGCTCCTCCTGGGCGGCGAACTGGCCGACGCCCTCCTCTTCACCAGCTCGAGGGTGACGCCCGGGGTACTCTCCGGGCACGGCTTCGCCTTCGCCCACCCCGACCTCGAGGGCGCGTTGCGTGACCTTCTCGGGCGGCCCGACGACACGAAGGCAGCCTGACATGAGCACCGAGCCGGTCCAGGGTGAGCGGATGGTCTCCGTGTCCCGCATCATTGCGGCCGAACCCTCGACGATCTTCGCCGTGCTCAGCGACCCCGCCCAGCACCCGCTCATCGACGGATCGGGCACCTTGCGTGAAGCACGGGGCAACCCCGAAGCGCTCACCCTCGGGTCGCGATTCTCCATGGGCATGCGCATGGGTGTGCCGTACTTCATCAAGAACGAGGTGGTCGAGTTCGAACAGGACCGCCTCATCGCCTGGCGGCACATCGGCCACCATCGCTGGCGATACCGCCTCGAACCGGTCGAGGGCGGCACCTTGGTCATCGAGACCTTCGACTGGTCGACGGCGCGGATCCCGAAGGCCATCGAGCTGGCGGGCTTCCCATCGAAGCATCCGAAGGGCATGGAGAAGACCCTGGAGCGCCTCGACGCCCTGGTCGCGGGAGCCGCCCCGACCTCCCCACCGGCCTGACGCGCCCTCGAACCGGGCGACCGCCGACGCCGGTCTCCGCTACCGTCGTCGCAGTGTGAACGACGAGCAGGTGGTCCCGACGTCGCCGCATCCCCCACTCGAAGCCCTCGAGGCCCTCGGGTGGGATGACGGCTGGGAGAACGAGCTGCGCTCCGTCGCTCCCAGCGGCGAGGCCGCCCGGGTGCTCGAACACCACGGAGCCGGGCTGGTGGTGGGTACGGCAACGGGTCCCCGTTCGCTGATGCTCACGTTGCGACTCGATCCCGAACCCGCAGTGGGCGACTGGGTGGTGCTGGTGGACGACGAGGTGGTGCTGGTGCTGCCCCGGCGGTCGCTGCTGCGGCGCCGCACCGCCCACGGCGACGGCGAACAACAGCTCGCCGCCAACGTGGACCGGGTGTTGCTGGTATGCGGCCTCGACCGACCGGTGAAGGACGGGCGCATCCAGCGGGGAACCGCCATCGCCCACGACGCGGGGGCCGAGCCGGTCGTGGTGCTCACCAAGGCCGAACGCACCGGCGACCCGGCCGTCGACCCCGAGAAGGCCGCCGCCGAGGTCCGCGCTGCTCACCCGGGTGTGAAGGTCGTCGTGACCTCGGTGAAGGAAGGGGTGGGCATCGACGCTCTGCGCGATCTCGTGGAAGGCGCCACGGTCACCCTGCTGGGCGAGTCCGGCGCAGGGAAGTCGTCGATCGTGAACGCCCTGCTCGGATCAGAGACTGTTCGAACCGGTGAGGTGCGCTCCGGTGACGCCAAGGGTCGGCACACGACCACGAACCGCGAGCTGCACCTGATCGACGGCGGCGGCGTGTTGATCGACACGCCGGGCATCCGCGCCGTCGGCCTGGTGGTCGACGACACGGCGGTGGCCGAGACCTTCGCCGAGGTGGGCGAGCTGGCCGAGACCTGCCGCTTCGCCGACTGCACCCACCGCACGGAGCCGGGTTGCGCCATCTTGGCCGCGCTGGCGAGCGGCGAGCTCGACCCCGAACGGGTCCGCCGGTGGCAGGAGCTGCGCGACGAATCAGTGGCAGCCCAGCTACGGAATCGACCTCAGGAAAAGCAGAGGCCCGACAAGCGCCCGGGCAAGCTGGCTCGCGAAGCCCAACGGCGCAAGCGCCAGGACTGACCGGCCGCCCACCTCGGACCGTCAGGCTTCGACGGTGACGCCCTTGTAGAAGGCCACGTGATCCTTGATCTCGGCCGCGGCGTCCTTCGGGGCCGGGTAGTACCAGGCTGCATCGGCGTTGGTGGCGCCGTCGACCACGACGCTGCGATAGCTCGCGGTGCCTTTCCAGGGACAGACCGTGTGGGTGTCGGTGTCGACGAAGTACTCGGCCTTCACGCTCGAGGCGGGGAAGTAGTGGTTGCCCTCCACCACGACCGTCTCGTCGCTCTCGGCCAGCACGGCGCCGTTCCAGGTGGCCTTGGCCATGTCGTCATCTCCTCGATCGGACCGGAACGCAAATCGCCCCGTCCCGGACCTCAACCCCGCACACCACTCCATCTGTTCCGACTCGCCCCACCCCACCTGTTCCGACTCCCCCCCACCCCCTACTCGAACTGTTGAGCCCTCGGAGCGCCTACGCGCTCGCTGGACTCAACAGTTCGGGAGGGATGGAGCCGGGCTCACATGGGGGCGGGAAGCGCCGGCGGCGCGAGGCTCACTTGGGGGCGAGACGGGCGCCGCCGTCGACCCGGATGGTCTGGGCGTTCATGTAAGAGTTGGTGATGAGCTCCACCACCATGCTGGCCAGCTCGGCGGCGTAGCCGAGGCGCTTGGGGAAAAGCACGTCCTTGGAGAGGTTGGCCTTGAACGCCTCGGAGGCATCGCCTTCACCGTAGATCGGGGTGTCGATGAGGCCGGGGGCGACGGTGTTGACACGGATGCCGACGACGGCGAGGTCGCGGGCGATGGGCAGGGTCATGCCCACGATGCCGCCCTTCGACGCCGAGTAGGCGGCCTGGCCGATCTGGCCGTCGAAGGCCGCGACCGACGCCATGTTGACGATGGCGCCGCGCTCGCCCGAGTCCAGGGGCTCGGTCTGACCCATCGCCGTGGCGGCGAGGCGGATGACGTTGAACGTGCCGGTCAGGTTGATGTCGATGACCTTGCGCCAGTAGTCGAGGTTGAAGGCCGAGTCGTAGCTGCCGTCCTTGCCGATGGTGCGGCTGGCCGCGCCGATGCCGGCGGAGTTCACGACGGCGCGCAGCGGCCCCATCTCCTTGGCCGTCTCGACGGAGGCGACGACCTCGTCGACGTTGGTCACGTCCACGTGGCAGAAGGCCCCGCCGAGTTCAGTGGCCAACGCGTTGCCCTTCTCGTCGTTGAGGTCGGCGATGAGGACCTTGGCGCCCCGGGCGGCGAGCTGGCGGGCGGAGGCCTCACCGATGCCGGAGGCGCCACCGGTGACGATTGCTGAGATGCCGTTGATGTCCATGGCCGGCGAGCCTAGGCAGCTGATGTTCGGCCCGGCCAGACGGGTCGAGGCGAGGGTCGGCCGCAATGCGCGGGGCTCCAGCTCGGCGTGATTCGCAGCTGGCCCTGCTCGACTGACACCGGACGCGCCGGAGGGCCGGCACCAGGGCCGACCCTCCGAGACGCTGTTGATGAAGTGCGGTCAGCTGGCGGCGGCGAGCTGCTTGGCCGAGTTGATCAGGGCCTGGGTCGGGTTCTCCGGGAGCTCGGTGAGCGGCTGCTGGACCTCGCCCACCGTGGGGCCGAACTGGTCGGCCAGCGGGCGCAGGGCCTCGAGGTCGAAGCCGTAGAGCTTCGCGGCATTGCCGGCCAGGATCTGCTGGGCCTGCTCAGGGGGAATCCCGTTGAACACCTGACGGAAATGCTCGGTGGTGTACGGGTAGGTTCCCTCGTCGTGGGGGTAGTCGCTGCCCCACATGATGCGGTCGATGCCGACGGCGTCGCTGAGGCCGGCGGCGAGGTCGAGCGGCCGGGGCTGGCTGATGCCGACGTGGCAGTTCTGCTGGAAGTACTCGGAGGCCGAACGGGGTGGCACGAGCTCGCCGCCGATGCGCATCTCGCCGACCTTGTTGGAGCGGATGCCGGCCATGAGATCGTCGAGCTGGGAGAGGAACGCAGGGATCCAGGCGCAGCCGGCCTCGGTGATGGTGAACTCGAGGTTCGGGAACCGCTCGAAGACGCCACCGAGGATCATGTAGGCCAACGGGCGCTGCGAGTAGAAGGGGATCTCCAGGAAGTGCACCAACGGCATGGCCGGAGCCTTCTGGTACACCGGGCCTCCGGTGCCGCTGTGGGAGTTGACGACGATCTCGTTTTCCTCGCAGAACGCCCACAACGGGTCGTGAGCGGGGTCATAGAGCGGCTTGATCCAGTCGCAGGTGGGAGGCACCGAGCCGACGAGGATGCCGCCGCGCAGGCCGTTGTCCTTGCACCACTTGGCGTCGGCGATGGCGTCGTCGACGTCGTTGAGGAACACCTGCCCGATGCCGGCACGCTGGGCCGGCTTCTCGGACACGTAGTCGGCCAGCCAACGGTTGTGGGCCTGCACCCCGGCGTGGCGATGCTCGTATTCGTCAGGGGTCGGCGGCTGGGCGAACAGCACGAAGTTCGGGAAGAACGGGGGCACGGTGTTGGGGAACATGACCTCGGCCACGATGCCGTCGCCGTTCTGGTCGGAGTCGCGGCGCTCGCTGTCCCAGTTGCGGATCCGGTCGTCGGTGTCGCGCAGGTCCTTGAACGGGTTCTTGTACTTCTCGCGCCAGGCGTCGAAATCGGCCTTGTACTTCTCGTCGAGAAACTCGCGGTACTGAGCGTGGCTGCCACCGGCATGGGTGTCGGCGGAGATGACGATGTAGCGATCGTCGGGTCCGAGCATGGGGTCCCCCTCGGGTCTGTGTCTTCCTTTAATCAGGGTACGACGACAGCGTGCCACGCGACACATCCGCCCGGTGCGCCGTACGTCACACGTCAGGGTCGAGTCCCCAACCACCGCCACCGGGCGTCAGCATGCGCACCACGTCGCCGGGTTCGACCGAGATCGTGCCCTTGTCTGGGAGGCGCTCAGCCCGTGACTCGTCACCCCCGGGCAGGAGCCAGTCCTCGCCCACCGCGCCAGGTTCGCCACCGTCCGCGCCCCACGGCGCGCTGCGACGGCGTTCGGTGATGAGCGACACCGTGGCCGGCTCGAGGATCTCCAGGTCGCGCTCCACGCCGTCGCCGCCGCCGTGACGACCGGCACCCCCGCTACCCGTACGCAGCGTGAGCCGGCGCACCCGCATCGGGAAGGCCCGCTCCAGCGCCTCCACCGGGGTGTTGCGGGTGTTGGT
>JBDNHK010000095.1:0-4926 GCA_041688815.1 Acidimicrobiales bacterium | reverse complement strand
TCTCGATCTTCGAGACCGAGCTGTTCAGGAACCCTGCGGTCCTCCGAGACATCGGCGGTCACTGGAAGGGCCTCGACGACCTCGAGATCGCCACCTGCAAGTGGGTTTCGTGGTTCAACCAGAAGCGGATCCATGCCGAGCTCGGCGACGCCACCCCCGCCGAGATCGAGGCGCACCACCGTGACCAATCTCAGCCAGAAGCAGCCTGAAAAAACCTAACGAACGAGTCTCCGGGGAACCCAGTCCGATTCAGTTGAGGCGGTGGCGGGTGGTGAGCCCGGACGACGCTGGAATCGGGGCGACCCCTGCGAGGTTCGCGAAGGCGCCTTCGTGTCGGACTCGACCGGGGTGGGAGCAGGCGCAAAGCACGGTGGCAGCCACGATCGGCCCAACGCCGCTCTCAGCGAGCAGGTCAGGTCGCCACGATTGGATCACCTCGACGATGGCCTTCTCGTGAACCGATGCCTCCGCTTGGAGGCTGCGGCAGCGCCGGGCGAGGTCGCGCAGGACTCGGGCGTAGGTCCGGCTCTCGAGGTCCCATCGTGGATTGATCCGCAGCTGAAACGCGATGTTGAGCATGACCTTGGTGGTCTTGCCTCGGAACCGAGCCCTGATCACCTCTGGGGCGGTGACAACGAACGCCTGGAGCTGCTGCTGCGAGACCCGAGCGGCGTCCACCGCCGAGCGTCGCGCCGTCAATAACAAGGCCAGCGCGGCCCGCTCACCCTCGGAGCGGGGCTGAGCCAGGTGCTCACGGGCCAGAGCCTCACGGCCGGCCCGGACCGCGTCGAGAGCGTCGGACTTGGCGCCATTTCGGCGGGCCGCACGAACAGGCCGATCGAGCTCAATGGCCCGTTCACCCCGCTCGGCCAGGAACCGGGCCAGGCCTGCGCCCCATCCGCCAGCTCCCTCGATCGACCAGGCCCGGAGGTCCGAGTGTCGGGCCGCCATAGCGACAAGGTCGCCGTAGCCGTCGAGGTCGGTTCCGACAGATGCCCCCTCGAGAGCGGCGCCGGTCGTCGAGACGACCACCGCTGCGGTGTGAGTGTTCTTGTGCGTGTCGACGCCGATGACGACGTCGACGAGCTCTGCCAGCATTGTCACTGCGTTCTCCTTGCCGGGATGGACGTGTGGTTCCGGTCCGCTGGGAGATGGGCAGGACTGTGATGGGACACGCCAGCCTCAACTGGCAGTCAAGCTCCTAATCAGGCCAGTCACTTCCATCGGGCCGGGGCCGGCACCCCCGAGCGGACAAGTCCTGGGAAGACACGTGGCCAATCAGAAGTCGGGTCACGCTCGGGATCACCGGCCAGCAGCCCAGCACGGGTGCCGGACGCCGTTCAGATCCTCACAATCAGATGTCACCCATCCGTGCAGCAGGCCCGCCCCCCGACTGGCGCGAGGCGCTTCATCGCGTCAAAGACCAGTGCGAGGCCCAGCTCGTTGTAGAGGCGGGCCTTGGCGTCGGGGTCTGCCCCTTACTCTCATCGTCGCCGGTAGGAGCGCTACCGTTTCTGTACCTGCGGCCCGCCGTGCACACCTATTCGCTCCGACATTGCCCACCAGCTGCAAATGGCGAGCAGGAGGCGCGCTCTGTCGACCAGCAGAACCGCTCCCAGACATACCGCAACAGCAGCCAGGCTCAGTGCCCCCGACCCGTCGCGAGACCCAACCGAAAGTCCCACGGTGCGCATCCGTCATGTGATCAACACCGTCGACCCCGACCACCCGAACCTGGGAGCCGCCCAGGCACTCACGTTGGCGTCGATCTCCCAGGCGATCACGGCTACCCGAGGGCACGCCGTGGAGGTGGTCGCCGTTCGCGACGGCGACGACCCACTCCCGGTCGGTCCGCTGGTCGACGCCCCCATCCTGATTCGGTCGCTGCGCGACGTTCTCGGCGATGTGGTGCGCCCACTGCCGTTCCTCGCCGACCTGCTCAACGGGTTCGATCTCCCCGCCTCGGGCGCCGACGATCCCGGGTGGGATCTGGGGGTGTACACCAACATCGACATCGCCCTGCAGCCTTACTTCTACGAGCTGGTAAGCGAGCTGCACGCCGACGGGCACGACGGCTTCACGATCAACCGGCGAACCGTGCCGAACCGTCCCGAGCGGTCGATCACGTGGCTGGCCGCCCAGGCCGGCCTGCCCCACCCCGGTCACGACTGCTTCGTGTTCACACCTGCACTGCTCCGCCGGATCCACGTCGGGGACGTCTGCGTCGGCACGCCGGGGGTGGGCAAGCCGCTGCTGTGGGGCCTCACCCTCGAGGCCGGGCGCTTCCGGGACTTTCCGGATCTGCACGCCACGTTCCATCTCGGCAACGACATGACGTGGTCTGGTCCCTCGGGCGCGCCCGCCACACTCCACAACGCCACCGCGCTCGAAGATGTGGCTCGCGATCTGGCTCGCCGCCACGGCGTCGAGGCAATGGGGCGCCTCGACGAGCCGCCGTCGCGCATCGTCAGCCGGTTGAGGGCCCATGCGGCCTCTTGGCGGGACCAGAGCTCCGGCGCTCAGCCACCGGTCCGGCAGGGGGAGTCACGCCATCAACGCGCAAGCGTGGCCGGTCATCGGAGACGGCTGGTCTTCACTGCGTGCTCGGAGGGTTCCGGTGCGGAGTCGGTGGCGGCACTCCTCGGTGCCAGCCCGAGCGTCAGTGCCGAGCACGAGGCCGAGCCGACGATGAGTGGCGGATGGCTCCGACGCGTCGCTTACGAGGACCCTGCCCGTTCCGTTACCGAGCGCCGGGTGAAGGTGGCGGCGATCGAGCAACGGTTGTCCACCCTTGCCCCCGAGGCCACGCTGGTCGATGCCAACCACCTCTTTGCCGCGGTGTACGCCGACGTGGTGCTCGACCACTTCGATCCGGCCTTCGTCACCGTGGTGGTTCTGCACCGACCGATTCTCAGCCGGGTCCAGTACCTGTTGGACCACGGGCGGTTCGCCTCCGACGACCCCGTCACCTCGGACTGGCTGCTGACCCCGACGGCCCCGATGTCGGCCTTCCCGCTCGCCCCGGGCGAAGTCACGGGGCGTACCGACCTGGTGATCGGTCACTGCCTGGACCTGGCTGTTCGCGTGGCCCGGCTCCGTCACCGCTACCAGGAGGTGACCTGGATCGACGTCGAGGTCGACCGCCTGCTCGACACCGCACTGGTGGCGAGCTTGCTCGACGGGCTCGGTCTGCGAGAGCGCCCCGGCACCTGGGCCGCCGTCGCCTCGGCGACCGCCGCACACCGCGGGGTGTCGTCGTCACCCGGGACGGTCGCCTCCGTCGATGCCCGGACAGCGATGGCCGACTTCCGGGAGCGCTTCGCCGACCGGATCAGCGACGCCGGGCTGGGTCACCTCTTCGAGGAGACCTCGTGAGCCGGGCCCCCGACACAGACGTGTGGCTGGTGTTGCACGTGCCCAATACCGGCGGTGAAACGCTGCGGGACGAGCTCGACCGGCAACTCGTTCGGGGCAGGAGCCATGTCCGGGTGGGCAACGATCGCGGTTCGTCCCTGAAACAGGTGACGGTCGCCGGCGATCCCCATCCGAACCGACTCTTCGACGAGCCTCAGGAGTTGCTCGGCACCTTCGCCGGTTTCGACAGGGATGCGCTTGATCAAGTCCGTGCCCTGTCGGGTCATCCGGTCGGTCTCGCCCTCAGCGAGCTCTTTCCCGAGCGCCCGGTGCGCTCTCTCGTGTTCGTGCGTCGGCCGGTCGATCGCATCGTCTCGCACTACAACTACGCCGCGGGGCATCGTGCCTCCGCTGGGCTCGGTCACCTGGACTTCGAGCTCTGGTACGCGAATCAGCCCTCGAACTTCCAGATGCGATACCTGGCCCAGAGGCTCATGGTGGACCCGACTCTCAATGCCGTGCTGGAGGGGCTAGCCGCGCTGACCGTGGTCGGGCGGACGGAGCGCCTCGACGACCTCTTGCCCCTTCTGTTCGCGGCCATGGACCTCGATCCACCCGGCGACGGCCGAAGCAACGTCGCCGGACGAGACCACGACCGCCTCTTCGACCCCGACGCCGCCCGGCGGGCCCGACTGGCGGAGGAGAACGCCTTGGACATGATGCTCTACTCCTGTGTGGCCGAGCTCGAACCGCTCGGCGTCGCCCGTCTCGAGGGCCTGGCTCGGCGCCGTCGGCCGGACAGAGACGTGGCACCTGCCCCATCGCCCCCGGAGGCTTCTCGGTGATCGTCATCACCCGATTGGTTCGACGCTCGGTCGAGGCCGTGGTCATCGTCGTCACCCTGCCCGCCACCACGTTGATGGGGCTGTCGGGCTCGCTGCGCCGTCTCCTCGATGTGGTGGGCCGTGGCTCAGGACGCCTGCCGTTGACCGCTGGTGCTCGCCAGTCGCTCCTGCGGGTCACCCGAGGCCTCCAGGTCCGGCTGGCCCGGGTGGAGCTCGACGTGCGTCACCGCTTCGTCGTCGTGCCGGTCGTCGAAGCCGCCCGGCGGGGTCCCGTGGTCGACGACGCAGGCTCGATCGAGGCCGCAAGGGCGGCCGAGCGTCAGGAGCTGTTGGCGTTGCGCGAACAACTCGACCGGGCTCGCAACACCGTGTGAGCGGACCCTCGCCGGGGGGGATCAGGCGTCGCCATGAAGCTGTTCGGTAAGGGAAGTACAGTTACCCGAGCGGTGGTTGTTGAAGGCCGCAGGGCACCAGTGGTTCCGGTGATCAGACCAGGGCTTCCTCGGGGATGGGGCGGTGGCGGTCGCGCCAGGCGGTGATCAGTACCACCGCGACGGCCAGTGGCACCAGGGCGAACCAGACGGCGTGAGGGTGCCGAGAACTCATCCCGGGCCAGTTGGGTCCGTTGATGCGCCGGGGTGGGCGTTGGCGGGTCGGGCGTGGGCGCGGTGAAGCGGGAGGCCACGACGATTCCGGCGGCGACCCGTCGGCTGCTTCAGGCGGCGTG
>JBDNHK010000094.1:0-15732 GCA_041688815.1 Acidimicrobiales bacterium | reverse complement strand
GTGGTTCCCCGGAGGTCGGCTGAACACCTGCTTCAATGCCCTCGATCGCTGGGTCGACGGCGGCGTGGGCGTCGACCGCACGCGGGGTGAGCAGGTGGCCCTCGTCCACGACAGCCCGGTCACCGGGTCGGTCGCTCGGTTCACCTATGCCGAGCTTCGTGACGAGGTGGCGCGGTTCGCCGGGGTGCTGGCGGGGCTCGGCGTCGGGGTGGGCGACCGGGTCGTGGTGTACATGCCGATGGTGCCCGAGGCCGTGATCGCCATGTTGGCCTGCGCCCGGCTCGGGGCCGTGCACTCGGTCGTCTTCGGGGGGTTCGCTCCCCACGAGCTGGCGGTGCGCATCGTGGACGCCCGACCGAAGGTCGTGGTGTCGGCCAGCGGTGGGATCGAGGGCAGCCGGGTCATCGAGTACAAGCCTCTGCTCGACCGCGCCCTCGATCTCGCCGGGTCGGCGGCCCCCGCCCACTGCGTCGTGCTGCAACGACCCCAGGTGGAGGCGAGCCTGCGCCCCGGTCGTGACCTGGATTGGGCCGAGGCGATGGCCGCCGCCGAGCCCCACCCGTGCGTGAGCGTCGACGCCACCGCCCCGCTGTACGTGCTCTACACCTCGGGGACGACGGGCAAGCCGAAGGGGGTGGTGCGTGACAACGGCGGCCATGCGGTCGCGCTGCGGTGGAGCATGCCCCACGTGTACGGGGTCCAGCCCGGCGAGACGTTCTGGGCGGCGAGCGATGTCGGGTGGGTGGTCGGTCACAGCTACATCGTCTACGGCCCCCTTCTCGCCGGGTGCACGACCGTGCTCTACGAGGGGAAGCCCGTCGGCACCCCCGACGCCGGAGCGTTCTGGAGGGTGGCCGCCGATCACGCGGTCGACGTTATGTTCACCGCGCCCACCGCGTTGCGGGCCGTCAAGAAGGAGGATGCCGCCGGCCGCCTTCGCTCCGGCCACGACCTGTCCCGGCTCCGGGCGTTGTTCCTCGCCGGTGAGCGCACCGATTCCGACACGCTTCAGTGGGCGGGGGCATTGCTCGGTGTTCCCGTCATCGATCACTGGTGGCAGACCGAGACCGGTTGGGCGATCGCCTCGAACTGCCTCGGTATCGAGGCGCTGGCGGTGAAGCCCGGCTCGCCCACCCGGGCGGTGCCCGGCTACCAACTCGAGGTCCTCGACCAGCACGGCGAACCGGCCCCGACCGACACCCAAGGGTCGATCACCATCCGGCTTCCGCTCCCTCCGGGTTGCCTCACCACGCTCTGGGGGGACGATGACCGGTTCGTTTCGTCCTATCTGAGCCAGTTCCCGGGCTCCTACCTGACCGGCGACGGCGGTCATCTCGATGCCGACGGCTATCTGTTCGTGATGGGCCGCATCGACGACGTCATCAACGTCGCCGGGCACCGGCTCTCGACCGGTGGGATGGAAGAGGTGTTGGCGGCCCATCAGGCCGTCGCCGAGTGTGCGGTCATCGGGGTGGCCGATCAGTTGAAGGGGCAACTGCCCCTGGGTCTTGTGGTGTTGAAGGCCGGAGTCGACATCGACCCGGCCGACCTCGAGGCCGAACTGGTGCAGATGGTCCGCGACGAGATCGGGGCGGTGGCCTCGTTCAAGCGGGTCGTCGTCGTGGCCCGGTTGCCGAAGACCAGGTCCGGGAAGCTGCTTCGGGCCACGATGCGGGCCATGGCCGACGGCCGCGACCCCCAGGTGCCGTCGACCATCGAGGATCCTGCCGTGCTCGACGAGCTCGGCCCGGTGCTGCGGGGGGAATGAGCGTACGCTGGGGCCGGCGGCCGCCAGCGCCCTTCAGGAACGGCGGAGCAGATCCCGCCATGATCGCCGCGGCGCCAGCTCGTGCTCGCGGGCGGCACGGAGGCGATCGGCGCGCAGGCGCTCGACGTCGGTGTCGTCGAGCAGGGTGAGGGCGTCAGGGCCCACGACCCAACCGAGCAGGAGGTCGGCCAACGATGGATTGCGGGCCAGCACCGGACCGTGCAGGTAGGTGCCCACGATGCGACCGGTCACCACCCCTTCGGTGCCGTCGCCGTTGCCCTCACCCACCTCGACGGTGGCGAGCGTCGTCGCCGCGGCGCCGGGCACGGTGCGCCCGGCGTGGTTCTCGAATCCGGTGAGCACGCCGAGGTCGACGGGCTGGTCGGCCCCGCAAGGGTCGGCCACCGAGGCCGGGGCGGTGAGCAGTTCGCCCACCGCCCGGGGCCGGTCGACCCGTACGGTCTCGCAGTCGAGCAGCCCGAGGCCGGGTCGATCGGCGCCGTCGGCATCGGGGAAGCGGCTCCCGAGGATCTGCATGCCGGCGCACACGGCCAGGATCGTCGCGCCCCGGTCGACGGCGCGGTGCAGCGCCCCGCTCTCGGCCAGGTCGCGTGCCGCCTGGGTCTGGGGTCCGTCCTCGCCCCCGCCGACGACGTAGAGGTCGCAGGAATCGGGGGCGCGCTGCCCGGCCGCGACCGTCACCAACTCCACCCCGATGTTCCTCCAGCGCAGGCGCTGGGCCAGCACCACGGCGTTGCCGCCGTCGCCGTAGGTGCCGAGCAGGTCCGGGTAGAGCACCCCGATGCGCACTGCGGTGCCGCTCATCCCGGCCCACCCAGTTGGTCGACGAACTCCTGGAAGGCCGTGTAGTTGGCGGCCACGTCGACCACGATCTGCGGGGAGAACGAGGGATGACCCCTCAGGGCGGAGACCGCGGACACGAGGTCGTCGGCCACCACGTGCTCGACGTCGGCGTAGCGCAAGCGCACCGCCAGGTCGGGACCCCGCTCCCCGGTCGCCACCACGAAGCGGCCGGCGAGTCGTTCGAAGGGGACGTCCCAGAGCCACGACGGGTCGTGACCGTCGGCGATCCGGGCGTTGATGGCGATCACGAGCGGCGCGGGCGGGGGCGTGAGCAGATCGAGGGCCTCGTGCCACCCCGCGGGGTTCTTGGCCAGCACCAGCCGCACCCTGACGCCGTCGACCTCGGCGATCCGGTACCGGCCGGCGATCTCGGTGACCCGGGTGAGGGCGGCGGCGGCGCGCTGGGGGTCGACCCCCAACGCCTCGGCCGCGGCGATGGCGAAGGCGGCGTTGACGAGGTTGACCCGGCCCGGCAGGGCCAGCTCGACCGTGACCGGCCCCGAAGGGAGCAGGACCGTGGCGCCCGCCTCGGTGGCCACGATGCGGACCGCGGGGTCGGGACGGGTGAGATCGCATTCGGCGCAGCGCCATGAATCGGGCTCGAACTCGATGCGGCCGGAGCAGCTCGGACAACCGGCGGCATCGGCGGTCCAGTCGAGACCGGTCGCCACCCAGATGACGTGAGGGGCGGTCTGTGCGGCCCAGACGACGAGGGGGTCGTCGGCGTTGGCCACCACTCGGGCCGGGGTGGCGGTCGCCAGGGCGCGGCGCCACCGTTGCGCCAGCTTGCGCACCTCCTGCGTGCGGTCGAGTTGGTCGCGGCTGAGGTTCAGCAACAGGACGGTGTCGGCGGCCGTCTCGGTCAGCACCGGTTCGAGCCAGCGCTCGTCGACCTCGAGGACGGCGGTGGCGGTGGGGTCGGTCGGGCCGAGGGCGGCCACGATGCCCGGGGTCATGTTGGCGCCGAGCGAGTTCGACACCACCAGCCGATCGGTGCCGAGCGCAACGCCGAGGAGCCGCGTGGTCGTGGTCTTGCCGTTCGTGGCGCTGACCACCACCACCTCGCGGGCCGTGGTCAGGTGGCGGAGGAGGCGCGGGTCGACGACCAGTGCGGCCCGACCGCCGATCACGCTTCCCGACCCGAAACGCACCAGTCGGGAGGCACCCGCCACTGCGCCCCCCACGCTCACCGCCACCCGGGCTCGCCATGGCCGGACCGGTTTCGGTCGGGAGGAAGGTGGGGATGGAACGGTCACGTGGAGGCCGATGCTAACGAGCACACACCGCGGACCGGAGCGACCAACCTCCCCCCGGGATGTCGGGGGGCGACCAGTAGGCTAGAGGCCGAGGACTCTGCCGTCGACGGTTTCCGTCGGCCGGCCGGTCGCCACCTTCCCCCGATGACGACGCCCACCGGCCACCATCTCCCGCGATCCCGTCCAGGGGTGTTTCTGGCCCTGCTCGTGCTCGCAGTGGTGGCCGGCGTCGTCCTCCTGTGGCGGGAGCCGAGCCCGGCGGACCCGATCACACGCCGCGATTCGGTCTCGCTGCTCGGCGACTCCATTTTCGCCGGGGCCGAGGCGACGCTCCGACGGACGCTCGGAGACCGGTGGAACGTGCGCCTCGACGCCATTCCCGGGTTGACGACGGCCGACCAGATCCAGGGAGCGGAGCGCCTCGCGGGCCGGGCGGTGCCGGCCGACCACTTGGTGGTGAACCTGGGCACCAATGACGTGTTCCGAGAAGTGCCGCTCGAGGAATCTCGGCGCTCGCTCGACGAGATCCTCGCCAGGTTCGACACTGTGCGATGCATCCATCTCGTGACCGTCACCGACAAGCTCCGCCCCGACCGGGCCGCCGAGGTGATCCCGTCGGGGGTGGCCTTCAACGCCATGCTGCGAGGCTTCGCGACCGATCCCCGGGTCCGCATCATCGAGTGGGCCCAGGTGCTCGACGCCAACGACGCCGACGCGACCGGACCACTGCTCGCCGATCAGGTGCACCCGAACGAGCGGGGCAACGTCGTGCTCGGCGACGCAGTCGCCACGAGCCTCGCCGGCTGTCGCTGACAGGAAGCAGTCGTGAGGTGGAGGCGAGGGTCGCAGCGCTCATCGTCAGCGGAGTGGCTCATCTACGATGACCGAGGTGCAGCGGCGACATCCGGTTGGGTTCGCCCGCCGGCACGTGGGCGACAAGCCGCTCCAACGGTCGGCGGCGGTCGGGGCGTTGGTGATCGGCGCCGCCGGGGTGGGTTTCGTCGGCTGGTACCTGGCCGACCGGCCCGTGCTCTTCGTGGTGCTGCTGCTGTGCGCTCTGGTCGCTCTGTACTTCGGGTTCCTGGCCCTCACGACCGCAGGGCTCCGTCGGTGGGTGACGGCCGGCCTCGCCTTCGTCGCCGCGGCCGGCTTCGTGGTGGGCCTCGTCCTCAAGACCGTCGGTGACGACGGCGTCCGATGGAGCGGGCCGATCGGCCTGGTGCTGCTCGGGCTCGCCGCCGTGCTGACCCGATACGCCCTGCGGGTGGATCTGCCGGCTGCCGATACGGTGTGGGCGGTGCCCCGGCACGGTCCGACGACCCGACGCGGTGTGCTATTCGTGAACCCGCGTTCGGGTCGGGGCGGGGCGATCGGGGACGACTTCGAGGCCCTGGCGCGGGCCCACGGTGTCGAGATCGTCGTGCTCGGCGAGGACGACGATCCGGGGGTGATGGCCGAGCGGGCCATCGAGTCCGGCGCCGACGCCGTGGGCATGGCCGGCGGTGACGGTTCCCTCGGCGTGGTGGCCCGGGTGTGCGTCGGGCACGACGTGCCGTTCGTGTGCGTGCCCGCGGGGACACGTAACCACTTCGCCCTCGATCTCGGCCTCGATCGCGACGATCCCTCGTTGGCCCTCGCGGCCTTCGTCAACGGCGAGGAGCATCGAATCGACTACGGCGAGGTGAACGGCCGCTTCTTCCTCAACAACGTCTCGCTGGGCGGCTATGCCGCCGCGGTGGCCCAACCCGGTTACCGCGATGCCAAGGTCGAGACCGCGCTCGCCGTGATCCCCGACCTGGTCGGACAGGGTGGCCCTTGGTTCGATCTGCGCTTCGAGGTCCCGGGGGTCGGGTGGTGGCAGAGTGCTGCCCTGTTGCAGGTGTCCAACGGTGTCTGCGACATGGCGGGGCCCAACCTGGGCCGACGTTTCCGCTTGGACGAAGGGGTGTTGGGGATCGTTGCCGTGGATGTGGCCCATGCCGGCGACCTCGTCACTCTCGCGATCCTGGCTGCGGCCCGCCACCCGGAGCGCTCCGCAGGGGTGTGGCCGTGGACGGCGGAGACCTTCCGGGTGGAGTCCGGGCAGCCTTCGGTCGGGGTCGGGGTCGATGGCGAGTACGTCGAGCTCGAGCCGCCGTTGGAGTTCCGTTCCCACCCGCGTGGGCTGCGGGTTCTGGTCCCGGCGGGGACGCCGGTCGGGTTCGACGCCCAGCATCTCGGCGCGAGGGGCACGGTGAACGGTCTCTTCGAGGTGGCGTTCACCGCCACCCCCGCGCGTGGTCACGGTGCCGACGGGAAACGCAGCGGCGATGGTTGAGCTGGGCGGGCCACTGGTCTGCACCGACGCCCGATGAGGGGCGTGCCCGGCGCGAGACTCTGGCGCCATGGACCCACAGGACTTCGCAGGACGGACGGGCGCGGCGCTGGTGACGGGCGGCACCGGCGGGATCGGGGCGGCGGTGTGCCGGATGCTGGCGGCGCGGGGGAGCGTCGTGGTCTTCACCTATCGGGCCAATGCCGAGGCGGCGGCCGCGCTCGAGGCAGAGCTGGGCGCGCTCGGTGTGCGGTGTGCGTCGTTGGCCGTCGATCTCGTCGACGAGGCGGCGGCGGCGACGTTGATCGCCGAGACGGTGGCGCGCTTCGGGGGGCTCCACACCCTGGTTCATGCCGCCGGACCGCACGTCCCCCAGATTCATCTGTCGAAGGTCTCTCCGTCGCAGTACCGGGCGCAGCTCGAAGGGGAAGCGGCAGGGTTCTTCAACGTGGTCCAGCCGGCGTTGGCCGCGCTCCGCGAGACCCGGGGAAGCATCGTGGCCGTCACCACCGCCGCCACCCGTCGGTACCCGGTTCGCGACGGCCTGTCGTCAGGCACGAAGGGAGCGGTCGAGCAGGTCGTGAAGGCCCTGGCCGCCGAGGAGGGTCGCTTCGGGGTGCGGGCCAACTGCGTGGGTCCGGGCATGCTCACCGACGGCATGGCCGCCCGGCTGATGGCCTCGGGGGAGCTGGACGAGGACGCCCTGGCCGTCACCCGTCAGAACATTCCGATGCGCACGTTCGGCGACGCCGTCGACATCGCCGAGGCGGTTTGCTTCCTGGCGTCGGACCGGGCCGACTTCATCACCGGCCAGACCCTCGATGTCGACGGCGGCTACGGGATCTGAGCGGCGGCCGACTCAGGCCGCCGGCACCTCGGGAAGGCCATCCACGTCGTCACTCGTCGAGTTCTCTTCGAGCCCGCCCATCACCCACGCGAACGACCGCATGAACGTCCGGGCGGCAGGCTGCACGACCAGCGGGTCGATGCCCGGCGCCAACGGAAGCCACAGGTCGCGGCGAACGGCGGCGGGGAGCAACCCCAACGCCGCCGGGAAGATGACGCCGTAGGCCAGTCGGGCCCGCCAGGGGAGGGGCGGGACCATGATCCAGCGGGCGATGTCGCGGGCTTGCTTCGTCGCTCGCACCTCGGACTCGATGTCGACGAAGTAGGCCCGGAGCTCGGCGACGCTGCGGGCCGCCGGCTCGGCCTCGAACAGCTCACACAGATCGGCCATCTCGTCGACGTAGCCGTCGGCGTCAGCGGCCGTGAGCGGTTCGGCGCCGTAACGCTGGTAGGCGGCGAGAAAACTGTCGACCTCGGCGTGGTGGACCCAGGTGAGCAGATGAGGGTCGTTGGCCGAGTAGGGGCGGCCGTCGGGCGCCACCCCGGTGACCCGGCGGTGCACCCGCTTCACCATGGCCACGGCGGCGACCGCTTCGTCCCGGCTGCCGTAGGTGGTCGTGCCGACGTAGGCGCCGGTGCGGGCCAGCCGCCCGAGCGCGTCGTGCCGGTAGTCGGAGTGCTCGGCCACGCCGGCCATGGCGAGGGGATGCATGGTCTGCAACAGCAACGCCCGTACGCCGCCGATGAACATGGCAACGTCGGCGTGCACGCGCCGGGTGACGCTGTCGGGGGCGAAGAGCCCGTCGTCGGAGGCGCGGGAGCGGCGCTCGGTCGGCGCCGGGGCGTCGCCCGCGAACGAGGCGTGGACGGTACGGGCGAGTTGGCGGCGGAGCTCGGCCACGTTCGATTCGAGCACGGCCCTCGGATCGGGTCGCTCGGACCACGGTGTTGACGGCGCGGATCCGAACCGGGAGAGGAACGGGCCCGGCAACCGGGGGATCGAGGCCATTAATTTTCAGGATACGAGCCGTGTCGGCGGGGTGCGCGCTCGGAGCGGTGATTGACGTACCGATCTGGGTATGGTTCGGTGGATCGAAATCGCAACCTTGCGATGCAGGGGAAGCCGGTGGGATTCCGGCGCTGTCCCGCAGCCGTGAGTGCCTGTGACCGGCCCCGCCGGTGACGAGCACGAGCCGGAATGCCTGCATCGGAGGGATGCTCCGCCACCACTCCGCCGTCGGACTGCGGGAGGCGGGGCCGGGTCGGTGGCGGCATCAGCCTCCTCGGGTTCGGGCTCGCCGCCCGCGTCAGGAATTGTCCCGTGCCCCACCGATCCGCCCTGACGTCACGTGCCCTGCGGTGGCTCGTGGTCGTCGTGGGTGCCGCCCTGCTGGTCGGGGGTGTCGCCGTCTCGTCGGCGGTGGTTTCATCCACCCCCGCCGCCGCCGCCGCATCGTGCGCCGCCGGCGTCGGCGAGGGGCAGGTCCGTGTGGTGATCGTGGTCGATCCGGGGCCCGGGGGCCCGGTGGGTCCGGGCTCGGTGTGCCTGGTCGTATCGCGAGGCACGACGGGCGCGCAGCTGCTGGCCGAGCGGGCCGGCGCCCTCGGCGCGGTGCGACCGCGCTATGCCCCTTCGGGCCTGCTGTGCGGCATCGACGGCTTCCCGGGAACGGGATGCGGCGAGACGCTTCCCGGCGGCGGGTACCGCTACTGGGCCTACTTCTCGGGCAACTCGGGGTCGTGGTCCTACGGCACCGGGAATCCCTTCATCCGACGCCTGGCCGACGGGGACATCGAGGGTTGGCGGTTCGTCGAGGGCACCGGTACCGGCCAGGATCCTGCACCGCGTCTGGCCCCTTCGCCCAGTTTGTTCCCGCCGCTGGCCGCGCCGCCGACCGCTCCCACGATCGGGGCCGGCTCGACCCCCGCGCCGTCGTCGGGTTCGGGATCGGGATCGGGGCCGTCGGTCGGTTCTGGTCGCTACCCGGGCGCCGGGGACGGATCGGAACCAGGTACCGCCGGAGCCGCCGGCGAGGGACCGGCCCCGACCGCGGCGCCGACCGCCCCTGGCGCTGGTGGCGGCACCGAGGCCACCACCACGACGACGGCTTCATCGATGGCACCCTCGTCGGGGGCCGACGGTGATCTCGCGCCCGAGTTGGCCTCGTCACCGGCCGGGTCCGCCGGCGGGAGCGGAGGTCCGGTCGGGCTGGCGGTCGCCGGCCTGCTGATCGCCGCACTCGTCGTGGCCGCGATCGTGCGCTCGAGGAGACGGCGATGAACCGCCGCCGCCCGGTCGTCCGGCGCTTCCTTCATCCCGGGGCCTGGTGGTTGTGGGCGGGTTGCGGCGCCTTCGTGGCCCTGCGCACCACGAACCCGTTGTTGCTCGGCCTCCTCCTCGCCGTCGTGGCCTACGTGGTGGTGTGCCGTCGCAGCGACGCCCCCTGGGCCCACACCTTCTCGGCTGCACTGCGACTGGGCGCACTCGTGATCGTGATCCGGGTCGTGTTCCAGGTGGTCTTCGGCAACCGCATCCCTGGGACCACGCTGTTCACCCTGCCCGCCGTCGATCTGCCCGACTGGGCCGGAGGCGTCAGTGTCGGGGGGCCGGTCACCCTCGAATCGGTGGTCGGGGCCGCCTACCAGGGCCTGCGATTGGCAGTCGTCATCGCTTGCTTCGCCGCCGCGTCGTCGCTGTGCAGCCCGTACCGGCTCCTCCGCAGCCTGCCCTCGGTGCTCTACGAGGCCGGTGTCGCCGTCTCGGTTGCACTCACGGCCGCTCCCCAAGCCGTCGTCTCGGCTCGTCGCGTCCGCGAGGCGCGCCGCCTGCGCGGCCGCAGCGGGAGGGGTCTGCGCACATGGACCGATGTCGCCCTCCCAGTGCTCGAAGGGGCCCTCGAACGGTCGGTGGCGCTGGCCGCGTCGATGGACGCCCGCGGGTACGGCCGACGGGGGTCGGCCGCGCCGATGGCCCGGCGGGGAGCGGCCGGTCTCACCATGCTCGGACTGATGGCGGCCGCAGTGGGAAGCTACGGCCTGCTCGATGCGTCGGCGCCGTTCGTGCTCGGCGTGCCGGCGTTGTCGCTCGGGCTGCTGGCCCTGGCGGGCGCCCTGCTGCTCGGCGGGCGGCGCTCGCAGCGAAGCCGGTACCGACCCGATCCGTGGGCCTTCCCCGAATGGGTCACGGCGTTCAGCGCTCTGGCCATGGTCGTCGGGATCGTGGTTGCCGGACGGACCGGCGCCGTGCTGGAACCGTCGGTACAACCGCTCGAATGGCCGTCGTTGCCCTGGGCCGCGGCGGCCGGGATCGCGCTCGGAGTGCTGCCGGCGTGGCTCACCCCACTGCCCCCGATGCTCGCCACGCTCGACGCCGTCCCGACGGCACCCGAGCGTCGGTCCTCGCCCAAGCCGTGGCCGCCGGTCGCTCCCTCGCTGTCGGTGTCGCCTTCCCGCGCCGAGGCGGCGCCGTGATCCGCTTCGACCGGGTCTCGTTCACCTACCCCGACGCCTCGGTGCCGGCGCTGCACGAGGTGTCGTTCGAGGTACCCGAGGGCGAGCTGTGCCTGGTGATCGGGCCGACGGGCTCGGGCAAGTCCACTCTGCTGCGGGCAGTCAACGGCCTCGTTCCCCGGTTCACCGGCGGGCGTCTCACCGGCACGGTGAGCGTGGACGGTCGTCCGACCGAGGCGTGGGCACCGCGCGAGCTGGCCGACATCGTCGGCGTCGTCGGTCAGGATCCGGCGGCCGGTTTCGTGACCGACCTGGTCGAGGATGAGCTGGCCTACGTGATGGAGAACCTCGGGGTCGACCCGTCGATGATGCGGCGACGGGTCGAGGACGTGCTCGATCTGCTCGGCCTTCACGATCTCCGCCAGCGTCCACTGGCCACGCTGTCCGGTGGTCAGCAGCAGCGTGTCGCCATCGGATCGGTGCTCACGGCCGGGCCCCGCGTCCTGGTGCTCGACGAGCCCACGTCCGCCCTCGACCCGGCGGCGGCCGAGGAGGTGCTGGCGGCCCTCACCCGGCTCGTGCACGATCTCGGCATCACGGTGCTCGTGGCCGAGCACCGTCTCGAGCGGGTGGTGCAGTACGCCGATCGGGTCGTCATCGTGGGTGGAGACGATCCGGCCGCCGTCGATGCGCCGTCGGGTGGACCTGCGGCCGGCCGGGTGTCGGTGGGAGCGCCGGTGGATCAGCTCGCCGTCTCGCCCGTCGTCCCACCGGTGGTCGCGCTCGGTCGGGCGGTGGGATGGACGCCGCTGCCGTTGTCGGTCCGCGACGCCCGGCGCCGGGCGGGGGAGCTCCGTGGTCATCTCGTGGGAGTCGACCCTCCGGCCCGTCGGGCCAGGTCGGGAGAGGTGCTGGCGAGGACGACCGGTCTCTTTGCCGGCTATGGATCTCTCACGGCCCTTCGTGACGTCGACTTCGAGGTCCGATCCGGTGAGGTGGTCGCCCTCATGGGCCGAAACGGAGCGGGGAAGTCCACCCTGCTGTCCCAGCTCGTCGGCCTGGCCGCTCCTCAGCGTGGATCGGTCGACCTTTCGGGGTCGGCACCCCACACGCTCGCCGCTCGCGAGGTGGTGCGACGCGCCGGGCTCGTGCCCCAGGACGGTGCCGTGCTCCTCTATCACGACACCGTCGAGGCGGAATGCTCGGCCTCCGACCACGACGCCGGCCTCCCTGCCGGTGCCACCCGTCGGATGCTCGACCGACTCGTCCCCGGGCTGGCCCCCGACGCCCATCCCCGTGACCTCTCCGAAGGGCAACGGCTCGGCCTCTCACTCGCCATCGTGTTGTCCGCCGAGCCGCCGCTCGTGCTGCTCGACGAGCCCACCCGGGGTCTCGACTACGCCGCCAAGCACCGGCTGGCCGAGATCATCGCCGAGCTGGCGGCCGAGGGCCGGGGTGTGGTCGTCGCCACCCACGACGTGGAGGTGGTGGCCGAGGTGGCGGACCGGGCCGTGGTGCTGGCCGAAGGGGAGATCGTGGCCGACGGTCCCGCTCGCGACGTCGTGGTGCACTCGCCGGTGTTCGCCCCTCAGGTGGCCAAGGTCATGGCTCCCGAGGCGTGGCTCACGGTCGCCGAGGTCGTCGCCGCGCTCCCGGCCGGGGTCCGGGCATGAGCGGAGCGCCCCTGAGCCCCGCGACCCCCACCGCGGCCACCCCGCGCCCCTCGTTGCGTCACGCAGTACGCCTCGGCTGGCGCTCGTGGCTGCTCCTGGTCGCGGCGTCCGGCCTCGGTGTCGTGGCGTTCGGATGGCCGCTGCTGGCCTCGCCCACCGGCAGCGTCGATACCGCTCATGCCGCCGACGCCCCGTGGCTGTTC
The DNA here is from genome assembly GCA_041688815.1 of Acidimicrobiales bacterium. GTDB lineage: Bacteria > Actinomycetota > Acidimicrobiia > Acidimicrobiales > Acidimicrobilacustridaceae > Rhabdothermincola_A. Next base: position 3,358 of record JBDNHK010000094.1, on the reverse strand, counting down.
GTCGTGCTGCTCCCGTTGCTGCTCGCCGTGGTGCTGGCCGAACTGGCCGAGGGGGCGCTCGACGCCAAGGCCATCGCCCTCCTCGGCGTGCTGGCAGCGCTGGGCGCCGCCCTCCGTCTCCCGAGCGGTGGTGTCGCCGGCTTCGAACCCGTCTTCTTCCTGCTGGTGCCGTCCGGACGGGTGCTCGGTCGCGGGTTCGGGTTCGTGCTCGGCGCCCTCACCCTCTTCGTCTCCGCTCTGCTCACCGGAGGAGTGGGACCGTGGCTGCCCTTCCAGATGTTCGGTGCGGCGTGGATCGGCTTCTTCGCCGGCTGTCTGCCGCCGCTCCGGGGTCGGGCCGAGGTGGTGATGCTCGCCGCCTACGCCGCAGTGGCCTCGCTGGCCTACGGGCTGGTCATGAACCTGTGGTTCTGGCCGTTCGTCACCGGCGGTGCCACCGGGCTGGCGTTCGCGCCCGGAGCGGGCCTCGATGAGAACCTCTCGCGCTTCTGGGCTTTCCACCTGGCCACCTCGCTCGGCTTCGATCTCCCCCGGGCGTTCTTCACGGGTGGTTTCCTGCTCCTTGCCGGACGGCCCATCCTGGCGGCGCTGCGCCGGGCGTCGCGTCGAGCCGCCTTCGGCGCCGCGGTGACGTTTGCGCCCGCGTCACCCGTTCCCGCGAACGGGGCTGGGCCGGCCATGGGGGACCGGTCGTGAGCTCCGGAGGCGTCGGAGCGATCCTGGGTGGCCCTCCGACCGTCTTCGTGACCCGACCGCTGCCCGAACCGGGGACCTCGGGCCTGGTCGAGGCCGGTTGTCAGGTGGTGGTCCAGCCCGAGGATTCGCCGCTCTCCTCGGAGGCCCTGGGTGCGGCCCTCGCCGAGGCCGACGCCGTGATCTGCACTTTGCGTGACCGCATCGATGCCTCGGTTCTCGATGGGGCGCCCCGCCTGCGGATCGTGGCGAACTTCGCGGTGGGCTTCGACAACATCGACGTCGCTCGCGCTCGAGCCCGGGGCGTGGAGGTGACCACTACTCCCGGGGTGCTCACCGATGCCACCGCCGACCTGACCTGGGCCCTCATCCTCGCCACGTCCCGTCGGCTGGGGGAGGGTGAGCGCCTGGTCCGATCAGGCCAATGGCTGGGCTGGGCCCCGAACCAGTTTCTCGGTCAAGCGATTGCCGGGCGTCGCCTCGGCATCGTGGGCATGGGGTCCATCGGGCAGGCCGTGGCCCGACGGGCGAGGGGGTTCGAGATGTCGATCGTCTACCACAACCGCCGCCCGCTGCCGGCCGAGGCGGCGAAGGCGCTGGGGGCGATGTGGGTGCCCCTCGACGAGTTGTTCGCCACCGCCGATGTCGTGTCACTTCACGCTCCTCTCAACTCGGACAGCCATCACCTCGTCGATGCCGCGGCACTGGCCCGGATGAAGCCGACCGCAGTCCTCGTGAACACCGCCCGGGGCCCACTCGTCGACGAGGCGGCGCTGGTGGCCGCCCTCGACCGCGGCCAGCTGGCGGCGGCCGGACTCGACGTCTTCGAGGCCGAACCGGTCGTGCACCCGGGCCTGCTCGGACGCGACGACGTGGTCCTGGCTCCCCACCTCGGGTCGGCCACCACCGCGGCTCGCGCCGCGATGGTGGCACTCTGCATCGACAACGTGCTCCAGGTGCTCGCGGGGGGCCCGGCGATCACCCCGGCTCCCACCTGAGCGGTCTCCAGAAATCAGCCCGCGCCAGAGGCACGCGAGGAACGGGCTGCCGCCAGCTCGGAGAAGGCGGCGAGGGCGTCGGGGGCCGACAGGGTCACCCGGTCGGCCCCGAGGGCGAGGCCGGCTTCGATGCTGCTGAGCCCGTTCCCCCCGAGAACAACGGGGCAGTCGAGTGCCGCCTTGATCGCGACGATGGTCGAGGCGATCGCCGTCTCGTTGTCGCCGCTCGTGGCGTTGATCCCCACCGCAATGAGGCGCTCGGCCTCCCGGGCGGCATCGATGAAGGACTCGGCCGGAGAGTCGGCGCCGAGGTCGATGACGTTGAAGCCCTCGCCGCGAAGGAGGTCGGCGGCCAGCGCCACGGGCACCCCGTGGTGGTCGCCCGGGGCCGCTCCGATGACCACCGAGCCGCGCTTGCGACCCCGCCGGGTGAACCGCGGGCCGAGTCGCCCGATGATGCGCAGCATCACCACCGACGCCCGATGCTCCTCGGCCACGCTGACGTTCCCCGCTGCCCACCCCTCGCCGATGGCGGCCATGGCCGGGGCCATGACGTCGAGATAGATCTCGGTGGGGTCGACCCCGGCGGTCATGGCGTCCTCGAGGATGGCCCATGATCCGGCCTCGTCACCGGCGAGGAGACGGGTCTCGAGGCGCTCGTGGTAGTCGATGCGGCGCCGGGGTGGCGTGGGGTTCCCAGAGCTCTGTTCGCCGGCTGAGGTCGAGTGACCTCTGGCGTTGCGGTCGCGAAGTGCTTCCATGTCGGAGACGGCGACACGCCATTCGGCTCCCCGCTTGGTCGCGGCGAGACGACCCGTCCGCACGTAGCGGTAGGCGGTCATGTAATGCACGCCGAGGCTGTCGGCGGCCTCTTGGAGGCTCAGGGTGAGGGACTCGGTCTCGCCGGGCACTCGGGGTCCTTCCCGTCACGATGGACGGGCCGAAGCTACCGCCATTGGCCGCTCACCCATCGCCTCGGGCGACGGATTCCATCTCTGTCACCGACAGGCAGGGCACCGCTCAGCCGGAGGCGCGTGGGGGGTCGGTACCGTCGATCCGGGCCTGCTGGGCGAGGCCGGCCACGACCGTCGTCTTCTCGGCCAGCTCGTGTTCGTCGATCACGCCGGCGCGGTGCAGATCGATCAGCTTGGCGAGCAGGCCGGCCTCGTCGAAGGGGAGCCGCACCGCCCGCAAGGGTTCGATCTCCGGAGTGAGGGTCGCCGCCCCGGAGATCGCCGTCACGGGCGCCCAGTCCTCGGCGGCGGCCGTGCCGGCCGGAACCGGGGAGGTGGTTCCGGGTGTCGTCTGGGCCAGGAGTACGGCGTAGCGGATCTGGTCGGCCTCATCGGGCCGGAGGCCCTTGATGACCAGGTCGGCGCCGGTGCGGCACTGCACGGTGACGGTGGCGCCGGTGAGGCGGCGCTGCACGGCCACGTCCACCACGTCGCGTATGGGCATCCGCTGGCGGAGCCGGCCGTAGCGGTCCCGATGCTCGACCCGTTCGGCGAACACGAGGAGGTTCTCGCCACGCGGGTCGGTGTGACCCCCGGGGGTGGCGGGGCGCAGCTCGAACAGCGGACGGCCCGGGGCCGGTCCCTGGGGCTTCGCCGACGCGGCGAGAACCGACGACAAGACGGCAGCAGGCCCGGCGGTGGGGACGACCGGGG
>JBDNHK010000093.1:0-9281 GCA_041688815.1 Acidimicrobiales bacterium | reverse complement strand
GAACCCGAATCCCCGTCCGCCTGGAGCCGCCACGATGCCCACCCCACCCGACGCCATCACCCCCGAACGCCCCGAAGACGAAGGCCTGGACCAGCCGGTGTTGCCCCAGGTCGACGTGGAGGGGGACCGCCTGTTGGCCAACGAGGCCCGGGGTCGACTGCGGGCCGACGGCTTCACCGACACCGAGATCGACGCCTGGACCCGCGTCTACTTCGAGCAGGGCCACGAGGGCGATGTCGAGGGTCTGGTCGCCTTCATCGCCGCCGCCGAAGAAGGAACCGATCGTCGCCCGACCGCTTGACGAACCGTCCGAACCGTCCGTGCTGACCGACCGGCGGGGCGAGCGGAGTTGCCCCCCGGGTTGCTCAGGCGGGGCGGAGGCGGATGACCAGCGATCGGATCGTCACCAGGACCTCGACGTCGAGGTGCTCGTCGAACCAGGCGCGATTGCGCAGGTGGAGGTCGTCGGTGGCGTCGAAGCGGTTCAGCACGACGACGAACGTGGCGACGTGAGCCCCGCGATCGAGGGCCTCGAGGGTGAGGCGGACGGCGTTGATGGTGCCCAGCCCGGCGTCGGCGACCAACACCACGATGTCGGGTTGGAGCTGCTCGATGAGGCTGACGGCGTCGCCGTCGGTGGCATGAGGCGATCGCACCCCACCGGCGGTCTCCACGAGACCCAGGTCGGGCGTGGGGATCCCCCAGTCGATCTCCGCGACCAGGTCGGCGATGGTGAAGGGGGGGCGGTCGAGGGCGTCGGCGGCCATCGGGGGGGCCATCGGTATCGGGTACCAGCGGTGACGCGGGCACACGTCGCTCGGGTCCTGGCCGGTGGCACGCGCCAGCTCGTGGGCGTCGGTGGTGGGGTCGTCGGGAGCGAACGACTGGGCCGGCTTGTGGGCCGCCACCGTCACGCCCTGCGCCCGGAGCTCGGCCAGGACGTGGGCGCTCACCCAGGTCTTGCCGACCTCGGTCCCGGTGCCGACCACGACGACCGTCCTCACCGCTCCCCCCCGACGGAGGTGGTGGCCGGCGTCACGTCGGCCAGGGCCTTGACCAGTTGGTCGATCTGGGCGTCGGTGTGGGCCGCCGAGAGGGCGATGCGCAGGCGACTGGTGCCCGGTGCCACGGTCGGGGGTCGAATGGCCGGTACCAGCAGGCCGCGGTCGAGCAGGCGCCCGGCCGCGCCGAGGGCGACCTGTTCGTCGCCGAGCACCACCGGCACGATCGGGGTGCGGTGTCCTGGGGCCACCCGTTCGACATGGGCGGCGAGGCGGGTCTTGAGGCGATCGCCCTCGGCCGAGGTGACGATGCCGATGGCGGCGAGGGCGGCGGCGGCGTCGGCGGGGCTGGCCGCGGTGGTGAAGATGTAGGAGCGGGCTCGGTTGACCAAGAGGTCAGCGAAACTCCGGGGTCCGGCCACGAAACCGCCGAGGGCGCCGAGGGTCTTCGAGAGGGTGCCCACCTGGAGGACGACGGGGGCCAGGTCAGGTGCTGGCGGTTCCTGGAGGACGGCGTGGGCCTCGTCGACCACCAGGAGGGCACCGTGGCGGTGGCACAGTGCGCCGAGGGCGGGCAGGTCGGCCAGGTCGCCGTCCATCGAGAACGCCGAGTCGGTGACCACGACGAGGCGCTCGGCTCCCGGTGCGCGCAGCGCCGCATCGAGGGCGTCGAGATCGCAATGGGCGAACACCCGCAGTTCGGCCCCGTTGGCTCTCGCCATGCGGCACCCGTCGATGATCGAGGCGTGGTTGAGCTCGTCGGAGCAGATCCGGACCCCAGGAGCGCCGAGGCTGGAGAGCACACCGAGGTTGGCGGCGTAGCCCGTCGGGAAGCTGACGGCGGCCTCGGTGCCGCGCCAGGCCGCGAGCGTGTCCTCCAGGTCGTGATGCACCGGGCGGGATCCGACGATGAGGCGGGCGGCCCCCGAACCGGTCCCCCACCGGTCGATGGCGGCTCGGGCCGCGTCGGTCACCACCGGGTGCTGGGACAGCCCGAGGTAGTCGTTCGAGGCGAACGACACGACGAACTGGCCGGTGGTGGTCAGCACGCCGGTGGGGCCGGCGGCGTCGAACGGGCGTGGGGCCCGCCACTGATCGGCGGCGCGGGTGACAGCGTTGGCGTCGTCGGCCCACACGGACCATGCCGACCGGTCGGGGCTCGCCTGCTGGTCCTCGGGCGGAGTCATGTCGAGGCCGCCTCGGGTACCGTGACCTCATCGAGGGCGTGGGCCAGCGTGGTCACGATGCGGTCGATCTCGTCAGCAGTCGTGGTGAGCATCGGCATGATCACCACGACGTCACCGAGGGGCCGCAGCAGCACACCGCGAGCCACCGCTGCCGCGCACACCCGGCGACCCCATCGCAGGCCCTCGGTCGGTGGCGCCAGTTCCACGCCCACCATGAGCCCGGCTCGGCGCACGGCGGCCACGTCGGAGCGCGGCGCGATCGACGCCTCGAGCTGAGCGCCGAGTTGCTTGCCCCGGACTCTGACGTTGGCCAGCACGTCCCATTGCGCCATCAGCTCGAGGTGGCGTCGGGCCACCGCCGCGGCCATCGCGTTCCCGGAGAACGAGTGGCCGTGGTACAGCGTGAACTCGCTCAGATCGGGGCCCAGGAAGGCGGCGTACACGGCGCCGGTGGCCACGGTCGCGGCCATGGGCAGGTAGCCCCCCGTGAGGCCCTTGCCGATGGTCATGAGGTCGGGTCGGATCCCGCATTGTTCGCTGGCGAACAAAGTGCCGGTGCGGCCGAAACCGGTGGCCACCTCGTCGGCGATCACCAGTACCCGGCGCGACTGGCAGGCGTCGACGAACCGACGCACCGAGCCGGGGTCGGTGATCTGTATGCCTGCCGCGCCCTGGACCAGGGGTTCGATCACGACCGCGGCCAGCTCGTGAGCGTGAGCGTCGAGCAAGGTGATGGCCTTGTCGCACCAGGACGGGTCGTTGTACCCCGGGGTGCGCAGGACGGCGAAGCGGAGCGGGTCGAAGACGTCGGTCCCGAAACCGCCGGCGCCCAGCGAGATCGCCCCGATCGTGTCGCCGTGGTAGGCGCCGCCCAGGGCCAGGTAGCGGGTGCGGCCGGTGACCCCATGGTTGGTCCAGTACTGGAAGGCGATCTTGAGGGCCTGCTCGACGGCGGCGGCACCGTCGGAGGCGAACAGGAAGTGGGGTTCGTCGACGGGCACGACCCGGGCCAGGTCCTCGGCCAGCTCCACCGTGGTGCGGTTGCCGTTGCCCAGCAGCGTCGAATGGGCGATCTGGTCGATCTGGGCGCGCAGCGCGTCGTCTAGCTCGGGAACCCGGTGCCCGAGCGTGGTGACCCACAGCGAGCTGATGGCGTCGAGGTAACGGCGCCCGTCCACGTCGATCAGCTCACGTCCGTCGGCCGATTCCACGATGATCGGAGCGTTGTCGGCGTAGCTCGACATCTGGGTGAAGCCGTGCCATACGACGGCGGCGTCGCGCTCCACCCACTCGTCGTGCGTCGTCGACGGCGGGCTGACCTGACCCTGGGGGTCGTTCGTCATGCCCCCACCGCCTGGGGTCGGGATCGGTGCCGCCGCCACGCCTCGATCTCGTGACCCATCGGGGTCGATGGTGGCCCACCCACGAAGGGCCAGATCTCCTCGGCCAGGCGGCGCCAGTTGCCGGTGGCGTGGAGGGCACCGAAGATGGCGTAGAGGCCGAGGCTGATCCGTTGGATGACGACAAAGCTGGCGGGCAGGTTGGCGGCCTTCTGCATCGCGGCGTAGGGGCCGCTCGTGTCGAAGAACCGGCGCACCGTCTCCGAGGCGTAGTCCGGGGTGATCGTGTAGAGGCCGTCGTCGGCCACGAACTCGTAGAAGTGGCCGAGGTAGTCGACGACCTCGTCGTCGGTGACCGCCAGTCCCGCCGGGAGCAGGCCGAGACGCTCGACCGTGGTGCGGAAGGCGGCGGCGTCGGGCTCGACCACGATGTTGACGATCAGATCGGCGAACTCGTCGAGCTCGGCCTGGGTGAACCGCTTGACCAGACCGAAGTCGAGGAACGTGACCCGGCCGCCGGGGTGGAACAGATAGTTGCCCGGGTGAGGATCACCGTTGAAGGCGGCCGACCGGTAGAGGCTCCCGAATGCGAACCGGTAGATGGTCTCGGCCGCGAGGTCCTTCTCGGCCTGGCTCCAGGTGAGCAGCTCGCGCCACGAAGCCCCGTCGGCCAGTTCGGTGACGAGGACCTTGGCCGTGCTCAGCTCGTGCAGCACCCGAGGGACGTGGATCGTGGGATGGCTCGCGTAGAGGTCGATGAAGAACTGCTGGTTGGCGGCCTCGAGCTCGTAGTCGAGCTCTTCGAGCAGGCGCTCACGCAGCTCGGCCACCAGGGCCTTGTGGTCGAGGCCACCGAAGAGCTGCCCCAGCCCGGCGAAGATGAGCCCGGCGTTGTCGAGGTCGGCGGCCACGGCCTCGGCCACTCCCGGGTACTGCACCTTGACCGCCACGGCTTCGCCCGCGTGGGTCATGGCCCGATGAACCTGTCCGATCGAGGCCGAGGCGATGGGTCGCGGGTCCCACTCGGCGAACACGGTCTCGGGGCGGGCTCCGAGCTCGGCTTCGATCATCCCCGCCGCCAGTTCGGCGCTCATCGGGGGGGCGTCGGTCTGGAGCTCGGCGAGTACCTCTCGTACGGGTTCGGGGAGGCCCTGATCGAGGTAGCTGGCCATCTGGCCCAGCTTCATGAGGGCACCCTTCATCTGCCCCAGCGTCTCGGCGACCTGCTCGGCCGTTTTCAGCTCGAAAGCGGTGTCGAGCTCACGGCGCCGGTCGGCGTCGGCGAAGACGCGCCGGGCCCGGAGGGTGGCGTAGGAGGCACCGGTTCGCGCTCCCAGGCCGGCCATGCGGGCGGTGCGGGCGGTTTGGCTCCGGTGACGTACCGCCGGACGAGCACCACGCCGGACGATGGTGGCGACCGTCACTCCGGTGACGACACCGATGACCAGGGCCACGGGGAGCATCGAACGGCGGCTCACGGCAGCGCAGCCTATGGGCCGGTGTCCTGGCAGCCCCATTCGACCGGAGTTCGAGTCGGAGCCCAGGAGGGGACTTGCTGAACCCCGAGAGTCCCGGGATCGGCGCCCGGCATCGGCGAGACTGGTCGGTGCCATGACGTCGTTTGCGCGCTCGGGATCAAGTACCCCACGCCCGTCCGGCTCGTTGGTCGGTACGACCTCTGGACGAGGGGCGGGTTGGCTGCTCGCCACCATCGTCGCGATCGGATCGATGGCCGTGCTCGGCGGCCTGCCGGCCGACGCCCGAGCGGGCACCCCGGTGGATGCGGCTGACGTCGCCGCCGAACCGCTGGTGGCGGTGGTCGGCGGATTCGACCTCGATCCTGCCCCCGTGCAGCTCCAGAGTTTCTGGATGGACGCGCCTACTGGGAGCCCGACGGCCACCGCCGTGGTGTTGTTCTCGACGGCGTTCCCGGTACCCCGCGAACCCTGGCGGGTCACCGTCTCGGTGGGCGACCCTGGGGGCCGCCGGGTGCGGGCGTCGCTGGTGAGCGTGGGCGGCGTGGGGTTGTCGGGCTTGGTGGAGCAGGGCGACGACGCCCCGTGGGACGACGGCGGCGTGACCGAGGTGGTGGCCGCCGGCAACGGGGTGGTACAGATCGGTGTGCCGGTGGCCGGGGCGGGCCCCGACGCGGTGGTGTGGGTGGAGGCCGAGGCCACGATCGATGGCGCCATCGTGGCGCGCCGCTCCTCGACCTTCGCGCTGGTCGACCTGCTCGGCGATGGCGCCGGCCCGGCCGTTGGTACGTCTCCCTACGCCGACGCCCAGGGGAACCTCGACGCCGCACCGGTCGCCCTCGATTCGCCCGGCCCCACCGTGCAGGTCGTGGGGCGCTCACTCGAGGTCACCACCAGCGCCCCAGTGCCGATCGCGGTCGACGGTGCCGGTGTCGTCGATGTGGTCGATTCGGCGACCATCACCCAGGCCGGTGGGGCCGCGAACCGCACCGACCGCATCGAGATCGACCGCCGCACCGGTGAGGTGCGTCTCCTCGTGCCGGGCACCGAGCCCGTCGTGGCCGTGCCCGGCACCACCGCGTGGTTGGTGAACCCACCGTCGTCCACCGCCCCCGGGGCGCCGGCCACGGTCACCTTCGATCTCGAAGCTCTGAACGAGGCCGTGGGCGGACCCCCCTTCGATCGACCCACGACCCGGGTCACCGCCGGCCGCCGATTCGCTTTGGCCGGCGGGGAGGTGCTGGCCACCGCCGGTGTGGGCGCCACCATGGCCTGGTTCGACGACACCCTGGCCGGGCCCGCGCCCGACGCGTCGGCCTCGACGGGTGCGACCACCAGTTCGCGGGGCGCGCTGGTGGCGGGTGCCGTGATCGTGGTGGCGGTGCTCGCGGTCGTGCTGGTGTTGTGGACGTCCCGCCGCCGTCGAGTCGCCGTCGAAGGTCGCGAGGCCCTGCCCGCCGAGGGGCACGACGTCCAAGGCCGTGACCACCACGACGTCGGCGAGGAGGGGCCCCCTCGGGGCGATGGTCCGGGCGCCTCGCCGCCGTCGACGGACGCCGATCCGATGGCCGCGTTCCTCGCCGACGTCGACGAGCTGATCGCGAGGGTCGATCGACTCGGGGGCACCACCGACACACCCCGGCCTCCGCCCGAGCCAGGTCTTGGCCGGGGTCTCGGAACCGGGGTGCCCCGTTAGTCTCGGGCCATGATCGTCAGCACCGCGCAGGGTCGGGTGGAGGGTTTCGAGCACGACGGCGTGCTCAACTTCCGGGGCTTGCCCTACGCGGCGGCGCCCGTCGGCCCGAGGCGGTTCCGGCCGCCCGAGCCGCCCGAGCCGTGGGACGCCACGCGCGACGCCCGGTCGTTCGGGGCGCCGTCGTGGCAGAACGTCGGCGGCCTGCAGGCCACCCTCGGGGGAGTGGCGATGGAGTGCGCCGAGGACTGCCTCACGCTCAACGTGCAGACCTCCGCCTGCGACGACGGGGCCCGCCCGGTGCTGGTGTGGATCCACGGTGGTGGCTTCACCAGCGGCGCATCGTCGACCCCCTGGTACGACGGCGCGCCGTTCGTGCGCCGAGGCGACGTCGTGGTGGTGAGCATCAACTACCGGCTCGGCGCGCTCGGGTTCCTGTGGCTCGGTGCGCTGGGCGACGAATTCGGGGCCAGTGGCACCAACGGCGTCCTCGACCAGATGGCCGCCCTGCGCTGGGTGCGCGACAACATCACCGCGTTCGGTGGCGATCCCGGCAACGTCACCCTCTTCGGCGAGTCGGCCGGAGGCATGAGTGTGGGCACGTTGTTGGCGGTCCCGTCGGCCCGGGGCCTGTTCCATCGGGCTGTGGCCCAGAGCGGCGCCGGCGACAACACCTTCCCCCCGTCGTTGGCCGAGGAGGTCACCGCAGCAGTGCTGGCCGAGCTGGGTCTCGTCGACGCCGAGGCGGTGCTCACCCTCGCGCCCGAGAAGCTCATCGCGGTCGAAGCGGCGATCACCACCCAGGTGCTACGTGAGCCGGGTCGGTTCGCCAAGCGCTCGGGCATCACCCTGGCGATGCCGTTCCAGCCCGTGGTCGACGGGCACTGGTTGCCCCACGACCCGGTCACGGCCGTCGCCGCGGGCTCGGCGGCCGACGTCTCCCTCCTGGCCGGAACCAATCGTGATGAGTGGAACCTGTTCCGCCTGATGATGCCGGGTGGCCTCGACCACCCGGAGCTGCTGAAGCGCCTCGACCGCATCGCCGGCGAGGGCCACCGCTTCCACGATGCCTACGCCGCCGCTCGCCCCGACGCGACCCCCGACGAGCTGTGGAGCGCGGTGCTCACCGATGCCGCGTTCCGGGTGCCGGCGGTGCGGCTGCTCGAGGCCCATCACGCCGCGGCCGCCCCTGGGGTCCGGAGCTACGAGTACCTGTTCACCTGGCCCACGCCGGCCTTCGGTGGGCTGGTGGGTTCGTGTCACGCCCTCGAGATCCCGTTCGTGTTCGACACGTTGGGTCGGGCCGGGGCCGAGATGTTCCTCGGCGGGCCGGCCGGGCCCGAGCTGCACACCCTGGCCGAGGCGATGCAGGAGGCCTGGATCGCCTTCGCCCGCACCGGCGACCCCACCACCGACGCGCTTCCGTCGTGGCCGGCTTTCGACCCCGTCGCCCGCCCGGTGATGCGCCTGGACGTGACGCCCGAGCTCCTCGCCGACCCCGGTCGGACCGAGCTCGACTGCTGGGCCGGGTTGATGTGACCGTGGACGGTGTCGGCTCAGGGGCGGGGCGTCCGGTCGCGGTGGTGCTGCTGTCGGGCGGGCTCGACTCCACCACCTGCCTGGCCATCGCTCTCGCCGAGGGGTTCACCCCGATCGCTCTGAGCTTCCGGTACGGCCAGCGCCACACGGTGGAGCTCGACTGCGCCGCCGCCATCGCCGCCGCGGCGGGGGTGGAGCACGTCGTCACCGCCATCGACCTGGCCGCCTTCGGTGGTTCGGCACTGGTCGACGACGCGCTGGTGGTCCCCAAGCACGACGACGTGGCCGCTCTGGCCGCCGACACGGCTTCGAGCGACGGCGACATCCCCGTCACCTACGTGCCCGCCCGCAACACGATCTTCCTGGCCCTCGCCCTGGCCGTGGCCGAGACCCGGGGCGCCGCCGACATCTTCGTGGGCGTGAACGCCGTCGACTACTCGGGCTACCCCGACTGCCGCCCCGAGTTCGTCGCCGCCTTCGAGACCCTGGCCAACCTGGCCACGCGCGCCGGGGTGGAAGGTAGCCGACTCACCATCCACACCCCGCTCATCGAGCTCACCAAGGCCGAGATCGTGGCTCGTGGCCTGGCCCTGGGCGTCGACTACTCGGTCACTTCCACCTGCTACGACCCCGAGCCCGATGGTCGCGCCTGCGGGCACTGCGACGCCTGCCTGCTGCGGGCCAAGGGATTCGCCGAGGCCGAAGTGCCCGACCCCACCCGTTACGCCGCCGGCGTGGTCTCACCGTCGTGAGCACCTATCTGGTGAAGGAGACGTTCCTCACCCTCCAGGGCGAGGGCACCCACGCCGGGCGTCCGGCGGTGTTCTGCCGGTTCTCCGGGTGCAACCTCTGGACCGGACGCGAGGAGCACCGGGCCGGCGCGATCTGCCAGTTCTGTGACACCGACTTCGTCGGCACCGACGGCCCCGGCGGCGGGCACTTCCGCTCGGCCCGGGCTCTGGCCACCCACGTGCGCTCGTTCTGGCCCACCGCCGGGCGGGGCTTCGTGGTGGGCACCGGCGGCGAGCCCACCCTGCAACTCGACG